>JAADHF010000126.1 GCA_013151965.1 Spirochaetota bacterium
TACGATAAATACGGTAAGTATAAGGCAGCAATAAAAGTGTTGAACCGGTGCTTAAAAATATTCCCCGATGAGAAATATCCGGGCCTTCTTTTACTGCATAACTATGTTTTATCGAATAATATCCCTGCTGCCGGAGAAGTTCTTAAAAATCTCATTGTAAGATTTCCCGGGGACGATTCACTTAATTTAATGGAATTAAAATTAAATTCAGAAAATTACCCTCCTGTAAGGTACGAAGCGGAAATCCGGAAGCTGTTTAATTCGAATCCTTCCGGTAATGATATTACGCTGTATTTAGTTCAATACCTGCTTGAAATGAATGATCCGGAAGGCGCACAGAAGGTATTAATGATAAACATGCGGGCTAATAGAGGAATTGCTAAAGAATGGTGGTATGGTTACCATGGAATAATTAATGCAGAACTCGGGAAATTAGACGATGCCCGTGCCGATCTGTTAAAAAGCATATCCTTGTTTAAAAAATGGGATACGTACTATAACCTGGCGGTTGTAGAAGAACATAAAGAGTTGTACAGAGAAGCTCTTGTTTCCCTGAAAAATGCGGAAAATTTGCTTAATAGTGAGAGCCCGGATAAAAATAAAAATATCCGGATTTCCAGAATTCGTTATTTAACGGGGAAATTGTACTACATGCTTGGAAATATTTCATCCTCACGCAGAGAATTGAACTATTCGGTTCAGCTGAATAGGAACAATCTTTCCAGTATTCTTCTTTTAAAAAAGCTTGAAGATGAAAAAAAATAATGTTATCTTGTTGAAATGCTGAAATTATAAGGAGATTTTATGGCTAACAAAACCGAAACGTCAAACTGTGTTATTGGTGAGGGTTCTGTATTTGATGGTCGGTTTTATGTTAATGGTTCGATATTGATAGAGGGTAAATTTCAGGGAGATATAAAAACCGATGACCAGCTTACAGTCGGTCCTACCGGCAAGGTAAAGACGGATATAATTGCAAAAAGGGTTACCGTAGCAGGGACATTGATAGGCAATATTGTAGCTTCCGAGGAGGTAAACCTTCTTCAGAGCGGCAAAGTACTCGGAAATATTACCACTCCGAAACTTACCGTGGAACCAGGCGTAATAACCGCAGGAAAAGTCACAATAACATCCGGTCATTCCGATGATCTGGAAAAACTAATCGAAGGTTCTTTCGGAAGCGAAACCGAGGAAGTCTTTTCGGGAATAAGCAGGGAAAAGAAAAAAGAAAAGATTAAAAGCGATGATTCGAATAAAGAATGAGGATGAAATATCCGGAATACGGGAGTCGTGCAGATTACTTGCAGAAACTTTTTCAGAATTAAAAAAAATTGTAAAAGAAGGAATAACCAGCAGAGAACTGGACGATTTTGCCAGAAATTATATAGAATCACACGGCGGCAGGCCTGCTTTTTTGGGATATATGAACTATCCGGCATCGCTATGCGTTTCTATAAATGATCAGGTTATACATGGAATACCCGGCAAAAGAAAGTTAAAGAATGGTGATGTAGTAAGCCTTGATCTGGGAATTGATCTGGATGGCCGTTTTAGCGACGCCGCTGTAACGATTCCAATCGGAGATGTAGATAAAGACAGATTACAGCTTATAAAAGTTACCGAAGAAGCCCTTTACAGGGGTATCGAAAGGGCAGTAAAGGGTAACCGGGTAAGCGACATTTCGGAAGCTGTTTTTAATCATGCAAAAAAATACGGCTATGGTGTCGTGCGGCAGTACTGCGGCCATGGTGTCGGTCTTGCTCCTCATGAAGATCCGCAGATTCCTAATTATCCCGGAGGAGCTCCCGACCCGAGATTAAAGGAAGGAATGGTTATTGCGATAGAACCTATGATAAATATGGGAACCTGGGAGATTAAGGTATTAAACGACCAATGGACTGTTATAACAGCCGATGGTATGGTTTCCGCACACTTCGAACATACTATTGCAATAACCCGAAGCGGAACGGAAATACTGACTAAACTATCTGATTAATTCCGGAGGGGATATTATGGCCGATAAAAAGCTGTTTAATTTTAAAGCCGCAGTTATGATTACGGGTTTCTTACTTGCAGGTATGTTTTTTTATTCATGTTCAACAACTATTCCCAAAGGCGGGGAAAAAGTACCTGCAAAGAGTCTTTCTTACAACAGTATCGATGCACTTAAAAGTATTCAATATTCATTTAACCGTGTTGCGGAGAAAGTGCTCCCGGTTGTAGTGGAAATCGATGTGGAAGAAGTGGTAAAACAGAGCATACCCGAAGGTAATTGGCCGTGGGACTTTTTCTTTGGTTCTCCTCCGTCGGGCAGCAGGCCTAAAGAAAAAGAGTTTAAGAAATACGGGCTTGGTTCCGGTTTAATAGTTAACCGGATAGGTAATAAGGTTTATGTACTTACAAATAATCATGTTGTAGGTGATGCTGAGAAAATAAAAATAAAGTTATACGACCAGAGACAATTTAAGGCAAAGCTTGTGGGGAAGGATTCGAGAAAAGATATTGCCCTCGTGGTTTTCGAAACAAAAGAAAAAATTCCCATAGCAGAGTTAGGTGATTCGGATAATCTCAAGGTGGGAGACTGGGTACTTGCCGTAGGGAATCCGCTGGGTTTTGAATCTACTGTAACTGCAGGAATTGTAAGCGCACTCGGAAGACGCGGCGGACCAGCCGGGAATATAAATGATTTTATCCAGACCGATGCAGCGATTAATCAGGGGAATTCAGGAGGTGCTCTTGTCAATATCGACGGCAAGGTTGTCGGCATGAATACATGGATAACTTCTCCGACAGGAGGCAGTATCGGACTGGGTTTTGCTATTCCCATTAATAATGCTAAAAAGGCTATTCAGGATTTTATTAAAAAAGGTAAAGTGGAGTATGGATGGCTCGGTGTAAATATAGGGGACCCTGTGCCTGAAGTTGTGAAAGATCTGAAAGTGGAGAATAAAAAGGGAGCCCTTGTATATGATGTTTTTAAAGGTTCTCCCGCCTATAAGGGAGGTTTGCTTCCCGGTGATTATATTACAAAAGTAAATAATACACAAATTAATAATTCGAACTATCTTGTACTGCTGGTCGGGGATCTTCCTCCCGGAAAACTGGCGAAGTTTACATTGATCAGGACTGGCAGGACGGTACACCTGTCGATCAGAATAGATATAAGAAAAGAAGAAAAAAAACTTATAGCTCTTAAAAAGAATTTATGGCCCGGATTTTCCGTTGTAAGAGTTACCGATGATATTCGGGAACGGTTAAAATTGCCCGGCAAGATTGGCGGTTTGATAATTGCGAAAGTCGAATCCGGCTCACCGGCTGCAACTGCAGGATTAAAACAGCTTGATATTATAAAAAGTATAAACGATAAAGATATTAGAGATGTTATGGATTTTTATAAAACGCTCAATAATAAATCGGATAAGGAGCTTTCATTTAAAGTGGTCAGAAAGGGCAGCGAAGTGCTTATAGGTCTTGTTCGATAATGTATAAAGAATTCCTTTCATATTTAACCGTGCGTAATAATGGAATAAAAATGGCATATAGTATTTATAAGGAAGGTTTTATACCGGATGTTGTATATGTTTTATTACGCGGCGGTGCCTATCTTGGCAATGTTATAAGCGAATATTTTAAACTCCTTCGAAGGGACAGGCATCCGATTTATTATGCCGCCGTTGTTGCCAGGTCTTATATAAATATAAATCAGCAGTCGGATGTAATGGTGGACGGCTGGACATATAATCCGGAACATTTAAGGCAGGGTGATAAGGTTCTATTGGTTGATGATATTTTTGATACCGGAAGAACGATTAATCAGCTTGTCGGCATAATAATGAAAAAAGGTATTCCCAGGGAAGATGTAAAAATAGCAGTTCACGATTATAAGATACGTTTGTACTGTAAAACAAAGCTTCCTGTCCAGCCCGACTATTACTGCAGAAAACATATTGTAAAAACGGAAGATGATGATTTCTGGATACACTATCTGAGCCATGAACTGGTAGGGTTAACGCAGAAAGAGAAGGAGGAGTATTACTATTCGGATGATCAGGCGTTGCGTGAAGCGCTTGAAAGCTTATAAAATTAATATTAAGAACCTCTTTTTTATTTCTTTATTAATGCTGTCATACCGGACGATAGCTGCTGAAGAACTTTTGCTTTTATCGGTGCATCCCGGAATATACGGAGAAAATAAAGAGCTCAGTATTGTTCCGCTAAAAAAGGATACCAGAATATGTTACGGTTTCTTAAATAATAGTTCCAATGATACAGAAACAACCGTTCCCTTTCTCGAACCTTTACGTTTAACAGCAGTACAGGGAGAGGAAAGGCATTACAAAATAGCTGTACGGGTGTTTCAGGGAGAAGATGTATTAAAAACGGAATTTTTTAATTATACAATAGACAGGCGAAATCCGCTGCCGGCTGAGATTTCGGTTAAAGGCGGCGAGTATTTTAGGCCTGTTAAACTATTATTCTCGCAGAAGGAATCGGAGAGTGTTTTTTATTCCATTAATGGTGATATTTATGATAAACCGCAGCGCTGGCAGGGGGATGCTCTTATTCTTAACGCACCGGCCGGTGCAAAAAAAGAATACAGAATCGACTACTATTCGGAGGATGCTGCAGGAAACAGAAGCTATGTTTCGACAGTCAATTTTACAATTAACCATGAAGAACCTTATTTAAAAATAATGAGTCCGGTAGATGGCGAATATGCCAACTATCAAATACTGTACATTGAGTATAAAAATATACAATGGATAAAATATACTCTCGACGGAAGCGATCCTGTAGAAAACGGGATTGTATACAGTACACCGGCCCTGTTAAAATATTCCGGAAATCGCAGTCTTCGAATTGCCGCAAAGCCAAAATGGCAGTCCCCGGATTATATAAGGAAAAAAATATCGATAAATATAAAACCTGAAAAAAAACTATCCGTTACAGTGGATTATCCGAGCGGTATTTACAACAGGGGACTAAAAATATCCATAAAAGGTAATAAAAGCGGCAGGATATATTATACACTGTCGGAAAAAACTCCGAAGGATTATGATTTTTTATACAGCTCCGGGGTATATTTACAATCCATACCTATGGCAAAAAAATTATACACCCTCAGGATAAGAGGATTTTATAATAACGGCAGGCGAAGCGGCGAATACCGGTATTTTTATATAATTAATCGCAGACGGCCCCGAAAACCGGTTATAGAATTCTCTGCAGAGCCGCCGTTTAACGGAAGAACGAAAGTTACAATCAGTACCAAAAGCAGAGATAAAATATTTTATACATTAGACGGAAGCAGTCCCGATTCGCACTCTGACAGTTACAAGGGTCCTTTTTTTATTTCGCCTGAAGATGCAAAGAACAAAAGGGCACTCACGGTAAAAGCCGTAGTTATTAATGATGCGGATATTATCGGGGACGAAGCGGTAAAATATGCAATTTTCGATACCGCGCCTCCTGCTCCGCCGCTTGTTACAGTACAGCACGCTGACGGACAGAACGGGGATGTTGTCTTAAAAGTTAAAGCTGCAAAAGATGTCAGGGTTTTATACGAAGTCTCCTCGTCATCCCCGCCTCCGGAAATTCGTATAGGCAAATCGCCTTCGGCAGAGAAATATCTCTCGGTAGCAGTTCCTTATGGAATGGAGAAGGAGTTTTTGTTCAGGTTCGCAGCAGTAGATGCTGCAGGCAACCTGACGCCGGCAAAAAATATAATCAAAATAGTTATCGATAAAAAACCGCCGGATAAACCGGAGTTAACGCCTGTTCCCGGGAACAAAATGTATGATCACGGCATATCGGTAGGAATACCGCAAATTAAAGGGGATGTATTTTACTCTTTAACCGACGACGGAGCCATACCTGACAGGCCTACAGAGAGAAGTAAACGGTTAAAAGAGGAACTTAATTTAAACGGCATAAAGAGCAAACTTGTTCATTATCAGCTTAAACTTCTTCTCCGGGATAAAAACGGAAATATAAGCAGAGTCTTCGGTCCGTATCATTACTATGTGGATAAGCGAAAGCCTGTTGTTCCTCATATTAGAGATTTTGATAACGGCCGGCTGTACACCAATCATTCGGTTAATATAACCATGCCTGATAATGCCCCGCTTATATATTATACCTTTACGGATAACGGCAGGGAACCGAAAGATCCGGATTTGAATTCTCCTGTAATACCGGGAAAACTGGTATTCAAAGGAACGGACGGCCTGGAAACAGAATACAGGGTTAAATTACTGCCTGTATCCTCAGGAGGAAATATTAAAGGAGATATAAAAAAATTATCTTTTGTTATCGACCGCAAGCCGCCTTTAGTGCCTGCACTGGAGGGTATTTCCGGAGATGCCGTATATAGAAAACCCGTTTCCGTAGGTGTATTAAAATCAGAGCCCGGCACGAAGGTATTTATAAGCTATTCCACATCCGAAAGTCCTCCTCCGGACCCGCTAAAATACGGAGAGGAATTAAAAAACAAGCTGGTATTCGATGTCGAAGACGGTATTGAAAAAACCTTTAAGATACGCGTAACCGCACTGGACAATGCCGGAAACAGGTCGGTTTATGATAGTTTTTATACATTTAAAATAGATAAAAAACCGCCGGAAAATCTTGTTGTCAGCGGATTTCCTTCCAATGGCATTTCGAATGATGCCGTGGTCATATCCATGCATGTTTCAGGCGGAACCATTTATTACAGTATTACCGATGACGGCACAATACCTCAGATTCCGGATAGAAGATCAAAAAAATACGAATCACCTTTTATTTTAAACGGGAAACCGGAGAAAGAGGTAACATACAGAATTATTGCCAGGGCTGCGGATAGAGCGGGTAATTTTACGCATGGTTTAAGAATAAACAACATTACTGTCGACAGGAAAGCTCCTGAGAATCCTCCCGTCCCGGTTGTTGTAAAAACGGATTTAAGAAACATTCGCAGTGTAATATGGAAAGTACCTGAAGGGAATAAAATTTATTATAAATTCAATGATGATTATCTTCCGTATAATAGCCCTCTGACTATAAAAAAAACAACCACAATCGAGTACTATATGGAGGATAGAGCAGGCAACAGGAGTCCGGTAAAAGAATATACAGTTAAAATATTTGCTTCTTCTTATCTTTTACCCCCTTATATTACAGGGGTTAAAAGTCATGCTGTTTATAACCATCCCGTAAAGATAGCGTTTAGAACAAAACGGGGCACCGTACATTATGAGATAACTCTGGATGGGACGGAGCCTTCCGATGTAACTATCGATTCTCCGGCAGGCAGTGGTATTGTTCCTGTAAATGTAATTGACGGAGACACAGTACCGGTCAAATTAAAAGCCCGGGTTTTTGATAGTAACGGAAACAGCTCTGATATATCGTATGTAAGTTTTCTATTGGACAGGACTGCTCCGGAAGCTCCGGTTATTACGGGAATAGAAAATCAGGGACATTATCAGGAAACAAAAAGGATTTCACTTTTAACCGACGAGGGGTTAATATATTATGCGCTGTCATCGAGCGGGAAGGATCCTGAAATACCGAAACAAACCAGGGCTCATCGTTATAAGGGTGAGATTGTTCTGCCTGCGGAAAACGGAAAAATTAAAGATTACAGGATCATAGCTTATACGGTTGATAAAGCCGGCAATAGAAGCAGAGATATACCTGTGTGGCGAATAGTGATAGATAATAAAATTATTTATGTTTCCTCCGGCGGTAACGATTTATACGAAGGTACGGCATCCAAACCTTTAAAGAGTATAAAGAGAGCTGTCGAACTTGCAGATCAGCAGAGCAGGCGGACAATTTATATTGCAAGCGGTATATATAAACTTAACCGGCCATTAAGAACAGGAAACAGGACCTTGACGATCCGGGGCGGTTTTGCACCGGATACCTGGAAGGTATCCCGTTTTCAAAAAACAGAAATAACGACAGGTAAATACTTTAATAAAGGAGATGCCCTTATTATTTTAGACGGGGGAAAATTAAAGATTATAAACTGCAGTTTATACGACTATAGCGGCAGGGCAGAGTCTCTTGTTTCTGTTTCCGCAGGCGAGTTGGATCTTAAGGATGATTTTTTAGAAGTAAACGGCAGCAGCAAGGTAAAAGGAATTGTCCAGACAGGGGGAAAAGTAACGGTCAGGAATTCCGAACTATCCGTCGGAAAGGCTTCCGCTGCGGTTCTTATAGATTCAGGGAATGGTGATCTGTATCTTACGGGAACATCTCTGGAAGGTGCTGTAAAGCAGAAAGATTTTACGGCACTTAAGCTTTTTAAAAACAGAGAAGTTTTAATGAACGGAATAACGATAAATCCGGGTTCTGGTAATAATTTAACCGGAATAGATGCGGTTGATACGAATATGAAATTAACCGGCAGTTCAGTGTTATCCGGCAGCGGATCGGAGAGTGCATATGCAGTATTCATGAGAAACACAAATGCCGTACTGTATAAGAGCAGAATAAAAACACTTTCTTCGGCGGCTTATCCGGTTGCCGTATTTTCCGAGAATTCAAGATTAACGGTAAGCAATACGGATTTTAAAGTAGCAGGTCTATATGGTGCAACAGGATTACAGATAAAGGGCGGATATACGCAATTTGATAATAATAGAATCGAAGGCATTAAATCACAGGAATATCTCTATATGATCAATTTAACCGGTAATGGTATTTTTACAAATAATGTAATCAGCGGAGGAGAATCCGGTGATTTTATCTGTATACAGCTTTTTAAATCCGTTTCGAGCTGGTTTAATAATACAATTATCGGAGGAACCGGAAATGGTTTTACCATAGGTTTCTATGTCGGAGAAGCATCAAAGCCGAAGATAGTAAATAATATCATAGTAAGGGAAAAAGCTTCTGCAGGAGACGGTATTTTATTTGCCGGAAGTAAATCCGTTAATTTTCCTATAGTGACAAATGATTTTACAGGATGGAATAATCTTATTAAAATTGCTCATATAACACCTAAAAAGGTAAATATTTATCCGTATCAGAACAATATCCGTAATCAGGAAATTAAAAGTATAGAGAAGCTCAATAACCTGGATAAGAATCCTTTCGGCGGCATAATCAGCGGTAATATAACGGAAGATATCGAAAAAACTTTCGGGGCCTTAAAAAAGGATAATTATCATCTTTCAAAATTATCGGAATGTATTAACGGCGGCACGGGCAGAAGCAGTAAAAATAATTACAAATTGCCGGAAAAAGATTTTGACGGTCAAAGCCGGCCGGCCCCTTTAATAGGAATTAAACCCATGTACGATATCGGAGCGGATGAATTCTATTAAAGTTTTTTCCCGGGTTCCGTGACCGGGTTCCGGGACGGGCAGAAACCTGACCTATTCCCATTTCCATCCGGTATCGCTATCCGGAGTTGTATTGCTCCATAAGCCGGAACCGTATGTGCCGATAAAAACCGTCGGCGGAATAGTCGTTGAATCAACATAAAAATTAATGATTATGCCATTGTACAGTTCCGAGATCGTACTGCCGGGAAATCTTGTTACATTGCCGTCTTTTGTAATGTCTCCGGTTATCCTGTAAAAGCCGTAACCATTTGTCGCTGTAAACAGAAGGCTGCCGGTTACCTGGACAAATCCTCCGAAGGGAACTTCCTTTCCGGAAACTTTAACGGAATCTCCATAGACTGTATCCCATGTAGTTCCGTCGTCACCGCTGCTGTAAATAATACCGTTTTTTGTGGAAACAAATAAACGCGAAAAACCACTGGAATAGAATATACCGCCGAAACCCTGAACCGGAACGGATAACGGACTGGTATAGGTGATTTCCGAAAGAGCCGACAGGCTGGAACCTTTAAATATTTTACTGGCTGTTATGACCCAGTACATCGATGCGGAGGAATTGTATGCGGCATCTATTACTGCAAGGGGCTGACCTGTAAGTGCATCGGCAGCGGAAAATGTTGTTCCGTCGGTAGAGTAGTAGAGATTGTATGTATTGGGACTGCTGCTTTCTCTCGTTGCCGCAAGGAGTGTGTTATTGACAACCATGAGATTGTCGATCTGCTTGCCGGCAATATTCGAGGAAGCGACAGCGTCCCATGTTATGGTTGACCCCAGGGAACCGGTAGAGTATAGCCCGTACTCGGAGCCGTCACGTGAAACAAAGGAAGCAAAGTAACTGCTGTTGAATACGACAAGTTTATTACAGAGCATTTTCGCACCGGAAGTATCGGTAACTCCGGAAAGTGATGCCTTATTCCATGTGGTGTCCGCGGCACCGGAAGCAGCCCTGTAAAAAATGGAACCTGCAGCAGCATAATAATTTGTTCCGTCCCTGACCAGGCTGACAACGGTAAGCGTATTATTAAGGGAATTGTCAACAACTTTTGTTTCATTTTCCAGGGTATAAAATATCGCATTGGAACTTTCCGTGCAGGATAGAATAAATACGGTAATTGTAATTATGACTGCAGTCAAAGCAGATATTATTAGTTTATGTTTCATATTAAGCTCCCTAAAAATGATATAGAGCGGAAAGTGATATTTCCAGGAAATTCCCCATTCTCGTCTCGTTCTTAGCCTGGATTCCCGTTGCAGGCTGGAATATCCACCAGTATGCAACGTTGACTCCGAAGGACCATGATGTATTGTACCGCCAGTAAGTGGAAAAACCGGGTTTCAGCATGAAATCAACATGAATATTTTCCTGGTATTTGGCTATATCGATACCGGTGCCTAAAAAAACAGGAAAATCAAACGGGAAATATGAAAAAATATACGAGGCTTTTACCGTTATGGGAAGCAGCAGGAGTATATTCAGATTGGGACTGAATGCAAAAACACCTCCTATTTCGGCGCCGATTGTAAAATTACTCTTTATATAGGTATTCCATTGGAGAGAACCCACTCCGCCGGGAGTCAGATTTGTCGTATGGAGAGAACCTGTAAGCTCCTGGAAAAAAAGCGGCACAAAAATGCCTCCGTTAATAGACAATGTTTGATCCCCAAGGGAATATACCGCTCCCGGTTCCTTATTTTTGTCATTCGGTTTGGTTTCCTGAGCTGAAACATTCATGACGGGTAAAAGGACAAGCATTAAAAATGAAATAAACCGTATGTTTTTCCTGTTCAAAAAAAACTCCTAAAACTAATTTATTTTCAATACAATAAAGTATCCGCTACAGATAATATCATTTTTAAAGGAAAAAATACAAGATAAAACAAAGCTATTTAACGAAGAACCTTTTTTTTAAGTAAAGCAAAATAATCTTTTTCCTCATCCGGCCCCTCTGTTTCCTCTGTGCAGTACTGAATGTATTTTTCCGGTATTTCCTTGAGGAACGGCGAAACTGCGGATTCTTCCGGCTTTCCCATTCTTTTTCTGGTTTTACACGAAGTTAGAAAAAGCCTGTTCTTAGCCCTTGTAACGGCGACGTAAAGCAGCCTTCTTTCTTCTTCGAGCATTTTTTCATCATCACTCAATGCCCGGATATGCGGAATTATTCCGTTTTCGAGGCCTGCTATAAACACGGTATCAAATTCGAGACCCTTGGCAGAGTGGATTGTCATTATATGAGCCTTTCCCCGTATATCGCCCGACTGTTCATCTTTGGAGTTAAGGGTTATCCGGTTAAGATATTCATAGATATTCGGAGAAAGATTATCCGGATTCGTTTCGTATTCCTTTATGGATTCTAAAAAACTCATTATATTTTGATATTTCCACTGTGCAATCTGTTTTTTCTTATTCTCGGATAAAAGATATCCCCAGTAATTTATACTTTCTACCATGGAATCTATTGCTTTTGCCATATTCTTGCCTTTAAGAATTATTTCCCTGTAGTAATCGACAAGCGTGATAAAATCCGTTAATGAATCATTTATTTTTTTTTCGAATACATTCTTTTCCGAAAAACGGAGTGCGGAAATAATGCCGAAAAGCGATACCCCTTTAGTTTCGGCAAGATTTATCAGCTTTTCCACGGTTCTCAGACCGATTCCCCTGCGCGGCACATTTAGAATCCTTAAAAGGTTAATATTGTCGTCCGGATTTGCAAGTACCTTTAAATATGCAATTATATCCTTAATTTCTCTTCGCTGAAAAAAACTTATTCCGCCCGAAACTTTGTATGGGAGGTTATCCCTCAGAAAAGCCTCTTCTATGTGGCGTGTCAGATGGTTGGTCCTTACAAGTACCGAAAAGTCATGATATTTTAAGCTGTGCCTTATGGAAAGCGTTCTGATCTTATCTGCAATCCACTCTCCTTCCTCCCTTTCGTTGTCAGGGAAATACAGCTGAATGAGATTTTCTTTTTTGTTTGTGGATCTTAAAGTTTTTAGTTTTCGCACTGTATTATTCTTTATCAGTTCATTGGCAGCGGACAGGATAATCGATGTGGATCTGTAATTCTGCTCGAGCTTTATCTCGAGAGTTTCTGGAAAATCTTTCTCGAAGCGAATTATATTGCCGAAATCAGCCCCCCTCCAGGAATAAATGGACTGATCATCATCACCGACTGCACAGATATTTTTTATTTTATTTCCAAGCATCCTGATAAGTGTATATTGAGCTTCTGAAGTATCCTGAAATTCGTCGATTAAAATATGCCTGTACTGTCTTTGATATCCTTCGAGAATCTTACCGTGCAGGGTAAATAATTCTATCGGCAGTACAATGAGGTCATCAAAATCGACTGCATTGTAGGATTTTAAGTGCAGCTGATACCTGTTGTAAAGCTCTGTAATGTTTCCATCCTGCGAATTCATATCCTCTCTCCCCATTTTTATTCGTGAAAACATATCCGAAAGGATGTGGGTATCCTTAACATCACCTGTTCTGTCTTCATTCAGGATTTCTTTAATAAGTGAATCCCTGTCAGACTGGTCATAAATACTAAAATTCTGTTTGTAGCCTAAAAGGGAACCGTGTTTTTTTAAAACAGAGACTCCGAATGCATGAAATGTCGAAACGGTTAATTTATGAAGCTTCAGGCCTGTTATTGCCCTGATTCTCTGTTTCATTTCCATGGCGGCTTTGTTGGTAAAAGTAACGGCAAGTATTTCACTCTGTTTTACTCCCTTTTCTAAAGCATGGGCTATCCTGTATGTAATAACACGTGTTTTGCCGGAACCCGCCCCTGCTATAACCAGCAGCGGCCTTTCGAGTGTAGTAACAGCTTTTAACTGTTCCTTGTTGAGAAGTTTGGAATATTTAATCTGCATCCACTTAACCTAACAGAAAAGAAAAAGCTTTTATTCCGAAATACGAAATAACGGATACAATGGCACCTGAAATAAAAACCCCCGCGGTTATGGCAATAATACTTCTTTTAATCTCCATGCCGATAATCCATGCACCGAGGACACCGGTATATGCTCCTGTAACAGGCAAAGGCACTGCGACAAAAAGTGCAAGGCCCACATAGCCGTACTTTTCCACCTTCCCGTGTACTTTGCTCCGGGACTTCTGTACAATCGAATCGAAAAAGCGTTTATACAAATTAATTCCATACAGAACCTTATGAATCGTATTTAGAAAAACAAAAACAAGCGGAGCAATCAGGGAATTCGCAAGTACACAGATAAAGTAAGTTAGAAAAGGATTTGCACCATGGGCAAGTGCATATGGTATTCCGCCTCTTAATTCGGAGATGGGAAGTATGGTTAATATGATCGTCATCGCGAGAACCTGCGGATTCAAAATCTTTTCCTTATTATATATAATAATTAAATTTGACTTTGGGGCATCATAACATATTATTAAAGTTATGCAACTATTCATTCCCCGTTGTCCCAAGTGTCTGGGAATACTTGAACGGAACGGGGATACTTTAACGTGTGCCGGCTGCGGTGAAATATATTCAGTGAAGCATAATATTATACTGTTTCTCGATTCGCTGCCGCTTAAGGAAAAAGTAATCTCCCGGAAAACTTTCTTTGATAATATCGCAGAAACATATGATAATTCCATTGTATCTATTGTTGAAAGCATGGGGTGTAAATGGCGCAGCTATACGGAAACCCTGGAAGATATAATCCGGACAATGGACAACAAAATTATTCTTGATATAGGATGCGGAACCTCATTCCCTCTTGCATCTTTTTTACCTGATTCGACTGAATATTTAGGTCTTGATTTATCTTCCGCAATGTTGACTGCTGCAAGTGATTTTGTATCGAAAGATGTCAATGCCACTTTTTTAAATATTGAGGCCGAGAAATTACCGCTTTCGGAAAAAAGCGTGGATGTCTGTCTTTCGCTTTTCTCTTTGAATTCAATTCCGGAACCTGAAAAAGTGGTTGAGAAAATCATGCAGGTTGTGCGCGACGGAGGAGAATTTATTGCCAGTTTTCCTGTATCTCCCTCCGGTATTCATGATAATGATATAAACAGTCCCATAAGAGAAGAAGTATTGGAAGGTTTATTTTATCCTCTTGTTAAAGACAGATGGAAAGTATCTTATTTTCAATGCGGTTCTATAAGAATATACAGATTCTTAAAGGGATAATATTTTACTATGAGAAAATACTATCTTATAATTTTTCTGTTTATACTTGCTTTGTTTGTACTGCTCGGGTGGTATATGTATTCTGTCCGGGCATTAACATTAGATAATTTTAAAGAGGAAGCTTACAGGGATATTAATGTTATTTCCCTGCTTGTTTCGGAACGAATCAGTGAAATATTTGCACGGTTAAAGTATACTGCATCTCTTCCTGATATTATTGAATTCAACAAGAACGGCAGAAGAATCTTAAATGGTTTGTACAATCCGGTTACACCATTTTTCAGGGCTGTTTCGAGAATATCTTCCGCTATGAAGCTTATATACACATTTCCGGATATCAGTGCCATAGGTTCCGATCTATCCGGACAGAAACACAATCAAATTATTTCAAAAGATCATTTGCCGATTATGAGCAGCCCTTTTACTGCCGTGCAGGGATACAGGGTGGTTTCTCTGCATTATCCGGTGTTTTCCGGCAAAAAATATAAGGGAGCGGTTGCGGTTCTTCTTGATTTTGATAAATTCTCACAAAAGTATTTCCATAATCTCAAAACCAAAGGTGTTTCGAAAATCTGGATTATAGATCGAAACGGTTATATCATTTACTCGCATAATAAAAATGATAATGGTAAAAATGTTTATGATGTATTTACATGTTTTCCCGGTCTGCTTAAGTTTATAGAAAAAGCCGAAAAGTCCGGTAATGGCGTAGGTTATTTTAAATATCCGGAAGGGAGGAACAGTGCTCACCTATACGAGAGCTATATAGCAGGTTTTAAGAATATAAAGCTCACGAATTACAACTCCTGGCTTATTATAAATTATGCTTCCGTCAATTCGATTCTGTCATCACTTAAATTCAACTATCTGTTTATCGGCACACTCCTGGCACTCGCAACTATATTTATAATGATGAGCTATTTCATGGAAAGAATTAATGTTAAGTACGGAGAAAGGCTGAAAGCGAAACTTGACAGAAAAACAAGTGCCCTGAAGGACAGTGAAAACAGATTAAAAGCAATGTTCAATGGTATGGCAGAGCTTGTTTTACTTACCTCCGAGGATGGTGAGATCGAGTATGCAAACAAGAGTACTGCAAAAGCCTTAGGCTTTATTCCCGAAGGCAGGAAGTGTTACGAAGTGCTTGCCGGAAGATCGTATGACTGCCCCGGATGCAGACGCAGGGATATCCTCCGCCATAATTATACCGATTTGCACGGGAACAAATATATAAACGGAAGGGAGTATATCGCTCATAACTACCCGATAAAAAACGGGGACGGCACTGTTTCTCAATTAACCATTATGCAGGATATTACGGAGAAAAAATATCTGGAGAAAGAGCGTGACTTACTCTATAAGGCAATAAATTCCGCAACGGAAATTGTTATTATTGTTAATCCGAAGGGGATTATAAGGTATGTCAGCCCTTCTTTTAAGATTATTGCGGGGTACGATGTTAAGAGCATTCAGGAGGAAAGAATAAGACGGATCGGTACGCATTTTATACCTTATGATCTCTATTACAGTGTAATAAGATCTTTGCGGACCAGTGACCGCTGGACAGGAGAATTTACAATAAGGGGTGCGGAAGGACAGATAATTCTCTTTCTTGCAGGTGTTTCGCGTTTTAAGGATTCAGGCAATGAAGTGGCCGGATATATCATTATACTTAAGGATATTACAAGGGAGAGACGGCAGGAAATAACCTTAAATCGTATTTTAGAAAATGCACCGATAATAGCCCTGTTTCTCGATAATGATTTTAATGTAATCTCTATGAACAGAGGTTTTACAAACATTACAGGCTGGTACAGCGATAAAATAATAGGCAGAAATATTTTTAATTTTCTTGTCGAAAAAGATGACGACGGGTATGTTAAGGATTTAATAATTACTGC
Source organism: Spirochaetota bacterium (assembly GCA_013151965.1). GTDB lineage: Bacteria > Spirochaetota > Spirochaetia > SZUA-6 > SZUA-6 > SZUA-6. Next base: position 16,405 of record JAADHF010000126.1, read on the forward strand.
TGACGGAAAGATGAATAAAACCCAGAAGAACATCAAGGCTAATGGAAAACCCGTGTATATATCGTGGATTAATCTCCCCATCAATGATCTCGACGGCAGGCGGACCGGTACATTCTGTATCGGGATCGATGTAACGAGAGAAAAAGAACTGGAAGAGAAATATCTTCAGGCTCAAAAAATGGAAGCTGTCGGAAGACTTGCAGGAGGCATAGCGCATGATTTTAATAATCTGCTTACTGCAATTATGGGAAATGTCGAACTTGCTAAAATCGCCGAGGAAAATGAAGAACCGCTTATGGAACATTTAGTCGAGATTCAGAATGTTGCAAAGCGGTCTGCCGCGCTTACGAAACAGCTTCTTTCATTAAGCCGTCAAAAAATAGGCCAGAAATATGATTTTATAAACTGTAATACAATTATTAAAAATATAGAGAAAATGCTTACAAGAATAATAAGAGAAGATATTTCCCTGGTCTTTAATTTGACAGATCATATTCCGATGATTTATGCCGACGAGACTCAAATTGAACAGATTATTCTGAATCTGGCTGTAAATGCCAGTGATGCGCTGCCTGCAGGAGGAAAAATAAACATAGAGACAATTTACAAAAGTGATTCGGAAATGATTAAAATACTTGTATGTGATAACGGCCATGGTATCGATGAAGATATTCTTCCTCATATTTTTGAACCCTTCTTTACGACAAAGGAAAGCGGAAAGGGAACAGGGCTCGGTCTTTCCACAGTATATGGAATTGTCAAGGCATATAATGGCGAAATTAGTGTGGAAAGTAAACTCGAAAGGGGGACGACTTTTACGGTTTCTCTGCCTGTTGCAGGAAAACAGAGAGGGAGTTTTCATAAAAGAGATATTTCCGAACCGTCACTGTTACCGAAGAAAGGTACCGGGACCATCCTCATAGCTGAGGACGAAGCATCGATAAGAACAATGCTTGGTTCCATATTGATGAAATACGGTTATAATATTATCACAGCCGACAGCGGCCACAGTGCCGTTGAAATTACAAAAAAATACGGAAAGAATATTTCTCTGCTTATTACGGATATTGTAATGCCGGGAATGAACGGCAGAGTATTGGCGAAAAAATTAAAGGCAATATATCCGGACTTAAAGGTAATTTTTATGTCCGGCTATGCGGAGGATATACCGGATGAAATGATAGGTGAAATAGAAGGAAGCATATTTATTCAGAAACCATATACTCTGGAAAACATTATGCAGGCAATAGCTTCCGTTCTGAAAAAGTAAAAAAGCGCCCGATCGGAATCGAACCGACATCACAAGCTTGGAAGGCTTGGGTAATAACCATTATACGACGGGCGCCCGCAGAGGTGAATTTAACAGACCCGGCTTATATTTGTCAAGATGGAAATAGTTGCAGTTGTAAAAATAGATTAACTGCAGTATAATTCTGATCCGGGATACAATTAATTAACCAATAAGGAAGGCTTTTACTATGGGTTCAAGGGGAGAGATTTTTTCATCCAAAGCATCGACCGGGCGTAGAACGTATTTTTTTAATGTAAAAGAAAACAGGCATGGGGATATTTTTTTGAATATCGTAGAAAGTAAAAAAAACGGCGAGAGTGAATTCGAAAGGCATTCTCTTATAGTATTTAAAGAGGATTTACAGAATTTCCTCGATGGCTTTGATAAAGCTGTTAACTTTATTCAGGAACACTGAATCTAAAACTGTTTCTGTGTATGGGGGATTTCCCGTGCCGGGCAATTAGAAGTCTGTGCTGCTTCGTGGGATAACCCTTATGCTTGTCGAACATATATTGCGGCTCTATCCGTGAATATCGAATCATCCATAAGTCTCTCATTGTTTTTGCAATAATAGAGGCTGCCTGTATTTCCGGTATGTAGCCGTCGCCTTTTATATAGGTTTCCGATGGTATGGCGGTAAAGGGAGCATATAGTCCGTCGACCTTTACAAGTGCCGGTTGAATTTTAAGGGACAGTACAGCTCTGTACATGGCTAAAAGCGTTGCTCTGTGTATGTTAAAACGGTCGATTTCTTCCGGCCAGGCCCAGCCTGTGCTCCATGAAACCGCCTGTTTTCTTATTACGACAGCAGCTTTTTCTCTTGCCGGTGCAGTCATTCTTTTGGAATCTTTTAATATCGATGCAGGGAAACTGCGGTTAAGAATGACTGCACCGGCAACAACAGGTCCGACAAGAGGACCTCTGCCGGCCTCATCGACCCCGCAAATAAGTATTTCCGACATGTTATAAAAATACCTCTTATGAATTAACGATAGTAAGCCCTGTAATATTAGCTTAACCGTATCGTATTAATCAACATCATCTTGACCTGTGTATATTTTGAATGATAAACTTCATATGGTAAGTTAAGGCTGGGAGCGGGAGTGTTTTTAAAAAGCATAGAACTTTTCGGATTTAAATCGTTTGCGGAGAGGACAAAAATAGAATTCTCATCGGGTATAGCTGCGCTTTTGGGGCCGAATGGCTGCGGTAAAAGCAATATCGTGGATGCCATAAAATGGGTACTCGGAGAACAGGCCACAAGAAGTTTACGGGCCGACAAAATGGAAGATATCATTTTTAACGGAACCGAATCCCGTAAGGCGCTTAATGTGGCGGAAGTTTCACTTATTATTTCAAATAATAACGAGCTTTTGCCGATAGGAACGCCGGAATTATCTATAAAGAGGAGATTATTCAGGTCGGGCGAGAGTCAGTATTTTATTAATGAGAGCCCTGTTAAGCTAAAAGAACTAAAAGAACTATTTTTTGATACCGGAATAGGGAAAAGCACATACTCGATAATGGAGCAGGGGAGAATAGATCAAATTCTTTCCGTAAAGCCGGAAGACAGAAGATTTATTTTTGAGGAAGCTTCGGGAATAACTAAATACAGAATTCGCGGGGAAGAGGCGGAGAAGAAACTTACCGCTACGGAAGAGAATATGAGGAATCTTCAGGCTGTAATCGGAGAAGTGCGTAAGAGTTATGAAAATTTAAAGAAACAGGCGGAAAAAACCGGAAGATACCGTGAATTACAGGAAAAGTTGTTTCTTCTCGAAACAAAATATGATCTGCTTAAACTGAGGGATCTCAACGAAAAAAATGAAATATTACGTGAGAGAGAGGAAAGAGTTCAGAAAAAACAGGATGTACTAAAAGCGAAAATCGATAGAATAAACGCATCGATGGAAAACAGCATAGAAGACGTTAATAAAATGGAATCCCGGCTGGTGGATATTCAGAAGATGCTCTATAAAGTGGACCTGGAAAAGAGCAGCTCTAACAATCAAATTAAAGTATTACGTGACAGGATCGAAGAACAGAATCTTAAAAAGTCCAATCTTATCTCACGGAATAAATTCATAGAAGAAAAAATTAAACGTATTAAAACTCAGTGTGATGATATAACTTTAAGGTGTACAAAGCTCAATAAGAGTAAATCGGAAATAGATTTGAATATTGAGAATTTTACTGCAGGTATAAATAATTATGAGCTGAAGATCGAGGAAAATGAAAATAGTATTAATAAATATGAAGATGAAAATCATGAACTCGAGTTGTTATTGGAGGAAATGAGGGAAGACTTAAGGAGTATAACGGATGCAATTGTTTCGCAGCTGGACAAGAAACTGAATGAAACCGAATACTCCTCGGAAAAAAAGTTAAAATTGGAACAGAATATCGAAACCTATATTAAACAGATAAAAGTACAGCTGCAGAAGAAAAAGGATTATTTAAAAGAGACATTATACTCCGTTAACAGTAACAGCATCGAATCGATTTTAAAATTGATGGTGGAAAGTTATGACAAATTGGATGCTCTTTTACTTCTTTTTAAAGAATACAAGAAGTACAATTTATCATTCCTGGATGATTTTCTTTCCACGAACGGAATAATTACCAGGAAACGAACTGTTGATAATAAAGTAAAGGATGCTGTTAATAAGCTTACGGAAAACAGAAGTAAAATAACAGGTATGAAGAAGGATAATTCTTTATCCATGCAGAAGTTAAAAGAATACAGGAACACCCTCGGCGACTTAAAAATAAACAGGGCAAGAGTAGTTTCGGAAGAAAAAGCTTATCGGAAAGAATTTATGCGGCTGGAAGAAGAGGCATCCGAATATGCTGCAATGTTCGATGAGAATAAAAGCGAAATTAACGATATAGAACATAAAATAAAATCATTTATAAAACAGATAGAATTACTGACCGATAAACAGGAGAATTATAAGAAAAAAGAGGAGGAATACCGGAAAGAGCTTAATGATGTAAAAACGAAGATCAAAAAAAGTTCGGAAAAATTAACTTTTAACGAAAAAGATTTAAAGAGGAATATGGGGGACTTAAACCGGATACAGCTGCAGATAGAAAAAGTTAAGCTCGATTATGCCAGACTGCAGACAGAAATAAAAAATGTTTATGAAAATTATATGGAGAAACACTCAAGAGATCTTTCCGAATCCGAACATGAGATGTTTTCCGTCAGAGAATCATTTCAGACGCTCAAAGCCGAAATCGGCAGAATAAAAAAAGATATTTCGGTTTTAGGACAGGTTAACCTGATGGCTTTGGAAGAGTATAGTGAGGTTAAGGAACGGTACGATTTTTTAAGTACCCAGATAGAAGACCTTTCAAAGGCAAAAGAAGATCTGGACAGAATAACGGATGAAATAAAAAAGGAATCAACCGAACTTTTTATGAACACCTATGAGAGCATTAAAAGGAATTTCCATTTAATGTTTCGAAGGCTTTTCGGAGGAGGAAGGGCGGAACTCGCGTTAAGCAATCCTGAAAAACCTCTGGAATCGGGAATAGAAATACTTGCACAGCCGCCGGGTAAAAAATTAGAAAGCATGGCGCTGTTGTCCGGCGGTGAGCGTTCTTTGGCCGCAATTGCCCTTATGTTTGCAACATATATGGTTAAACCCTCCCCTTTCTGTATTTTGGACGAAATCGATGCTGCTATGGATGAAGGAAATGTGGGACAGTTTATAAGTCTTTTGCAGGAATTTTCTAATCAGACTCAATTTATAGTTATTACTCACAACAAACGGACTGTAGCAGGTGCGGGAATCTTATATGGTATTACTATGGAAGAATCCGGTATATCTAAAATGATAACCATAAAAGTAAAAAACAGGGGAAACAGCCTGACATATGCTAAATAAAAAAATTATTTTGCAGATTTCATCTCTTGTTCTGCTTATTGTCTTTAGTGTGGTTATAACGATTTTGTATCTGAACGGAAAAGCCGGGGGAGAAAATGTGTCCGTTAAAAGTACTGAAAACGAAGTGTCAGGCAAAGCTGTGGATCTTTCCGAATTTATTCAAAACGGGTATTTCAAGGATACCGGGCAGCTAAAACCGGTTTTTTTACGCGCCAGACATAAAAAATGGTCAGAAGCAGAGGTTAAAAAATACTGGATAGATCCGGATAAAATAATCGGAAACATATTGAAAAAGGAAAATGAACAGAGGATACGCAAATTGCTTCAATAATTATTGTTAGTATGCGTATGGGAGGGAGTGTATATTGAAGTGGACAATATTACTTTTCTGTTTATTGTTTTTTTCCTGTGCGACACGTCCGCAGAACAGGTACTCCGTATACAGTGCGAAAGGTACAGAAAAGAATAGGAATAAGAATACGGTTATGGCCGGTATTCCTTCCGAAAGGATAATGAAACAAAAAAAACAGTTGAAAATATCAGTAACAGCGGAACCGGGAGCCGAACATCCGGTTGTTTCATGGTTTTTATATCCCTGGTCCCATAAAGGAAAAGAACCGGTCTCCGGAGAAAAGTTTTATATTTCAAAAATCAGACTGCCCCTGCCTGATCCCATCGGTTATAATCTGTATTCTGAAATAAACAGGACTCAGGCATCTGCTAAAAGAATTATTTTAATCGAGCCGGCAGTAATACACCGCCGGCTGAAAACAAAAATTAAAGCAAAGAGAATTGTACAGGCTCCGAAGAAAGAAACAAAAACTGATAAAATAGTTATATTCAGACATATTGTATCACGGCCGAAGGATTCCATTATTATAAGTTTTACCGGCCGTGGATGGTTGTACAAAGGTTTGGTAAATAATAAAAATAGTAAAAATAATAAATCCGGCATAAAGGCTATTCAGTACGGCGGCAAAGAGTATAATAATGAAAAAACAACATTTAATTTTAAAGCTTCTGCCTTAGGCAATTATGATATCGAGTTCATAAAACAGGACAACAGTTCGGGGAAAAACGAAAGCAGGATTGTGCAGCTCAAGGTTGTTCCCGAAGCTGATTTTGATAAATATCTGGCGGAAGCTAAGAATACGGACCGGATTAAAAGGAGTAAATTAGATCCCGATATTAGTGCAGCGGATAATCTTTACAAAATGGGCAGCTACAGGGCTGCTTTGAATGAATATTTAAAAGTGTATGACAGTAATAATTCATATCTTAATCAGAAAATCGCAGATATTTATTTTAATGAAAAGGAGTATGATGCTGCTCTTAAATATTGGGAACACAATTTAGATAAAAAGAATATTTATTACAGTGAAGCTCTTGCAGGCACCATGATGAGTGCGGCTGCAGTTGACGACATAGCTAGAATCTTTGAGTACCTTGAATCTTTCGAGAAATTGCCGGAGAACAATGCAGAAACTGATAATCAAATTAAAAAAGAAGAGGCGGTATTTTTTACTGCCGGAGAACTGTATAAACACGGAAGAATAAAATTTGCCCTTAAGCTCTTTGATAATTATATTAGAAACTATCCGGCAGGAGAACAGCTCGATGCGGTATATTTTTATCTCGGAAAGATTTATGAAGAGGCTGCGGATGTCAGGAATTTAAAAAAAAGCCTTTATTACTATGGAAAGGTGTATAATAATTATTCGGGAAGCAGTTATTATCTGGCTGCGGGGAAAAGGATTCGATACATAAAGCGACATTTTTTCGATATTCGGTAATTGTAAGATTGACAAGTGGGTAATTTATAGATATACATCTATACAACAATTTCAAGAGAATCAGTTAGCATGTTAGACAGATTTAGTAAAAAGATATCAGAACTCGTTAAGCAGATATCGGGAAAGTCTCATATTTCCGATAAGAATATCAGAGATGCTATTAATGAGATCAAAATTGCACTGCTCGAAGCTGATGTTAACATTCGTGTCGTAAGAAGATTTGTTAACAGAACCGCAGAAGAAGCACTGGGTGAGAAGATTTTAAAATCCGTATCTCCCGGGCAGCAGTTTATAAAGATACTCAATGATAAGCTGGTACAGCTTTTGGGAGATACTCAACAGGGTTTGGTACTTAAGGGTACCGATACCGTCACCCCGCTATTAATGGTGGGTCTGCAGGGTTCGGGCAAAACTACTACGGCCGTTAAAATCGGTGATTATCTAAAGAGAAAGGGGCGGAATGTACTGCTTGTGGCGGCAGACCTTGTACGTCCCGCTGCAGTGGAACAATTAACTGTTCTCGGAAATCAGGCCGGAATAGAGGTGTATAAAGAGGATAGTAGTAAACCGCAAAAGGTCGTAAAAAATGCTCTTAAATATGCAAAAAAGAATCAGTTTGATACCATTATAGTTGATACTTCGGGAAGGCTGCATATCGATGAGAATATGATGGCGGAACTGTCCGATATCAAAAAGGTTCTGGATCCGGATGAAATACTTCTGGTTGCCGATGCAATGACCGGCCAGACTGCAGTCGATATAGCAAAATCTTTTAATGAACGGTTATCACTAAGCGGGATAGTCTTAAGTAAATTTGATTCCGACACGCGCGGAGGCGCTGCACTGTCGATAAAAAGTATTACCGGTAAACCCATTAAGTTTATCGGCACCGGAGAAAAAATAGAAGACCTCGAATTGTTCTATCCTGACAGGATGGCTTCCAGAATTCTCGGCATGGGTGATGTTGTAACGCTTGTGGAAAAGGCACAGGAAACCATACAATTGGAAGAAGCGGAGGAACTTCAGAGGAAAATAGAAACTAAAACTTTTACATTACAGGATTATCTGGATCAGTTTAAGAGATTAAAAAAGATGGGAAGTCTTCAGTCTATTGCGGAAATGATACCGGGAATGAATATGACAGTTAATGAAAATGCTATAGATGAAACCGAAATAAAAAGAGAAGAGGCCATTATTCTGTCCATGACAAAAGTTGAGAGAAATAACTATAGAATAATAAGCCCCAGAAGAAGAAAGAGGATTGCACGGGGGAGCGGCACTTCCGTATTCGAGGTTAACAGGCTCTTAAAAAAATATGATAAGTTAAAAACAATGATGAAGAAAATGGCAAAAAATAAAAAATACCAATCGAAAATGTTGGCTCAGTTTGGGAAAAATTAGAGCTGATGAAATGACCGACTGAAGGAGGATATCAGTGAGTGTAAGAATAAGATTAAAGAGGTTTGGAACCAAGAAACGTCCCTATTACAGAATTGTGGTAATGGATTCAAGAAAGCCAAGAGACGGCAGGACAATCGAAGAGGTTGGTTTTTACCATCCGATAGAACTGGAGGAAAAACAGGTAAAAATAAAAGAGGATCGTATTCGGGATTGGCTTAACAAAGGGGCCCAACCGAGTGATACTGTGCGAAGGTTGCTCAATAAATTAAATTTTCGTATTAAATAGGTAAAATAGAGGAGTAAGCAGTGGAAAAGGAACTGGTAGAGTATATTGCTAAGTCTCTTGTTGATGAACCGGGCGGAGTAAAAGTTAATATGATAGAAGGGGAGAAATCCACGATTCTCGAGCTCAAAGTATCAGAGGGTGATATAGGTAAAGTAATTGGCAAGCACGGCAGGATAGCAAAAGCCATAAGAACCATACTCAGTGCAGCAGCCACAAAAACAGGAAAGAGGGTCGTTCTGGAAATACTTGATTGATGGACAAGCTTGCCATAGCAATTATTAAGCGCAGTCATGGTGTAAAAGGTTATCTGCGTATTAAAAGTTTGTCAGGCGAAACAGACCATTTCGTTTCTCTTAAGAGGGTATTCATAAAAGAAAGAGACGCAGAAAAAGTATTTACAGTGGAGGATATCCGGGCTGTTTCGCCCGATGGTCTTCTTATAAAGTTAAAAGGTATAGATTCTCCGGAGACGTCAAAGTCTTTTGTCGGGAAAGAGATTCTTGTGGAGAGAAAATATGCTTCACAGTTAAAAAAAGGTGAATACTATATATCAGATCTTTGTCAGTGTGATGTTTATAAGGGCAATGAAGTTATCGGGCATGTAAAATCCGTTATTAATGCAGGGAATGCCGATTTACTCGAAGTCTTAAGTAAAAACGGGGAGGTATTAATGATACCGTTTATAAACCGTTTTGTGGATAATGTAGATATCGGGAATGGTAAAATATACCTGATGCAGGATTATGAAGCGCCGTGATTTTTAATATTATAACCCTGTTTCCCGAATTTTTTAAAGGCTTTATCGAAAACACGATTATTTCCCGTGCTGTCAGGAAAGGTATTGTCGGGATTAACCTTATAAACTGCAGGGATTTTACGGAAGACAGGTATAAAAGCTGTGACGATTATACTTACGGCGGGGGTGCCGGTATGATTTTGCGGGCGGGTCCGCTTGCCGGAGCTCTCGATTCCATACAGGTAAAGGGAAATAAAATAATATACCCCACACCTTCCGGGAGGCTCTATACCCAGGAGAGAGCAAAAGAGTATTCGAAAGAAGAGTGCATTGTTATAATTTGCGGAAGGTACGAAGGCATAGATCAGCGAATTGTTGATCTGTATAGTCCTGATGAGATTTCCATAGGAGATTATATAATCTCAGGAGGAGAGCCTGCAGCCTGTGTAATTATGGATTCGATTATAAGGTTGTTAAAAGGGGTGATAAAGGAAGAATCCTTAAGAGAAGAGAGTTTTAATAACGGTCTTCTTGAATACCCTCAGTATACACGTCCTGAAATTTTTAAAGGTCTCCGTGTTCCGGCAGTGCTGTTATCGGGGCATCATGAAAATATTAGAAAATGGCGTTTGAAAAAAAGTATAGAAAAAACTATAATGATGAGGCCTGACCTTTTAGATCAAGTAATCGATGATTCGGAAGTTTCATCAGAGATAAAAGAAATTGTAAACAACATTATTGAAGAAGGAGAAGAAAATGGATTTAATAAAAGCAATTGAAGCGGAACAGTTAAAAGATACCGAGATTAATTTTAAGGCGGGTGATACCGTACGTGTTCATTTTAAAATTGTCGAAGGAAAAACCGAAAGAATACAGGTTTTCGAAGGTCTGTGTATTGCCATAAAAAGAGACGGCATAAAGAAAACCTTTACCGTACGAAAAATATCATACGGTGTCGGTGTGGAACGTGTTTTTCCTTTTAACTCACCAAGAATTCAGAAAATAGAACCGGTTAGACTGGGCAGGGTCAGGAGAGCGAAGTTATACTATATACGGGACAGAATAGGTAAAGCTGCAAAAGTGCCCGAGCTTATAAGGAAAAAAAAGAATGCGGCAAAGCCCGTTAATGAAAAGAAAAAAGAAAAAGCCTGAAAAGCTTGTATGTTTCCGGGTAAAGTAACTGCTGGAATTAAATTATTATCTGCATCAGGATTCTATTTAAAACCGGGAGAAATCGTATCTCTTCGGGTTGTAAAGAAATTATTCAACAATAAATGGGCGGTAAGCATAGCCGGAAAACTGCTTACTGCATTTGCTGATATCGAGCTTAAACCCGGAACTATAATTAAAGCAAAAGTTGTAATAGAAGAAAATCATATTATTCTAAAACTCAATCAAATCGCAGAAGATGCGGCGGATATCGTTATTTCGAAATACGGGCTTGAGTCGGATGAATTAAATCATACTATTGTAATGAGTTTATTAAGAGCAGGGGTGGCAATAAAGGAAGAATATATAACTTTAATAAGAAATCTCATAAGGAATAGAAATAAAGCGGGGAAAAAATTAGCGCGTCTCCTTGCTGTAATGCTGGATAAAGGCATTCTACTTAAATATCTGAATATGGAAGAAATTATGCCTTTAATATTCGAGAACTCCTTTGACAGCAGAAAGAAAAAAGACAGAAAGAAAAGAGAAGATCAGAGTTCGGAAAATCACGAATATTCCCTGAAAAAATATATAAAGAGAAGAATTACAGCGGTTGATAATAATAATACAAATCTGTTACAGCTTTTTAACCATTTAAACGCCGCAAATGATAACTGGATAGCAGTGCCCTTCGGCATGGAATGGGATAATACTAAAGTGTCCGGAACTATCAGGATAAATATTGAACCTTATAAAAAAGCGGTAAAGAAAATTGTAATCCAGAGTTCAATAGACGGCATTCATTTGAGTTTTATAGCGTACAGGAAAAATCCTGGATATTTTCTTTCTGTTTTCTGTGACAATGACTCCTTTAAAGAACATATCAAATATGAACTTGGTAATTTAAAGACAAAATTACAAAACCTCGGAGTAATAATTGACGATAATATACTATATGATGATTACTGTGATGGTTTTTCATCAATACGTAATGATCCGGTTTACAAGCCGGTAGACACACTTGGATAGGTACAATGGAAAAAGCTGTTGCTGTAAAGTATATTGAGGATCTCCCTGCCCCTTTTGTAATTGCAAAAGGGAAGGGAGAATTGGCTCAAATAATAAAAAAAATTGCCGCTGATAATAATATTTCATTGCTAAAGGATATAAATTTAACAGAATCTCTGATAGAATTGGATGTAGGTTCTTATATACCGGAAGAATTATATGAACTTATTGCAAAGATACTTGTTTTTGTTCTTGATTTAAGGAAAAAATATGCGACAGATTAAGACGAAAGATTTACATGAGGGAATGCGTTTTGATAAGCCGGTATATATAGATGGCGAGAATATTCTTGTTCCTCCGGGAATCCCGTTGAAACAGAAAGATATCGACCGGCTGTTGAAATGGGAAATAGAAGAAGTTCAGACAGAGGGACAGCTGATACGTGATATATCAGATGTACTGAAAGGTTCCGGCGGAGAAGAAAAACTCTGGGAAATACCAAGAGAAAAAGAATATGTCAGGGTTTATCTTTCGTCGATAGAGAAGATGTCGGAGATTTTCGCAGACATCAGAGATAAAAATGATGTTTTTCATTCAAGAATCGATAATCTTTTAAATGAACTTTTAACGGCAGTAAAAGAACATACAAATGAGATGATACAGCTGACAATTTTCGGCGGTATTGCAGATAATAAATTTTCAAGAAGTGCGGTCAATTGCACGGTTCTGTCAACGGTTATAGGCATGACATTAAAAATTATAAGTCACCGGCTTATTCAAATTGCAACAGGGGCGCTTTTGCACGATGTCGGTATGCTGAGAGTCCCTTCAGATATACTGGATAAAAAGGATAAACTGGCTCCTGATGAATTAAATCAAATAAGGACTCATCCGATTCATTCTTACAGGATAATTACGCAGCAGTTAAAATATCCCGAAACAATTGCAGCTATTGCTCTACAGCATCATGAAAGATGGGACGGCAATGGTTATCCGCGAAAACTTCACGGCAACGATATTTTGCTTTCTTCCAGGATAGTTTCAGTGGCGGATGCATATGAAGCTATGATAAGCGAGCGTCCCTACAGGAATTCAATGATCGGCTACAGTGCAATGAAAGCTATTCTCAGCGATAATGGAAGAATGTTCGATCCTACTATTATAAAGGCGTTTTTAAACAGTATGGGTATATTCCCCATAGGGAGCATAGTGCAGCTTAATGATTCAAGTATCGGGAGAGTTATAGAAACACATACTGCAGCCCCTTTAAGGCCTCGTCTGGAGCTTATCATCGATGAATATGGTGATAAATATGCCGAGACTCAGGTTGTCGATCTGCTGAAAAAAAAGAATCTTTTTATTGTAAAAGCGATAGATTTAAAAGAGTTAAATGAAGGTTCCGGGCTTGAACAGTAAGGAGAAGGGCAGGCGCGGGGAAGACTTCGCAGCATTATACTTAAGCAAAAAAGGGTATGATATTATAAGCAGGAATTTCAGATCGAAATGGGGAGAAATAGATATTATTGCCGGCAGGAAGGATACATTAACATTTTTTGAGATAAAATATTGGGGCAGTTATTCCTATGAAGATTTGGAATATGCAATAAACAAAAGGAAACAGAGCAGGATTGTGAGAACAGCAAAATATTTTTTATATAAAAATCCCGGGTATTATTCGAAAAGAAAGATATTCGATGTCATTTATTTAAATGAAAACACCGGGAAATTAAGGCATATTGCAGAGGCATTTTCCGGAGAAGAATAAAAGTGGTAAGAATTGCGAAAAAATCAGATCCTAAACGGCTGGATGAACTAAAAAGAAAAATCAATGATGAAAACTATGTTATGAATGCCATAATCAAAATTGCGCAGGATTTAACAAAGAATCTTTTAAGAGAGGATTAGCATGGGAAGGGTCAATGAGCAGAATAGAAGAAAGTATAATAATCCCAGGAGAAACAACCGGGAAAAATATGATTTACCGAAGTGTCCTGTCTGCGAAAAATATATCAGAGATGTTTACTCTGCAGTATCCTACAGTGTAACGCAGACACCTGCGCATTTTAATTGTATTCTTAATGAACTTAAAGATGCCAATGAATTAAAGCCGAATGAAAAAATATGTTATCTAGGCAGCGGGAGCTTTGGAATTGTACAATTCAGAGGTCCTGAAAGCCCGATTCGTATTTTTATACGCAAGAGAATCCAATACGAGGAAAAAGACAATAATCCGGAATGGAGAGAAAAACTTCCGCTGAAAACTTCTTTGTGATTCTGCGGGATGTAGTTTTTAGTCTTGAATAATTATCTTTTTATGCTATTATAAAATCAGAAGGTTAATAAGGAGTTGGTATGTCTTTAAAATATGCATTATTGGGGTTGCTTGCGGAAAGTCCTAAATACGGTTATGAAATAAAACAGAATTTTGAATCCACATTGGGTAATGTATGGTCCGTTTCATATGGTCAGTTATATCCCACTCTTCGGAGACTTTCCGAATTAGGATGGGTTACAAAGAAAACCGCACCGGGTAAAAAAGCGGCAGAAAAAAATATTTACTTTATTACGGATACCGGAAAAAAGGTACTCGACGAATGGCTTTTAAAGCCTCTCAGGTTCAGCTATAAGGTAAAGGATGAATTTACATTAAAATTTCTCTTTTTCAAGAAGCTCCCGAAAGATAAGGTTCTGGAATATCTTAAAATGCAGCAGAAAAAAACATTACTGCAGAGGGAGAGCTTTCAGCGAACACTTGTTTCCATACGTGACGAAATCGATTACTACCTTCAGGCTATCATCAGGAAAGGGGTAATACATTTAGAAGCGGAAAATCAATGGCTCGAAGAGGTTATTACCGACCTGGAAACTTCTTCAATGGAATAAACAATACAATTTATTTATACTGTCTCATTTCATCCAATACCTGCAGAGCCTTATTCTTTACCGTTCGTATGTAGCTGCCCTGAGCTATTTTTACAAGAGCTCTGTATGCTGAGGGATCTTTTATGCCGTTGTTTTTCCTGGCAATTTTTTCCAGAGACAGAATGATTGCATATGCAAAATTATTGTCGGGTTTCCGGGGGTCCTGTGCATTTAAGGCGAACAGAAGAGCCTTGACAACTTCGTTATTCTTGTTTAATCCGATTGTACCCAGGGCATATGCCGCTTCGGATTTTACCATTGGTTCATTGTCGTTTAGAAGCACGGCTATTAAAGCGTCCTTTGCCTGCTCTCCTCCGATTTTACCAAGGAGATTACATGCCCGTCTTCTTACTTCGGGGAAATAGTTTACCAGCCGATGATTTTCGAGAACTTTTCGGCCTATCCCTTCCATGGAAAGATATTCCAGTACAAATTCCACTTTGCGGTTATCCTGGTTGACAGAACCGTTATCGATCTGTTTTTCCAGATCATCAAGTGCTTTTAACTTCATATCCCTTTTGCCGGAAAAAGCTTTTTCTCTGAGAATCTGGAATTCAATATCCTGCAGGTAAAGTTCTTCTACCGTCAGCTGCTTTTTGTTCTTTTTCTCCGTACTGTTCTGTGCGGCAAGAGGTACGGTTATAACGAGTATAAGAATAATCGATAATATAAGATAATGCTTTGCTTTCATAGCTACTCCCTTTTCATCTGGCACCTACTTCCCATTGGCCTTCGTTTTTAACAAGCCAGTATAGAATAATAGGTGTATTGTTTACTATAGTTATTGCTTTTACATGTGTTTTGTCAATCATTTCAATCTTATCAAGCCGGGCATTTGCACGGCTGGGAACAACGACATAGTCAAAGTAATCCTTTAGAGATTTAAGTTGTACATTATTGCGCTTCAGTATGGCACTGGAAGACATTCTATTTAGAAAATCCGGATCGCTTCTCTTTGCTATATACCGATCGGTAAGATAACCGACCCATTTTTCATAATCCTTATCACTTATAATACGGTTTAATTTCTTAATTGTGAATTCTATTTCTTCGAATGTTTTATCGTATAGTTCCTTTGTAACTGTAAAATTACTTTTTTCTTCCGCTTCTTTCGAAGGTGTCTGTACTTTTGTTTCTTCAGCCGGCTTTTCTGCTTGTTTTTTCGCAGGTACGGCAGTGGATTCGGCCAAAGATGCTGCTGCTTCCTTCTTTTTAACGGGTTCGGCAGCGGCATTCAGCGGCTTTTTGCCCGATACACAGGATATAAAAAGAAAGAGAGACAAAATCAACAGGATTGGTAATATTTTCCTTTTATTCATTTAAAATATATTTTATATCCTGAAATACCTTTTGTCAAAGATAATTTTAATATGTTGACTGCCTGGTTATTTAGAGTTAAATTAAGTAACTATGTTTAAGGTAATATATCCCGGTTCTTTCGATCCGCCGACAAACGGCCATCTGGATATAATGAAAAGGGCTTCCGTTCTGTTCGATCAGCTGGAAGTGGTTATCGCTGTTAATCCTCAAAAGAATTATTTTATTCCGGCAGAGGAAAGACTTAAGATGATAAGGATAATGGTAAAAGATCTTAATAATGTAAAGGTCGTAACGTGGGAAGGTCTTGTGGTTGATTATGCGGAAAAAACTAATGCAAGGATAATTCTAAGAGGAGTGCGGGCTTTGTCCGATTTTGATTATGAGTTTGAGTTATCCATGATTAATAAAGCCCTGAATCAGAAGATCGAAACGATATTTTTGCCGACCGATCAGAAATATTTTGTTTTAAGGTCTTCCGCCATAAGAGAACTTGCCATGTTTCACGGGGATATATCGGAGATGGTTCCCCCTGTCGTAGAGCAGGCATTAATGAGAAAATGTAAATAATGCCTTGACATTGTATTGCCGGATAGGTTAATTTTCACTAAATCCTAAATCTGTATTTGTGAGGTAGAATATAATGGCTGTTCCTAAAAGTAAAACATCGAAAGCAAAAAGCAGGGGCAGAAGAGCGATCAATATGCGTTTTAAAACAAAAACTCTTATTGAGTGTCCCAGTTGCGGAAACAAAGTACTTCTGCACAGGGTATGTCCGAAATGCGGTTTCTATAGAGGCAGACAGATTTTTAAGCCGGAAGAAATAGCTTAGATCCCTGCTGATAAGAATAAAACAAAACTTAGGAGGAAATCTTTATGGATGAACTTTTTGAGAAGATAAAAAAGTTAATTGCGGATAGGCTGGAAATTGAGGAGGATAAAATTACCCTCGATTCGACATTCAGACAGGACCTCGGAGCTGACAGTCTTGATACATACGAACTTGTATATGCCATAGAAGAGGAATTAGGTATTAGTATTCCCGATGAAAAAGCAAATGAATTCGAAACTGTTCGTGATGCCTATGATTATATTAAATCACAGCAGGGGAAATAAAATAGATATTCATGGCTCTCTTTCATAGGGCACCTGTTTTCAGGACTCCGTCAGTTTCTTCTGAACGAAAAAAAGAACTACAATTATTTGAGAAACATATGGGTATCAGGTTTAAGAGCCTCGGGCTCTTAAACCTTGCTTTTACTCATAGGTCATTTGCAAACGAATCTTCCGAGGATATCGAGAATAACGAGAAACTGGAATTTCTCGGCGATTCGGTACTCGGACTGGTCACGAGTGAATACCTTTTTCTTTTACTGCGTGATAAAAACGAAGGTGTTCTTGCAAAGATAAAATCTTTTGTAGTCAGTGAAAACAGCCTTTCCGAAATTGCCAGGAAGATAAAAGTTGACAACTTTATTTTGATAGGACGCGGGGAAGAGTTTTCGGGCGGCAGATCTAAAAAGGCTCTTCTTGCAGATACAACGGAAGCTATTATCGGTGCTTATTATATCGATTCGGGTTTTTACGCTGCAAGAGAGTTTGTCCTTAAATTACTCATACCCGAAATAGAGAAGGTGCTGGAAAACAAGCACGAAAAAGATTTTAAAACGCTTCTGCAGGAATATGTACAGAAGAGGTTTAAAACTCACCCCAAATACAGAGTTGTACGTAAGACAGGCCCCGATCATGATAAAACATTCTGGATAGAGGTTTCTGTTCAAAACAGAACATACGGCCCGGGCAAAGGCAAAAATAAGAAAGAAGCGGAACAGAGCGCCGCAGGTATAGCATACACAAGTCTTACCGGTAATTCCTTGTAACGAAAGGAAAGCGGTTTTAACTTTCTTTAAGCCTTTCCGTATAGTAATTTTTTGCCATGTTAATAAGTGTTCTTCTGTTATTTGTTTCAGGATCTTCTAAAACAGATTCCAATAAGAAATCAAGGATAATACCGATTTTATATCCTTCTTTAATGCCTATAGCTTTCATTATATCATTGCCGTTAATATTCAGATCCTTAATCGTAAGGGCCTGATCTTTCTGTTTGATAGTTTCTATTCTATCCATCAGTTTAATCAGATTATCGGATATAAAGTACCTGTTGCAGGTACCAATCTGGTCTGCACGGCGTAACCGGATAAGGTCTGCAATATTTTCCTGTCCGACTCTTGCAATAAACCTTCTTAACGCTGCATCACTCCAATCATCGGTATAGTTAAACATGTGATGTTTTATAAGATGGACAACCCTGGTTGTTATGGAATTCGGGAATTTCAGCCTTTTTAAAATAGTTTGTGCCATATCGGCGGATAGAGTTTCATGTCCGTGAAATCTGGGTTCGCCGTCTTTATCGTAGGTGAGGGTTCCCGGTTTACCAATATCATGCAAAAGAGCCGACAGCCGTACTGCAAGATTATTGTAAGGCGCAGCATCACATGAAAATAGGGAATGATAGAAAACATCATAGCAATGGAGGGATCTCTGTACAATACCGGAACCTTCTTCCAGTTCAGGTAATATATAATTAAGAAGTCCTGTTTCGTGCATACATAAAAAGCCGGTGGAGGGCTTATCAGAATTGAGTACACGGATAATTTCTTCTCTGATTCTTTCTTTTGAGATATTAATCAGAGCCGGTAAAGATGCTCTGATTGCCTGTTTCGTTTTCTCTTCCACATTAAAATTCAGTTGTGAGGAGAATCTGCATGCTCTTAAAAGTCTTAAACCGTCCTCCGAAAAGCGTTTTAACGGATCACCAATTGCCTTAATAAGCTTTTTTTTTATATCCGGCCTTCCATTATGAGGATCAATAATTATTCGTTTGTGCAGGTCATAAGCAATTGCATTAATTGTAAAGTCTCTTCTTTCTAAGTCTTCATAGATAGTGGGGACAAAAGTTACTTTCTCCGGATGTCTTCCGTCGGAATAATCCGATTCCGAACGGAAGGTTGTTACTTCCAGTTTGATGTTTTTAAAAAGTACCGTGACGGTGCCGTGTTTTATTCCTGTCGGAATAACCTTTTTAAATAACTTCATTATGTCGTTAGGTTTGGCATCGGTTGCTATATCGAAATCTTCTACCCGGCGTTTCATGATAGTATCACGTACGGCCCCGCCTACTATGTAGCATTTAAAACCATTGTTCTTAAGAATATCTGCAAACTGGTAAATAGTTTTCGGAAAATGCATTATAATGAAAAGTAAATGATTAGATCAGTTAAGGTCAAGCGTATTATAGATTTAAAAAGCAGCCTTTTTTAAAGGCTGCTTTAACTGTTTGCGTGTTATCTGAATAACTGTAATACCGTCTGCGGTTTTGTGTTTGCCTGTGCAAGCATTGCTGTTCCCGCCTGTACGAGTATCTGGTCTGTAACAAATTGAACCATCGCTTTGGCCATATCCGTATCACGGATTCTTGATTCGGCTGCCTGAAGATTTTCGGAACCTACGGAAAGACCTTTCATCGCGAACTCAAGACGATTCTGATATGCTCCGAGATCCGCTCTCTGTTTATTTACTATTGTGAGAGCATTATCAAGAACACCGATCGCCATATTTGCCCTGTCCGGACTGGAGAGTGAGATAAATGTTGCTGAATTGGGAAGCCCGTTGGTTCCCTGAATCCCGAGTCCCTGAGCTGTCATGGTACCTATGTAGATTCTTTCACGCTGGTCCATGTTTGCACCGATATGGAACCACATGCTTGCCGTTATAACATTTTCACCGGTAGGACGTCCGAATCTGCCTGTCATTACGTTCATGCCGTTAAACTGTGCATGAGATGCAATCCTGTTTACCTCGTCGACAAGCTGTGAGACTTCTACCTGAATCTGCATTCTGTCTTCCGAAGAATATATTCCGTTGGAGCTCTGAACAGCAAGTTCGCGCAGCCTCTGCAGAATATCCTCAGTTTCCTGAAGGTATCCTTCCGTTGTCTGAATAAAAGAAACACCGTCTTCAGCATTTTTTTCCGCGCGCTGCAGCCCCCTGATCTGGGAACGCATCTTTTCGGAAACGGCAAGGCCGGAAGCATCGTCACCGGCTCGATTAATTCGATGACCGGAAGAGAGCTTTTCCATATCCTTGTCTACTGCCATGTTGTTAAATTTGAGCTGACGTTGAGCGAAGATGGCACTCATATTGTGATTGATGATCATACAATCCTCCTTGATAAATTATTAAGGACATCCTTGTCCTTATATGCCTACTTTTATACTCGGAATATTAAAATGCCCCTTTAGCAGCAAAAAATATTTCTTTAATTGAAGTATGTAATCAATAGGTATATTCTTATGAAAAAGGTAATAATATGACAGGAGTTCTTTTAATCGGCGGCAACGGCCCGTCAAAAAAATACTTTCGGTCGATTATAGGGAAATACGAGTTTGTAATCGCTGCTGATTCGGGAGTAGATCTTGCATTGTCTCTGAGTATAGAGCCCGATCTTATTGTCGGAGATATGGATTCCATATCCGGCAGGCAGAAACTAAAGAATTACCCGCCTGAGCAAATAATAGAATATCCTCATGACAAAGATGAAACGGATACGGAAATTGGTTTGAGAATTTTCAGAGAAATGGGTTATACTGATATTATACTCGCAGGAGGAGGCGGGGGAAGGCTGGATCATGTTCTTGCAATTCTAAATATTTTTGAACGGAAGTTTCATCCTGATATCTGGATTACGGACAGGGAAGAGGTATACTTTATTTCCGGCACTTTTTACATTAAGGGGTGGATTAATAGTACCGTTTCCCTTTTTCCTGTCGGAGGTCCTGTTAACGGATTGGACTCTAAGGGGTTAAAATGGACTTTAAAGGGATTTAAATGGAAAAGAGGGGAATACGGGATAAGCAACCTCGTTACCGATGATGAACTATATATAAAAGTGAAGGAAGGTAATTTATTATTGATACGGAACAATATTTTAAGGGAAAATAAATATGGCAGAGAAAAGTAAACTGGAAGAATTATCGAGCGAACTTCCTGAAAATGAAAGAAAAAAACTGCTGGAAAAAATTACAAAGCGAATGCAGAAAGATGAGAAGGAAGAGATAATTCACGTTGAACTGCAGGATGAAGAACGGGACAGGATTATTACAAATGAGATGGCCCAGCTCAGTCTACTCCAGAAAATCGGTCTCTGGCTGAAAAAATTTTTCAGCGGAAAAGATCCGAAAGAAGCTTTTCTGGATTTAAAACTGTCTCATATAAAGAAACGTATTCATCAAATTGCACCGGAACTGACGGGTTTTGAGACAAGAAACCTTACACCTAAATTTGCAAAGAGGCTCTACGATCTATACAAAAAAACATATCCGCTGTTCTCCTTTTTCAGGGTTTTTTCAAAAAACATCGATTTCCGCCATAATGCCTCCGCATTCCTTGTGGAGAAGAAATACGACGGAGTTAAAAAAACTATCGGAGAATTTATAACAATCGATGAGATGGAAGAGATATTTGCAACAACGAGTTTCGAAGATGAAATAAAAAAAGAACTCCTTAAGCGGCTAAACAAATACTTAAAAACCATTCCGGAATCTCTCTTTGCCGAAATAGAAGCGGGAATAAAAACACTTGGTTATCTGGAAAAGGTTGTTTTTTTTCCTTTCGGATCAATTTTTCAATATTTTCATTATAATTTAGAAAGCACTGTTGAAGAAAAATATCCGTTCTTTGAAAATGCTCCGGTAATGCTTATGCTGGATCTTCTGGAGAAACTGTATTACTCCGTGTACATTGTCAACAGACTCCCGGATGAATATGTTATTCATGAAGAGATTCTCCTTGCGTATATATTTTATAAGCGTGATCAGGAAATCGGCGGAGAAGTAAATGAAGCCGGTGTAAAGGCTGAAATCGATGAACTTAAAAGGTATCTAAAGGAACTCATCGAGGATGTACAGGATTTTTATAAAAAGATACCGCTGCTGGAGATGATCCGGTATTTTCGAAAAGATCCGTATTACAGACTTATGTTTAACATTCCCAAGGTTTATATAAAGGCTCTGTATGCGGCTTTTCTTAAAGAAAAACTTTTAACGGAATTCAGGAACCAGCTGAAAGAGATAAAAATACGTGTAATCGATAAAAAGGTTCTGGACATCTTTAAAGAACGTAAGGTCATGGATCTTTTTTACTACAATGAGAATCCTAATTTTGATTACAGAAAACTCGGTCTTCCGTATTTTAAACATATTAAATCCCTGACTCTGCTCTACAATTACCTGAACTCCCTGTATAAGAATTATATTCAGGATGCCATTCAGCTTGTCAACAACTTTCTTCTTGTCAATAATAGAATTGTTCAGAATAGAATAATGCAGTATGCTTCCGGTCTGGAAGACTTAGAAGCAAAAATTGTGCTCTTCGACCGGTCTCTTTCTCAGGAAGAAGAAGACGGCAAAACATTAATGCAGTTCAGATATAACCTTGCCAATGATATAACCCTGCAGAAATCTTACAGGTCCTTTATCTATCAGAAGGATAAGGAAGCAAAGGATTTACTCGATAAAGCCAGGGAATCCATGCAGGGCATAAAGAAAATCTTCGATGATATATTAACAAGTCCCATGGAGAGTGTAAAATCCACTCTGAAAACACTTCATTTTACAAAAGGGAGGAGTTATACCCTTTATCAGATATTAAAATCCAGATCGGATAATATAGTATATTTCGTAAATCTCTTAACTCAGCTGTTGGAAATAGAAAAAGGCGATTGAACTACCAGTACTTTCAGTTTTTCTGCGGTTCTTCCGGGATCTTCCACAAGTACTCTTTTGCCGGCTATAAGATCCGCTATCCCGATTTCCCGGGGAAACCTCGGTATTATATGTATATGAAGATGCCGTATCGATGCACCTGCGGTTAATCCCATATTGTATCCGATATTGTATCCCGAAGGGGCATACGCTTTATCTGTGATATCGAGAATGTATTTTATTAAAGCGGCAAGCCTGATTTCCTCTTTTTCGGTATATTCTCTTATATCTTCTATGTGCCTTAAGGGGAAAACAAGCAGATGTCCCGGATTATAAGGGTATAAATTAACCGTGATAATAAAAAGTTCATCCCTGTATATTGTCAGATCAACTATTTCCGGTGAATTATCCCTTATAAGGCAGAGAATACAGCCCCTCGGGGGTTTGTTTTTAAAGTAGTTTATTTTATCAAAATTTAAAAAATATTTACTCGGCATTTTTTGTTTCCGGCAGCTTGACATCCGGAATATTAAGATTATTTTTATCCTGATTCTTAATGGAAAAGTATTTTAAAAGTATGGGGTAATCATTTAAGAGCTTTCCGTACTCTTTATACATTTCGATTTTTTCTTTTTCTTTATCCTGCAGGATCATCCGCTTTGCCCTGTCGGCTTCTGTCTGTTTAATGACATTTTTTTGTGATTCTTCTTCAGCTTCCGAGATATCAAAGTATATCTTTTTTGCTTTTTTATACAATTCGATATCCGGCAAAGACACGTCCTTAACTGTAATATCTGAGACTATAAGAAACGGGTATTGTTTTTCTATGGCTTTTTTTAGATTCTGTATAACATTGGAATCATGATAATATTCATCCGCATTCTGCAGGTCGATTAATTGTTCTGCTATAAAATGAAAAGCCGAATTCGCTAATGTCCCGTACCATTGCCCGATCGTATCGGGACGGAGATGTTTTTCGGATACAAGCATGGGGAGTGATTCCGGATTCAGCATAAAAGCTATCCTTAAATCAAAGTTATAGGTAAATTCAGGCGAACCGGGAAGTACCGTTGAATATATACCGCCCGAAGGAAGTTCCCCTTTAATGTTAATATTTTTTTCCACCGGATTAAGTTTAAACTTATAAAGAGTCATATTAGTCGGAATCAGTCTTTCCCACCGCCACGAGAATTTTCCCGGTTCGGTAACAAATGTATCGAAACCGCCTGTTTTGGTAAATGCTACACAGTAAGTATCCGGAGGAATAAAGATCTGAAGCCAGCCGAAAATAAAAGCGGTACCTCCGAGAATTATCAAAACTGAAGAAATAATAATAAATTTTTTCATACCATTCCTCTTTTATGACCTATAATAATTAAAAGGTCCGAAATTGCAAGCATTTTTGACTTGATGCTGTTTCCCTGATATAATTAAATAACAGTATGCTGAATTCAGTCAAAATACTAAACAATGTAATAAGAAAAATCTTTGTTTTTCTTTTTATAAGTATTGCAATGCTCGTGTTTCTTTATCTCCTTGGAAACAGACAGGAATTTTTAGATTCCACGCAGATGTTTTTACTTAGAATGATAAATTATACATCCTCTTTGTGCTTTCCGGCAGGAATAGTTCTGCTGCTTCTCTATATTTTTTTAATTATAAAACTGGAGCATATAAGAATTGTCAGTATAATACTGGTCTGTGCTGCAACCGTTTTTTCTCTCGGAATCTTATTAGGTGTTAAATTCATATCCGTATGGCTGTCTTTCACCTAAGTTTGCATTGATGATCTACAGGGAATTGACATTTACTTAATTTGATTGTTAGTATGAAATAATTATCATATTAAGAACATTTTGCACGAACTATAATTTCTAATTCATAAATTAAGGATTACAGGTTAAAAAAAATGGTAAAAGCGGTACGGGGAGCAATTAAAGTCAAATGCAATAGTATGGAATCTATAAAATTTTCCACAAAAAGGCTGGTAGGAATATTGCTTTCGGAAAATTCTATTGGAGAAGATTCGATTGTCAGTATTATATTTTCCGTAACGAAAGACCTTAATACTTATAATCCCGCTACGGCATTGCGTACGGCCGGATTTGCCGAGGTTCCGCTTTTCTGTGTACAGGAAGCTTTTATAGAGAAACAGGCATCACTCATTCTAAGGGTACTTGTAACTTATAATTCGGAAAGTCCCGGCAAACCGCTGCCTGTATATCTGGACGGTGCGGAAAATTTACGTCCGGATTTGAATTTGCAGAGGTGAATCTATTCGTCTTAACAGGGATGTCATACTAAAAACTTCCATAGATATTGCAAGAATCAGAAGAAGCTGCAGAATTGTCGAAGTTACCCTTAAATATTTAAATGATTTTATAAAACCGGGAATAAGCACAATGAAGCTTGATAAAATTGCGGAATCTTTTATTATCAGGCAGGGTGGAATTCCCGCACTTAAAGGTTATAGAGGCTTCCCCTCCGCTATATGTACATCGGTTAACAATGTGATTGCCCATGGCAAACCTGATGATTATTATCTTGAAGATGGTGATGTAATAACGGTAGATACAACAGTTTCTGTTGACGGCTGGTTCGGCGACGGCGCCTGGACATATTCCGTGGGCAGTAAAACTCCTGATATTACACGGTTAATCAAAACCGCATGGCAGGCCAGTCTTAAGGGAATTTTATCGGCAAAATCAGGTAATTTTATAGGTGATATCGGTAAAGCAATAGAGGGCGCTGTTATTAACACAGGCTGTTCTGTTGCCCAGGATTATGCGGGACATGGTATCGGCAGAAATATTCATGAAGAGCCTGTAATACCGAATTTCGGTGAGAAAAACTCCGGTATCAGAATAGTTCCGGGAATGGTTTTTACTATCGAACCGATGGTGGCTCTCGGTGAATCATCGGTGAAAAAAACCGGAGACGGCTGGACTCTGATTACCGCTGATAACAGTATGTCTGCACAATTTGAACATACCGTTGCCGTTTTCAGAGATTATACCGAGATACTTACTTTTTCAACAGGAAAAATCGAGGATTATCTTGACTTTCCGCCGTTCTTCTAATAATCTCTACAACGGTTTAGCCACCTTAGCTCAGCTGGCCAGAGCACGTGATTTGTAATCTCGGGGTCGTCGGTTCGAATCCGACAGGTGGCTTGACATTAAAGCGATCATTGTTTTAAATGATTCGAAATGGGGAGGTTCCCGAGCGGTCAAAGGGGGCAGACTGTAAATCTGTTGGCGAAGCCTTCGAAGGTTCGAATCCTTCTCTCCCCAGAAGCCTTCTTTTCTTATTTTTTAAGAGAAGGCTTTTTTTATGGAGTTAGCTCTTATGAAGCATTTCTACGATGGCGGATTACATTTCGAATGCACACAATGTTCGAAATGCTGCCGTTTTGAACCGGGTTATGTTTTTCTTTCCGCTAATGATATCGACGGACTTTCGAAAGGAACCGGAATAAAAAGAACTGCATTCATAAATCAATACTGCAGAATTGTCGTTACCGGATCCGGTCAGAGAATCAGCCTTAAAGAGAAGGATGATTACGACTGTATTTTCTGGAATAAAGGAGGATGTACTGTATATCCTTATCGTCCTCTTCAATGCAGGGCATACCCATTCTGGGATTCCAATCTACCGGCAGAAAAGGTGTGGAACAGTTTGGAGGATCAGTGTCCCGGGATAAACCGGGGAAGACTCAACAGTAAAGAGTTAATCGAATACTGGCTTAACAGAGAAAAAAATACAGACTATTCTTTTGAAGGGAAAAACAATGGAAATTAAACTTTCCGAGAAGGAAACTATTAATCTGTATACTTATTTAAAAAGCAGTGAACTTACCATCAATTCGGTACTTCTGGGTATTTTACAGAAGATAGAGAAGAAAATTTACAGCCGTCTCACAATAGAGCAGATAGAACAGCTTGAAATTCAAAATACCAAAAAAAGTTGAATTTTTTTAAGTTAAGAGATAACTTTAGGAATAACGGAGAAAATTATGAAAAAGTCAATTATACTCATTATGTTACTCTTCATAACTGTACGGCTTTTTGCACAGTATATTCCTCCGAACGGAACGGAAGATATTTTTAATTATTATTCTCCGGTTTTCCTTTCCGGAGGTGCTGCAGTTACAAGCGCGGAGTCCCCCCTGGCGGATTCTTTAAACCCCGCTGTTGCGGGCAATAAACAGAGAACTACAATTGATGTGAATTATATCGGGCTTGCAGGTTTAGGAAGTGAAAGCGGGTGGGGTAATATAATTAATTCCGGGATTACACTTCCGACAAGGTATGGGGTGTTTTCAGGTGCATTACATTTTCTGCAGTCTCCGTTTGCGGGAATCAATATGGGAGTTCTCGGAGGACTTGATCTGTCATTTTCCAAGGACCTTCTTCCGGAATTACTTGTAGGAGCCGGTTTGTCTTTCAGGGCAGGGGCAGGGGAGATAGGAGATTGGGGGCTTGGTTTAAACCTTGGTATACTCGGCTTTCTCGATAATGTATGGATTTTTAAGGATTTTAAGTATGGTATAGCAATAAAAGATATGGGCAAGGGATATAAACCGGTTACCGGAAGGAGTGCTTTTCCGCCTATATTTACACCATCTGTAAGTACGGATTTCAGTGTGTTAAAAAATGATCTTTTTTCAGTCAGATTTTCTACTGATATAACGCTTCCGAGTTTTCAGGATTTCCGGTTTCTGGCAGGAGCGGAGATCGGTTATAAAGATTTTATATTTCTCCGTTCGGCATACCAGTTTGATCTCATGGAACTTATCAGTAATGATTTAAGCGGACGAACCTTTCCTGTATCCTTCGGAGGAACGGTTAAAATTAAAACTTCCATTAAAGATAATATAAACTTTCTCGGCATATCCGAAAAAGGCTGGAACCGCAGCGAGATAAATATTAACTTCTCCGCCGCACCGCTTCAGAACGGAACATGGGGTTTCGGCCTCGGAGTTAATATTCCTCTCGGTGTTATAGATAAAACTCCCCCGTCGATAACTCTTGGTTCTAAAGACATCGAATATATTTCGCCTAACCTCGACGGTGTACTGGATAACCTTGTAGTTCCCTTAACTATTACGGACGAGCGTTATATTAAGGGTTATAATTTTATTATTCTCGATTCCGGCGGGAGTAAGGTTCGTACGATTGTAAACAAGGATGTACGGCCGGAAAACCTGACATTCAAGAATATAATGGACAGGCTGCTGTATGTTAAAAAAGGAATAACGGTTCCCGAAAAGTTAGTCTGGAATGGTAAATCCGATAACGGAAAAGTCGCGGCGGACGGAAATTATACATACTATGTGGAAGCATGGGATGATAACGGTAATATCGGAAAAAGCGGCATAAAGAGGGTTGTAGTTGATAATACAAAACCTTCGGTGAAAGTAACTTCGCCGTACCTTGTTTTTTCACCCAATGGAGACGGAAGCAAGGATACTTTAATAATAAATCAGGATGGAACAAAAGAGGATCTCTGGCAGGCATTTATTAAGGATACCGAAGGGAATCTGATCAGGAAGTTTTCATGGAAGAATAAAAAACCGCTGAAGTTAGTATGGGATGGTAAAAATGATGGCGGAATCCTTGCAAAGGACGGTGTCTATAATTATCGAATTACAAGTACCGACCGTGCAGGGAATACAGGTTCGGGATCTTTAATAAATATTATTATAAATACTCAGGCAACGCCGATTAATATAAACATCGATAAATCTTATTTTTCACCTAATAACGATAAAATAAAAGATACAATTAATTTTAATTTAAATGTTCCCATAACTTCCGGAATAGAAAAGTGGAACCTTGTTGTAAAGGATTCGGGCGGAAAGGCAGCCAGAACTTTTTCAGGGAAACAGGAAATTCCGGCGATTATAAGTTTCGACGGAAAAGGTGATAAAGGAAATATCTTACCGGAAGGAAAATACAGTGCCGAACTGCATGTAAATTATATAAACGGCAATAATCCCAATGCAGTATCGCCTGACTTTTATATTGACATTACAAAGCCTGTTGCAAGTTTAAAAAGCGACACAAATATTTTCTCACCGAATGGGGACGGAAACAAGGATACGGTTACAATTTTTCAGGAAACATCGGAAGAATTAAACTGGAAAGGTATAATAAAAGATAATAACGGCGAAATTGTAAAAAATTTATTCTGGAGAGGAAAGGCGGATTCCAAAATATCCTGGGATGGCAGAAATGATAAAGGAATGCTTGTTCCCGACGGCTCTTATACCTATCAACTGGAAACAACGGACAGAGCGGGAAACTATGGTAAATCCAATATAATTTCAATGGTTCTTAATACTCAGGAAACACCTGTTTTCCTTTCCACTGATCTTTTGTATTTCTCGCCTAATTCGGATGGCAGTAAGGATAGTATCAGGATAATTCCTCACTTAAAGATCGAAACAGGAATAGAAAGTTATAATCTCATCATTAAGGATAAGGATGGTAATTCAGTCAGAGAATATTCGGGAAGAAAGAGTGTTCCGAAAGATTTTGTCTGGGACGGGCTTGATAAGAACAGCAGCCGGGTTAAAGAGGGAGAATACTATGCTGAAATTAATATACTTTACAGTAACGGCAATAATCCGGGTGCAAAAACACAACTTTTCACTATCGACAATACATTCCCGGTTGTAAAGGTATCTGTTTCTCAAAAAATATTTTCTCCTGATAATGACGGAAACCTCGACACACTGACTTTTAATCAGAAATCGAGCAGAGAAGATCTCTGGGATGGTACGATTTTAAACGATAAAGACGAAATCGTAAAATCATACTTCTGGAAGGGTACTGCAGCTTCGTTTAAGTGGGACGGCAGGGATGAGAATGGGAATAAACTTCCGGATGGCACCTATACTTATAAGGTGCAGTCAACGGACAAGGCAGGAAATAAAACAACCGCGGAAATAAGGAGTATTGTTATAGATACAAGACCGACGGCTGTTTTTATAACAGTTCAGGCACGGGGACTTTCTCCTAACGGCGACGGATATATGGATAACATATCATTCAGAATATATATTTCACTGGCAGAGGGAATATCATCGTGGAATTTAAAGATGGTAAATGATAAAGGGAAAGCGGAAAAAGTCTTTAAGGGTTCGGCAAAAGTTCCGCCGGTGATTGTATGGGATGGCAGGAACAGCAGGGGAAAAGTGTCCGAAGGAACTTATACGGGAGAAATTACCGTTAATTATACCAAGGGCAACAGACCGACTGCGAAAACAAATAGTTTTCGTGTCGATATAAGTCCTCCCCGGGTTGATTTGAATATAACTCCGAAGTTATTTTCTCCTGATAATGACGGTGTGAATGATGAACTCTACCTGAACCTGAAAATAAATGATTTAAGTCCCATATCCTCATGGACAATAAATATTTTGGATCCCATGGGTAATTTATTCAGTTCATTCGGAGGACTTGGAGTTCCTTCCGATAGAATAGTATGGAATGGTATTTCGGATACAGGAGAACTTGTCCAGGCTGCGGAAGATTATTCTCTTGTATTTACAATCAAAGACGATTTGGGCAATGTGCGTACGGTAAAAAGGATAATTCCCGTAGACGTTCTTGTAATTCGTGAAGGGAATAAATTAAAAATCAGGATATCCAGTATAACCTTTGCTCCGAATAAGGCGGACTTTATAACGATAGACAAAACAAAAGCGGGGAAGAATAAGAAAACCCTTAAACGTCTTGCCGAAATTCTTAAGAAATACAGGCGTTATAATATAAGAATCGAGGGTCATGCGGTTAATCTGTCATGGAACGATCCCAAAAAGGCGGAGAAAGAGGAAATAGAGGAATTAATTCCGCTTTCACTCGATAGAGCGAAAGCAGTAAAAAAAGCACTGGTGGAATTGGGAATAAACGCAAATCGTATTACAACTGCAGGCCTGGGAGGTTCACAGCCGGTTGTTCCTTTCAGTGACAGGGAAAACAGGTGGAAAGACAGAAGAGTAGAATTTATCCTTATTAGAAAATGAAAAAGGTAAAAAAGATTATTCGGTTTTTTATAATAATATTTGCTGTAATTCTTATCGCCGTACTTGCAGCGGCATCAGGCATGGTATATCTAAACAGTCCGGCGGACAGGAATCAGGCGGACAGGAATCAGGTATTTATAATTGATCACGGAGAAAATCTGTCGAATATAGCTAGAAGCCTTAAAACACGGGAATTTATTCGGGCTGCATTTTTTCTTAAACTGCTTAGTAAATTTAACAATACCGAGAAGGAATACAAAGCGGGATACTATAAAATAAAACCCGGCTCGACGACGATAGATATAATGGAATTACTGACATCGGGCAGACAGGAACAGGTAAAAGTAACTTTTCCCGAAGGATGGACAATAAAAAAAATAGCATTACACCTGCAGGGAAAGGGAATAATAAAAGCCGCTGATTTTATAGCTGCTGCTCATTCTAAAAAGATTCTTAAAGAATTCAATATTCCGTCTGATACTGCAGAAGGATACTTATATCCGGATACCTATTTTTTTCCGAAAGAATTTTCCGCGCAGGTTGTGGTGGAAATCATGATAAAACAATTTTTTAAGGTACTTGAGAAAATAGAACCTCAGTATAAAAAAATGAGTAATGTTGATCTGCATAATAAGATAATACTTGCTTCGATAGTCGAACGTGAATACAGAATAGAATCGGAAGCTCCGCTGATTGCATCTGTTTTTTACAACAGACTAAGACGAAATATCGGACTTGAATCCTGTGCTACACTTGAGTATATTATTACTGAAATAGAAGGGAAAAAACATCCGAAATATATTACATTGGCAGACAAGAAGATAAAATCTCTTTTTAATACGTATATGTGGGCAGGACTGCCGCCGGCTCCTATTTCCAATCCGGGAGTTGTTGCAATAGACGCGGCTTTTCATCCGGCAAAAACGGATTACTGGTATTTTGTACTGAAAAATGTTAAAACCGGAGAGCATTATTTTTCCAGGAGTCTAAAAGAACATAACAAGGCCAAGCATATCTATCTTAAGAAAGTATATGCCGGCAGTTAGATGAAAGTATTATAAATGAAAATACCGGATAGCATTCTCTCGGAAATATTAGATAAAGTCGATCCTGTGGAAGTTATCGGCGGGTATGTTCAGCTTAAAAAGGCCGGAAACAGATACTGGGGGTTATGTCCGTTTCATCATGAAAAAACTCCTTCGTTTACCGTTTCACCGGATAAAGGAGTTTATTATTGTTTTGGCTGTCACAAGGGCGGAGGTCTGTTTAACTTTATAATGGATATTGAATCCATATCCTTCATCGAAGCTGTAAAGATACTCGCCGAAAGTGCCGGTGTAGATATTCATGTGGAACAGGCGTTCGGAGAGGACAATACGCGGAAGGCACTCGGAGAATTGTACGAAAGAGTGGCCGGAAGTTTCCATTACCTGCTTACTAACAGTAAGCAGGCAGAAGGACCTTTAAATTATCTTTTAAAAAGGGGAATCAGAAAAGAAACAATAGAAATATTCAAAATAGGATATGCTCCGCCGGATGTAAAATGGCTTTTCTGCTTTTTGGCAAAAAAGAGCTATACGAAAGATTTTCTTAAAACTTCCGGACTTTTTTTTGAAAGGGACAATGAACTGCTTTCGTTATTCTATGACAGAATTATTTTCCCGATTCAAAATGAAAGAGGTAAAGTTATAGCATTCGGCGGCAGGACTTTAAGGGACAGTACATCTAAATATTTAAACTCTCCGGAAACCGTACTGTTTCGTAAAAAGGATAATCTTTTCGGAATTGCTCATGCGGTTAAAAGTATAAGGCAGATGCGGGAGTTTATAATGGTAGAAGGCTACATGGACACAATTGCAATGCATCAGGCTGGGTTTTTAAACACAATAGCGCCTTTAGGTACCGCTTTTACTACGAATCAGGCTGTAAAATTAAAAAGATATGCTGATAACGGTATTCTCCTCTTCGATAGTGATGATGCCGGCAGGGAAGCTACAATACGCGCAATTAATATTCTTGAAAAAGCGGGAATCAGTACTACTGTCGCGGATTTGGGGACAAGCAAGGATCCTGCCGATATTTTACAAAAAGAAGGCGAAAAAAAGTTGCAAAATATGCTTAAATATACTATAACTAGCTTTCAGTACCTGTTTAACAACGCCATTATCAGATATAACAGGAATACGCCGGAAGGGAAAGAGCAGATAGCAAAAGAGCTATTTTTATATATATATCAGGCAGACTCACAGGTTCGCAGGGAGGGTTATCTTACAATTCTTGCAGATTATCTGGAGATCGGATTCGATTCTCTGCTGTATGATTTTATTAATTGGCAGAAGAAGTATTCCGGAAAAAGCATCAGGTCGGGGCATATAGAACAGCCTATTAAGGGATCTGCAGAGAAAACAGGAAGGTACTCAAGCGAGCTGTTCCTTATGATCGCTGTTGCTTTAAATAGGGAGTATTTTAAAACTGTAAGGAATATACTTAATCAGGATGATTTTAATGACAATTCTGCACGTGAATTATTTATTGCTCTGGAAGAGTGTTTCAGGAATGAAGAGTCTTCCCTGGAAAGCTTGTTTTCCAGAATTGAAAATAATGCATTAAAAAATCTGGTTATCGAAAAGGCTTCTTCCGATGAATTTGCAATGAATACCGATAAAATAATTCAGGACGGAATTATTGTTGTTAAAAGAAAGAGTCTTGAAAAAAAGCGGGATGAAATAGTTAAAATGTTAAGGAGAAGTAATAATATTACTGATAAGAAATATAATTCCAGGGTATTACTGGAAGAAAAAATGCATTTAGATAACGAATTAGAAAAATTAAGGGTGAGGTAAGATGTCCGATCTACAGAATGATCCTTCTGTTCTCAAGTTAATAGAATTTGCAAAGGCAAAAAATAGTATCAGTTATGATGAGGTAAATGACTATCTTCCCGACAACATTGTAAATTCCGATAGAATAGAAGAAGTTATTGCAATACTGGAAAAACATCATATTAAACTGGAAGACGAAGATATAACGGTTGATCTCGAAAAAGAAAAGGCTCCTGCCGCTAAAAAGGTGGTCTATGGGAGTAAGGAAGCATCGATCGATGATCCCATACGGCTGTACCTTCGTGAGATCGGCAAAGAAAATCTCCTCACTGCAGAACAGGAAGTAAAGCTGTCAAAAAAGATGGAAGACGGTGCAAATATTGTACGTAATATTATTAAGAATTCCGGATTATTGATTAATGAATTTTACAGGATTGTCAGGAAAGCCACGACACGTAAAGATCCGAAGGAAATGAATCTTTCAAAAAAAGAAATAGCCGAGTATCTGGCAGAAAAAAGAAGGCTGAATCAATTTTATAAGGATTCAATACGCGAATACGGACAGACCATAAAACAGTATATTGAATTAAAAAACAAAATGGAAGCTGATAATGAAGACGTTATTACTAATGAACAGCTTGCAAAGAAAAGAAAAACAATCATACAGAAACTCAGCAATATCGATATTCATCAGGTGGAAATATCTTATCTTGCCGATGAATTTGTCAACACTGCCCAGAGGATAAGATCCATACAGAAGGAACAGAAAAAAATACAGAAACGGCTCAATATAAACAGCTTAAAAGAGATTAGAATACTCGGACGTGCACTTGCCGTTAAACAGGAGAGAGACCGGATCGAAAACGAACTGGACATTTCCGTGGAAAAAATCAAGGATTTAATACGGATACTCCAGGCAAATATTAAAAAACTTAAAAAGATAGAAAATGAATTCGAAAACAGGACAGTAGATATTCTCCAGATGGCACATGAAATACAGCATGGAAGATTAATGATGAAAAGTGCAAAAGACCGGCTTATAAAAGCAAATCTGCGTCTTGTTGTCAGTATTGCAAAAAAATATACAAACCGGGGGCTGCATTTTTTCGATCTTGTTCAGGAAGGTAATATAGGATTGATTAAAGCGGTGGAAAAATTCGAATACAGAAAGGGTTATAAATTTTCCACATATGCTACATGGTGGATCAGACAGGCTATAACACGCTCGATTTCCGATCAGGCCCGTACAATACGTGTTCCTGTACACATGATAGAACAGATTAATAAAGTAATGCGGGAATCCAGACAGCTCATGCAGGTGTATGGGAGAGAACCTACCGATGATGAGGTAGCCGAACGCCTCGGCTGGTCTGTAAGCAGAGTAAAAGCGGTAAAAAGCGTGGCCCGGGAACCTATATCACTTGAAACACCGATCGGGGAAGAAGAGGATTCTCTGCTCGGAGATTTTATAGAAGATAAGGATGTGGAGAATCCTGCGACACAGACTGCCTTTACTATCCTGCAGGAGCAGCTTTTTGAGGTGTTAACAACTCTGCCGCCCAGGGAGCAGGAAGTGTTAAAGATGAGGTTCGGACTCGAAGACGGTTATTCACTTACACTCGAAGAGGTGGGTTTGTATTTTAATGTTACTCGTGAAAGGATCAGGCAGATAGAGGCAAAGGCTCTGAGAAGGTTGCGCCATCCGACGAGAAGCAGGCGACTAAAGGATTATTTAGATCATTAGGGAGGAACGATATGGAAAATAATGTTTTTGCAAAATTAAGAACTCTGCAGGAAATTCTTTCAAAAAAATTCGAAATTCAGGCTGAAATAGATGAGCTGCCCAAAGCTCTTGCGACAAAAAACGAGCTTTTATCCAGAATGAAGCAGTCCTATGTTGAAAAAAATAATAATTTTCTCTCTGTAACGGAAAAAATAAAAGAGCTCAATCATAAGATGAATGAAGCGGAAAGAACAAGGGAAAAATATGAAGAACAGATGGATCAGATTCAGACGCAGCGGGAATACGAGGCACTGGATAAGGAGATAAAAGATGCCTCGGATAAGGAACTGCAGTACAGACATGATCTGCAGAGAGAAGAAGCACATCTGGAGGATATGAAATTAAGTCTTGAAAAAGACGAGGTGATGATTGAAAAGCAGGAAGAAGAAGTAAAAAATGAACAGCTTAAAATTAAATCGGAAATAGAGGAGAGAAACAGAGTTCTTTCTGAACTTAAAAAGAAAGAATCCGAGATTACGCCGGATCTGGATGAAGAAATACTCTTTAAATTCGAAAGGATAATCAAAAGTAAATCCGGGCTTGGTATTGTACCGATACAGGACCAGGTTTGTACGGGATGCCATATGCAGCTTCCTCCCCAGTTTGTTAATGATGTGAGAACAGGCAACAGGATAATGTTTTGCCCTTACTGCAGCAGAATATTATACTATGAGGGAGAAGAGACCGAAGAAGAAGTAAAAGTCGGATAATTAATTACAGGCAGGCTGTGCCATCGCTGTCAGGTTTATGCCTGACAGAGGAAAGTCCGGGCTCCGAAGAGCGGGATGCCGGCTAATTACCGGGCACCTTCGGGTGACAGAAAGTGCCGCAGAAAATATACCGCCTTTTTCTTTAAGAAAAAGGCAAGGGTGAAAAGGCGGGGTAAGAGCCCACCACCTGAACCGGCAACGGTCAGGGTATGGTAAACCTCATCCGGAGCAAAACCAAACAGCAGGCAGGCTGCTCGCCTATATGCCTGCGGGTAGGTTGCTAAAAAAGGAAATGGCAACAATTTCCTTTAGATAGATGATGGCTTAATACAGGACCCGGCTTACAGGCCTGCCTTTTTTCTGGAATTGTAAAGAATGATTTGGAATATTGATAAATACCGGTTCACAACAGTGAAAAAAAAGAAAAACAGACCCGTCCTGTTTGTTATTATATTTGTTTTAATAGCAGTTACTATTACGGGCTGGGCTCTGCGTATTGATAAAAGAATTCATATATTCAACCGGCTGTCAAAGAATAGTGCAACTCTACTGGAATTATGGGATGATCAGCTATACGATAAAGTGATTGACAGGTGTAATGCCATTTTAAAAAAAGATCCGATGGACAGTAAAGCGCTTATTTTCCGCGGATTCTCTTATTTTTATAAAGCAGCTCCCGAGATATCCGTAGAAAAGAAAATACCGCTGCTCACAAAATCAATTAATTCCCTGAGATTAGCTAAATTAACAAATCTCGATACAATAAAAGGCGAAGTTGATTATATTCTAGGCAAAGCGTATTTTTTAAAGGGTAGGTACTACTATGATTTGTCGATAAGATATATACTCCTTTCCATAAAAGAAGGGTATAGTAGTAATGATGCCTTTCAGTTTTTAGGACTCGCATATACGCAATTGGGCAATCCGGAAAAGGGAATTGAATATTTTAATCTTGCCTTAAAAGAGAAAACGAGCGATATTCTGCTGCTTGCAGCCGCAAAGAATTACTTTACTTTAAAAAAATATAATACGGCGACAGAGTATCTTGAGAGGGCGATTAACAGTACAAAAGATACCGTAGTCGAAGAAAAGAGCAGATTTTTACTTGGTGATATTTATACAAAGCAGAATAAATTACTGAAGGCAGAGGAAGAGTACAGTAAAATAGCAAAATTGAATCCGAAATCTGCGGATGCGCATTATTATCTCGGAGAAATTTACAGGATGATGAATAAACCTGTAAAAGCAAGGGCTGAATGGCGGGAAGCGCTGATAATTGATCCTTCGCACTATGCAGCAAAGCTCCGATACTACAAATAGAATGGAGGACAAATAATGGGGTTTGGGAATATGTTCGAAGCATTTTCGACTGATATTGGTATCGATCTGGGTACATGCAACACTCTTGTTCATGTAAAAGGGAAAGGAATTGTTCTTTCCGAACCCTCTGTTGTTGCAGTGGAGAGGGGTACGAAACGTGTAGTTGCTGTCGGAAAGGATGCAAAGAAGATGCTGTGGAAGACACCCGGTGATATTATTGCTATACGCCCCATGAGAGATGGTGTAATAGCTGATTTTGAAACAACGGAAAAAATGATACGCTACTTTATAGGGAAAATATTACCTAAAAGATGGTTTGTAAAGCCGCGTATGGTTATCGGTGTACCCACATGTATTACAGAAGTGGAAAAACGCGCTGTTAAGGAAAGCGCCGAACAGGCAGGAGCCCGTGAAGTTTACCTTATAGAAGAGTCCCTTGCAGCGGCGATAGGGGCGAATATACCGATTCTTGAACCTGCAGGCCATATGGTATGTGATATCGGGGGCGGTACAACCGAAATATCGGTTATTTCTCTGGGAGGAATGGTTGTTTCAAATGCCATCCGTATAGGCGGTGATGAATTCGACCAGGCCATCATAAAACATGTAAGAAATGTGCATAACCTGATTATCGGTGAACAGACAGCGGAAAATGTAAAAATAACAATCGGAAATGCTTCGCCCGAGAAAAAAATAGAGAAAATGGAAGTTAAGGGAACAGATGCTATAACAGGTCTGCCGAGAAGGCTGGAGATGGATTCGGTCGAGGTGCGTGAAGCTTTGGAGGAACCCATAGATACCGTAATCGAGGAAATAAAAAGAACTCTCGGGCAGACTCCTCCGGAATTGGCTGCTGATATTGTGGAGAGAGGGATTGTCATGACAGGCGGAGGTTCTCTGTTAAAAGGCCTTCCGAAATTAATTGCAAAGGAAACGGGCGTACCTGTTATACTGGCAGAAAATCCTCTTCTATGCGTTGCTCTTGGTGCAGGTAAGTTCCTGGATAGTCCCAGGGATATGGGGAGTAAATACTTTAATCTTAATAAATAATTAATGAATAAAATAAGTTCTGCGTTTTTAAAACATAAAAGGGGTTATCTGCTTTTAATTTTCCTTACTGTTTCCCTTATAATGTTGGGTATTTCTTCCAGGGGGTTTCTTAACAGACCG
This sequence comes from Spirochaetota bacterium, assembly GCA_013151965.1. Classification (GTDB taxonomy): domain Bacteria; phylum Spirochaetota; class Spirochaetia; order SZUA-6; family SZUA-6; genus SZUA-6. Next base: position 54,799 of record JAADHF010000126.1, read on the forward strand.
AAAGAGGTTGGAGTATCATTTTTTTCTTATATTGATGCGGGGATAAGTGCAGTAACAAAGTGGTTTTCCAATACGTGGAATTCAATAAGCGAGCTGAAAAGAGTCAGAGAAGAACTTACTTCAGTACAAAAAAAGCTGCTTGAGTATGAGCGTATCTCCAGGGATATCGTGGAATTAAGAAAAGAAAACGAACAATTACGTGAACAGCTTAAGCTATCCAGAACATCGATTTATACTCAAATACCGGCAGAGGTTATAGGGCATGATCCGACAATCCCATTTTCATCCATACTTATAAACAAGGGATTAAAAGACGGAGTTAAACGTGAAATGCCGGTCATAGCTTATCAGTCGGGGCTGCAGGGGCTTGTAGGCAAGGTGATACTGGTAAACAGGCATAGCGCAATTGTCCTGCCTCTTTTCGATCCCTCTTCCTATGTTGCAGGCAGAATACAGAAAAATAGATACGGGGGTCTTCTTAAAGGACAGGGTGCTGCTTCGCCTCTGCTGATTATGGAGTATGTAAAGAAAAATGCAATGAAATCTACGGGTTACGGTGATGATGTTGTTACTTCCGGGCTCGGCGGAGTATATCCCAAAGGCATTCATATCGGCAGAATACGAAGCATAAGCTCAAAAAGCTACGAAACATCGATGGTACTCGAAGTGGAACCTATTATCGATTTCGCCAGAATTGAATATGTTTTCGTAATTAAAAAGGCAGCAAAATGAGAAGTGTCAGAAATGAATACCCGGTATCACTTGTTCTGCTTATCGGAGCTGTTATTCTCCAGTCTACGATACTGAACCGCATAAGAATAGTGAATATCATACCTGACCTTTCCCTTATTATACTGGTCTATATCTCCTACAGAAAGGGAAGTATGACAGGTCAGATAACAGGATTTGTTTCAGGTTTAGTAGAGGATATTTTAAGTATCTCTCCATTAGGATTAAGTACTTTTATCAAAACTTTAATCGGATATCTATACGGACTCATGGAGGGAAACATATTTGTCGATCCTCTTCTTATGCCGATTATACTCGTTGCATCGGCAACCCTTTTAAAGGCTGTAATAATGGGTGCTTTAAGTATCCTGTTCCCTATACCTCAGATAACACTGAATTATTTTATTCACAGTCTCTGGATAAGTATTCTGTATAACTCACTGCTTGCACCGTTTATATTTGCAGTACTGAATTTATTAAAAGCCTTAAAACCACGGGAAAAAGGTATACAGTGAGAGACCCTTTTTCACAATCAAATGCAGACAAGTCATCAAAACGCCGTATTTATACGGTTGTTGTGTTAATTGCGGGAACATTTTTACTCTATGCCATATATCTGTTCAACCTTCAGATTGTAAAAGGCTTTGTATATAAGAAGAAAGCGAAAGAAGTAACACAGCGTGAAATTATAATTCCTGCACAGAGGGGAGAGATATACGACAGGAACTACAATCTTCCCCTTGTTGAAAACATCGAATCATTTGCAGTGGATATTACACCCGGAGAAATACCGAATAAATTAAGAAATAAAATTTATGATAGAATATGCAAGCTGCTTGATATCAGGAAAAGTTTAATCTTAAAAAAGGTGCCGCCTAAATATTATCATCTGTATCAGCCCATAGAAATAAAAAGCGGCGTGAGTTACGGCAAAATTGCATACCTCGCAGAACATATAGACGAATTTCCGGGTATATCATGGCGTAATAAACCTATCAGAAAATACCGTTCTCCGAAATCACTTTCACATATCCTGGGTTATGTGGGAAATATAACAAATGAGGAACTTCAGATACTATACAACCAGGGCTACAGTCCCGGGACAATATTGGGGAAAAGCGGAATAGAAAAAGAGTACGATGAAATGCTGAGAGGTAAAGTCGGAAAAAAATTCAAAATCGTAGATGTTAAAGAGAGAACATTAAAGGAAAAATATGTCGGTGAAGTCGATCCTGTGCCCGGGAAAAATATTGTACTTACAATAGATAGAGATATCCAGATACTCTCTGAAAAGGCATTGGGACCGAGAATAGGTTCTGTGATCGTTCTGAAACCGGCAACAGGGGAAGTGCTTGCAATGGTTTCCTATCCCTGGTTCGATTCGAATATTTTTTCCAGGGAAGGAAGTGAAGAGCTTTATAAGAAACTTTCGTTAAACCCGGCTTCACCGTTTATCAACAGAGCAATTCAATCTGCATATCCGCCTGCATCGGCATTTAAAATGGTCATGACAACCGCATTTATAGAGGAGAAACCGAATGCCGTTACAACTACTTTTGTCTGCACCGGTTCATTTAAGTATGGCGACAGAGTATTCCACGACTGGAAAAAAACGGGCCATGGAAAACTTGATCTCTTCGGCGGACTTGCACAGTCATGCGATGTTTATTTTTATAATGTTGGTCTGCAGTTAGGGGTGGAGAGAATTATTTCTTATTCGAGAGATTTCGGATTAGGACGACGTTCGGGAATAGATCTGCCCGGTGAAGTATCCGGCTTTGTTCCCACACCCGAATGGAAGGAAAAAGTGCACCATATGAAATGGCTTGGCGGCGATACTATTAATCTTTCCATAGGACAGGGTTATATAACTGTTTCTCCTCTACAAATGGCAGATATCGTAGCCATGATTGTAAATGAAGGGACAATCTATAAACCCCGTCTGTTAAAGGAAGTACGTGATCCGGTATCGGGAAGGGTGTTGATAATAAAAAAACCCGACGTTCTTCATACCTCTCATATCAAGAAGAGCACGTTTAAACTTGTACAGCAGGCAATGCGCGGTGTAATTACGAAGGGCACGGCACATGTTGTTATCACTACCAAAGCTGTGGAATCGGCAGGCAAAACAGGTACAAGCCAGACCGGTATAAAAGACAGATTTCACTCATGGTTCGCTGCATATGCACCGTACAAAACGGATAATCCCGAAGACAGAATTGTAGTAGTAGTAATGGTGGAAGCTGCAAACAAATGGGAATGGTGGGCTCCGAAAGCTGCAAATATAATTCTGCAGGGTATATTTGCACATCAGAATTTCGAAGATGCGGTAACAACACTGAACCCATGGTATATAAGAGGTATAAGGGGATTCAATTGAGGCGTTTCTCATTAATAGGTTTTGATATTTTACTGTTTGCTGCTGTATCTGCTTTAATCGTTATCGGTATTTTATTTATATATTCAAGCGGCGTTACCTCTACCGGAGTTATCGTCTCCAATGAATATATAAAACAGATAATCTGGGCGGTAACAGGTCTGCTGCTCTTTTTTATTTTCTCCTATATTTCCTATGAACGGTACAGATATCTTTCGGTATATATTTATATTTTTACTATAGTTCTGCTTCTCATAACACCTTTTATCGGAAGAGAGGTAAATGGTGCTCATTCATGGCTCGGATTCAGGGATATAGGAATACAGCCGTCGGAATTCGGCAAACTGAGTATAATTCTGTTTTTAGGCTACTACTTCACCTCTGTCGGTAAAGATATCAGAAAATTATCCAAATTCCTCGTCGGTTTTGCGATAGTTCTGCTGCCCATGTTTCTTATATTACTGCAACCCGATATAGGGACTGCAATCGTTTATTTTCCTATATTTCTATTCATGGCTTTTATCAGCGGAGCTGCCCTGAGCCATATCATGTTTCTTGTTCTGGCATCCGGGCTGTCAGCGGTGCTTATATCACTCTCTGCCATCAGGGATTATATTCTTTCAGACGGACATCCATTGCTCAGGCTTTTATCGGACTCTGCAACAAACAATTATTTTCTGATTTCCATGGCAGTTATTTTAATGATTGCGGTTTTGGGCTACTTTCTGTTTAAAAGGAAATATTTTTACTGGATAGGTTATAGTTCGCTGATGTTTCTGATTTCTTTATTAGCCGGCGCGGGTGCTCATCGTTTTATGAAGAATTATCAGATCATGCGGCTGATCATTTTTCTTAAACCCGATATAGACCCGCGGGGTTCGGGCTGGAATATAATACAATCGATTACTGCAGTAGGTTCCGGCGGTTTCTGGGGAAAGGGTTTTTTACACGGAACTCAGAGTCACTACAGATTTTTACCGCAGCAGAGCACGGATTTTATCTTTTCCATTCTTGCGGAAGAATGGGGCTTTATCGGCTGTATTCTTGTTTTTATCCTGTTTCTGATTATTCTGCTTCGGGGAATATATGTTGTGTACAAATCGCGGGATAATTATGCTATTTTAATAGGTTCCGGGATTGTAGGCATGATTTTTTTTCACATCATGGTAAATATCGGCATGGCTGTCGGGATAATGCCCATTACAGGTATACCGCTTTTCTTTCTCTCATACGGCGGCTCTTCACTGTGGACGGCACTTATTAGTGTTGCAGTTCTTAATAATATTAATATGCACAGAAGAATATTTTAAAGTGAATAAAAGAATAGACGAAAATATCATAATTAATATTCTAAACAGGGTGCAGAAACCGGGAAGATACTCGGGCGGCGAATACGGGTCGGGAAGATATTTTAATTCTAGAGCACTTAATATAGTTATTTCCTATCCGGACCTGTATGAGATTGGAATGTCCAATCTGTCCGTGAAAATTCTTTACAATCTGTACAACAGCTTTAAGAATGTTGCATGCGAAAGAGTTTTTGCGCCTGCACCCGATTTTGAAGAAGAATTAAGAAAAAATAATATACCCCTTTTTTCTCTGGAATCGAGGATACCGCTATCGGAATTTGATATTATAGGGTTTTCCGTTGGTTATGAACTTAATTTTACAAATATTCTGGCGATTTTAGAGCTCGGCGGGATACCGCCTGTTACTTCCGAACGCAGTGATAACGACCCTGTAGTTATTTTAGGCGGTCCTGCTCTGATAAACCCTGTGCCGTACGGCTCATTTGCAGACTGTGTTTTTATGGGTGAAGCGGAAGGCTGGAGTACGGAAATGATTCCGGCTCTTGCAGAGTTAAAATCCGCCGGGGCGAACCGCAGAGAAATACTTTATGCACTGCGTTTAAGTCCCTATATATGGTTTAAAGAAAAGGGTGAAAACACAAAACGGGAAATATGGAACGGCTTTGGGAAGGGTGCTGTATTACCGTCTTTAGTCTCGAATATATCTACGGTTCAGGATCACGGAGTTGTGGAGATTATGCGCGGATGCCCCCACAACTGCCGCTTCTGTTCCGCCTCTTCTTTTTACAGGCCCTATAGAGAAATTGATTTTAAAGATGTTATTGAGCAGATTGATTATCAGATTTTACAATGCGGGTACCGCGAAGTTACATTGTCTTCTCTTTCTACCGGAGATTATCATGGTGTTTTTGAACTTATACAGTTACTGAATGAACGGTACCTGAATTTAGGGGTTTCATTTTCTCTGCCCTCCCTGCGTATCAATACATTTACACTTGATCTTTTATCCGAGGTATCTGCAGTCAGGAGGAGCGGCCTGACCTTTGCCGTGGAAACCCCGCGGGCAGAATGGCAGGCAGGAGTTAATAAGATAGTATCTCTCGATAAAACAATAGAGGTACTGAGAAAAGCAAAAAAACTTGGGTGGAGAAATGCAAAATTCTACTTTATGATAGGATTACCGTTTTCGGATAAAAATAAGAGAAATGCAGATGAATCGGAATATATAACGGAATTTATAAATCATATTTATAAAGAAGTTCATATGGATCTTAATGTGAATGTTTCAACATTTATTCCCAAGGCGCAAACACCGTTTCAATGGGCGTCACAATTAGATGAAACAAAAGCGATGGAATTGATACATAATATAAAAAGAGAGGTTATATCAAAGAGGATTAAAATAAGATACCACTCTACGTTTCTGTCGTTCCTGGAAGGAATTATATCACGCGGCGGCGACAGAGCCGGCTGGCTGTTTTATGAAGCTTTTAAAGCCGGGGCAAGGCTGGATGCATGGGATGACTTTATTAATAAGGAACTGTGGTTTAAAATCATTAAAGACGCACACTGGAAGGTACGGGAAGAAACATGCAGGGAAAGGGAGAAAAATGAGATTTTACCCTGGGATAAAATTAAAATCGGAGTCTCGAAATCTTATCTTTTTCGTGAATATGAAAAATCAAAAAAAGGTGTAATGACGCCTGATTGTGCGGAGGAATGCTCTGTTCCGTGCGGTGTGTGTAATAAAAAAATAGGCGTAAAACCGGGAAGTTCGGAAAAGAGAAATATTTCTCCGTTGTCTTTACCTATGGATAATGTTTCCCTGGTTCTTATTTCCTTTAAAAAAACAGAACGTGCAAAATACCTTTCTCATCTCGATCTGATGACAATTTTTGACAGAAGTTTTTTAAGAGCGGGATTTTTTCCTGTATTATCCGAAGGTTTTAATCCGAAGGCGAAGATGGAATTTGCAAGTCCCCTTTCCCTCGGTATTTCCTCGTTCGAAGAAATTATGTCTGCAAAACTCTTTAACTATACCGGCAGAGATAATTTTATGGAAAAAATAAACAGGGTACTGCCGCAGGGCCTGGCGGTAACCGATGTAAAACCTCTTAAAGAAACAGGTACTCGAAAAAAAAGGAAATCTTTGATGTCGCTTTTCTGGGGTTCTGTTTTCCGGATAATCTGCGGCACGAAAAAGAAACAGAAAATATTTATGAAGTTTAAAGGAAAACAGAGCGATTATTCATCGATAATTTCCCTGGCAGAAGAGGAACAGGGTTTTACGGTGAAATTAAAACAGCAGGAAAAGGGAAATAAGAATATTATAAAGTTATTCGGAGAGATAACAGGATCGGAACCATTCTGCAATGAGATCTCAATAACAAGAATTATAACCCTTGCAAAGGATCCGGATAAAAATCCTGTTCCTTATTTTGAACTATTTGCATCTTCCTCAGATTTTACCTGATTCCAGAGAGTATCCATGGTGTCTGTTTCTGTATTTTCAATTTTAACCCCCATTGCTTTTATTTTTTTTTCAACTTCCTGAAATCTTCGTATAAATTTTTCATTTGTTCTGTTAAGTGCAAGGGACGGGTCTATTTTATAGGATCTTGCAAGGTTTACCATGGTAAAAAACAGGTCCCCGAATTCTTCTTCGGTCCTTTTATTATTTTCGATTTCAAGTGCATTTATTAATTCCAATTCCTCTTCTTTTAGTTTGTCCCAGATTTTTTCTGCAGATTTCCAGTCGAACCCTATTTTTGATACTTTTTTCTGAATTTCCAGTGCTCTCTCTAAAGGAGGGAGCGAGCGGGGAACCCTCTCTAATATCGAGTTTTTGTTATTCTTCCCCTCAACCTTTTCCTTGATTTGATTCCACTGATCGATTATTTGCTTTACGGAACCTATCTTTGTATTTCCGAAAACATGCGGGTGTCTTCTTATAAGTTTTTCGGAAATCTCATCGAGTACCTCTTCTATGGAAAAAGAGCTTTCCTCTTCCTTCATTTCCGTAATCATAGTAACGAGAAGGTAAATATCTCCGAGCTCTTCGCGCAGATTGGCATCGTCCCCGTTATCTATTGCATCCACGCACTCATAGGATTCCTCTATCAGGTTGCCCCGTATTGTCTCAGGGCTCTGCTCCCTGTCCCAGTTACAGCCTCCCGGTGAACGCAGTCTTTTCACTATCCGGTAGAGCCTGTAAAATGATTCCTTGACAGCAGTTTCTTTTTCCTTCATAAAAATATCCCGTTTGTAAAATATCTCTGATTAATAACATGTTAACTGAACTCTGACAAGCTCCGGCATGTTTATATAAAAATATTTTAAACCGTCTTGCTTAAAATACATATTATTGCTATGATACTATGTAAATAACATTACAAATGAGAGGTTCTATGATTTCGCCGTCTCTTAAGAATGAACTTATAGAAATTATTGCGCTTGGTTTTAATACAAAGGAGATTGATGAGGTCGGCAATCTTCTCTATTCATCCTACAATTCCAATAAAATTTCAGGAAAAGCTGCGCATATTTCTATTTCTTCAAGGAAAAGTGCAAAAGTACTTGTAGAGTATTCGGAGCTAAACAACAATATGCCTCAGCTTATCAAGCTGATTGTCGAGCTGGACGGCGGAATTATTTTAGGCAGGCATATCAAAATTGAAGGCATCGAGATATTTCTTAACCAGCTTGCACGGGAAGGTCTTGTGTATGATTTTCATAAGAGAAAACTTCTTCGAAAGGATAAAGATGTCGAAGAAATGCTTAACTGGGGTTCGTTAAAGAATGGAAGAATATACGATGCGACCATAATGAGCATTGACATAGCGGGGAATTCCATACTTGTAAGGAAGTACGGCATAAAAAAAATGGAAAATGTCTATTTTAAGCTCTGGAATTTTTTAAAAATGAGACTAAAGGAATACAACGGAAGAATATGGTCGTGGGCGGGTGATGGCGGGATACTCGCTTTCGTATTTAAAAATCATCAGGAAAGGGGAACTATGTGCGGACTTGAAATACAGAGCCTCATGTCTATTTTTAACCTGCGCGTTAATTTTCCCGGGCCGGAGAGAATTAATTTACGAATTGCACTGGATACGGGAAGAGTAAAATTTTATAACGACACCGGAAAAATTGTCTCCGAAGTAATAAACTATGCGGCCCATCTCGAAAAGAAAGGTACGGAACCCGGCAAGGTTACCATCTCCGGAAAACTTCACGGCTTTCTTTCCCGGAATATTTATGATCTTTTTAAACCTGCAGGTATTTTTGAGGATAAAGATTGTTTTTCCACCTCTTTAAGGCTGGATAATATTCTATCGCTTTCCGGGATACAGGCGGATAGAATTAAAGATTATGCTTAAATACGCCTTCGTATAAGATAAGTTTATAATATTTTAATTGAAAAATTCTCTGCAAAAGTTTACCTTTTTTAAAAGAACAGAGGAGGGATGTATGGTTGATTTCCATGACCGGTCTTTTAGAAATATGTTCAGGGAATACGATCTTCGCGGCAGAGTTAATGAAAAGGAATTAAGCACGGAATCCGTATTTAAAATCGCAAGGGCTTTCGGGCAGTTACTGCAGAAAAGAAACATAAAAGATGTTGTCATAGGGTATGATAACCGTAAAACATCCTTTGAATTTAAAAACTCCGCGGTAACGGGACTTCTCAGTACAGGATGCAATGTGATCGATATAGGATTAACACTCAGTCCTGTTCTGTATTATGCCCAGCATTTCTACAGTATAAAAGGCGGTCTCATGATAACTGCAAGCCATAATCCCGATGACTGGAGCGGAATGAAGTTCTCTGACGGGCTTTCGAAAACACTCGGGCCGGAAGGAATTAAAGAACTATACAGGCTTGTTGCAGAGGATAACCGGGGAAGCAAAACAGGAAGATACGAGCAGAGGAATGTACGCAGTGCATATATAGAACGTATTACCGAAGGAGTGCACCTCGATAAACCGTTAAAAATTGTTGCCGAATGCGGAAACGGCGGAGCCGGAGTTTTTGCCTATGAGGTACTGCAGAGGATAGGAGCCATGACTTTTCAACTCTACTGTGATCCCGATACACGGTATCCTAATTATTTTCCCAATCCGTCAAGCCTCAAGGCTCGTAAAAGGCTTAAGGAGATGGTTCTGCATCCCTATATAGAAGCGGATATAGGGATGGGATTTGACGGAGACGGGGACAGATTGGGTGTGCAGGATAATCTCGGCAGTAATGTCTGGAGCGACAAGGTGTTATTGTTTCTTGCAAGAGATTTACTGGACAAAAAACCGGGATCACAAATTGTATTTGATGTAAAATGCTCTCAGGCCCTGATAGAAGATATTCGGAATAGAGGGGGGAAGCCTGTAATGTGGAAAACCGGGCATTCGTATATAAAGGCGAAACTTCATGAACTAAATGCCGAACTTGGAGGCGAAAGAAGCGGCCATATCTTTTTTAATGAAGGATACTACGGCTTTGATGATGCCCTGTACGCCTCTGTTAAATTTTTGGAATATCTTTCAAAACAGGATAAAAAACTTTCCGAGCTTCTTTTAACTATTCCTCAGTATACAACATCGCCTGAAATTCAGGCGCATTGCAGTGATGATGTCAAGTATAAAGTAGTGGATGCTATTGTGCGTGATTTTAAAAAAGATTACGGAGATCGTGTTATTGATATAAATGGTGCACGTGTAGCATTTGGTGATGGTTGGGGTTTGGTTCGCGCATCATCGAATCTGCCTGAGCTTGTCATTATTTTCGAGGCCAAGACTGAAAAAAAACTTCTGGAAATAAGGGATATCTTTCGAAAGAAGATAAATTCGTATAAGGAAGTGGATCCGGTCTGGGAAAATGATATATACGCTTAAAAGTGGGTTGTAATGAATACTTTCGGCAGGTTTTTCAGAGTAACAACGTGGGGGGAATCTCACGGCCGTGCAATCGGAGCGGTTATAGACGGGTGTCCTCCGGGCATTAAGCTTTCAGAAGAGGATATACAATCCGAGCTTAAACTAAGAAGCCCCGGGCAGACAGACCTTACATCTCCCAGAAATGAAAAGGATGAAGTGGAAATAGTTTCGGGTGTTTTCGAGGGCAGAACTACGGGAACACCGGTCAGCCTTATAATTTATAATAAGGATACAAAGTCTGTTGATTATAATGATCTTAAAGATATTCCAAGGCCGGGTCAGGCCGATTTTGCATATCTGGAAAAATACGGAATCAGGGACCACAGGGGAGGCGGCAGGGCTTCGGGAAGAGAAACGGCTTCGAGAGTAGCTGCCGGAGCTGTTGCAAAAAAAATACTTGAATCCGAAGGTATTGCTGCAGTCGGATTTTCTTTACAGATCGGTGCAATCAGAATGAAAACGGATAGAATAATACCCGAACATAATATACCAGTTAATGATGCTGTAAAACTAAGGCAGAGGGTATACAGATCACCGGTACGATGTCCTGACGATGAAGTTTCCCGTGAAATGGAGGATGCGGTAAGACAGATATCCGAAGAAGAAGATTCTCTCGGAGGCATAGTGGAGGTACGCGCATATGGTGTTCCGCCCGGTTTGGGGGATCCTGTATTTGGTAAGATAGATGCTGTGCTTGCATATGCAATTGTCTCTGTCGGAGCAGTAAAGGGAGTGGAAATCGGTGATGGTTTCGGTCTTTCCCTTAAAAAGGGAAGCGAATCGAATGATCGTTTTGTGTATGAAAACGGTAAGTTAAAACCCGGAACGAACAGTGCAGGGGGCATTCTCGGCGGAATAAGTACGGGTATGCCCGTTATCGTGAGAGCCGCCGTAAAACCCACGCCTTCTATTAGGAAAAAACAGCGGACAGCGGATATCAAAGGCAATCCGGTTATGCTTTCCATAAAAGGTAGACATGACCCCTGTATTGTTGTAAGAATGGTACCTGTACTTGAGAATATGGTAAATCTTGTACTTATAGATCTTTTGCTTTCACAAAGAACATTAAAAGGAGTTAGACATGGGTGATCTTGTTCCCAGGGACCGGCTGATAAAAAATGGACTTAAAGGTTTCGGTGCTGTTGGCGGAGGAATGGGTATCTTGATTCTAAAGGCGCTGTCAACGAACCTTATTGTCGGTTTAATCGCTGCGGGTCTTGTTGCCGTAATTGGTGTTACTATCGGCAGTTCAAAGGAAGACAGAACAGCGGGTCTTATTACCCTTGGTGTAGCTGCGGTAACTGCCGTTGCCGCAATAGTTCCGGGTCTGCGCTGGCTTATGAGTATTTCCGGCTGGGGTTTAATTGCAGCAGGCGGAATTACACTGTTCCGTTTTTTCAGAAATCTAAAAAAGCGTATATAATTGATCTTCTCATTTAACCCTGTTTTTCTGTTCAAGCTTGTTTTTATCGGTATTCTCTCGGGGACCTTCGGATCTCTTCTCGGTATCGGAGGAGGCTTCATTAATGTTCCGTTTATACTTCAGCTCGGAGCCGTTCCCGATATAGCCAGGACAACAGGACTCCTTTTAAGTTCCGTAACGGGGATTGCTTCCTTTTTATCGCACAGAAAAGCAGGAAATATAGAAAAAGGCAAACTCAACAAACTGCTCCCATGGGCAATTCTCGGTGTAATACTGGGAGTAAGTTTTCAGATTATATTTAAAATACTCTTCCCTGATGTTAATTATACATTAATTTTTAAACTGCTCTTTGTTGCAATTCTTGTTTTTGCATTATTTCGAATGCTCAAGCATATTTTATCGGCAAAAAGAGTATCCGAAATTGAAGAACAAAAAAGTATAAAGAATTTAAAATGGCCTTTCAGGGCATTACTAACGGTTCCCGGGGGATTTCTCGCAGGTATCTTAGGGATCGGCGGCGGAGTATATTACGGTCCTGTTTTAAAAACCATTGTTAAGCTGCCCATCAAGAAGGCCATTCCTCTCTCTTCGGGACTTATTGCGGTAAGTGTACCTGCAGGTGCAATATTGGCTGAAATTATTTACATTGCAACAGGGAATATCAGTTACCTTACCGAATCACTCTTAATTGCATCATTTGTTACTCTCGGGACATTGTTCGGAGTGGTATTGGGAACCCTCTATTTTAAAAGAATATCTTCACTTTTTTTAAATATTATTTATATTTTATTACTTGTGTATAATACTGTAAAATTGTTAACAGGTATATTATCATAAAAAAATATGAATAAAAAAGAATTCTGGATAGAGACATACGGCTGCCAGATGAACGATGCGGAATCCGAAGCTCTGAAAATAACTCTTAAGGCAAGAGGCTGGAGAGAGGCTTTAACGCCTGATTCTGCGGATGCGGTAATTCTTAATACATGCTCCGTACGTCAGACTGCCGAAAACAGGCTCTGGGGAAGGCTTGGTTTTTATAAACATGCAAAAAAAGAGCGTGAATTCAAATTAACTGTCATTGGATGCATGGCGGAAAGGCTCAAAGATAAGATGTTTTCCAGGGTTCCGGAGATAGACCTGATAGCAGGGAGTTTCCAAAAAACCAGGATTGCAGATTATCTTGAAAAAACATTTTCTGCTGATCCTGAGATAAAACTCATCGGGCAGGAAGAGTACGAATTCTTTACCAGGCATTCTAATAATGATTTTAAGGCCTTTGTACCTATCATGCACGGCTGCAATAATTTCTGTACATACTGCATAGTGCCCTATGTGCGGGGAAGGGAAATATCACGCAGCTTTAAGGATATTTACAATGAGATAGACAGTCTCGACTCCGGGAATGTTAAAGAAATCACATTACTGGGCCAGAATGTCAACTCGTACACAATACAGGCCGGCAGCCGCAATATGGATTTCCCGGCCTTACTGGAATCAGTGGCAAAAAGGGTTACAAATATAGAGTGGATTCGTTTTTTAACTTCGCATCCCAAAGATCTTTCGGACCGTGTTATCGGGATAATCAAAGACAACCCTGTCCTCTGCAATCATATTCACCTGCCTGTTCAGCACGGTTCAAATAAGATATTAAAATTAATGAAAAGAAACTATACAAGGGAGTCGTACCTTAAACTGGCAGAAAGAATAAGAAAAAACCTTGATAATGTTTCACTTACAACCGACATTCTAATCGGTTTTCCCGGTGAAACCGAAGAGGATGTAAAATATACGATGGACCTTATAAAAGAAGCGGAGTATGAAGATGCCTTTACTTATTATTACAATCCGAGAGAAGGAACAAAGGCATACGAATGGGGAGACCCGGTGCCGCAGGATACGAAAATCGAGAGGTTAAATAGAATTATCGAATTGCAGCGTTCCGTAACAAGGAAGAAACGGCTGAATAAGATCGGCCGGACGATGAAAGTTCTTGCGGAAAAGAGATCGAAAAAGAATAAACTCGAACTTCTCGGGAGAACCGAATTCGATGATATGGTTGTGTTTCCCGGTTCGGCGGATTCCATCGGTAAATTTATAAATGTCAGAATAGAAGACATATCAGGTGATACACTACGAGGAAAGGAGTTATAATATGACGTTCAAATTAGCGGGTTTTTTGCTGTTGCTGATTATCTTTGCGCTTTTCAGTGCTTTTAATCTATCCAACAGCAGCGATATTTCGGTTATCTTTTACACATTTAAAGATGTGCCCGTTTTTTTAAGCTTTCTTATTGCCTTTATTTTAGGAGCTGTATTCGTATTACCCTTTGCCATGCCCGGAAAGAAAAAGGACAAGGATAAGAAAAGCGGTAAGAAATCAAAAAAGAATAAAACAGGCAAGCAGGAAGAGCAGCTGCCTGAAAACAGCGAAGAGAGTAAACAGATTGTTGATAACCAAGATACGGATAATAAGAAAAATAAGTAATGAAACAGCATAAAACCGGTATCGTTTTACTGGTTTTCTTTATAGTCTCTATATCCGGAACATTTTCCGAAAGCGGTGATATAGAAAAAGCCTCTGATGCAGAAAAAAAAGGTAATATTACAGAGGCATTGAATATCTACGAAGAATGGCTTGCAGGTAATCGAAACAGTGATGACTATTACAGGATTTTACTTCATATGTGCAGTATCGAACCCGACCCGGAGAAAACCATAAAAATAATGAAAAAATATGAAAAAACGGTAAGTAAAGAAAATACGGGTGATTATTACAACAGAATGGCAGTACTGGAAGAAATGACCGGTGAGATAGATAATGCTCAAAAATCCTATAAAAAGGCATGGGAATTGGAAAGCGGGAACTCCGGGTATAATTATTTGCTTTCTTCCGCCGTAATGCTTTTTTACATGGGGAACCTGGAAGAGGCAGAAAAGGAAGCGTTGATTGTTTCTGAAAAATCAAATGATAGCTATACGGCTGCAAAGTCCCTTTTTCTTATAAGCAGTATTTATGCGGCAAACGGAGACGGGGATAAGGCTGTTACGGAACTTGAATATTTACGAAAAAATTATCCGGATAGTAATTTAATTCCGTCTGTTTTATCCAGATTAATTTTTCTTTACAGAGAACAGAATAAAAACGAAAAAAGCAAATCCCTGTTAGAGGAATTAAAAAATAAATATCCCGGTTCGATTCAGTATAAAATTCTTGTATCGGGAAATAATGGCCGGATAAGGTACTTTCCGAATCCTGCATTT
>JAADHF010000133.1 GCA_013151965.1 Spirochaetota bacterium
GTGGATTAAGTATAATCGATTACACATATATCCTGAAAAAGCCAGGACAGCCCTTATTTTTTTCTGTATTCATCCATGAGGATTTTAAAAGTCTACAAGGAGAAAGAGTATATTGTATCATTTAAAAACATCAACACTTGAATGATTTAATATATTTTAAACAATGATATATAGAAGGCAATATTTATGAGTATCGAAAAAAGGAAAAGAACTACCATTGAAGATATCGCCAGAAAGTCTGGTCTTACTTCAGCGACAGTCTCTCTGATAATGAATAACAAGGGCAATATTAATAAACATACCAGAGAACGAGTTAAGAAAATCGCGGCTGAGTTAAACTATTATCCAAACACAATAGCCCGGGCTTTGAGAGGAGCTAAAACATATTCAATAGGTGTGGTAATTGATAATTTCAGAAACCCTTTCTTTAATTCTGTTTTTGACGGCATAGAGAAAGTTGCTGCGGCAAAGGGTTATAATTACCTGGTATCACAAACTCATGACAAACTTCAGATGGAAAAAGAACAAATTCAATTTTTAGCCGAACATGGTGTTGACGGTCTCATAGTTCTTCCATGTACCCAGGAATATAATCACCTGGACAACATTTTAAATGAGTATAAAGTACCTGTGGTATTAATTGGTAATTATATCGAAGGTAAAAAATACGATGCGGTTATCGCAGATAATTGGACAGGAGCAAAGATGGCCGTTGAACATCTCATTTCTCTTGGACGCTTGCCAATTTATCATATCGCCGGTCCTCCGCATCAAACTATGTGCATGATACGACGTAAAGCCTTTGAATATGTTATGCATAAGACATTCAAAGATACCTCTATACAAGACATTATATTTAACATAAATGAAATGTCATCAGACGAAGGCCATAGAATAATGTATGATATCATTAAACGAAATAAATTACCTTTATCTTTATTTGTAGTAAATGATGATACAGCATTAGGTGTACTTCGTTTTTGTCGCGATAATTCACTAAAAATTCCCGATGATATAGCAATAGTCGGTTTTTGTGATATTGATATATTGGATACCTTCGCCGGGGTAGCTCTTTCGACTGTACGAATACCTGCAAAAATAATGGGCAGCAAGGCAGCTAACTTATTAATTGATCGCATAGAAAAATCAGAGAAATATCCTGCCAAAACCATAAAACTTTCAGTCTCACTCATTGTAAGGCAAAGTACTCTTATATAATAGTACATTATATATTCGATAGTTTTGATCTAACTCCACATTCATACACATCAATTTTATTCAATGGCAATGTTATAGTCGATAAGTTCAAGAACAGGGATATATAAACTGTAATACGGGCTTGCCGGACAGTTACTTTATTCTCTCTCTTTACTTCCCTTAAGCTTAAACCTCTTAATCTTTTTTGTTGTTGTCATCTCCATGGGCTCATCCAGAATCTCGAACTTGTCGATCCTCTGATACGGAAGCAGTTCCTTATTAACCTGAGAAATAATCGTACCGATACGTCCCTGTATATCAACATCACCATGTTCCTTAAAATAATCGGCAGAGGGATATACCAGGGCCTCTATCCCCTCTATTTTCATATCTTTATCCCTGACGTAGCCCCTTACCGCTACCTGTTCTATCTCCTCGAATAGCTGAAAATGATCCTCCAATTCCTCCGGATAAACGTTTTTTCCTCCCTCGGTAACTATCATCGATTTCTTCCGGCCGGCAAGGTAAAGGTAGTTATCGGAATCGAGATACCCCAGGTCCCCGGTTTTAAAATAGCCGTCCGCTGTAAAAGCCTCTTTCGTATCCTTCTCGTTTCTGTAATATCCGCCCGTTACAATAGATCCCTTGATAAGAATTTCGCCTATTCCATTTTCATCCTTATCCGCTATTTTTACATCCACCTGCGGGATTATTTTACCGACAGAGGTCTCTTTATACTTTTCCACGGGATTTAAAGCGGCAATCGGAGATGTTTCCGTTAATCCGTAACCCTGCACAAAATCGATTCCGAGCTGATTATACATTCTAAAAGTGGAAGGAGCCAGCGGACCCCCTCCCGAGATACAGATCCGTATTGTATCGAGCGAAGCTTTACTTAAAATGGAATGGAATAATTTTTTACCCGGATTGATTCCTGCCGCCTTTTTAATAAGTCCGCTTATCCCCATAAGGAACCTTACAACTCCGTAAATAACAA
Source organism: Spirochaetota bacterium (assembly GCA_013151965.1). Lineage (GTDB taxonomy): Bacteria > Spirochaetota > Spirochaetia > SZUA-6 > SZUA-6 > SZUA-6. The sequence goes on from JAADHF010000133.1 coordinate 2,195, forward strand.
TCCCCTTTGCCTTTATTCCTTTAAGTATAGCCTTAAGCAGCTTGTTAAATAGAAGCGGAATACCCAGGAACATGGTTACCTTACCCTTTTTAAGGTCGGCAAGAATCTGCTTTACAGCAAGTCTCTTTGCAAATACAACTGCTGCCCCGGTAGAAACAGCCTGCAGAAACACGGCATTCATCGAGTACGAATGATGGAGAGGAAGCAATGCATAAAAAACATCAGTTTTAAGCACATGGAGCAGTGTTTGTGAAAGAAATACATCACTTACAATATTTTTATGGGTCAGCACAACCCCTTTTTCGTTTCCTGTTGTTCCCGAGGTAAAGAGTATTGCGGCAATATCATCTTCACCGGAAACCGCCGCTGTATCTTTTGCCTCTGCAGTAATATCAAAAACATAGCCGGGCTTTGATCCGGAAAGCGAAAGTACCGCAAGGAGCTTTTGTTCCCTGCTTTTATCTTTTAAACGGTCATACTTTTCTTCATCTGCAATAAGGCCTTTAACACCTGCAAAATCCATTAGATGCACAATCTTTTCGGGTTCAAGCTGATAATCTATGGGCACAACGATACCGCCCGCAGAGAGAACGGCAAGGTAGCTTACGGCCCACTCGGGAGAATTTTTACCGGTCAATGCCACTCTGTCTCCTACGGCAATTCCGTTTCCGGTAAGATATGCGGAGACCTTCTCTACCTTTTCCAGTGCTTCTCTGTAATTAAGCGAGAGATAATCCGGATCGAAGGATACAAAACAGGGCCTGTCCGGGTATCTCTGTACCGTAATCCTGAAAAGCCTGTCTATTGCCGGCCACCGGCCTGTAAACATCTTATTACGATAATCATCCAAAAACTTCCAGCTTTCGCATTCTTCCGTATCATGCATGAATGGCCCATCCATCCGCCGCTCTCATAGCCTCCATAACCGCTTCGGATAATGTGGGATGGGCATGAATCATTCCGGCAATATCCTCCGGCAGTAATTCTGCAGTTTCCGCAAGCAGAACTTCATGTATCAGTTCCGTTGCATCGGAGCCGATTATATGGGCGCCTAATATCTCCTTTGTATCCGGGCTGTAAAGTATCTTAACGAGACCATCCGGTTTTTCCACTGCAACAGCCTTTCCTGATCCCCGGTAAGGAAAAACAGCTTTACTGTACTCTGTTCCCTGCTCTTTAAGATACATCTCTGTCCGTCCGAAACTTCCGATCTGCGGTTCGCAGTAAACACCGGAAGGTATATGCAAAGGATTAATCCGGGCCGGAGGATTTTTACCGGCTATGTATTCTACTGCGGTTTCTCCCTCTTTCGATGCCACATGGGCAAGCATGGGAGAATTTATCACATCGCCGATAGCGAAGATTCCGGAGACCGGGGTCTCGTAATAATCGCCGACAGGTATAAAACCCTTCTTAAGAACAATACCCGCCTTATCGAGCCCTATATTCTCTGTGTTCGGAGTTCTGCCCACAACAACGAGCATCTTTTCCGCACTTATGGTTTCCTCTCCGCCGTCTGTTCCCCGGATAAGCACGTTTACCGAATTCTTTTTCTTTTTAAGCGACAGAGCTTTTGTTGATGTGTATGATTTTATGCCGCGCCTCCTGAAAGAACGGGCAAGTACGGCTGCAATCTCCCTGTCCTCGAGGGGGAGTATTGTTTCCATCATCTCCACAAGTACAACTTTTACTCCGAAGGAGCTCAATATATGCGCAAATTCAACTCCGATCGCCCCTGCACCGAGAATAATCATACTCTCAGGAAGCTTCTCCATCATAAGAGCACCGGTAGATGAAAGAATCAAATTCCCATCAAACTCAAATCCCGGAATTTCACGCGGCCTGGAACCGGCAGCCACAATAATATTCCTGCCCTTTATAATTTCTCCGTTATCCAGTTTTACAGCACCGGGACCCTCGATCCGCGCAGTGCCCGGGATAAAGTCCACATGATTCTTCTTAAGGAGAAACAGTACACCCCCGGATAACGTATCCGCAGCCTTTCTCGACTTATTAAAAACCGGCTTATAGCTGAATCCGGAAACATCTGCGGAAACACCTAATTCCTTTAGCCCGGCAATAGAAGAAAATACCTCCGCCTGATGAATAATACTCTTGGACGGAATACATCCGATATTAAGGCACACTCCGCCCGGTTTTTCCTTTTCAATTACACAGGCTTTTAAACCTAACTGGGCGGCACGTATCCCGGCCACATAGCCGCCGGGGCCCGATCCTATAATAACGACATCATAACCCTTACCCGTTTCCATAGACACGCTCCTTTGATAATTTCCGGCATTGTAACTGTACTGCTATATTTCTATTATATTTTTAAAAGATATTCCAGTTAAAAAAGGATATTATAGGGTTCCTCGATACATTCCTTAAGATCATGCAGGAAAGCCGCCCCGGCAGCACCGTCGATTACCCTGTGGTCACAGGACAGGGTGAGCTTTACAGCAGGAATTATATTGATTCTTTCCGTGCCTTCGGATTCTCTGCCTGCAGCAACCGGCTGCCGCACTATCTCTCCCACTGCAAGGATTGCAGAACCAGGCGGATTAATAATCGCAGTAAACTCCTCGATGCCGAAGGATCCCAGATTACTTATTGTAAAGGTCGCGTTTGAATACTCCGAAGGAGCAAGCTTCCCCTCCTTCGCTTTACGGACAAGGTTTTTAAGCTCCCTGTCGATAGTCATGATTCCCTTATGCTCGCATCCCCTTATTACAGGCGTTATTAAACCATCATCCAGGGCTACTGCAAGACCTATATCACAGCTTCCGAACCGTTTAATCGATTCTCCCTGCCACGAAGAGTTTACAACAGGATGTTTTACGAGTACTTCTGCCGATATTTTCAAAAGAAAGGCATTCAGGGATACCTTTTCTGCAAGCTTTTTATTAAGCTTTTCCCGTGCGGCAAGTAATCGTTCTGCGTTAACAGTTACTTTCAGGTAGTAATGCGGAGCACTGAATTTGGATTCGGCCAGGCGTTCTGCAATAGCCTTCCGCATCCCGCTGACCCTGACTGTTTCTCCCTTCAGCCCGCCTCCTGACTCGGCGGATTTTGCCCGGTCAGGCCGGTCTGCCTGGCTCACCCGGTCTCCTCGGCGTGCCCTGCCCGTCTGGGCTACCCAGCTTGCCCTGCCCGCCTGGTCTATCCGGCCGGCCCGGGCGGTAAATCCTTCCAGGTCACGCTTAATGATTCTTCCTTCCGGCCCGCTTCCTTTAACGGAAGATAATTCTATTCTCTCCCGCTTTGCAATTACACGTGCCAGAGGCGAAGCTTTAATCCGCCGTTCTTTTTTGGGTTCAGCTAATCCTGCAAGTCCTGTAAGTCCGGCGGATCCGGCGGCTTTTTTATCGACAGGTTTATCACTTCCCGTTTTCGTTTCCGCTGCAATATCTGCCTTTACTGCAATACCCGTTTCCGGAGCAGTGACTGCCCCGGCTGTTTTGTCCGTTTCAGCCCCTGTCCTCCCGCTCGAATCTTCTCCATTTACCGTCTTGTTTTTACCCCTGCCTGTCTCGATATCCGCCAACAATGCGGAAATATCCTCATTCTTTTCTCCTGATACAGCTATAACTTCACCTATGGAAGCTTTATCCCCTTCGGGCACTACAATTTTAAGAATTGTTCCGTTAGTAAACGCCTCATAATCCATTGCCGCTTTGTCCGTTTCCACTTCACAGATAACATCACCGGATACAAATGAATCCCCTTCCTTTTTAACCCAGTTTATAATTGTACCGCTCTCCATTGTGGGTGACAGAGCGATCATCTCTATTTTTTCAGCCATTTCTTTTTCTCCATATTACCCTAATCCGTATAGAGTACCCTTTTTACAGCCGCAGCTATCTTTGCAGCGGACACCCCGGCGGCAAGTTCGAGCTTGTGGTTGTACGGCATCGGCACATCTTCCAGGGATACAAGCTCTACAGGCGCATCCAGATAATCGAAGCAGTTCCTGGACACAAGCCACCCTATGTACGATCCCACACCTGCAAAGGGCCATGCTTCGTCCACGACCACACACCTATTGGTCTTTTTAACCGAATTAAAAATAGCCTCATTATCCAGGGGACGTATCGAGCGGATATCCACAATCTCTGTATCTATCCCCTCCCCTTTAAGCTGTTCGGCAGCTTCCAGCGCCATGTGTACGGGCCTGGAAAAACAGACGACAGTCGCATCTTTACCCTCTCTTTTGATATCAGCCTCTCCGAGCGGGA
>JAADHF010000130.1 GCA_013151965.1 Spirochaetota bacterium
TGAACAGCCGGTTGAAAAGGTGGCGATGGACTGGCTTAAAACTGAAGGATTAATTAAATAAGAGGTAGATATTATAGAGGATCGGATGATTAGCGGAGGTGTAAAAGGGGGAAAGTATAAACCTCTTGGTGATGAACAAGTCCTTAAAATACATAATGCTTCGATTCGGATTCTCGAGAAAACGGGCTTTCTTGTTGAGGAAAAAGAAGCATTAGAACTGTTTAAAGATGCCGGTGCAAAAGTTGCTGACAGCCGCGTATGGCTCTCAGCAGCTTTTATTGAAGATATGATTGATAGTGCTCCGAAAGCTATATTATTGGCGGGAAGGGAAAAGAAAAACGATATCTTTTTGGAAAATGGGCATGTTTATATAGGATCGGGCGGAGCCGCATTAAAAGTAATAGATATTGAATCAGGAAAGTTAAGAAAGGCCGGGTTAAAAGATGTAGCTATGCTGGCAAAGTTGGTGGACGGCCTGGATAATATTCATTTTTATCTTGTTCCCGTATACCCGGACGGGTTAGATAAGAATGATGTAGATGTTAACACCTACTATAATGCCATTAAAAATACTACAAAGCATGTGCAGTCCGGTATATATAGTGTAAAAGGTATACGGGATGTTATATTGATGGCCGGGTATATTGCCGGCGGAGAAGCTGCTCTCAGAAGACGTCCTATCGTGTCTTTTATTACAAGCTGGATGATAAGTCCGCTGAAATTCGATCCGACGGTAACACGTTTGTTGATCGAAGCAGCAAGAGCGGGAATGCCGGTTGTTCTTTCCTCTGCTCCGATGGCAGGTGTTACGGCGCCTGTGACTCTGGCTGGTATGCTTGTGCAGGTAAACGCTGAACAGCTTGCAGGAATATGCCTAACGCAAATTGTATCCAGGGGAACACCGGTTATACCCGGGCCTATTCCGGCTATAGCCGATATGAGATCAGGTTCGTATTTAACGGGCACACCGGAGTTCGGGCTTGCAAATGCTGCTATTGCGCAAATTATGCATTATTATAATCTGCCCATCTATAATTCTGCCGGGTTAACGGATAGTAAAGTCCCTGATATTCAAGCCGGATTTGAAAAAGGAATTAGTCTTGTCATTGATGCTCTGGCGGGTGCAAATTATATACATCATGCTGCCGGTTTGGTTGAAAATATGAGTACAATCATTCCTGAGCAGTTTGTAATTGATAATGAGATGATCGGAATGACTCTTAGAATATTACGGGGGATCGAGGTAAACGATGATACCATTGCGATTGATGTAATTAATAAGGTAGGACCGGGAGGCAATTATTTAGCCGAAGAGCATACATTAAAATATATGAGAAGCGAATTCTTCTATCCTTCAAAAGTTATCGATAGAGAATTGAGAGAAAAATGGGAGAAGAATAGCAACACGGATATACGATGCAGAGCCCGCCAAATTACAATGGAAATATTAGAAAATCATAAACCTGAGCCACTGGGTAAAAAAATTGATCAACAGATTAGAAAGGAGTTTAATCCGATTGTAGTTTAATAAAATAAAGATTTAACTTTAATTTTTTAGCTAATGAAGGATAAATAAATTATGGAACACATAAAAAATAACTTTCCGTTTTTGGAAGTTTTGTCGGAAGAACAGATATTGGAAATACATAATGCCACATTGGAAATAATGAGCAAAATCGGTATGGTGATAAAGGACGATGATGGTATAAAACTTTTAAAAGAAGCAGGTGCGATAGTTGAAGGAGAGAATGTAAAAATACCTGAATACCTGCTTAAAAAATCTTTATCAACTGCACCGTCAAGAATACCAATGTATGATCGCCTGGGGAACTTTTCGATGAGCCTCGAGCAGGGTAAAACTAATTTTGGTACCGGATCGGATACAATTTTTATATTAGACATCGATTCGCATGAAAGAAGGAAAGTTGTTGTTAAAGATGTGGGGAATATCGCCAGACTTGTTGATGCATTACCGAATTTAAATTTTGCAATGTCAATGGGTACTCCATCTGATGTGAATCCGAAGGATTCCTATCTGTTCGGCTTCATTGAGATGGCAAAAAATAATACAAAACCCATGGTTTTTACGGCTAATAATCTGGAAGATATTGAATCAATATATAACATTGCTTGTTCTATAGCGGGCGGAAAAGAAAAATTCAGGCAAAAACCATTTCTAATAATTTATACTGAACCTATATCTCCCAGATTGTTTAATTCTGAATCAGTACAGAAACTGCTATTTTGTTCTGAAAAAGGGATACCGATCGCTTTTCCTCCATCACCTAACACAGGGGGGGGTGGTCCGATATCTGTAGCCGGGGCAATGGCCCTGGGAAATGCAGAATGCCTTACCGGACTGGTGATGGCACAGTTAAAAAATCCCGGTTCTCCTTTTATCTTCGGGCCGAATGTTGCCGCCCTTGATATGAAGACCGCAGTCGTAAGCTATGGAGCACCGGAATGGGTGTTGGCTTCTGCCGGTACTGTAGCAATGGCCCGTTTTTACAACCTTCCGGCTTGGGGAACATCCGGAGCAACAGATTCGAAAGTAGTTGATGCGCAGGCGGGGATGGAAGCGATGTTATCCGTCTATAATTCATTATTAACCAGAAGTCAGCTTGTGCATGATAATGGTTATATAGAATCCGGACTGACCTCATCGGTGGAAATGATTCTTCTTGTAGATGAAGCTATCTCCATTTCAAAATATATAGTAAATGGTATACCGGTAAATAAAAAAACACTGGCACTCGATGCTATAAGGAGAGCAAAACCCGGCGGCGGATTTTTAGATGATGATCATACGTTGACTAACTGGAGAGAGATGCAATATATATCAAAAAGGCAGGATCGAAATGTTTATGATAACTGGTTAAGATTAGGGAAAAAAGATATGTTTCAACGTTTAAATGAAGAGGCAAAAGAAATTATAGGCAGGCATAAAGTTCCGGTATTAACCGAAGCAGCAGAGAAAACTATTGAAGATATTTTAAATTCGAGAAAATAAATTTAAATAAGGTAGATCAAAATTGAGATTAATCAATTTCATGGTTCAAAGAATAAATATATTGCTGCAGTTGACTGCTGCTCATGCATACCTTGTTATTTTTTCTATGATTTTTGCTATAGCAATAGCAGTTGTATCAGGAATTTTAATAACTCTTCCTTCATGGCCGAAGAATATCTTATTGCGGAATATCCTTTTTATAATTTCATTGCTTGCCGGGATATTAATCGCATTTATTTTTTACAAAGAGCAGCCTATTTCTAATAGAATAATCTTGTTTATGCTGTACGGGTTTTTTATTGGCCTTATTTTCTACCGTAAAGTGTTGAGAAATGTAATTTTATATATAGACAGTATAATAATGACCATTCCCAGCATAGCTTTGTTTGGTTTATTTATTCCGATTTTAGGTATCGGTTTTTTTAATGCTGTTGTTGCCCTGGTATTATATGCCCAACTTCCGATTATAAGAAATACGTATGCGGGTATAACAAGTATCGATCCTGCTGTTACAGATTCGGCAAGGGGCATGGGCATGAGTAATCTTCAAATTATTTTAAAAGTTAAATTGCCTATTGCCTTACCGATAATTATGGCCGGTATAAGGACATCAACTGTAATGATAGCAGGTATAGCGGCTATTGCTTCATATATCGGTGCAAAAAGCCTAGGGGAATTTATATTCAGAGGGATCTCAAGAGGCAGCCAAAATATGATATTAACCGGAGCTATATGGATTGGCATTTTTGCTATAATAACGGATTTTTTCCTTGGACGAGTCGAAAAATGGTTTACTCCGAAAGGCTTACGTGTAGATTAGTTATAATAATTACTGGGGTGGAATTATGATAAAGTTGGAAAATTTAGTAAAGATATATGAAGGAAACAGTAATCCGGCTGTAGATAATTTAAGTGTCGAAATTCCAAATGGCAAGATTTGCATATTGATAGGTCCTTCGGGCTGTGGGAAAACTACGTTATTAAGAATGATAAATGGGTTAATATCACCAACAGGCGGAAAGATATTTATTAATGATAACGATATTACAGAGGTTGATCAGGTCGAACTTAGAAGAAATATGGGTTATGTAATACAGGGAACAGGATTATTTCCTCACTGGACAATAGCTGAAAATATTTCTGTGGTTCCTAAGCTGTTAAAATGGCCTAAGGATAAGATAGAAAATGTAGTCAATAATATGCTGATATTGATAGGTCTTGATCCGGATGAATATAAGAATAGATATCCGAAAGCGTTGTCCGGAGGCCAGGTTCAGCGTGTTGGCGTTGCCAGAGCGCTTGCTGCCGATCCTCCAATAATGCTTATGGATGAACCCTTTGGGGCTGCGGATCCAATAACGAGGAGTAAATTACAAAACGAATTTTTATATATTCAGGAAAAGATCCGCAAAACAATAGTTTTCGTGACACATGATATCGATGAAGCAATAAAGATGGGCGATTTAATTGCGATATTGAAAGATGGAAAATTGATCCAATATGGTACGCCTGATGATATTTTATCACATCCTGAAAACGAGTTTGTTTCGGAGTTTGTGGGATCGGACAGAACGCTTAAACGATTGGGTCTGATAAAAGTGAGGGACGTTATGACAAGAGGTGTGGAAATTGTTAAAAGTTCCGATCCTATTGATAAAGTTAAGGAGATGATAAAGAGAGTCAATAATAATTTTTTATATGTAATTAATGAGAAAATGGAGCCGAGAGGCTACGTGCTCGAAGAAGATTTAGAAAAAGGAAAGAATCTTAAAGAAATAATAAGGACTATGGCAAGTCCTGTTAATCCTGAGGATACACTAAAAACCGCACTTTCGAACATGATGGCTTTGGGTGTCGGAACTATTTGTGTGGTGAACAATAAAAATGAGTTCATAGGAGAAGTGACATTAAATGTACTTACGAGACTAATATCAAATACGGATCGAGAATAATTTTTGGATACTAAGAAATGAATAAAATCACCGGCAAGAAGCAATTAATGAAAGTTTTATTGATACCAATACTGATCATTGGAATTGGTATAGTTGTATCTATATATTATGTAAAAAACCCGGGCGGACAGATGGCCGCGAATATAATTTCGTATAGTAATATAAAAAGGAGGCTAATAGAGCATCTCGAATTGGTATTTGTAGCAACATTTCTTGCAATAGCTACGGCAATTCCCCTTGGCATACTGATTACAAGAAAAAGATTTAAAAAAATAGCTCCTATAATTATCACTGTTGTTAATTTTGGACAGACACTTCCCAGCCTGGCAGTAATTGGGCTTATGATGGGTTTATTGGGACTTGGTTTTAAAACAGCAATCTTTGCTTTATGGATATATTCGCTTTTACCAATTTTAAGGAACACCTATACGGGAATAAGAAAAGTAGATCCAAATATTATTGACACAGCCTACGGCATGGGGATGAAAAAAATGCAAATTTTATGGAAAGTAGAACTTCCTCTTGCACTTTATATTATCTTTGCCGGAATAAGAACGGCAACTGTAGTAAATGTAGGCACTGCTGCTCTCGCAACATTTATCGGAGCAGGTGGTCTGGGAGATTTTATAGTTATTGGTATTTCTCTTATGAGAAATACGATTTTATTAACGGGTGCAATTTTAACGGCTTTACTTGCCGTATTTCTTGACAATATACTGGGAAATATAGAGAATAGTATAATTGTTTAGGGAAATGTAAATATTATTAAAGATTGGAGAATTGATTTTTTCAGGACGACTGTCTGAGAGATTTAAGATAAAAGCCGGGAATCTGTCAGACTTAATAAGCCGGATAAAACTTTTAGAGACAAACAAACTGATTAATAATCATGAAGCTTAAATTTAATCTGAAAAAATTTATAATCGATTTTATTCTCATTTTTGTTGTAAGTGTTGCCGTTCAGTATATCTGGAATCTGGTTTTTCATGGGCAGGAAACTTCCGCTTCATCTGGTTTTGTTAATTTCGGGCTCGCATTTACAAGTGCAATGACAATAGGTATTGCATTAGTACTGACAAAGCCGGATAAATAACAATGCAATTTTTACTGTTTATAAAAAGACTCCGGATTTACTCTGAAAATACCCTTCGGGAAGTTAAACTGAATTTCTACTTTTCGGGGAATAAACAGGGAATTACGAGGCTTCGTCCGGCCGCACGTCCTCCTGCCCAGAGATGTTTACAAACTTCTCGTAAACATAACATCATGTAAAATTATATCTGTAAATATTTAAAATCTGGTAGAGACCTTTTTATGGAATTTATGAAAGCCTTTCCTGAAAAAGCAAAATTTTGTTTTCCCTGGAGACCTTACCAGGCAGAAATTTTGGAAGAATTAGAATCGCTTTTGGATGATAATTGTCTCAATATAGTAGCTGCTCCGGGAT
>JAADHF010000113.1:0-8867 GCA_013151965.1 Spirochaetota bacterium
AAGCACCTGATTATCCGAATTATGCATTTTTTTTAACAAGAGGTATTAACACTTTTAGTTTTTCCCCGGAAGCTTATATTCCCGGCGAATCGGATATCTATATATTCAATAATACGGGTTCTCAGATATCGATAAATTTTAACTACGGAACACTGACTATGGGGAAAAAAAGTCTCTCCTGGGGGCCCTCGTCTTTCTCTAACCTGCAGCTTTCCCGGTTTGCTCACTCCTACGATTTTATACAACTGTACTTCCCTCTTACAGACAGCGGTACATTTTCCTGGATGCTGGGATTCCTCCAGGACAGAGGTCCAGGCTCTGATAATACAAGAAAGATGATCAGCGCCCACAGAGCCGAATTTCAATTCTTCGATTGGTTTATGTTTGCAATCTATGAATCGGTAATATACTCATACCGTTTTGAGTTGAGTTACTTAAACCCTCTTTCTCTGTACATAGTAAACGAAATAAGATTGGGAGATCAGGATAATAAGCTCGGAGGTGCAGATTTTATTTTTCGGCTTTTAAATCTAAAAGCATATATTTCTTTTTTTGCGGATGACTGGGATATGGGTGCACCTTTAAGCCTTAATTATTACCACAACGAATGGGGAGGTATCGCAGGAATACAGCTCTATGAAATCATTCCCCGCTTATCCTTGACTTTCGAATCCATTTACCTCAGCCACTGGTTATATACTCACAGGAATGACCTTGCCGACACTGCAAGCAATTTTAACCGGTATACGAATTTCGGATCTCATCTGGGGCATATCCTCGAACCGAATTCTCTAATGTTTCTTGTGCAGACTAACTACAATATAAACGACCGGCTGAGTACCGGTTCATCATTCTGGTTTACCATGCATGGAAGAACAAATGTTTATTCATCACCGGTCTGGAGCGAAGAACGGCTGCTTCCTACATGGCCTTATTATGATTTTATCGACGGAGTGATAGAATCAAATTATGATTTTACAATTTTCTTAAATTATAATTTACCGGCTTATAAATCCAAATTTCATCTGGAATATTCATTGGAATACACTGGAAACGTAAATAATGTTCAAGGAGACAATAGGTGGGACCATCTGATATCGTTAGAATACACTCTAAAGTATTTTTAAGAACCATACTTTACCTGTTTTTAATAATCTCCGGGATTTCCGTATATGCAGAAAATAACCAGAAGGTTTTTCCCCTATCATGGAACAAATATGAAGGGCTCGATATTCTCTTTCTTGAATCCGGTATTTCTATTCCCTCTACGTTAAAACCCTTCAGTGCCGATGAAGTTAAAAAAGACTTAAGAAAGATCGATCCTTCAAAATTATCTCCTGCAGGAAAGTTAATATATAAAAAAATCGAAAAAGATCTGAATCCCAAACCGCTTTACATCGAGAATTCTACATTTGCATTTAACAGCTCTCTGGATATCAATATTGAAAGTTACAGACATACAAACAGTGATGTACCCTGGCAATACAGATATGAAAAACGGCTTCCTGTTTTTAAAATTCCTCTGGAATTCTGGATTTTTAATAATGTATATGCAAATGTTACACTGAGCATGAAAAAAGAACACCGCCTCGATGAAGTAAAAGACAACTACTGGAATATAATTTCACTTAAAAATAATTTCAAAGAACTGGATATGGAAATACCGTTTAGAGCTTTCTTATCCATAGGAAATAATAACTGGAGGGTAACATACGGACGCGATAAATTAGATATGGGCAACGGGGAAACGGGAAATATGATGCTCTCCGATTATCCCGATTTTTATGATTTTCTTTTTGTGACCACATATTGGAATTACTTTAAATTTTCAGCAGGTTATATATACCTGGAGCCATGGCTTACACCTTCGGAAAAGGCTTTGGAACCTTTCCCGAACAGGATTGAATATTTCGGAGAACGATACAAGGCCTTTCTGTTTCACAGATTGGAACTCAGGTTCTGGGAAAAAGTTAACTTTAGTATAACCGAATCACTTATTATGGGCGGAATGTATCCTCAAATCAGAGATTTTAATTTTATGGCTGTTTTCCATTCATGGTACGAATTTGAACGCTCTAACGGCGCATTAGAAGCTGACCTGGAAATTACACCATACAAATGGATAAATCTGTACGGACAGTTCTTCCTTAACGAATATCAAACCGAATATGAAGAAAAATCCAATTCCTACCCCACTGCACTCGGATATTTAGGAGGAATTAAGGCTTACTATCCTGTAAAAACAGGATACCTGAACGCCGGTTTCGAATGGGCAAAAACAGACCCTTTACTCTATAATCGTTACAACCCGTTTTTAACATATGTGACAAGGAGGAGAATCTGGTCCTTTTATCCGCCGGATGGATTTTACTATCTGGATAAACCGCTCGGCTACTACCTGGGCCCGGATGCTGTTACCTATTCAATATATGCAGGATACTCTATTTTAGACTCTTTCTCTGTAAAAATCGGATATCAGAATATAGAGAAAGGCGAAATGACAATTAGTTCACCCTATCTCATGTCTAACGATGCAGCGGGATTAAAAACACCGACAGGTATTGTCGAATATTTAAACATTCTGCATCTTCATATCGACGGCACAATTGTAAAGAATTTACTTCTCGGCACCGACTTGTACTATCTATTGCTCACCAATTTTAATCATATCCAGGGGAAAAAAGCCGAGGACTGGCAATGGGTAGTCTCTTTGAGTTATCATCTTTAAAGAAATTATGATTAATCTATCTGTTTTAAATGATCCGGGTCATTAAGTACATTGTTGTACAGGGAAAGATACTTTTCCCCGAATAGTTTCAGTGTATGATTCTGCAATATATACTCCCGCCCCTTTAATCCCATTTCCCATAAGGATTCTATCTCTGTTTTTTCCAATATACCGTACAATTCTCTGCCGTCTCCCGGTTTAAAGAGAAAACCGGTAGAACCGTCCTGGATAGCCTCCATATTTCCCCCCACACAGGAAGCGGCAATAGCGGTACCGGATGCAAGGGACTCCAGAGGTATATATGAGAAGGCTTCTTCCCACCTCGTCGGCAGAATAACAATATCGGCATTCGCATAATATTCGGCAACCTTCCGCTGGGTTCCGACAAATCCGACCCAGTTTATTTCCGGATTATTCTCTGTCTGCTTCATCCACCGTTTCATATGAGTACCATTGCCGACAATACTCAGCCGCATATCCCTTTTTTTTGCCAATGCAATAGCTGTCTTTATCAGAATATCCACACCCTTTTCCGGCGTCACCTGCCCTACGAAAAGAATTTCCAGTCTTTTATGCTTCCTATAGGGCACAGGCTTAAAAATATCAGTATCTACCCCTGCATAAAGAAGCACGATTCTTTTTTTTTCAACACCGCTTATCTCTTCCAGTTGACGTTTTACGTATTCACTGATCGCTACATAACTTACAGTACTTAAAAAATTCTTCCGTACGAGCATATAAAACGTGTGCATTACCCAATCTATAAAGTACTTCTTCGAACCGACAGACATATGCACTGTTACTATGAGAGGAATATCAATTTTCTTTAGAAGTCCCGGCATGGAAAAATCTATTCTCCCGGACGGATGATGATGATGAAGTATATCCGGTTTCCATTCAAGAAGCTTATCCTCCACCTCTTTAATATGATGAACCCATGGTAATACACCGAAATATAATGAGGACTCCGGTTCAAATACCGGTATTTTCTGTTTTGTCCATTTCGCTTCGCTGATTATCAAAGCATCCGTATCCGTGTCTTTAAAATAATTGTACAAATTCAAACAATAGGACGCTAATCCTCTTATTCCTGAGTGAGTATGTGCCACTTTCATTTAAAAAATAGTATAAAACATTCCTCCGAAGAGTCAAGCATAATATTCGGATTTCAGCTTTCTCTGTTACTTGACTATGCCGTATATTTAGGGCTATTAATACTGATAAAATTACGGGGGAGCATTATGAAAACAGATGTACTTATAATTGGAGCAGGCCTTTCCGGCAGCACTGCAGGGCGGCTGCTTGCGGAAAAGGGGCATAAAGTGCTCATAGTGGAAAGGCTAAAACATATTGCAGGCCATTGCTATGATTACAGAGACGAGTACGGTATTACCGTTCACAAATACGGACCTCATATTTTCCATACCAATAATGAAAAAGTATGGAAATTCATCAATAATTTCGGCGTTTTTCACTACTATCAGCACAGAGTTTTAAGCTATGCGGAAGGCGGTGTTGTGCCTTTTCCTATTAACAGAACAACATTGTCGAAAATATTCGGCCGCCCATTTTCTTCCGCCGAGGCAGAAGAAAAATTAAGAGAGGAGATTGTTAACTCAAATTTTAATTCACCTCCCGAAAATTTCAAGGATACAATCATTTCACAGGTAGGAGAGCGGCTCTACAATCTTTTCTATAAAAATTACACGTTAAAGCAGTGGAATACCGAACCTGAAAATATTGCAGCAGATGTTGCAAAAAGAATACCGATTCGAACCAATGACGATGACAGATACTTCACGGATAAATATCAGGGTGTTCCGCAGCATGGTTATACCAAACTGGTGGAATCCATTCTGAACCACGATAATATATCCATACTGCTCGGAGAGGATTATTTTAAGATAAAGAAGGATATTAACGCCGATATGGTTATTTATACCGGTGAACTGGATAAGTACTTCAATTATAAATACGGGGATCTCCAGTACCGTTCTCTGGATCTAAAAATGATTAATTATGAAAAAGAATATTTTCAGAACGCCGCCGTTGTTAATTATCCCAATGATTATGACTGGACAAGAATTACAGAGTTTAAGTATTTTTTAGATGAAAAATCGGAAAGAACAACAGTCTGTTTTGAATACCC
The DNA here is from genome assembly GCA_013151965.1 of Spirochaetota bacterium. Classification (GTDB taxonomy): domain Bacteria; phylum Spirochaetota; class Spirochaetia; order SZUA-6; family SZUA-6; genus SZUA-6. The sequence goes on from JAADHF010000113.1 coordinate 4,878, forward strand.
CAGGGCAAAAGGCGAACCATATTACGTAGTAATGACGAAAGAGAACTTAAAAAAAAGAAGATTATACCTCGATGAAGCCAGGAAACTTGAAAAAACGGAAAATATATATTTTATCGGAAGACTGGCAGAGTATAAATACTATAATATGGACCAGGTTATCGAGGCTGTTACCGATAAAATTGATACAATAGAATCCGGTTAAAAACCGTATCCAAATTCGTATTATTATCCTTCATTTCCCCTATAATCATTTTAAAAAGCATCTTTCTGTCCGGATAGTATTCTACAGTATATGAGCCTTCATGTAATTTTAAGCGTTTCGCAAGATACTCTTTCGCTTCATGCAGACCACCTATTTTGTCGATCAGACCGAGTTTCAGTGCCTTCTCTCCGGAGTATATCCTTCCTCCCCCTATTTTCTGCACTGTTTTAAAAGGAATATGCCTCGATTCCGCTACTTTCCTGTAGAATTGGTTTACGAAGTCGTCGGTCAGGTTCTTTACCTTTTTCTTCTGCTCCTCCGTAAGTCTGCTTAAAGGAGAGAAAATATTGTAATTCTTGCCGAAATAAATCGAATCGGTCGTAATTCCGTATTTATTGAGAAATTTATCTATTACGTACTTATAGGAAAAGGCGCCGATACTTCCCGTCAATGTGGTCTTTCGGGCAAATATATAATCACCTGCCATTGCAATATAGTAGCCTCCCGAAGCTGCAACCTTCCCCATTACCACTACAACAGGTTTCTCTTTTCTTAAAGACATCAGCGCTCTCCATATCCTGTCGCTTATAAAACCACTCCCCCCTGGGCTGTCTATCTGCAGGATTAATCCCTTTATATCCTTATCTTCTTTTATCATATCCAGTACGGGAATCATATTTTTTTCCGTTATGTAGGAACTCCCGAAAAAATAATCCATGGGAGAAAGAGTCTCACTGCTTACAACAGGTCCGGATGCTTTAAGTACGGCTATCACCGGTTTATTCTCCCAGTTTTTATCCTGATAGGTGATTACCTTAAGTTCTGCAGGATTATTATTCTTAAGATATTTATCTTTAAACTCATCATAGTACATGCGGCCGTCTATGAGTTTTAATTTTTCAGCCTGACGGGCATTATATGGCCCATTATCAATAATTTTAACAGCCTCTTTATCGGTAAAACCACGGGAGATAAGTATTTTTTTAAAAAGCTTATAACCGGTCTTAAGGTAGGCACTGTACTGTTCTCTGTTTTCTTTGCTCAATTTTTCCCTGATAAACTGATCGAGTGCGGATTTGTAGTTGCTGCTTCTCGCATAATCAACACTTATTCTCTCTTTATCGAACAGTTTTTTAAAGAATAAAAAGTTGCCCCCCACACCGGTTAGATAAATGAAATTAGCCGGAGAAACTATCACCTCTGTTCCCGATGCGGCGGCAAGATAGTCAAGCTGGGAAAAACTGTTATTCATGTATGTAATTATCTTTTTCCCCTTCTTTTTAAAGTACGAAAAAGCATCAAAAAAGCATCACTGATCTCTTCGAGTACATCTATCGAGGTAACCGTGGCAGAATCAAAGTCCATATATATTGTTCTGCAGTCCGGATCATCTGCCAGCTCGTAGATTCTGGAAATAAGAGAATCTATATTATAAATTGATTCTTTATTTACAGAGTTTTTGTCGAGAGGCTGTTTAAGCTCCAGCTTATAACGCCTTACAGGAGGGTTTAAAATCGAGTGCACAGGCATCACGGAGTATCTGATCCCGGTGCCGAAGGAAATATCGGATAAGCTTAAATCACCCTTAAGTAAAAATCCGACATTAAGGTTCTTAACTGTAAGTTCTAAAGATGCCTTAAAGCCGGAAAAACCGTTAAAGGTTTTAAGTCCGAATTTTATCCCGTTTAACGGTTCTGCTATTATTCCGAGCGAATAGTTAAGATTATTAAGCAAAGAACCTGCCGGGAACTGTTTTGACAGCCCGGATAAATCCGATAAATCAAGAGGTATTTCCGCATCCGCAAAAAGAGTTAACCTGTCAGCCAGGGGATAAAAAGCGGCAAGCGGACGTATTCCTATGCCTGCTGTAAATGTGCTGTCTGCCTGGCCGGTTATATTCTTCTGATAGGCACCCACAGAGAGAAAATTAAACGGGAAGAAGAGGATTCCAATGTTAAACGACATATTAGAAGAATTAAATTCCTGTAAATTCATCTCTGCACTGTAGCCGATAAAAAAGCCGTCCGTTAAAGGAAAACTCGCCCCGAAGAGAAAATTATATACAGGCACCCCGCCTCCGCTGCCGTATAGAAGCCCAAAATTGTCGGAAAAATAGATGCCGGACGAATAAGTGTCCGGGTTTTCATATTCTCCTTCCGCCGCAATTAAATTATACCCGTGAAAGTTAATTGCAGCGGGGTTGGATAACAGCCCTTCGTAACCCTCTGCCGTTGCAGAGGAAGCTACGAAACTCTCTGAAAAAATGGAGAGCGGAAAAATTATTAGAAAGGAAAAGAGAATGCCGGTAAAGAGACCTTTGTAAAAAATAAATCGGGACATATACTTTTTAACTGACAAATTCAAAACAACCCTCCTGATATTCCTGAAACTTTTAAAGCTCTTAAAGCTCCGCAAGTAGATTTTATTATGGAAATTATTATACTTTTCATTAATAATGTCTATAATATTGCAAAGGGATATAACATCAGGTAAATAATATGAAAATGCGTGAAATTAATGTAAAAAAAATCACCGAAACGGTTAAGAGACTCTGTGTCGAGGCAAATACTGCTGCAAACAAAGATTTAAAGGATAAACTCTCGGAGTCCCTTAAAAACGAAAAATCGCCTGCAGGCAGGGCGGTTCTTAATCAGCTTCTAAAAAACCTCTATATTGCGGAAACCGAAAAGGTACCGATATGTCAGGACACAGGCTTTGCAGTCGTTTTTTTAGAGATAGGTATCGATGTGGTGCTTAAAGGCGGTTTATTAAATGATGCCGTTAATGAGGGTGTGCGGGAAGGTTATACCGGAGGATATTTGAGGAAATCAATAATTAAAGATCCCATAACCCGGCCGGTTAATACGGGAGACAACACTCCTGCTATTATACATACCGAGATTGTTTCAGGAGACAGAGTAAAGATAACACTCCTTCCCAAGGGCGGCGGTTCGGAGAATATGAGCAGGATAAAGATGCTGAAACCTGCAGACGGAACGGCAGGAATAAAAGATTTTATAATGGAAACTGTTGACATGGGGGGAGGAAATGCATGCCCCCCTTTAATTATAGGAGCCGGGGTCGGAGGAACATTCGATTACGCGGCATTTCTGGCCAAGAAGGCAATACTGAGACGGATCGGCGAGAGAAACCCCGACCCTGCGATTGCAGAGTACGAAAAGGACTGGCTGGAGGAAATAAACCGCCTGGGGATAGGGCCGGGAGGCCTGGGCGGTACGGTTACAGCACTCGATCTTTTTATAGAGGTTTTCCCCCGCCACATAGCGACCCTTCCGGTTGCGGTAAATATTCAATGCAATGCGGCACGGGTAAAATCATCTATACTGTAGGGTTAACATAGATATGAGTATAAGAATAGAAACACCATTAACGGATGCCGCCATAAAAAAACTTAAAACCGGGGATGAAATACTGCTAAGCGGAACCATATATACGGCTCGCGATATGGTCCATGAACGTCTTGTAAGTATGATTAAAAACAATCAGGAACTGCCCTTTAAGATTAAAGGTTCGGTTATTTACTATACAGGCCCTTCGCCCGCACGGCCCGGACGCGTAATAGGTTCTGCAGGCCCTACAACAAGCTACAGAATGGACTCCTTTGTCCCGCTTCTCTTAAGCAGGGGCTTAAAGGGAATGATAGGCAAGGGCCGGAGGTCGGAAAAAGTTATAGAGGGACTAAAAACAAGCTGTGCCGTTTACTTCGGGGCGACAGGAGGAGCCGCTGCTTTAATATCCCGGTCCATAGTAGATGCGGAAGTTATAGC
>JAADHF010000113.1:8918-9932 GCA_013151965.1 Spirochaetota bacterium
TATGCCGCTGATAGTAATAAATGACTGCTATGGAAATGACCTGTATGTGGAAGGAATTAAAAAATACAGGAACTTTAAGATATAATTTATGAGTAAAATAATAAATATAGTAATCGTACTTATTATGTTTGGTATAGCGCCGTGTTTCTCCCAAAGTTTCTTTAAGATATACGGAAAAGTGGTAAGCTTTAATGGTAAACCGGTAGAAAATGTACAGGTCATTTTAACAGAGATAGACCGGAATACTTTAACTGATCATAACGGAGAATTCGCTTTTAAGAAGATTCATAGAGGAAAATACACTATTCTTTTTATCTCTCCCGTGTATAAAGAAAAGCGGATAAGAATTACGGCTCCCACTGATAAGAAAATAATAGTAGTCCTTTCACCTGTGATAGTAGATATGGGTAAGATAATTATAAGCGGCAAGACTTATAAAGAACAGAACCCGGAGGAAGCAGCTTTTAATAAGGATGAAATAGAGCGAATACCAACAGGAGGAAACCCATTTAATATAATTGAGAGGGAAGGCGGTATAGTACCAACGCACATATCCAATAATGATACAGGTAATATAATCCCGTATTTACCTTTTAACCCATTTTCAGGTGAAAATGGCGGTGCAATTACGCCAGCTGAATATTCTTTTTTTGGTGCAGAACCTATATGGACAAAGTATTATTATGACTATATAGAAATACCACGGACAACACATATTTATGGATTCCCCTTTCCGCCTTCGATACTGCAGCAGAGTTCGATAGATTCGATTAAATTATGGAAAGGAACATCACCTGTATCCATAGAAAGTTCCAATTCCAGTGTTATTGCTGTTTACCCATTAACCGATATCTCTGAAAATAATCTTTTAATTACTCCTTCCCTTACTGAGTTTTCATTTTTACTTAAAAGAAAAATAAATAAAAATTCGGGTGTTCTTCTTGGTTTAAGAAAATCTCTGTTCGAAGTCACTGTATGGCCAATAATAGACATTAACTCTGGCACCGATGAATA
>JAADHF010000001.1 GCA_013151965.1 Spirochaetota bacterium
CCGTTAAATACCTTGATTTTTACCACCCATAAGTTAATAGCTCTTTCAGCAGTGATATTTACAGCCATTGTAATTTACAAGATATTTAAGAACGTAGAAATCAGAACTGTCATAGTAATCTTAATTATAGCCGCCGGACTTTCTGTTCTCGCACTATTTATTTCCGGTGTTTTGCTTAGCCTCGATAAACCTGTAAATAATACAATACTGGCCATACATAGGATAACATCGACTCTGACAGTGCTAATCACGGCCGTAATAATTTATCTTTTAGTAAAAAGAAAATAGCAGGGACTACAGGAGCTGAAATTAAACAGTTTGTAGAAATAACAAGCACTATAGTAACAGGCGCTTCAGGTATTGGGAAATCAATCTGTGTTTATTTATCAGTTAAAAACGATGGAAGCATATTCCGGATGTTAATTCAGGGAGTGTGGTTTATGGCTGCTATTCTGTTTATCCCATTATTATAAAGCAGGGATTTGGTCACATTATTAATACTGTGGCCTTGCAGGTCTCTGATACTCATTTTGTTTAGCCTCTTCATACATTCTGATAATAACAAACTGCACAGATTCGAAAAAGACAGCTTGAAGCATGCTATCAGTTGATAGGGTTCCGCCGTGTCGATTCTGTCTATCTTTTATGCGTCAGCACTGGCTTCCGAAAAATTTTTGAAATAAGTCGAGCAAAAACATAAAAAATGCTCCGGCAATAACTCCTTATAAAACCTGAAGCGGAAAAATAACTTCTAAAATATTTATTGTCTCGACAAAGGGTCCTTTTTAAATATAGCCGAAGTAGAAGAAAGATACATGATAGCTTAACACAAGGCAAATGAGCCTGATCGTTATGCTGAAAATACATCAAGCAGTCTGTTATATCTTACAACAAGCATTAGATGAAGACCAAACCGATGGATTGCCATTGTATGTGTTCCGCATACTTCCATGAGTCTGATATCTCTTTTAAATTTAAACGTTGAAATTCGTGATTTTATCTTCTCTATATATCCTGAGTCCCTATATTCATCAATATATTTCAATGATAAATTTCCTTAGATAACCTCAGAGTTTCTTCTGCTGCATACTCATCAAGTAACTGTATTGCATAGCCTGCATGCAATATCACCCAATCTCCAACCTTTATATCCGGCAGGAGGTGAAACGCTGCAGATCTTTCCACGTCCATACTTTCCACGACACCCATTTTACCATTTATTTTTATTACCTTCATTGGAATGCCTAAACACATCTTTTACCTCCTAAGCCTGTGTTTATTATTATAAGGCAGCCTGATAAGTTTTTGAGGTGCATAGCGGCAAAGCCTAAAGGTTTGGGTAGACTACCTGCTTAAATCTTCGTATCAACACAATAACATGCGCATAGGATGTAGAGTTCGATCGAAGGGATTAAATACAAGACCTATAATTTCCAAAGTCACTACACCCAATAATGCTTCATCACCCTCTTCACCCAAAATCACCGGTGTGTGTCCTTCTCCTTGAGGGAAAACAACAAAAGCTTCCGACACTGCTCTCTCAATTGTTGTACCATCAGCAAGTGTGAAAGACAGTTTTCGTTTAGGTTTCAATTCAATCGCTTCCCATACTGCTTTGGGTAGAAGCGAGTAGGTTGCTCCACTATCTACAAGGAATTTCACATTTTCTTGTCTGCCTGATGGTCCTATCACACGACCTTCAACATAAGTAATGCCCATAACCGCACATCCTTTTTAATTCCATATCTGTGTATTCGTTTGCATATTAACATAAATCCTGCATTTTTACAACAGCCGTGTACGGTCGTTCGGAGTATGATAATGGCTTTAGGGAGTGACAGTGTTCAGCATATTACCAGAGGAGTTTCCCAATATCTGCCGGAAAAGGGAATAAAACTCAGTTTACATGGGGCACTCGCCGACATAGCTCCGGTTAACAGGGACGTCTCGTCGTCTGCAGCCCGGCTGAAGTTATTTTATTCCGCACAAGTTACATTTATTAACCACATCTTTTGTGATCTGTTTGTCAATGAATCCGCCGTTTGCCATGCTATGCAGTATCTTTGCCGCTTCCCCGTGGGTTAATCCTTTCCTGTACGGCCTTTCTTCCGTTAATGCCTGGTAAATATCTATAACTCCCATTAATCTTGATTCAAAATCGAGTTCCTCCGCCGTTAGACTTTCCGGATAGCCCTTTCCGTTTAATTTTTCATGATGATTTGCCGCCCAGCCTGATATATCTTCGAAACCGGGTATCTTATCCAGCGCCAACTTTGTAAAATATGTGTGCTTTTTTACCTCACTAAACTCAAAGGAGTCCAATTTATCCGGCTTTTCTAGAATAGAATTTGGTATGTAGAGTTTTCCTAAATCATGAAGATTGGCCGCTATATGCAGTTTTAATTTCTTTTCCGTATTAAAACCATAAAACCCCGACATAACGTCTATTTTTTCAGTTATTCCTTTCGAATGCCTGTAAGTAAACCTCGATTTACTATCTATTATTCTCATAAAAGTTTCTGAAATCGGGATAATATCTTCCCATGAATATTCATAAATGATTCGCGGAGCAATCCTGTTAAGCACTTCGGTTACATTATAAAACAATAAATCCGCCCAGAACCTTTCCTTATGAGTAAAAGACATAAATGCATCGACAACACCGGGCGAAAAGAGCTGCTTTTTCTCCTTTATGGTCTGTTTAACTTCATCTCTTTTTTTAAAATCCAACCGGGGGAGATTAAAGTATACATCCAGATAATCTGCCAGACAGATTATCTGCGAAAGGAGGGGAATATCATCTCCTGAAATTCCAAAGTGCCCTGAGCCGTTATAATACTCATGATGATATTTAATTACATTTTTTCTCGGCTTAATAAGAGGAAAATATGAAATATTTTTTTCTCCTTCCATACAATGGCCGGGCATTAATTCGAACATTTTACCCTTTGATTTTATTCCGGATAAAGACAAGCCATTATCATGAAGCAGAGATAATGCATAAAGGTCTTTTTGATTATTCTCAGAAAGGCTCATTGCCTTCGCTATGCTTAATGAGATATAGGCTACTCTTCTTGAGTGATTCATGTTGACTTTAAAGTAATCTATTTCTACAAAATCGAGTGCAAGGGAAAAGGCTTCCAGACATTTTGACATATCAAAATTCATTTTTTTATCCATAATAAGATAAAATAATTCCGGTTTAAATCCTGATTCACCGCTGCCGGCGTTTCCTTTACTTCTGCCTTATCATGCAAAGAGATTCGGCACGGTTTTTTCCCACCGCTTTTATTATATCCCATTACTATTAAAATAACAAAAATAATACAGAAAATATTCGGATTTCTTATCACGCTAAAAACACTGCATCGAGGCGGTGGCCTGAGAAAACCGGATTAGAATGCCTCCGCTATGGAGCAGCCATTTTGGGGGATTATCCGTATTGTAAACAGCCGGTGCGATATTAAAGTTTTACAAGTTTTAAATAATCCAGCATCACTCTATTTACTTTGCCGTTCATGTTCTCATTATAGTCATTGTACTTAATTTTAAATAAGTGGTGCCCTTTATTTAATTTGACCGGAAAGCTGTTAGAAAATCCCCACTCCGACCATTCGTCTTTTACAATGACAGGAAACACTATTGTTCCTATCGTTTTCTTATCAATCGATAAAGTTCTAAGTCCGCACTTATTTGTACAGCACATCCTGCCGGCTCCGTTAGAATATCTGAAACTAATTAAATAATTTCCTGTTTCTGTAATATTTACAGGAATTTCAATTTTAAGGTTCTTTTTAAGGCTTAATTCGACAAATCCCTTGCCTGAAAAGTTTTTAAAAGGCAGGTTCGATTTAGCTGTAAACGATTCGACTTCTATGATACTTGCATTTTCAAGTACAACAGGATTGCTTAAAAATGACTCCGGATTATTGCGGCCGACACATTTTACCTGGTACTCGGCATAGTTCGTTCTATCTTCTATTTTGTACGCCGTATCTTTTTGTGTCTTAATTAATTGCCCGTTTTTATAGATTTCATAAACCTTTGCGTTCGGAATAGCATTCCAGATTAATTGTTCTCCTTTAAGAATAATCTTCGGAGTTTTGGTCGAAAATTTCAATTTGCGAAGGTTTATTCTCGACGGATTAAAATCATTATTTGCCATTTTAATTTCAATATTATAATTTCCGGATATATCACCGGAGATTTCCGGTAGAGTCTGCTCTTTTCCATTTACTTTAAAGGAATCTATGATAGTGCCGTATCCTCTTATTCTAATATTTAAGACAGCATTTCTATACTTGAAATTTTCAATAATGCGATCACTGCCGTATTCTTCAGGTATTACAGGGTGAAATATTAATTTGTCAGGCTCAAACTGCATGCCGGCAAATATTCTGTAAACCATTGCAATATTTCCGGCCACACTCCAGAGCTGTCTGTCCGAATTTATAGCTGTACCTTTTGAGTTACCATTACCTGCAACCATATTTTCCTTATTGGTTAAGAAAAGTGCAGCGGCTCTGTATATCGAAGCCAGGCCGTTCTTTAAGGCTTTCTCATTTTTTACTTTTGCAGCAGCCAGATTCCAATATGCCTGCACAAAGGGCCAGATTGCATTGTTATGATAAGGGCGGATACCGGGTATTTCCGGATAAATAATTGGAATTCCATAATCTACAACAGGCGTATTTTCGATAACGGATGATTGTTGCTGTCTGTCGGCAATATCGAATAAAACACTAAGGGCTTCCCCCAAAGCTTCCGACCGTTTGGAAACCGACATGTAATGCCTGCCATAAAGGTATTGTGCATAATATCCCCGCTTTGCTAACCACAGTTTGTCATTAATCTCTTTTTTTAATCTTTCGGCGATTAGTTTGTATTCTTCTGACGGTTGGTTTAACAGTTTGGATATTTTATATAAGATATTATAAGTTTGATAATGAACAGCATTTGTACCCAGAGCTACCGAATGGTAAATGTCGATCGGCTGCATCCATTCGGGATAAGTCTGCTCCCTCCAGTCTAAAAATGTCGATTCTCCCGAAACAAGGCCATCAGGAGAGAATATCGTTTTTATATCTGTCTGTACCGATTTTTTGATAATCGAATAGATATTTTCCAGCCATTTTTTATCACCTGTTACTTTATAGACTTCCCACGCAGCTAATGCCCATATCATTCTATCCGAAGAAACAGGCCATGAACCGCCGGTTCCCGTGTCCTGAATTATTTTACCGTTATCTACTCTTTTCATCAAAGATCTTTTCGAAATTTCGGGTGCAATAACGGCAAGCGATAATAAAATACTGTAGCTTACATCCCTGGTCCAGACGCCATACCACTTAGCTCCCGCATTAAAAAACAGTCCATCCTTTGTTTTAAGTTTTTCCAACTCACCTAATGACATCTTATACAAGGCATCGACTATGACAGTATCAGATTTATACTCCGGATAAGCACTTATGTTTTCTCTTAATTTCCATACATACAGGCCCTCTGTACTATCAAATGCGATTTCGTCGCTTCCCTGAAATGATGAATGAATTTCATCTCCGGAGATAACTTCAGCTTTAAAATTACCCCAGATTACTGAGCGGCTCGACAAAGTATAACTTTCCGATTTATACAATTGGGTTTGTTTTTCTCTATACGGACTGCAGGAAAAAATAAAAACCAAAATCAGTGAACAGATAATTATGGTTATTTTCTGCATCCTTTATAATCTCTTAAATGTAGTTTGTATTTTTAACCTTTTTTATCAATTATTTAACTGCTCCTCTTGTAACTCCGCTGATAATCCATCGTTGTGCAAAGAGGAAAATGACTATCATTGGTGCTAATGCCATTAGATAAGATGCAAAGGCTAAATTATAGTTGGTTGAAAATTTAGATTGAAAAACAAACTGCACCAGCGGAAGGGTCATCATATAGTGCCTGCTTAAGATAATCAGGGGAAGCATAAAGTCGTTCCATATCCACAGCGAGGAAAGAATACCTACTGTTGCATGCATGGGTGTAAGAAGCGGAAAGATTATCTTCCAGAATACCGCCCATGTGCTTGCCCCGTCGATAATAGCAGCTTCTTCCAGCGCTCTTGGAATGGATTTGACGTATCCGACATAAACGAAAATATTAAAGGCCAAACCGTAAACGATGTACAGTAGTATTATCCCCAGCTGATTATCCAGACCCATTGCACTGGTTTCTTTTACAATCGGAAGCATAATGATGGGAAACGGAATAAACATGGCGCTTATAAAGTAGAAATACAGCGCCTTATAAAACTTTTTGTGCATATTTCTTGCAATTGCATAGGCTACCATCGAGTTTGTCAGGA
>JAADHF010000032.1 GCA_013151965.1 Spirochaetota bacterium
TATATAAATAATTACAGCCCCCTTTTATTGATAACAAATTGAATATATCTAATAGATGATTATATGTATGTTTAGTAAATATTTACAAAATTAATTTACTTATCCACAGTTTATTAACAGCCGTAACTCAAGCATATATGGTACACCCGGTTTTGATAATTTGCAAGTTAAAATTACATTTACTTTACTTTTTTTGTTGTTTAAATTAAGATTAAGCATCTAATTTTTTATAGGGTGGGGAAATGCCAGACAGTTATAATGCTCAGCATATTCAAATTCTCAAAGGGCTGGAACATGTACGTAAGCGGCCAAGTATGTATATAGGGACAACGGGTTCCGAAGGTCTGCATCATCTTGTTTATGAAGTTGTTGATAATAGTATAGATGAAGCTCTTGCCGGCCACTGTACTGTGATATCCGTAACAATAGAAAAAGACAATATAATTACGGTTAAGGACAATGGAAGAGGAATCCCGGTAGATTTACATCCGCTGGAAAAGATAAGTGCTCTGGAAGTTGTTATGACCAGGCTTAATGCAGGGGGTAAATTCGATAAAAAAAGCTACAAAGTGTCCGGCGGTCTTCATGGGGTCGGGGTATCGGTTGTTAATGCCCTTTCGGAGATATGTGAGGTTTTTGTGCATCGGGACGGGAAAGTCTATTATCAGAAGTATAAGAGAGGTATTCCGGTAAAAGATGTAAAGATTATCGGGGAAAGTAAGGCCAGGGGTACGGTTACGCGGTTTAAACCTGACAGAACAATATTTAAGGATATAAATTTCAGTTTTGATACTCTATCGAACAGGCTTAGAGAGCTTGCGTTTTTAAACAGGGGAATTAAAATCTCCATAGCGGATGAAAGATTAACCAAAAGGAAATATCATATTTTTCATTTTGAAGGCGGCGTAAAATCGTTTATTGAATTCTTAAACAGGAATAAAACGCCTATTCAGAAGGAACCGATTTATTTCGAGGGAACAAAGGATGATGTTCAGGTAGAGGTTTCTCTGCAGTACAATGACGGATTTAATGAAACTATTTTTACATATGCGAACAATATCAGTACCAGGGAAGGCGGAACTCATCTTGTCGGTTTTAAGTCCGCACTTACACGTACGCTTAACGATTTTGTTAAACGTTTAAACCTTGCTAAAAAGATTACGGAAAATCTAAGCGGCGACGATGTCCGCGAGGGATTAACCGCTGTAATATCCGTAAAAATCCCGGAACCTCAGTTCGAAGGACAGACAAAGGCGAAACTGGGAAACAGCGAAGCAAAAGGTATAGTTGAATCTATTGTAAATGAAAGGTTATCGGCATATTTCGAAGAGAATCCTGATGTTGTAAAAAAGATACTGGAAAAGTCTATTATGGCGGCAAAAGCCAGGCAGGCTGCAAGGCGTGCAAGAGAGCTCACTCGAAGAAAAAGCCTTCTGGAGAATATAGGTCTGCCGGGCAAGTTAGCAGACTGCTCGGAAACCGATCCTACAAGATGTGAACTTTATATCGTAGAAGGAGATTCTGCAGGGGGAAGTGCAAAACAGGGAAGAGACAGACAGTTTCAGGCTATTTTGCCTCTCTGGGGCAAAATGCTTAATGTTGAAAAAACGCGGATAGACAAAGTACTTGCAAATGAAAAACTGCAGCCTATTATAGCATCCATCGGCGCCGGTGTAGGTTCGGGTTTTTCCGTGGAAAAATTAAGATACCATAAAATAATTATAATGGCGGATGCTGATGTCGACGGTTCTCATATTCGCACCTTACTGTTAACCTTTTTCTTTAGATACATGAAAGAACTTATAGAGAGAGGTCATATCTATATAGCAATGCCTCCTCTTTACAAGATAACAAAAGGTAAAAAAGTGTTCTATGCATACGATGAAGAAGAAAAAGAAAAAAAACTTAAGGCATCGGAAAGCAGGAACAGTGTATCCATACAGCGTTATAAGGGACTCGGAGAAATGAACCCCGATCAGTTGTGGGATACAACAATGGACCCTGCAAACAGAAGTATCATGCAGGTTAAACTGGAAGATGCCGTTGAGGCGGAAGAAATATTTACAACGCTTATGGGCGGGAATGTCGAACCGAGAAGGAAATTCATAGAAGATAATGCACTGTCGGTTACAAATCTTGATGTATAAAAACGGATTAAAATAATCGAATAGATTGGGAGAAAAGAGTGTCAGATATAAAGGGCAGGATAATTCCTGTAGCAATAGAAGATGAAGTAAAAGAATCATATATGAACTATGCGATGTCCGTTATTGTAAGCAGGGCTCTGCCGGATGTCAGAGACGGATTAAAACCGGTTCACAGAAGAATACTGTTTGCCATGAGCGAAATGGGTCTGCGTCATGAAAGGGCTTATAAAAAAACCGCAAGGATTGTCGGCGATGTTCTTGGTAAATATCATCCGCATGGCGATCAGTCCGTTTATGATGCGCTTGTAAGAATGGCGCAGGATTTTTCCCTTCGTTATCCTCTTGTGGACGGTCAGGGTAATTTCGGCTCCGTGGATGGTGATACACCGGCTGCAATGAGGTATACCGAAGCAAGACTTGGAAGTATTTCCGATGAAGTGCTGCGTGATATTAAAAGAGAAACTGTGGATTTCGGTCCCAATTATGATGGCTCCATGCAGGAGCCGCTTGTTCTTCCGAGTGCTCTTCCCGTTTTGCTTATTAATGGTTCAAGCGGAATTGCTGTAGGAATGGCAACAAATCTTGCTCCGCATAATCTTAAAGAGATTTGCAGGGCAATTATTGCCCAGGTCGGAAATCCGGATATAACTGAAACGGAACTGATGGGATATGTCAAAGGACCTGATTTTGCAACCGGGGGTATTATTTTTGGTAAAAACGGCATAAGGGATGCTTACAGAACCGGAAAAGGCAGAATAGTTGTCAGGGCAAGGGTTGTTCTGGAAACAGTAAAATCCGGCAAGGAAGTTATTATTGTAAAGGAATTACCGTATCAGGTTAATAAAGCAAATCTGATAATTAAAATTGCTGACCTTGTCAGAGAGGGAAGGGTAGAGGGAATTACCGATTTAAGAGATGAATCCGACAGGCACGGAATGCGGATAGTTATCGAATTAAAACGTAATGTAAAACCGCGTTTAATATTAAATCAACTGTTTACACACACACAGTTACAGGTAAATTTTTCTGTAAACAATCTCGCCCTGGTGAATGGAATTCCGAAAGTCTTATCACTAAAAGAATTAATCGGATTATTTATTAAACACAGAGAAGAAGTGATAACAAGAAGGGCAAAGTATGATCTTAAAAAAGCGGAGGAGAGGGCTCATATATTAAAAGGCCTGGCAATTGCCCTGGAGAATATAGATGAAGTAATTGCAATAATTAAAAAATCAAGAAATGTAGACACTGCAAAAAGTAATTTAATAAAAAGGTTTAAACTTTCTGATAAACAGGTTCAGGCTATTCTGGACATGAGACTTCAGAAACTTACGGCTCTTGAAACGAAAAAGTTGGAGGAAGAACTAAAGGCGGTTCTTGCCCAGATAAAGTTATTAAAAGAACTTATCGGAAGTGAGAAGAAAATACTCGATGTTGTAAAAGAAGAAACAGGGGAAATATCAAAAAAATATGGTGACGAGAGAAGGACGGAAATTATAAATGAGGAAATCGAAGAGATAAATATAGAGGATCTTATTGCAAAGGAAGATATGGTAATACTTATTTCCCATAATAACCTGATAAAGAGAATACCCGTATCTGCATACCGGCAGCAGAACCGGGGCGGCAGGGGAAGTTCAGCTGCGAATCTGCGGACAGGAGATTTTATAGAAAAGATTTTTATTGCTTCGACTCATGATTATATACTGTTTATTACGAATGAGGGGTTGTCTTACTGGCTGAAAGTTTATGAAATACCGGAAGGATCAAGAACAGCCCGGGGTCAGAGTATTAAAACTCTTATTTCAATATCTAATAACGAAGAAATTACAGCTATAGAATCCCTGAGTGAATTTTCAGATAGTACCTTTATTTTTATGGCTACTACGAAGGGAATAGTAAAAAGGGTTACCTCTGCGGATTTCAGAAACGCAAGGGCGAGAGGAATACGGGCCATAAGGCTGGATAAGAATGAGCGGCTTATAAGTGCAAGATTAACAAGGGGAAACGATGAAGTTGTACTTGTAACGCGGAGAGGAAATGCTTTGAGATTTAAAGAATCGAATGTAAGGGTAATGGGGAGAGCGTCTCACGGAGTGCGGGGGATAAAACTTCTTAATAATGATGAACTTATAGGTATCGTTACAGTTAAGGATAAAGAGACACTGTTTGTGATTTCTCAATATGGTTACGGCAAGAGACTGGCGTATAATCTCTTTTCTGCTCACGGAAGGGCTACGAGAGGACAGATATGCTTTAAATATTCGGAGAAGAGCGGAGAACTTGCCGGAGTACTGTCTGTTAAAAGGAATGACGATATAGTTTGTATAACATCGCAGGGCGTGGCTATTAAAATAAGGCTGAGACAGATACCGAGCCAGGGTAGAAATGCCACGGGAGTAAAGATAGTAAATATAACAAAACCGGATATTGTCGTTGGTGTTGCGAGTGCCGAAAAGGAAGCATAGAACGGAAATAATTTCAATAATGTTTCACGTGAAACATTCTGTCTGATCTAAAGTAAGTATATCTTTTATCATTTTCTTCTATATGTTAATTTATTAATCTGTTATTATCTACGGGAAAAACATATGGCTAAAATAATTGTGTTTGCAAATCAAAAGGGCGGAGTAGGAAAAACTACTACTGCTGTAAATCTGGGTGCTTATCTTGCTGAAATGGGGAAAAAGGTTGTTCTTGTGGATTTCGATCCGCAGAGTAATTCTTCGAGCAGTCTGGGTTTCAGCAATGAATCTCCCGGAATTTATGAAGTAATTATGGAAAAGGTAACAGCGGAAAGTGCTGTCAGAAAAACCCCGGTTGACGGATTGTATGTTATACCTTCGAGTATCGATCTTGCAGGAGCATCGGTAGAGCTTGTAAACCAGGGAGAAAGGGAATACTTTTTAAAGAAAGCCATAAAAAAGATCGAGGATTCTTTTGATTATGTTTTTATTGATTGTCCCCCTTCGCTGGGAATTCTTACTTTAAACGGACTTGTGGCTGCAAATTATGTAATTATACCCCTTCAATGCGAATATTTCGCTCTGGAAGGTTTAAGCTTTCTTCTTGATACCGTTAAAAAGGTGCAGGAAAGTCTTAATCCTGATTTAAAAATAGGCGGAATCCTTTTTACGATGTACGATACACGGACCAGGCTTGCTCATGAGGTTGTGCAGGAGGTTGTGCGGCTTTTTAAGGACAGGGTATTTCGTACGATTATTCCCCGTAATATAAGGTTAAGTGAAGCACCGTCTTTTGCCCAGCCGATAAATGTTTATGCGCCCGAGTGTCCGGGTGCAAAGAGTTACAAAAAACTTGCGGAAGAGGTAATGCGTCATGTCTAAGAAAGCTCTCGGCAGAGGAATCGAAGCTCTTTTAAAGACAGCAGGTGAGGATCGTAATGTTTCTGCTGTTAATGAGGTTTCTCCGGATTCTCTTTCGGCAAATCCGTATCAGCCAAGGCAGGATTTTGATGAGGATAATTTAAACGAGCTTGCAGACTCGATTAAACAGAAGGGTATATTACAGCCTGTTTTAGTCGAACCGGCCGGAGAAGGAAAATATATAATAATAGCAGGAGAACGAAGGGTCAGGGCGGCAAAGATTGCCGGTTTAAAACGGATACCTGTAATTGTAAAACAATTTTCCGATGAAGAAAAATTAGAGATAGCTTTGATAGAGAACATTCAAAGGGAAGATTTATCACCTATAGAAGAGGCATACGCTTATAAAAGGTTAATCGATATTTCCGGATTAAACCAGGAAGAAATTGCCGGGAAGGTAGGCAGGAAAAGATCTACCGTAGCGAATGCGTTAAGATTGTTAAAGCTCCCGGCATCTATTCAGGATGCACTCGGCAGGGGGCGTATTACTTCCGGCCATGCACGCGCACTCCTTATGATCGGAGATAAGGAAAAGCAGGAAAACCTGTTTCAGCGAATTTTAAAACAGGGGTTGTCCGTACGTCAGTCAGAAGCGCTTGCATCACAAAAAAAAGCTGAAAATAATAAAGAGAGAAAAAATATATCTCCCGAGCTTAAAGAGATAGAGCAGAGGCTTATGGATGTACTGGGAACAAAGATTGTTATAAAAGGAAATGATTCCCGGGGAAGAATAGAGATATCCTATTTTTCGCTGGATGATTTAAACAGAGTAATCGACCTTATTACATGAAACAGGATAAGAATGGAGTATTTGTTCATCTGATATATAAATACTCTTAAGGCAAACCTGTGCATTTCTGCTCGTCTATCAGGTGATTGATAGCAATAGAAGAATTTTATTATCATTCTTCTAAAGTACTAAACGAATGTTATCAAGGTTGCCAAAGGGGATGAAAACAAAGTTCGCCGCTTCATCGAAACCACCCTCTAAAACGATACCGTGATAATGGGAATTGAACCGGAGGAAATTACCCGCCGTCTGGTGGGCGATGACCATCCCGGTCCGCACCTCCTTTCCGGCGGCCTCCCGGTAGAAATCCCTGATCATGGTGAATATCATTTTCGAGATCTCCGCTAAAAGCTTCCTGTCGTGACGGAAGAACACCCGCAGGGCTTTCGGGAATGTAAAGGCGAACTGGCCGGTGTGGAAGGCGCAGAAAGACTTACGACAGTCCTGGATGCCAAAAAGAAAAATAATGCAGAATCCTGAAGTTTTTACATTTCACAATGCAAACCGCTCAGTTTAGGTAAGAATATTTTTTTAAATGTTTCATTGTGTCTTTACTTTTGTGTGGTATAATTTTTGACAGAGGAGATATAGTTGTAACAAAACAAAGGAGGATGTTTTGAAAAAAAGGTCTAGGAAAAAGTTGTATATTATTCTCTTAATTGTTTTTTTGCTTGTGCTTTCACTCTTTTTGGGTTCCTGTAAGTATCTCGGCTTCATCAATCAGGGTTGGACATTACAGGGTACATGGAAAATAACTCAAAAACCAGATACCTGGGAGTGGCATACCTACTTTGTCTTTCTGGAAAATGCAAGCGGCTATCAGATACAGGATTCGAATCGAGCTGTTCTTGAAAGCGGAATAATAAGTAATCTCACTGATTCCAGCTTTGATTATCAAATGGATGAATATACTCCAGACCCAACCTTAGTGGGTAGCAAAAATTATGTAGAATATACGCTAACGGATACCGATACCATAACGATGACCTTTTATGCCGACAGGGAGAAGAGTGCAAATTTCGGAACGATAACAGCTGCCAGAGAATAGTAGCGGCAGTATCTTTTCTTAAAGACATACCGGCAGACTGTAAGCAAATATGGTTTTGGTGAAAGGGTACTCTGCCAAGTTAGGGAAACTGAGGCCTTACAACTGTCTGATAAAATCACTAAACTGCAGGCGATTACAAAATAATTACATGTAGCCGTAAAAGGGCCATTTCTTATACTTGAGTATATTTGCTCAATCATTGAGTAATATTGACTTTTTCCTGGATTCGTTTTATATTAATAATATGGAACTTCCCCTGTACAGAAGGCCGCAGGTCGATACCATTAAACAATCCATAAAAAGAAGCCCTGAACTTCTACAGATTATCATAGGCCCGCGACAAACCGGTAAAACAACTGCAGCACTTCAAATTCGCAGAGACTGGAAGGAAGATACTATATTTGCGTCTGCAGATACACCACTTCCTCCGGGTCCTGATTGGCTTATACATCACTGGAATATGGCAAGGTCGGCACCAAACAAACCGGTTCTCCTTATTATCGACGAGGTTCAAAAAATAACAGGTTGGAGTGAGACTGTAAAAAATTTATGGGATAAAGATCGTTCCATTGGCAGTTCATTAAATGTTTTGCTTTTGGGTTCCTCATCTTTACTTATTAAAGAAGGACTAATGGAAAGTCTGGCAGGAAGATTTTACTTACACAGATTAAATCACTGGAACTATACGGAAGTTAGAGACGCCTTTAATTATACTCTGGATGAATGGCTCTTCTTCGGAGGGTATCCGGGCACTTTAAAATATTCCAAAGATATTAATTTCTGGGCTTCTTATGTCAGGGATTCACTGATAGAAACAGTAATTTCTAAAGATGTTTTACAGATGCAGAAGATCACCAAACCCTCACTTTTAAGGCACCTGTTCTACCTTTCTACATATTACCCGGCCGAGATTCTCTCCTACAACAAGATGCTTGGCCAATTAACCGATGCAGGCAACACAACAACTCTTGCTCACTATGTTTCCATACTGGAATCTGCTTTTCTCCTGTCGGGTCTGGAGCAGTTTAAAAAAGGAAGTAAACCCAAAAAGGGGAGCAGCCCAAAACTTATACTATGGAACAATGCCCTGATAAATGCTTCCACAATGTCTAATTATAAAGACACAAGAAACGACCATGCAAAGTGGGGAAGGCTCGTGGAGAATGCCGTCGGATCTTTTTTTCTTAATAATTTAGGCAGTTTGCCCTATCACCTGTATTACTGGCGGAAGGGAAATGTAGAAGTGGATTTTGTTCTGGCCTCTCCGGGTAAGATTATTGCTGTAGAGGTTAAATCATCAAGAATGAGAAAGCCCATGAGGCTTAAGAGATTTTTAGAATTATATCCGTCTGCAAGGCAATTGATTATAGGAGAAGGGAGGATAGAGCTTGAGGAATTCTTTTCTTCCAGCCTGGAAGATATACTTGAAAGATATGCCTGAAAGATGCGCCTGATTAAAGAATTAACTGATAAGGTTTGGACTAATATAAAGACACTATAGAGTATAATTCACAGGTGTTTAATACACTTACGACAAAACTTTTTAAAAGCTTAGATCATTTTTTAGATATTTTAAGCATTTAAGCATAAATGGCGCTTCATACTTAACTGCAAAACGGAAGCTTTTATTTATGTCAGCCGGTAAACTGGATTTTATTTCACCGTATAGATTTTCTGCGCTTTTTATGTTCTCTTCATAGATGTAATATAAAAAAAGATTCAATTTAGCGGCTATTCTGGTATTCATATCCACATCACGATTATTTATTACATTAAGAAGCATAGGTTTTACCAGTTTATCATTGTCGATGGATTCATCTTTTAGAAAAACATCAGCAAGCTTGACGGCATTCTCCGGATTATCTTCTAGTTTTTTATACATATCTT
>JAADHF010000027.1 GCA_013151965.1 Spirochaetota bacterium
TCTTGGGCAATGCGGGATTCGAACCCACGGCCTCTGGCTCCGGAGGCCAGCGCTCTATCCAGCTGAGCTAATTGCCCTTGTATCAAACTTACATGGAGAAGGAGAAAATGTCAATCTGAACGGGTACGAATATATTACGGATACATACTTGACAGGGAGGGCATTAACCGTATAATTCACCATCATCTAAATGAAGTTGAATAAGAAAAATATGCCCTCGTTACTTTTGATTTCTTTTTTAGGCTTTATAATCGGAAGTTTAAGCTGGGAATTAATAGAGAGGATCCTTATTACATTTAATATCGCAATAAATTGGGAAATAGGTCCTTTAGGGTTTGATCTTAAGGTACTTTCTTTTTATATTAAATTCAATCCGGGATCAGCCCTGGGAATAATCGGCGGGCTGTTCCTGTTTAGAGAAATCTAAGGGGAAACAATGGAAACTATGATTCTTGCATCCGGCTCTCCGAGAAGGCGGGAGCTTTTAACTCACTGCAGGATACCTTTCAGGATTATTCCGCCGAATATCAATGAAAGTATTTCCGGAAATGAAACTGCTATAGATGCTGTAAGGAGAATATCAGAGGCCAAGGTAGAAGAAATAATAAAAATATTTAAAAATGAGTCACCGCGCTGGGTACTGAGTGCAGATACGATAGTAAATCTTAATGGAAATATAATCGGTAAGCCGGTATCGGTGGAGGATGCTGAAAAAACTCTAAATCTACTCTCCGGGAGAGTCCATAAAGTGATTTCAGGTATTTCACTGTTAAGGGAAAAAGGAGAAGAACCGGATACAAGGTTCGTGGAAACCGAGGTTAAGTTCAAAGAGATGTCGAAAGAAGAAATACGTTATTATCTTGGTACAGGCGAATGGTCGGGAGTGGCCGGAGGATACAGAATACAGGGAAGCGGCGGGTTCTTTATTGAATGGATAAAAGGTTCCTTCAGCAACGTTATGGGCTTGCCTCTCGAGACATTTTATGGCATGTTAAGAGACAGTAATTATATCTTGGAATAAAATTATATTAATTTCCGGTATCCGTTTTATAAACCGATACACGAGACATAGAGAAGGGTTAGGAGGATTATAGTGGCAGTAGTAACAATGAAAAGTTTGCTGGAATCAGGTGTTCATTTCGGACATCAAACAAAAAGATGGGATCCCAGAATGAAAAAATTCATTTTTGCGGAAAGAAACGGGATTCATATTATTGATCTTCAAAAAACAATCGTAGCAATTAAAGAAGCATATGAAGTTGTTCGGCAGGCAGTTGTAGAAGGAAAATCTATTCTGTTTGTAGGAACTAAAAAACAGGCTCAGCAGGTCATCGAAAGTGAAGCGAAACGGTGTGGTATGTACTATGTAATTAACAGATGGCTGGGCGGAATGTTGACAAATTTCTCAACAATTAAAAAATCTCTTTTACGATTAAAAAAACTGGAAAAGATGGAAGTTGACGGCACCTTCGAAAGTTTGACAAAAAAAGAAAAGGCGCTTCTTCAGAAGGAAAAGACACGCCTGGAAAAAAATCTTGGCGGCATTAAGGAAATGAAAGAGCTTCCGGGTGTAGTTTTTGTTATCGATACAAGAAAAGAGGCAATAACTGTTGCCGAAGCAAAGAGAGTGGGAATTCCTATTGTGGCTGTAGTGGATACAAACTGCAATCCTGAGGGTATCGATTATCCGATACCCGGCAATGATGATGCTATCCGGGCAATCAACCTCTTTGCACAGATTATGGCAAACGCGGTTATCGATGCGGAAAATGAAGTGGGACTCGAGGTAATAGAAACCCTGCAGGAAGAAAAGGGAGAGGAAGAGTTTGCGGAGGTAATCGACAAGGGTGAATATATTGATACTGATGCACTGAAAGAAAAAGATAAGGATAAGGAAAAGGATAAGGAAAAAGCAGAGGAAGAAGTGGAAAAAGTAGCTGTTACTGCGGCAATAGGCGATACAGCGGAAGAAAATGACGCCGTGCGGTTCAGTGATAAAGATTATTCCGATTATACGCCTGAAGATAGTAAGGACTCCGGAGCTGAAAAGTCCGAAGAAAAAAATATTGTGGATAAGCATGTAGCAGATGAAGATAAACTATACGAAGGATAGGAGTAATACAGTGGAAATAAAGGCTATCGATGTTAAAAAATTAAGAGAAAAAACCGGTGCAGGTATGATGGACTGTAAAAAAGCTCTGGTAAAGGCAGAGGGAGATTTTAAAAAGGCGGAAAGGATATTAAAAGAACTTGGTCTTGCAGCCGCACGGAAAAGAGACGGAAGGGTTACCAGGGAAGGACAGATATTTTCCCATATCGACGGAAACTCCGGTGTACTTCTGGAACTTGCATCGGAAACCGATTTTGTTGCGAAGAATACGGAGTTTATTGCTCTCGGTCATAAACTTGCCGATTTAATTATAAAAAAACAGCTTGATAAAAAAACAGAAGAGATTGATGCGTTAATTACCGAAGCGATAGGAAAAATTAAAGAAAATCTCGAATTAAAACGCTTCCGGCTTTTAACAGCCGGTACAAATGAACTCCTTGTCGATTATATTCATAATGTAGAAGGGATAGGAAAAATCGGTGTTCTTCTGCTTGTAAAAACAGAAGATGCTTCGTTAAAAGAAAATAAGAAATTAAAAGCTGCAGCCTTTGATATTGCGCTTCATATTGCAGCCTGTGCGCCCGTGTATTTGTCCGCAAAAGATGTGGATTCTCAGTATCTTAAGGAACAGGAAGAAATCTTTTTAAAACAGGCACAAAACCTTGGAAAACCGGAAAAAGTAATTAACGGTATTGTTAAGGGTAAATTAAATAAACATCTTTCGGAAATCTGTTTTCTGGATCAGACATTTGTAAAAGATCAGAATGTAACGATAGCAAAATATCTTGATAATTTAAGTAAGGAGTTAGGAAGCAAAGTAACCGTTTCGGATTATCTCTATTATAAATTAGGTGAATAATCAAGGAGGAAAATACATGGCTGAAAAAGAGGTTCAGAAGAATGCAGAAGGTAAAATGAAGAAAACAATAGCTGCGCTGAAAAATGAATTTCAGACTGTTAGAACCGGCAGAGCATCTTCCGCTTTATTTGAAAAACTTAAAGTTGAATATTATGACCAGCAGGTTCCGTTGAATCAGATTGCAACTATTTCAGTACCGGAGGCGAGGCTCGTTCTGATCCAGCCCTGGGATCCCGGTTCCCTTCCTGCAATCGAAAAAGCCATCCAGCGTTCCGAATTATCTCTTAATCCCAATAATGACGGTAAAGTTGTCAGAATAAATATTCCCCCGTTAACTGAAGACAGGAGAAAAGAACTTGTAAAGCTTGCGAAGCATATGGCGGAGCAGAGCAGGGTGTCGGTAAGGAATATCAGGCGCGATGCTAATGATGAATTAAAGAAACTGCAGAAAGATTCTACTATTAGTGAAGATCAATCAAAAAGAGCAATGGATGAAATACAAAAACTTACCGACCGGTTTATAGAAGAGATTAATTCGGAACTCGAAAAAAAGGAAAAAGAGATAATGGAAGTCTAAAAGCAGATACAAAGGTTTTATCAATTTTATGTTTATGGAAAAACTTCCCGTTCATGTGGGAATAATCATGGACGGAAACAGGCGCTGGGCGAAAAACCAGGGAAGACCGGGTACAGAAGGGCATCTCGAAGGTATAAAAGCGGCAAAGAGAGTAGTGAAAGCAGCTTCCGAGATTGGTCTTAAGTATCTTTCTCTTTATACTTTTTCCACGGAAAACTGGAAACGTGCGGAAAGGGAAGTCAGGTTCCTGTTGTCTTTGATAAAGAAATATCTTAAAAAGGAGTATGATTTTTACCGGCGGAATGGTATCAGGGTTTTGCAGAGCGGGGATATCGAAAAGCTTCCCGAAGAACTGCGAAAAGAGATTTTGAATGTCGAAAAAGATACCTGCGGTTTTACCGGATTAACGGTGAATCTTGCAATTAATTACGGCGGCAGAGGTGAAATAGCACGTGCTGTAATAAGAATGTATCAGGATAATGATTTTAAAAGTTCCGGGCGGGAAGAAGAAGATGAAACGGTAAAACAGATATCATTACATCTTGATCATCCGGAAATCCCCGATCCCGATCTTATAATAAGAACAGGGGGAGAAAAAAGGATTAGTAACTTCCTCCTCTGGCAAAGTGCTTATGCGGAGCTGTATTTCAGTGATAAATTGTGGCCCGATTGGCATGGGGAGGATTTAATGCAGGCATTAAGTGATTACAGCAAGCGGGAGAGGAGATTCGGAGGCAGTAGGTGAAAGCTTTTTTCTCAAGGGCAATTCTTATTATCATAGCTTTTCCTCTCTTTTATCTGTTTATTTTTAGGTTACCCTGGCTTAACCATCTTATTCTTAATATCTGCTCCATTAGTGCCGCATTAATCGGAACACTGGAAGTAATCGGACTTTTTAAAAAACGCAGCTGCAGTACTTTTAACATAATAGCCGTAACTGCAGGAGTTTCTTTACCGGTTGTTGCGTACCTGCAGATACTCTTTTCCATTGATGAAAGTATATTGATTATATGGTTGAATGTTTTATTTATAGCCATTTTTATGCGTGCGGCTTTTATAAACAGGAAAAAAACTCTATCCTGTGCATTGGACAGTAGTGCGGCCACTGTAATGGCTGCCATATATCCGGGATTTTTTATAGTTTATGTTGTAAAAATATCCGGGCTGAATAATGCATCGCTGCTGTTCTTATACTTTTTCAGTGTGGTATTTGCAAATGACATTCTTGCATATCTTATGGGCCTTTCAATCGGGAAAACTACCAGACTGGGACTTTTAATAAGTCCGAAAAAATCGCTTATAGGTTTTATTTTCGGTTTCTTAGGTTCGGTTGGGATATCGGTTCTCTATTATTATATTTTCCCCGATTTGTTTTCGATTGGGATTATCGGTGTAATCTTACTCGGGTCACTTTTCGGAATTATTGGAATTTTAGGAGATCTGGCCGAATCTTCATTAAAAAGATCTGCGGAAGTGAAAGATTCGGGTGAGATAATCCCCGGAAGGGGAGGTCTTCTGGACTCCATAGATTCAATGCTTTTCGTGGCACCTGTCTTTTATTATTTTTTTGAAATCACACAGAAGTATTTAAGCTGAAATACGGATAAACCGGGAATAACTAATGAAATTAAAGCGAATTATTATAGCGGGAAGTACAGGTTCGATAGGCACAAGTACTCTGGATATTGTTAGACAGAGACCGGAACTGTTTAAAGTGGTAGGACTATCGTGCAACAGAAACTGGGAGAAGCTGCTGTCGCAAATTGCAGAGTTTTCTCCCGAAGTTGCAGCGGTGGAACAGTCATTATCTGCCGATGCAAAAAAAACACTTGAAAGTGCGGTAAGAAACAATCATTTAAATACGGAACCGGTACTCTATATGAAAGAACAGGCTGTTGCCGAAATGGTACGGGAAACCGGGGCGGATATTGTAGTCAATGGCATATCGGGTTCCGCGGGACTGTTTACCTCTTATTGGGCACTGCAGTCAGGTAAAGATCTTGCCCTTGCAAATAAAGAGAGCATTGTAATGGCAGGCAAACTCTTATTTGATCTGGCAGAGAAAAAGGGCAGGGTGATACTTCCCGTGGATTCCGAACATTCTGCTATTTTTAACCTGATGAGGATAATAGACAGAAAGGCAGTAGACGAAATTGTGCTTACAGCATCCGGAGGTGCATTCAGAGATTTAAGTATTAAGCAGCTGGAAAATGTAACAGTGGAAGATGCACTTCAGCATCCGACCTGGAGGATGGGTGCAAAGATAACAATAGATTCGGCATCGATGGCAAATAAGGGTCTGGAAGTAATAGAGGCAAGTAGATTATTCGATATTTCTCCGGAGAGAATAAAGGTTATCATTCATCCTCAAAGTTATGTTCATTCTATGATTCGCACAAGGGACGGCATGTTATACGCACAGATCGGAAAACCTGATATGCGGCTTCCGATTCTAAACGCTCTTACATATCCTGAGATTAAAGAAACAGGATTTAACAGATTACTTCTCGATAATATTAATATGGATTTTCGCAGGGTCGATCTTGAAAAATACAGAATGCTTGCACTTGCATACGATGCGGTAACACACGGAGGAGCATATCCCATTGTTTATAATGCTTCCAACGAGGCAGCTGTTTCCATGTTCATAAAGAACAGGATTAGATTTATTGATATTCCGCATGTCGTCGAAGGGAGTTTAAATAGAAACTGGCCCGGAGACACGGACTCCTTAGAGTCCATAATGGAAATCGATGCAAAAATGGTTAGTGAGGAATATATAGGATGATTTTTACGATTTTACTCGGTCTGTTCGGACTGGGAGTTATTATTTTTATTCACGAATTCGGACACTTTATCGCTGCAAAATTAAACGGAATCGAAGTCGAAACATTTTCCATCGGATTCGGTAAAAAGCTGCTCGGTTTTAGACGCAATAAAACCCTCTATCAGATTTCTTTGATACCTTTCGGCGGGTACTGTAAGCTTAAGGGTGATGATATGCTCCGAATAGCAATTCAGGATGATTTAACTAAAATACCGGATGAGGAAGGGTCCTTTTTTTCCGTACATCCGTTAAGACGGGTAGCTGTTGCAGTAGCCGGGCCGGTTGCCAACCTCTTATTTGCATTTATTGTTTTAACGGCTATATGGTGGTCGGGATTTACTATCTATTCTTCTTCGAATAAAATTGTTCTTGCGACTGATTATTCTATTAATCAATTCTTAACCGAGCCTCCCGCTACAAAGGCAGGACTTAAGACAGGAGATATTATAACAGGCATTAACGGAAGAAAGGTACGGAATTTTCAGGATTTACTGGAGATAGTATCGGAAAATCCCGGCAAAAATCTCTTAATGACTGTAGAACGTAATGGGAAGCGGGTTAGTTTAAATGTTGTGCCTGAACTTGATACGAATACCGGTGCGGGCAGAATCGGTGTTTATGCCTGGATTAAACCGGAGATATGGAAGATAGGTAAAAACAGTGCTGCATGGATTGCCGGCCTTAAACCCGGTGATATTATTACCTATGCAGAAAAAACCAGAATAAAAAATGTACTTGATATATCCCAGGTATTAAAAAAGAAACCTTCGAAGATTACGGTTAAGGTGTTAAGAAATGGAAACAGTTTTACGGCTGTTTTACTGCCTTTCTACAATGAAAAAGGAATGCCTGAGCTTGGGATTACATTTAAAGAGAACAGGTACAAACTCGGAGGAGCGGGGTTTGTTAATGGTATTAAACGCGGGTATAGACAAACCATAAATACAATACAAATGACCTTTAAGGGCATTTCTCTTATGTTTAAAGGCATCAACATGCATAACGCCGTTGCAGGCCCTTTACGAATAGGATATTACATAGGAAAATCAACATCGAACGGATTTGAGATTGGCATTAAAACCGGAATTGTATCTTTTTCCAGGCTCCTGGCTCTTTTAAGTGTTGTTTTGTTTATTATGAATCTGCTGCCTCTTCCCGCTTTTGACGGCGGACAAACAATATTATTTCTGATTGAATATATTACCGGAAAAAAAGTGGGACCGAAACTGATTTACAGAATACAGGTATTCGGTTTTTCTCTGAAAAAATGCACCCCGGTCAAGTTCCGGAACAAGAAAATAATCGATACCACGGGGCATGTTTACTAAATGAATGGGGAATTCC
>JAADHF010000057.1 GCA_013151965.1 Spirochaetota bacterium
TTGCAGCGAAAGAAACAAAAGATATAAAATCGCCTGTTATAAGATACTTACAGGTTGAAGAATACACAAAAAAGCATGTAAAGAAATAGGTGGATAAGCCTGTTCGCACTACACATATAAGCGAATACCCGGCTTCGTACTACACTTCGCCCAAATTTTCTCCTGATGGTCACCAAATTCGGGTACTCGCGATGAGACAAAACCTAAAAAAGAGAATAATACCGATCATTCAAGTTGTTAATGAAAAACGCGCTGCAGTTTTAGGAACAGGTTTTTTAATAAAGTACCACGAAACGACTTACTTATGTACTGCAAGGCATGTTTTAGAAGAAAATAAATATGTCAAATATTGTGAGATAGCTTTGCCTTTGTTGGGTCCCCAAAAGGGAATCATTACACTACCATGTGCTCCTTATCTTTCAGAAAATAAAGAGAGTGATGCTGATATTGGAATTGTTCCATTGATTTTTGATAATAAATATAAAGAATGGGTAGGAGCCTATTGGGAAACATTTTCTTTGGCATCCTTTATAATTAAAGAAAAATTATTTGAAAACAAATATCTGATATATGGCTATCCAAGATCAATGCAAAAAGAAACCGAACCTGATCCGAATATTAAAATAGGAGTAATTAGTTTCTTAACGAGTATTTTTTCAGGAGAATTATCTTCTGTAGAAGGTTTTAATCCTGTGATTGATGTAGTATTGAACTATCGTGAAGAGATAAATATTAAGGGCAAGCCTGAAAAAATACCAGATCTCCATGGAATAAGCGGAAGTCCAATTCTATGTTTAATTAAACACGATTCTTTAGTATGGTCAGCTGATAAGTGTCTGAAAATATTTGGATTGGAAAAAGCAGCCTGTTTACTGAATAATCCTACTCGCCTAACATGATTCAAGCGATTTATATTATGCATCAGAAAAATATTGCAGCTAACAGCGAGTACCCGACTCTATGTGTATCCATAAATATTCATTACGTTTATAATCTATGAAGCTTTTTGTTTTATCCAATTTCTCTAACTCTTAAGCCGTATAAAAATAAAGCTTACCTGTTTTGAGCTACAGTGTGTGTGTTTGCTTTTACAACCGGAAAATCATACTTTTAATAAGCTTGCAAAAACCATAACGGGATAAAAAATCGAGTGGAGCGGTATAGCAGATTGGTCTTTAAGTTATTTGGCCGTCATATGTTGAAAATATATTTATTATTATCAATCCTTTTACCACAATAAGGACAGCCTGAGTATATCATAGGACAGCGGGTCGCTTACATCTATGGACTAACACCTGCAGGATTACGTTAAAGTACTAAAAAGGGCTCAAATCAGATATTGAGCCCTTTTTTAGTCTGCAAGGTAAAAAATAGTCTGCCCGGCGGAGCGGGCTGCCAGGTAAAGCAGGCAGATCCGGCACGGCATATCAGCCGTTATTCCGGCTCTGCCTTTTTTCGTAGGAATTTAATGTGTTTAAGAGAAGCATTGCAATTGTCATAGGTCCGACTCCGCCCGGAACAGGAGTTACGGCAGCAGCCTTTCCCTTTACAGCTTCCGTATCTACATCACCTACAAGTCTATAACCTCTTTTAGCAGAAGGATCCTCGATTCGATTAATGCCCACATCGATAATAACGGATCCTTCCTTTATCATATCGGCTGTAACAAAATGGGGCTTCCCCAGTGCAGCGATTATAATGTCTGCCTGACGTGTAAAAGCGGCTATATCTTTTGTTCTGGAATGGCAGATAGTAACGGTGGCATTTCCTGCCGCATTCTTCATTAGAAGCAGGATGGCAAGCGGCAGCCCGACAATCTGGCTTCTGCCTATAATAACCGCATGTTTACCGCTAATCTCTATGTTTTCATGTTTCAGTATTTCTATAATGCCCCGCGGTGTGCAGGGTATAAATCTCGGATTTCCCTTTGCAAGCAGACCCATATTGTTGGGATGGAAACCGTCGACATCCTTTACAGGATCGATTGTATCCATAATCGTACCGGTATATTTTTTTAATTGATCCGGCAGGGGGAGCTGGACAAGAATTCCGTCTATGGTTTCATCATGATTCCATAGATTTACCTGTTCTATAATTTCTTTAAAGGTACTGCCGCTTTCGAGGTCCCTGTGGAAAGACTTAAATCCTGTTTCTTCCGTTCTTTTAATTTTACTGCGTATATAGCTTTTAGAAGCGGGATTGTCGCCGACAAGCAGAGTTGCAAGACCGGGAACCCGTCCGTAGTTAATCCTGTACTCTTTAACTTTTTGCCTGATTTCCTCGTATATTTCTCCGGAAATTGCTTTGCCGTCAATAAGTTTGCCCATGTTTTATTCCTCCTCCGTGATTGGTTTAATTAGTTATTATCCTTAAAGTCAATAAGATTGACAATCGGAATATTCCATAATAGTATAAATTATCAGCATAGAGCAAGGGAGGGATTCATGTATCATATCGGTATTATTTATGTACCCTGCGATAGTGAAAAACAGCGTGCACTCGATATAATAAAAAGAGCAATAGATTCGGAAAAGTATGATATAAGAGTAAAACTGGCAGCCGATGCTGCAATGCCCGATATAGCGGCATCCGATATCATTATTTTTGCGTCGGACAGCAGCAGTGGTAATCCGATTAACGAAGATTATTCCGAGATTGTACGGGCCTTAAAAGGAATTAATCTGTCCGGAAGGCTTGCCGGTATTATCTCCTTCGGCACGGATGATACAGCGGAAACCTGGCGGAATGTGCTTAAATATACCGGAATAACGTGCTTCGATGAAAGCCTGATTATTACGGATACAATAGACGAAGATAACATCCGAAAGTGGTTAAAGTCTTTAATAAAAAAATATGAGGTTATTGTAAATGGAAGATAAAAAAAGGAAGATATTCGATCTTGACAGTGCAATCAGAAAGGTACCGGATTTCCCGAAGCCTGGAATTCTTTTTTATGATATTACAAGTGTTCTTATGAATCCGCAGGCGCTTAAGTTTTGTGTGGAAAAGATGGTCGAACTGGTGGATAAAAAAGAGGTAAATGCTATTGCGGCCGTTGAATCGAGAGGGTTTCTTTTTGCGGCACCGGTTGCATATACACTCGGTCTTCCCATAATACTGCTGCGGAAAAAGGGAAAACTTCCGGGCGAGACATACAGAATAAATTTTGCGCTTGAATACGGCGAGGATACACTGGAAGTACACAGGAGTGACATATATTCGGGAATGAAAGTTGCCGTAGTGGATGATCTGATTGCTACGGGAGGCACACTGAAGGCCGCTTCCGAACTGCTCCGGAAAGGCGGTGCTTTAATAGAGGGGATATTTGCAGTTATAGGTCTTCCTTTTTTAAATTACAGCACTGTCCTTGCAGGCTATGATGTGGTAACTCTGATTCGGTATAATGGTGAATAAATAACGGTATTTTTTTAGCATATACGCGGAAGCAGTAAACCTCTCGGATAGTCCAGAATACGTTTTCCTCCTACAAGAGTTTCCAGGATAACCCTGCCTGGGAAAACTTCTGTAACGTTACCGATAACTGCTGCTTCCCTGCCTGTTTCATGACGATGCAGAATATCGAGAGCTTCCTGTGCGGAACCGGGGTCGGTCACTAAAGTCAGGACTCCTTCATTTGCAATTTCTATAGGATTAAGACCCAGGATGTCGGATACAGCCTGGACATCCTCGTTTACCGGAATAGCAGACTCCCGGATGTTAAGTCCGAAACTATTTCCCGAGCAGATTTCATTAAGTATTGCAGCGAGTCCGCCTCTTGTCGTATCCCGCAGAAAACGTAACCGGCTGCCCAGGCCGAACAGGCTTCGGCATAAGGGATAGAGAAGGGCAACATCGGACGTGATTTTTGAACCGAGATTAATCGATTCCCTGCTTGCCATAATTGCTATGCCGTGAGATCCGATTGGACCGGAGATGATTACGGCATCGTTAACACTGATTCGCGAGGCCGAGATGGTTTCCGAATATTCTTTTACGCCGATACCCGAAGTATTTATGTAAATATTCCCACCCTTGCCGCCCGGCACGACCTTTGTATCTCCGGTTATTATATTAACGCCGGCACTGTCTGCAGTGGACCGTATGGAGTTAAGTATACGGATAAGCTGTTCTATCGGAAAACCTTCCTCTATAACAAGACCCAGGGAAAGGTACTGCGGCTTTGAGCCAGAGACAGACAGATCATTGCATGTTCCGCAGACTGCCAGTTTACCGATATCTCCTCCGGGGAAGAAGACCGGATCTACAACATATGTATCCGTGGTAAAAGCAATCTTTCCATTTACCTCTATTACTGCGGCATCGGATAGTTCAGTATAGATATTATTTTTCAGAATAGGATAAATAATCTCTTCCGTCAGCTGCCGGGAAAGGGCTCCTCCGCTTCCGTGCTCAAGTTTTATATGTTTCATACCTTTATATCTCCGTATCTGTAATATGCTGCACATGCACCTTCGGAGGAAACCATGCAGGGGCCTACCGGTTCTTCCGGAGTGCACGTTTTTCCGAATATGGGACATTTTAGCGGCGATAGTTTTCCCTGCAGTACTTCTGCACAGAGACATCCCGGCGGTTCATAATTGTACTCCTCTTTAAAGCCGAAAACATGTTTGGCGTCCAGGCCGGAAAATTGCTGTCTTAATTTTAAACCGCTTCCCGGGATTATTCCGAGACCTCTCCACAGTTCATCAGCGGGTTCGAGAAGCCTGTAGATTGCATCACGGGCCACGGAGTTGCCTTCGGGGCGGACTGCGCGTTTGTATGCGTTTTCGACTTTATGAGTACCTTTTCGTATCTGCCTTAAGATAAATAGTAAAGCAATAAGAATATCATCCGGTTCGAATCCTGCAATAACTCCCGGTATTCCCCCGTCCTTTTCGAGAACCTCTCTGTACGGGTTTTCACCTATGATGACGGATACGTGTCCGGGCAGCAGGAATGCATCGATCATGCTGTCCGGCATACTCAGGAGTGCTTCGAGAGCGACCGGTACCGTTTTAAATCCTGTGTACAGATAAATATCCTCTTTATTTTCCTCTGCAGCCCGTAAAAATGCAGCCGCTATGGTAGGAATTGTTGTTTCGAAACCTATGCCCAGAAATACAAGAGGCTTGGTAACCGTTTCCCTGATTTTAAAAATTTCAAGAGGAGAATAGACAATACGTACGGATCCGCTTCCTGTATAGCTGGATAATGAAATGCCCTCGGAGCCCGGAACTTTCAGCATGTCTCCGAAGGTTACAACAACCGCTCTGCCTTCCCGCACAAGGTTAATGGCATTGTCGATATAACCTGTAGGTGTCACACATACAGGACACCCCGGGCCTGCTATTAAGTGAATATTAGGAGGCAGAAGGGAGTGTATTCCCGCTCTGCGGATGGAGACTGTGTGCGTGCCGCAAACCTCCATAATTACAACATCCTTCTCTATCCGGGATGCAATAGATTTTATTTCTGTCTTGATGCCGTCAATAGAATGGGATGATAACATTATTTAAACCTCAGCTTCGTTAAAAGAACTCTTAATATCTGCAAGTTTCTCAAAAAGCTTAAGCCGCGCCTTAGCTTCGCTGTAATCCAGTATTTCAATGGCAAATCCTGCATGTACTATTACAAAATCGCCGATTTTCGGATTTTCAATAAGTGATATATCTACATCGGCCTCTACGGTGCTCTGTTTTACAGTTGCCGTATTTTCAGTTTTAAGAGCGATTATCTCCATAGGTGTTGCGAGACACATATTAAGCTCCTCCTTCTTCTTTGTTATTAAAATATACCTGCCCGAGCGACAGTCCTCCGTCGCCCGGAGGTACGGAAATATTCAGATAAACATCATATCCTTTTTGTTTTAGTTTCGGAATAAGGATTTCCCGGAGAATTATATTCTGAAAAACTCCCCCGGAAAGGGCAATACTGTTAATTCCGGTTTTCTCCCTCATAAGATCTGCCCCTGTAACGGAAGCATCTGCGATTTGGGAATGAAACATGAATGCGAGGCGGGAAATA
Source organism: Spirochaetota bacterium (assembly GCA_013151965.1). Classification (GTDB taxonomy): domain Bacteria; phylum Spirochaetota; class Spirochaetia; order SZUA-6; family SZUA-6; genus SZUA-6. The sequence continues at coordinate 6,025 of JAADHF010000057.1, forward strand.
TTACCGTCATTCTTTTCCAGGAGCAGGGTACGGAGTAATTTTGAGACATCGATCCGGAAACTGTCTCTTTGCCGGTCATGTTTTATTTCCGGCATGTTTTTCCGGTAAGTACTGTTCTCCGCATAGAGCTGTCCGGTATTGTCAGCTTTACGAAAATGACGTGATGCCATTCCTTCGAGTTTAATCGGGCCTTCTCCTTCATAAGTTACATTTCGTACAGCACACTTTTGAAAATATGAATATC
>JAADHF010000070.1 GCA_013151965.1 Spirochaetota bacterium
TGCTCATCCGGCTGTCAAGACATATTTTAAAAAAGATCGGGATAATACTTTTCTTGGTCCAAGTTCGCCATATTTTAAAGCAAGTTTCTATTAATATAGAGAATTACATTTTTTACTTCTTGTAAGATGATTGACCATATTCCATTCCTGCCAGATATTTCTCCAATTTTCTTGATACTTCGATTATCCCATGATATAAGTTTTACAAGTATTTGGTTTGGATATGGAGAAATATTGATGATAATGCAGGGAAGTGTCTCTAAAGGCTGGCTGCACAAAGAGGGAGGGTTTAATTTTACAGAGAAGTATTATTTTGATCCTTTTGTGAGAAGACAGCAGGATGAGCAAATAGAAAAATTCTTACAAAAAATATTCCCTGAATTAACTTTACATAATCTGGAATCAAAACTCGTAAATATTAAATATGTAACTTCAGATATGATTTATGTCGGTGCAATCCAGCCTAATTTAATTCTTGGCGTATTATTAGGGGCTGATTTTATCTTTCCTGCAGATGGGGATGCAGACATTTCTGCGACTCCTCTTTCAGGTATTACAAAAATTTCTGACTTGCCTGATATAGATATACTGTGCAAGCATCCCCTTATTAAAAAGTTCGAAACTCAGATAGAGATGATAAAGCAGAATAATCCGGAATTATCAATAATACCTCCTTTCTTCTGGGATATTTCCGGACGTGCAACAATTCATGGTTTTATTACAACCGCTTTTAAACTTATCGGTCAGAAAGTATTTATGCTTCTTTATGACGATCCTGATTTTATTAACGGACTGCATGGATGGATTACAGAATTGTATATGCGATTAATAGATAAATTTGCGGATATTGCATCTATCGAGGTAACTGGAATACATATAGGGGAATGTTCAGGTTCTCTTATCTCTCCGGCTGCTTTTATAAAATTTATACTACCATATTCAAATCTAATGGGGGAGGCATATAAACATGTTCGTTTCCATTCCTGCGGGTATTCGGACCATTTGCTCGATGGGATAGCAGCGATAACTAATCTTTCTTCACTGGACACCGGATCTAATACTTCGGTTGGAAAGATTCGAAGTATAATGGGACAGGATTTTTTAATTGAGCTTGCACCTCCTGTAGAAATTCTTTTATCGAGTTCCGGTAAAAATAATATTATAAAATGGCTCGATATTATATTAGACGAAAATAATGGCGGTCCCCTATGCCTGAGTTATCATCTTGAACCCGGCTACAGTATTTCTAATATAATATCTCTGCATGAGGAACTCATATGCAGAGGCTTTGTGAAACGCTATTTGGGGGATAAACCAAAGGATGAAGGAAGCAATGATGGATAATATAGCGATACCTCTTAAAATACCTCCCGATACATTGATAGGCAGAGTTTGCCCCGGGAAAATACAGGCAGGGGCAAGGGAGACCTGGGTGATGAGGTGTAAACTCCCAGCAGACATCTCATCAGAGAAGTGGTTTACTCTCATTATTGGAGGTACGCGATGGAGCGATACTGGTTGGGGGATACCTAAGGTGATCGAGCAGGGTGGGGAACACTTCCGGAGGTGGACGAGGGATGGAAGTTCTTCCCTTTACCATCAGGAATTATTTTTTTTCCTTATTTGTAAAAGATGCGGGAAAGGAAGTGAATTACATAAGAGCCCCGATGACAGCAGTCTTCCTTATTGATATTATAGGGAATTCGGTAGATTGTCTAAGGTTGCTGGCTCCATCCCAGGTACTCATCGGTGAACCCTTCTCTCTGACTCTCAGGGGACAGGATAGATATGGTAACATTTCGCCGGAGCTTCCCCGGAGGCTGATTTTCAGGATGCCATCCGGAAGGAAGGAAATGACAATTTCCGCTGATATGAAGAATCTGGCCGGGGCGCTGGAGATACCCAACTTCGTCATTTGGGAAGAAGGTCTCTTCCGGATCGGAGTAGAGGATCCTGACCATGGACTTTCCACAGAGAGTAATCCTCTCAGGGTGCTTAAGAAAAAATCGGAGCAAAATCTCTACTGGGGATTAATCCACGAACACACTGAGATATCGGATGGAGTAGGAAGTTTAGATCTGTATTTCACCAACTTACAGTATGGTTCGCGCCTGGACTTTGGAGCTACTGCTGACCATGACCATCGTTGGGAAACTTCAGACGAGATGTGGGAAATGACCCGGGAAGCAACCAGGCATTATAACGAGCCTGGAAAGTTTGTGACCTTCCTGGGATATGAGTGGGCCGAATGGCGTGAGAACGGAGATGGAGACCGCAATGTCTACTACCTGGATGATGACCGGCCAATGTATAGGTCTGGAGACGGGGAATTTGACAATCCTAAGAAACTCTTCGCAGCACTCAGAAAGGAAAAGGTCTTGCTTATACCTCATCATACTGCCTATGAAGGCAATTTTTGTGATTGGAAAGATCATGATCCTGAATGCGAGCGGCTGGTTGAAATCTATTCGGTATGGGGCAACTCGGAACAGGCCTGGACGGAAGGAAATCCTTATCCGCTTCGCCCTCTCAGTTGGGATTCTCCGGAGATGATAAAGGCCCAGGGATTAGACCCCGGGAAGATAGCCCGGCAACCTTGCGGAGAGAAAGAAATTGGGTTTGTGCAACATGCCCTGACCTTTGGCTGGCGGGTAGGATTCACCGCAGGAGGAGACATGCACCGCAGCCATCCTGGTGACGATGTGCGCCGGGGATATCCCCCATGGGACTATAAGGCGGGGATTGTAGCTGTCTGGGCTAAAGAATTAACCCGGGAGGCTATCTTCAAAGCGCTTTATAACCGGCGTTGTTATGCTACTACCAGCGCCAGGCTGAGGTTGGATTACTCGCTAAACGGGCACCCGATGGGAAGCGAGGTGTACATCTCAGACGAACCAGGACTGGAAAGAGCACGTACAATAAAGGTAGATGTTCACGGCACCAGTCCGATTCAGCTTGTGGAACTACTGCGCAACAATAAGGTAGTGTATTCCATTCCTGGAGATAAGAAAAAAGATGTTACCTTCATCTGGAAGGATGAAGCACCTTTTTCCACCTTTTCTTTAAAGCCTACTAAATGGTCAAAGCGACCTTTCATCTTTTATTATGTACGGGTTCAGCAGACGGATGGCGAGATGGCCTGGGCAAGTCCCATCTGGGTAGAATAAGGAAGTATTGGGTTCCGAAGGAAATGATAATTATCTTAGTTGTTCTGCTGAGCTCAAGGATTATCCGGTAACCAACAGTAAATCGAATTACCAGATATTGCTTCCGGTTAAACCCTATCCGGTCGAGGGATTTACCGGCAAAGAATTATAAAAATATTTAGCTCAAATCTCTGAGGCAAGACCTCCTTTAAGGAAGGAAGTACAGGAATAACTATGGCATATATCACCCCTACCCCATAATTTCAGTAATTGTTATTACCGTCTTAGAAAGATAAGTTTTGGTCCCTTTCGAGGGAAAAGTCGTTTGGAGCTAAAAGGAACCCCGGTGGGAAAATTGAGTTATGCTGATTTTATAACTCCTGCCTTCTCTTAATTCTGTCAAGTTCTTATCCTTTAACAAATTCGCAAAGACCTCCATAAATAAAACAGAGTATTTTGTATTTTGCTGTTGACAGAAGCCGGTTTTGTCTGTTATACTTTTTTATGGTAAGTAAGTATTTAAATATTTAAGGGGGTCATAATCATGAGATCAAAGAGAAACTTATTATGGGTATCTGCGGTATTACTGATACTACTTGGTTCTCCGTCCTTATGGGCAGGAGGACAGAAAGAAACTGCAGGAAAAGCAGCAGCTGTTGAAAAGAAAATCTCAATTTTAACATGGAATATTTCTTTTTACGAAAAGAATATTCGCGGCTGGATAAGTGATTTTGAAAAGGAAAATCCGAACACAAAAGTCGAATGGCTGGATAAAAAAGGGAGCGAGTGGGACACATTCTTTCAAACTCAATTAGCCAGCGGCAATGCTCCGGATATACTGGATATTCAGGGACCGCTGTTTGCAAAATATGCTGCCATGGGAGCGCTTCTGGAAGTCGGCCCGTATATAAACAGAGATGCTGAAACAAAGGATAGATATAACAAAAATATTATTAAATCCGCTTATACGTATAATGGCAAAGTTTACGAAGTGCCTTTCTATTTCGCTCCATCGGTACTCTACTATAACAAGATAATGTTTAAAAATGCCGGACTTAAGAAACTGCCCGAAACCTTTGACGAATTAATGAATTACGCCGGTAAATTAACAAAGGAAGAAAAAAGCGGATTCCTTACCTTAAACTTCGATTGGTACTGGTGGCCACTGTTCCGCTGCAATGGTGTAAGGCTGTTAACCCCGGACAACAAGAAAGCCGCATTTAATACGGAAGTTGCTGTAAAAACTCTGGAAACCCTCGCCGAGATGACTCAGAAAGGAGCAATTGCCAAGATATCCTGGACCGCAAGGTGGAAAGTACCGAATGACGCTTTCGGGGCCGGAAATATCGGCATGTATTATTCCAATGGATCCGCTTATCACAACTTTGCCAAATCCGGTGCCGAATGGGTTTCTCCCGATACGGTCGGTGTGGGTTCCTTCCCGGGAAGGTGGACTCTTCCGGGTTCCCATGGATTTGCTATAAATTCAGCATCCAAATATCCGGAAAAAGCATGGAAACTTGTTAAAATAATAACCAATGATAAATGGTCGGAAGTATTTATAAAACGTACAAATATCTTTACCGGCAACAATAAAATCGATAATGAATTCCTTAAGAGTCCGGAACTGAAAAAAGATCAGCTGAAACTGGATATTTTAAAAACTCAACTCCAGAATATGGACAGGTTAACAGGGCCTACAATTGCACAGGATGCAAGGGTAAAAGATGCTTTTTATAATGAACTGCAGAAAGCTTTATTCGGAGAAAAAACGGCAAAAGCCGCTTTAAATTCCGCTGAAAAGGCAATAAACAGCATTCTCGCCGAATAAACAGAAATACTATCGATGTAATTTTCGGGGATTAATTATAAAGATTAATCCCCGGTAAAAACTAAAATAAAATTAAATGAACTTTAATCATAAAGGCGTCTATACTGATAAACAGGAAGAAGGTTGTAAATGTTAAAAAGCAAACGCGCCCGGGAATGGAGTATGATTTATCTATTCCTTGCTCCATCCTTAATAATATTTGCAGTTTATAGAATCACCCCCATGTTCTGGAACCTGCTCCTTTCTTTTAAAAAATGGAATTTTTTAAGTGCAAATATATGGGTAGGGTTAAAGAATTACAGAATGATGATAAGGGATCCTGTTTTCTGGGAAAGCTTTAAAAATACAATTATCTATTTTGCAGCCGGATCTCCGACTGCTATTATCTTTGCAATACTGATGGCACTTCTTGTAAATCAGAATATACGCGGACGAAATACCTACCGCTCGATTATTTTCCTGCCGTATCCGCTGACAACTGTTGCAATAGGAATTATCTGGAAGTGGCTCTACAATGAAAAAGTCGGACTTATTAATTATATTTTACGTTCTCTCGGAATAATCGATAAGAATATTCCTTTTTTGAATTCCTTCAGCCTGGCTCTTCCTTCGGTAATTATTACAAGCATCTGGCAGGTTGTCGGATTTTTCATGATAATTATCCTGACCGGACTCCAGTCTATACCCGAACAATTGTACGAAGCTGCTGAACTCGATGGTGCATCACACAGGAAAAGATTCTACTATATTACACTGCCGCTGCTTAAGCCCTCCATATTTTTATGCTTTATTATCGGTATTATCAATTCATTTACAATGTTCGATCTGGTTTATGTTATGACCAATGGAGGACCGGGGCATAGCACGGAAATCCTGGTATCCTACATATACAAAAATGCCTTTACTTTTAGCCGTATCGGGTATGCCGCTGCTATCACGGTTTTTCTGTTTTTGTTCTTACTGTTTATTACTTCAATAGTAAATAGATTTTCAGGTGAAGAAGCGGGAGGTGTAAATTATTATGAATAGAATTCATAAGAAGAATTTAAATAATTCCGGAAGAAATATATTTGTTCATCTGATTTTAATTCTTATTTCTTTTGTTATGCTGATACCGCTCTACTGGCTTGTAAA
>JAADHF010000110.1 GCA_013151965.1 Spirochaetota bacterium
TTCCGAATGATACTCTTTAATCTGTCTTTAATCAGAAAACCGGCGGTATTAAAAATCCTTAAAGACATCTTATTAACGGGAAGGTCGAGCTCTTCCTTATCGCAGAGGGTGGAATTATTTACCCTGTCGATATCTGTTTTTATCTCTAACAGATTTTTATGGAGTTCTTTTTTATTCCCCGATGCCAGTTGTTTGTCGATATAAGTTATCAGTTCTATTGCCTTCTTTATCCTGTTTTCGACATTCTCTGCGTTCTGTGTGCTGATATGACCAAATTCTTTCTTTATACTGTTAAGTTTTAATGCGGCTCTATAGGTAACATCGACGATATCGGAGCGGCTCATCCAGCGGGTTTCATAATTCAGGACATGTTTCCAGCTTGGAGAAAGAAGATTTTTTCGATGGTCATCGAGGGTATGACAGAACTTTTTATATCCGTACTTCTCAGGCTTTTCAAAAGCAAGACTCCCCGGATCAAGAAAGGGAGACAGAGGTGAGATGTATAATCTGAGCCGTCCACTACCATCGAATCTACGCAGCAGATGATAATAATACTCGATACCTTCCATTACGGAGTTTGCTGTCTGTCCCGGCATGCCTATCATAAAGAACAGATCGACACGCCCTGCACCTGCCGAGAAAATATTTTCTATTGAAGATTCGATCGTTTTAGGTGAGAATTTTTTCCCTGAATACTTAAGTACGGCGGGATCATGAGATTCAGGTGAAAGCTGTACGACAAAGTGACGTATTGCACCTGCAACCTTTTCCATAAAGCTTCTCTCCACAGGCCGGAAGAATTCCAGAATAATCCGGTTTTCTATGCCCTGTATGGCTCTTAAAAAACGTTTTGCATAATCGATTCCGCCCTGCCTTATATCCCCCAGGACAAATACAGGTCCTTTACTATAGCTCTGTATGCGGCGGATATCCGAGGCAAGAATTTCAGGGCTCCGGAATGCAGGTTTTTCTCTTCCGTAAAACTTTCCGTAGGAGTAGGATGATCCGCCGCAAATAGTACAGTTTTGGGTGCATCCTTTGCAGGAAAGGGCAGCCATTATAGGATATTCTTTCCATTTTTTAAAGGGCAGGTTGTTCATGAGGTTCATGTCCCGGATTACTGCGTGCATCGAGAAACTGTAGTCGATTGACACATGATCCAGAGAAGAAGGTACATAGGTAAGTGAATTTACTACCGGCACCCCGTTTTTGTCCTTCCATGTAAGATTTTGGATTTTCCCCAGGTCATGCGGTTTAGCCCCTGATTCTATACATTCCATCAACCGGAGCATCGGCTCCTCTGTGGAATCTCCGCGGAGGATATAATCAACCTGGGGATATGTGATAAGCTCTTCATGAAAATAAGTCGATGACAAACCCCCGAAAATAACCGGTATTTCAGGATGAATTTTTTTAACCAGTTTACCAACTTCAAGAGCACCGTGTGCATGCGGAAGCCAATGAAGATCTATGCCGAAAGCCGCCGGATTCAGGGAGGAAATAATCTTTTCAGCTTTGAAATTTTCATCGTGCAGCATGCGGACGGCAAGGTTAATAATCTTTACCCTGAAGCCGTACCTTTCTAAGTATTCTGCAATTGTTGTAAATCCGATTGGGTACATATCAAATATAGGGGTAGAAGGAACAAGATCGCTTACCGGTCCCCAGAGTACAGACCTTTTTCGAAAATCATATACACTCGGAGCATGCAGGAGGACAAGACTGTCTTTTGCCATAAATCATTTCCTTTTTAAACAGAGCCACTATACAGTGAAACGATTCTTTTTACAATCTAAAGTCCGGTATACCCTGCTGACTAAAGTCCGGTATGTCCTGCTGAAAGACCCCCTGCAAATCCCGCATAGTTTTGAGTAAAGTTTTGCGCAAAACTTCGCGCATAAAAAATCCCCTCCTTAAGGCTTAACCTGTGCAGGAGGGGATCCTTTTAATCATCGATTATCAGGATAAATTGCTGCTATTTCAGTGCATATATAATCTCCAATGCTTTACTGTTGGCATCTTTAACCAGCGCCATTTTATATTTATGGTTATGCGTTCCGCTGCTCTCATCGGACTCGGCAAAGGTAAGATTATGTTGAGCTTCTTTAAGCTTGTTCTGAAGATTAACGTTATTAACCGCTTTCATAGCTTCGGCTGCTTTTGCCACGCTGGTCTGTGCTTTAGCGTCAAGTGCAAGAAACTCCGATTTCCAGGTACTTATGGTTTCCCTGGCTTTTGCCGCATTAATATTGCTGTGGCACTTTGTGCATGAAACGGTGCTTTTCCCGCCGGCTTCCTTTACGAATATAGACCAGGTATGACCATGGTACATGGACGAGTTGCTGCCGTCTTCATCGCTTGTATACATGTGACAGTCGGTGCAGCTGATGCCGGGCATTGTCTGTTGATCCGGAATGCCGATTCCTCCTGTTCCGCTTTCGAGGTTATAGCTTAAATGATCCGTATCAGGGAAACGAAGGCTGCCGTGGCATTGTCCGCAGAGTTCGCTGTCGTTTTTAACCGGCTCGTAATTTCCTGTCGAAGAATTAAAATATGCGGGTTTTCCGGGACTATGCGGATCGTGACAGCTTATACATGTAACATTCGGCCACTTTGAAGTATGTGCTACGGTCGTATCTTTTGTAAACTTACCCCCGGTTGTAGTAAAAAAGTAGTTTAATGCCTGTGTTTCGCTCATGCCGCCGTTGGTTAATACTGCTGCCGGAGCATGGCATGCAATGCAGTCCTCCGCATCGTCACCGTGAACCACCTCTTCGGCGGTCTGGCCGGTACGTTCTTCGCTGAGCTCACCGGCAATATCTCCTTGAGTATCTGCATGTTTACTTGTCTTCCACGCGTTATAGGTTAAATGATCTGTGCCGGAAAAACGCAGGTCACCGTGACACTGGCCGCAAAGCTCATCAGGGCTGTTCATGGAAATATATTTTCCTGTCCGGGAGCTGAACAGGGCCAGAGCAGGCATGCTTACAGGATGATTTTCAGGTACATTATGGCAGGTTGTGCAGGTGATATTCGGCCAGTCTGCAGTATGTGCCGTGGTTGTATCTTTTGTAAACTTGCCATCGGTTGTGGTAAAAAAGTGGTTTAATGCCTGTACTTCGGTCATGCCGCCGTTAGATAGTACTGCTGTCGGACCATGACATGCAATGCAGTCCTCCGCATCGTTACCGTGAATAACTTCTTCTGCGGTCTGGCCGATACGCTCTTCGCCGAGTTCACCGGCAACATCTCCCTGGGTATGGCCGTGGACACCACGGCTCCATTTGTCATAATTATCTTTATGGCAGGTCTGACAGTTCAGTCTGGAAACCGCTGCAGGTAAAATATTCGATGCAGATGCAGGCGTTACAGTCGATAAAGGTGCAAAAGATTGCTTTTTTTCGGCAACGAGAAATATTCCCGTTAATGCTGCCAGCCCAATTAAAATAACCGGATACCATTTCGATTTATTCTTCATTTACTTAGCCCCCTTTTTGGTTTATTAGTTTAAGCTAGAAGAAATATAGAAAATCAGTACCAATTAAATAGATTCTATGGGCTTTTTCTATCTTTCCTCCGCTTTTACAACTTTTATTTGTCCGCCAATAAATGGTAAATCGTTTATATATTATCAGTAAATTGTTAAAATGTAAAATACTTTTATTTATTTAACGACTTTAGTGACTTTAACGTGATTTTATGGGCGTAAAGCTTAACAATTACCGGGGATGCTGTCTTTTTCGTCCGATTCGGTGCAGCCGCAGGCCGGGTTACCGCCATAGAGCAGGCTTTTGATAACGGCGGATGCACATCCGACGCCGGAATTGACAGTTATGGCACCGAACTCGCAGTTGTTTGCGCAGGCGCCGCACTCCATGCAGAGGTCCCTGTCTGTTATGTATGCCTTTTTTCCCTCTATCTCAAAAACATTATGAGGGCATACCTCGACACATCTTCCGCAGCCTGTACATTTTTCCGCATAGAATTTAAGAGTTACTATATCAGCAAGGTATTTCATATAAGACCCCATTGAACAAGCTTAAAAATTATTGCCAATATCACACTTAAGGCTGCCGCAGCTATATAAATCGGAAGTGATATCTTTAATTCCTTCCTGACCCCTGAGATACCGGTATATGTAGTCGAACCTGTAAATTGCAATGCGATATACGAGGCGGCAAGGGGAAAAAAGAGATACGTTATTATAAGAAGGATAACATCAGTTTGATCAATGAGATTAAAAAAACGGACTGATATATAGATCGACAACATCCCAACAATCCAGCCCTTGACCGCAAAAGATCTGAAGGGAACAAAAGGCAGCAATACCGGTGTCAGAAAAGCTCCTGCAAGTATCGATATAAGTCCTAGTATAAGAAACGGAAAACCGCCGGCAAGGGCATCATTGAATAAAATACCCGAAGGCTGGGTTCCGAATATAATGAGGATGATTAATGCATACCATGGATAATATTTTTTTATGGCCGGATTAATTTCCATCGGTGTTAAGACAATACGGTCCCATATGGTAAAGCGGGCTGTACTCATGGCTTTGTCTTTTTTGTAGCCTGCTTTAACATATTTCGGAATATCCTTCGCATAAACGGGTCCGAAATAGACTCTAAAGCCGGTCTGCCGCCTTACAGCCTCTGCATTAACTCCGACGGCACCGAATTGGGGTACAATAATTCTTTTATGATCGACGATGTTACCGAGCCGGGTTTTATTGATCCGCATGACGAGTTCTTCCGTGCCGAAAGTACCTTTTCCCGATGCGCACCAGACATTGATGCTCTTTGTGTCCAGCACAAGTATCCATGCGTTTATGGCTTTTAAGGAACTGCGCAGCTTATCGAAACTCAGTTTATAATTTGCACTTACAAAGATATCGGAGCCCTTATCCGGGGCACCCACTGCATAAAGAGCCGGAGGAACCATGTATTTCATACGGGAAGCACCGATCCTGCTTTTTATCTCGCCCCAATGATCGGCACGCGTCCATCCGGTCGCAACCTTAAAAACATTGCCGGCGGGAGTCGTAACCGTACCAATGACCCAGGCAGGTTTGTGTTTTGCAGTAACCGCAGGTTCACAACAGGGCGAAGGTCCGCAGCAGGAGTCACCTTTTTCCCGGCTGTCTCCGGTTTGCTTTTCTGACAGGATTGTCTTTATCTCTTTCATTTTTTTTACAGAACATCCTTTATTACATGACCAAGCGACCTCTTTACCGTATCCGTCAGGTCAGCCGCCCGTGTCAGTGTAATACAACAGATTTTACCATCCTTCTCCCAGCTTGTTACGGCAATTTTATCTCCTGCCCGGATACCGGCTTTGTCCCTTAAATCCTTTGGAAGAACCATCTGTCCTCTTTCATCAACACTTATAATCGCCTCTACCCGGCAGCAGCTGATGTGTTTTACAGGTACAGGCTTGCCGGTATCATTATTATGTTTCTTTGCCATTACATCCCCCGGACTTTATGCTATCAGAAATATCAGAATAATCTGATATTTCTGATAATACGCAGTATCTATAAATATGTCAAGAAATAAATCTACGAGTTGTTAATTAAATATGTCCACAATACGGGGAATTCTCCTAAGATATTCAGGATAGGCTCTTTATCCTCTGTAACGTCTTGATTTTCCTGCTTTTGCGCCGCCGGCACCGCTTCCGAAAATGACGATTCGATTACGCCAAACAGAAAACCGAGATTATACCAATTCCCATTGTTGTGTACTTCGTACATCTGAACATTCTTATTAAAAAGAGATATTACAAATGTTACCGGAGCAATAATACCATTCCAGAGACCCCGCCAGAAACCGGCCACAATTCCTTTTTCGTTGGCAGAATTGACCAATTCATTCGCTCCTGGTGCACAGCCTGCAAGCATAATGAGTGCAAGCACCAGAATGATAAGAGTAAATGCAGCCTTCATACTTTTTTACCTCCTGATCGCAGCACCGGAATACTCGAAATTACTACGGGCCGGTGCTGACTCTGTATCGATTATTTTACCCGGCTTTTAAAAAACCTGCAAAGTTCAATCCCACTTGCCCGGTATACCGGTTCGTTCTTTCAGTTGATCCGCTACGTCTGCTCCATTCATGATTCTTTTCATTGCTTTAAGGATTTCTTTGTCCTCATCATTGAACGATTCCTGTACAGCATTAAAAAGCTCATCGATCTGCTGAATGGAGTGCGCTGCCGGTACGGTACAGTCGAGCTCCTTATTCCGCATTACCCATCGGATCGCCGCTTCGAATGGTCTCCCGCTGTCTTTCCACTTTTCAATTTCCGGGTGGATTACCTCGCCCGACCATGCTTTGCAAAAAAAGCCTCCGGCGCCGCTGAAAGGTTTCATGCCTACAGTTCCCATGCCTTTCTCTTTTGCGGCTTTAAATACCTCTTTCTCCGCAGCAGGATGAAGTGCACAATATGGCACCATCATAACATCAAAATCACCGGTTTTAATCCCGCGCAATGCCATCTGCGATGAATGATGACAGGAAAATGCAAGGTAGTCACAAAAACCCTGTGATTTAAGCGTGGCAAAAGCCGAACGAACCACATCCATCACATGTTCCCGGGTTTCTTCTTGCAGCTCGAGTCCCACCCACAGCAATATGTCGACATGCTGAACACCAAAACGGGACCGGTGGTCGTTACAATAGTCCAGGATATATTTTTCAGTTATTTTACCGCCAAGCTCCGTAACCCCATGAAGCGGCCATGCTACCGTAAATTCATCCCTGCGGGTCTTCATAACTTCCGCTGTAGCAAGCTCCTCAGGCTCCCATTGTACATCGAAATAGGTTACGCCGAGATCCAGCAGATGGTTAAGTTCGCGTACCCTTCTGGATATATCCTCATGCGCAAGCGGTCCGTTTGTAAAATGACCGCCGGCACCGAAACGTGTAATCGTAAGCCCCGTACTGCCTAATTCCGTTGTTTCAAGTTTAGATTTACCTGACATAGATTCTCCTTTTTATTATTCCTCCGGGCATTAACCTTAATTTGATAACTATATAATAATTACTTCCATTCAATTGAGCAATTATTTTATGGATTTTCGTGTTTTCAGCCGGCCATGCTGCCTCACATGGAAATCTATTCGAAAGTTTCGGGTAGATTATTAATGATTCAATTCTCCGGCTTGACATCACGTATAAATTCTCCTATCGTTTGATTGGGTTTACCGGTACATTTTATAGGAGATTACAATGGAAAACTGGAAGCAATGGCTCCCGCTGCTCCTTCCGGTTGCTTTTCTTCAATTGGGATTGATGATTTTTGCGCTTGTGGATTTATCCCGCCGTGAAAGAACGAAAGGCCCGAAATGGGTATGGGCACTAGTTATTGTGCTCATCAATTTCATCGGGCCGATCGTGTACTTTGTGGTCGGGCGGGAGGAGTAAATGCCTGTAATTTATACGCAGGGATTGCGGAAGACTTTCGGCCGTGTGCAGGCGCTGAACGGATTGGATTTTTCTGTGGAGCCAGGCACGGTTTTTGGTTTTCTCGGACCGAATGGTGCAGGGAAGACAACGGCGATCCGTGTCCTCACCGGTCTTGCCCGTCCCACTGGCGGGTGTGTCCGGGTTCTCGGGGAAGATATTGTTGCTTCCCGCCGCGGGATTGCCGGACGAATCGGCTATCTTCCCGAAGAACCTGCCTTTTATCCGTGGATGACTGCATATGAACTTCTGGATTACATCGGGCGGATATTCGGGCTTACGGCGGAGGAAAGGAAAGTCCGCTCGAAAAAGCTGCTTGATCTGGCCGGACTGACACAGACGGGCGGACGGCGCATCGGCGGTTTTTCGCGCGGTATGCGGCAGCGGTTAGGGCTGGCCCAGGCGTTGGTTAACCGCCCCGAAGTGCTTTTTCTCGACGAGCCGGTAAGTGCCATGGACCCGGCCGGCCGTAAAGAAGTGCTGGAGTTGATCGGGAGTCTGCGCGGGCAGTGTACTGTATTCATGTCGACTCATATCCTTACGGATGTGGATCGTGTGTGTGATACGGTGGGCATCATCAACCATGGGCGGATGGTGGTCGAGGCTCCGCGGGAGGAATTAATCGCCCGGTATGCTTTGCCTGTATTCGAGATCGAGAATGACAGCAGTTCCGCCGGGAAATTTGCCGCGTGGGCGGAAAATCTGCGTTCAATGTCCTGGGTGGCGACTGTTTCGGTTAACGGAACGGTTGTCCGTGTGGTTGTAAACAATGTGGAGGAAGCCAAAAAGAAATTATTGGCTTCGGCGATTCGAGCAGGATTAATCCTGACACGCTACGAGATGATCAGGCCTTCGCTGGAGGACGTTTTTCTGCAGTTGATCGGCGAAGAAGGGAAGGAAGCGGGATGATTTTTCTCGCTGCACTTCGTAAAGAAATTTTCGGGCAATGGCGCTCGTACCGCCTGCTCGTTGTTGTGGCAGTATTCCTGGCTTTTGGATTACTGTCGCCGCTGGCTGCCAAATTTATACCTGAGTTGATGAAACTTATGCCTAATGGCAAGGAGATTGCCAGGCTTATACCACAGCCGACAATTACGGACGCAGTAGCGCAGTATCTTAAAAACAGCAGTCAGTTCGGAGTTGTCCTTGCGCTGTTGATGACCATGGGGGCGGTGGCACAGGAGAAAGATAAGGGCACAGCGGCCCTTGTGCTCGTAAAACCCATGCCGCGTTCTGTATTTCTGTGGGCAAAGTTCGCAGCGCTGGGGGTGACGTTTATAATAGGCATTGCAATTGCCGGCGCTGCCTGCTACTACTATACCCTGATCCTGTTTCGGGCTCCGGATGTTTCCCGCTGGCTTGCGCTGAATGGACTGCTGTTTTTATTTGTATTGGTCTATGTTGCATTGACGCTGCTGTGCAGTACGGTAAGCCGCTCGCAGGTGGTAGCCGGCGGACTGGCCTTCGGCCTGGTGATTCTGCTAAGCGGTACCGGCGCGATCCCGGGGATAGGTAAGTTTTTACCCGGACAGCTGCTCGCCTGGGGAGCATGGCTGGCTGCAGGGAGCAAAGAGACGGCATGGCCGGCGCTGTGGATAAGCGTCGGGATCATCGGTGCTGCTCTTGCAGGGGCATGGGCTGTTTTCGAGAGGCAGGAGCTTTAGAATTCTTTTAAAGCATCTTGTACGCGGGCTACATGCAGACCGCGCTGTCGGGTCCCGCAGCTGACCGTGCGTAATGGTTCATAGACGGCTTAGACCGTTTCGCTGCGGATGACACAAATTGTTAAACTTAAAGGAGTGATAGTGGCAGAGACTATTCAAAAAATAGCGATGTTTATCGACGCTGATAACGCACCGGCTAAAAAGATAGAGAAAATTATCTCAGAGCTGGCCAAATATGGTGCTGTCAGTATAAGAAAAGCGTACGGAAACTGGAAAAGCGTCTCGTTAAAAGGCTGGGAAGAAAATCTTCATGAATATGCCATACAGCCTATTCAGCAGTTCGATCTTACAAAAGGTAAAAATGCTACTGATATGGCTATGACCATCGATGCCATGGATATTCTTTATACAAAAAATATCGATGCATTTTGCATAGTTTCTTCCGATAGTGATTTTACTCCGCTTGTTATGAGAATTTTAGCTGAGGGAAAGTCAGTGTACGGCTTCGGAGAAAGAAAAGCGCCGGGTCCTTTTGTTAATGCCTGTTCCAAGTTTTTATACCTCGACGAAGACAAGGATAATCAGGAAAAATCCTCGATATCTAAAAAGAAAACAGGCCAGGAGCTTAAATCGGATACTAAATTGATGAAGTTGATACGTAATGCGATAGATGCTGAGCAGGATGATGAGGGTTGGGCGTATCTCGGCCGGATCGGGGCAATAATATCAAACCAGACATCTTTCGATGCCCGTAACTATGGTTACAAAAAGCTCGGTGATTTAATAAAAGCAGTCGATATATTCGAAACAAAGATGGTTGATAATGTTCAAATGTACGTAAGGGATAAACGGCGCGGTAATCAGCTTAACAAAAAAATGCAGCCGGCAGCTGAAGGCACCGGCTGATTTAGATGTTAATGCGCCGAAAAGCGAATTTAAAGATTCTACTGCCCTGATCGTCCGGATGTCTGGTGTTGTAATTAATTATGTATTTATATTATTCCTTTGCCGGGTATCTGGATGCTTCATCGAAAAATGTAATATCCGCATATCCGGCATAAATCTTTGCGGAGTGCTTAACGCCCGCCGGAATGTAATAACGGTCACCTTTTGTATAGGATTGCTTTTTACCTACTATAACCAGGTCAATTTTCCCTTCAAGAACGAATCCTGCCTGAGCAGCATGTGCGTGTCCCGGTATATCTACATTATTTTCAAATTGCATGAAAAGAAGCTGATGATGCCTGGATTGGGACAGATAGGCCTTTACTCCATTTAAAGGAATATCAGCCTCTGGCAGCTTTCTGATCGGTTCCGGAAAAATTTCGTCCATTTTTGAAACTCCTTTCTACATTAAATTTTCAAAAGTATGTTTTTTTCTTACGGCCATGCTGTCCTGTGATGTACTATTGGGAAGGAAGACAGCGGGCAAGCGAAGCCTGAATTCTTAAAAATATGCTAAAGGTGTAAGTCCGTTATTTACTCGAACCGGGTTTCGCCGGGCGAAAGACAATCCCGGCTGTTAACGACCGCACCTTCCGGTTTTTTTACCTTACTGCCGGATAAAAGAGGATCATCCGTATTGTCCATCCAGTCTATAAGCCGTTTGTTTAAATCATTATAGATCTTTAGGTAGTCCGGATCATCTATCCTGTTTATTCTTTCCAGGGGATCGAGGCAAAGGTCGAAGAGCATTTCCCTCCGATTCGGTTTCTCCAGATAGCCCGAATTAATCAGCAAAGTCTTTGCACTGCAGTCGTCTATATTAGACGCCACAATGTTTAAGTTTTCATCAAACCTTTTAATAAGCTTATACCGCTTTGTCCTGATGCACCTCATCGGTTCATATGCAGCATGATAAGTAACTTCGCCGAAAATCTCATTTCTTAAAGAGGCTTTTTTACCCTCTAATAGCGGGAGTAAAGACATACCCTGAAGCCTGTCAGGTTTTTTAAGGCCTGCAAGATCACATAGAGTTGGGTACAAATCGAGATGCGAAACCAGTTCGTCGATTACCCGGCCCGGCCTGGGATTCCCCGGGTATTTAAGTATAAGCGCCACTCCTATGCCGGTATCGTACAGTGTGCACTTCATTTCCGGAAATGCAATGCCGTGATCGGTTGTAAATATGATAATCGTTTCATTTTCTATGCCGGCGTCTTTAACTGCATTAAGAACCAGACCGGCACAAAAATCCACTGCACTTACCGAAGTAAGGAATCCTGCAAAATCTTCCCTGTTCTCCTTTGTATCCTGTGCCGGAAAAGGAGGACGGATATAATCCGGATTAATATTTTTACCGACAGGCGGAAATATTCTATGTGTATTAAACATCCCGAAAGAGAGGAAAAACGGTTTATCCGCAGGTTTCTCATGTTTAATATACCGGGCAGCCGCTGCGGCATTAGATTTATCATACCCTACAGTATCAAAATTAAAATCTTTAGACATTGCAAAGGAACTGTTTCCCAGTATCCGCGTATATCCTATCCTTTCTTTGCGGGAAGCAACATGCTGTATTCCGCTAAGTGCCGTTTCATATCCATTGTTATTTAATTGATTAACAATATGAAGATTATAATCGAAAAGGGAAAATCCTCTGTGCGCCAGGCCCAGCATTCCGCATGTATGAGGACTGACACCGGTTAAAAGTCCGGCCCGGCTGGGCGAACAAGTCGGAGCAGTAGAAAAAGCCTGCCTGAAAAGAACACCATCCTCTGCTAATTTCATTATTTCAGGGGTTTTTACATGATACCCATACGGTTCAAAGTAACGGCCGCTGTCATGTGAATGGATATATACAATATTCATTTTTATTTATTTAGCCCTCACCCATATGGGGCTGGAATACGCCCATTGTCCGTTTAACTGTCTGATACGAATATAATAAAAGTCTTCACGTTCGCCGTCCGCGTAATCATTGTACGTTAATTCCTTTCTGTATTCGTTTTCCGGAATAAACCGTTTAATATGTACTGCTCCGGAAAGAAACTTATCAAGATAGAATGAGTCCGATCTATCTGATAAGCTTGAGATATCTGCTGCAAATTCTCTGCCGTTTGCATTTATAATAATCTTTGTCTTCGGAGAGCCGTTAATTTCCAGGCAAATCCCCTGATTAGCATTTGTTAAAGTAGTCGGATTTCCCCATGTCTCTGTGACTAATTGAACTTCCTCGCCGGCTTTTTTCCATAGGCTGAAATGATAAGATCCTTTAAAATCTTTTTTGGGGTCGATTGTATCCCTGCCGTGAAGCCTTGGTTCTACATCCAGTATCCTGCCTTTCTCTACCCCTATTTTAATGCTCCATTCCTGCCTTACTTCATGTGCTCCCCAGCCGGCTTCTATAAACAGCTTGCCTCTTAGTTTTTCTCCTGTCTTTTTTACCGATGTGTTGTTGCGATTAAGGGGGAAATCATAACGCTTTACAACAATGTTGTTTTTTAATAATTCGACGTAATCAACAGAATCTCCTGCCGTTAATGAAATTTTATGCTCCCTGTCCTTTACAAACGGCAAAATCTCCCCCATAGGAGAATCATTCATAGTATAATTAAGAACTATCCTGTCTCCTGTAACGGCATAACAACGCCGGTTTTTTAATGCCGACCAGATAGATTCTTCCGATAAATCTTCCGCCCATACTGCAGCACGTCCGTAACCATTACTTCCCGGATGTGCACTGTGATGATCGGTCGAGCCGATAACACCAAAATGATGACCCATAGATAAGCCGGACTGCATTGTGTTAGTGCCGTTTCGAGGTCCCATGGTATGCAGATAGGGAAAAGCCGCACTATCACTCTCGCTGCAGCCGTGCATCGAGACTATCTCAACTACAGGACTGGTTTCTTCATTATACGTATCCCAATTGATGCCGCGAAAACCTCTTTTGTAACCTATATGATGAGGCACAATAAAAGCATCTCCCCCCCTTTTTCTCTCTTCCAAAACGATCCTTTGCAGCTCCTGTATGTTTTTTGGCTTGAACATCTTTTTATGATTGTCTTTAAAATAGACTGTGTAATCCCCGTCTGTTAATGAATGCACTTCATAACTTGGGAAAGCAACAAACCTGCCCGGTTTATTATGGGAATCTATTAATTGAACAAAATTTCTCCAGCCTTTTTCCAGTTTATCGAAACCTGCTTTATGGTAGCCAAGCACGGATTCTAATTCCGGCGTACTGTCCGGCATATCCGGCCAGGAAGAATGTCCGGTAATACTGACAAAATCAAGCTGTAACGCGGCATTGTTGAGAGCATCTTCCACGCTTCCATGGCCGTAGCTGGCATTGCAGTGGCTATGAATATCCCCGAAATAGCATTTGTAATTCAAATTAACTCCTGATCCGGAGGGAAATATATGGTTTTCCCCTCTTCAGCTGATTTATATGCACCAATAATCATAGTTAAAGCATTAATACCGTCATCGATTGTAGTTACAGGTTTTTTACTCTCTGTCAGCATATCGATGAATTCCCGGGGAAAAAGCGAATGTATTTTAGAAAAATCAAATGTTTCTTCAAGAACTTCCCACTTCCCTGTCTCTTTTTTAAATAAACTTAAATGCGGCCAGTATGATTTTCCCGTTGCCGAAGCGCAATCGGTGAAATTCTCAATTAGAACCCCATGTTCGCCGTATATTTCCGTAGTCGGGCCTCCGGCTATCCAGTTCCATGCAGCCTCATGAATCACAAGGAGATCATCGGTATATCTATATATTGCAACTGCAGCAGACTCTACTTCTCCGTAAAGCTTCTTTGAGAATTCGGCATAAACCGATTCCGGCATTCCAAAGTAGTAGTGCAGCAGATCTGTTTCGTGTATGCCTTCGTCTATATAAGCTCCTCCCCCTGCTTCTTTTTTAGAAACAATCCACGGCATATCATTATCCAATCCCTTTAAACCAAATCCGTGCCCATGTCTCTTTCTGACATGAGTTACTCTGCCTAATTCTCCGCTGTCCAGGATTTTTTTAATTATCCTGTTGCCGGTAATAAGCCTCTGAGGGGATGATTGAAGAAACATTATGCAGGTGTTCTTTACAGCATGTTTCATTTCTACAGCATCATTCAGAGTCAGGGCCGTTGGTTTTTCGCAAAGAATATGTCTTTTGTACCGGCAGCTTTTTAAAACCAGCTCTTTATGCTTTGAAGTCTCGGAACAGACAGCTGCCGCGGTGACCATATTGTCTTTTAATAATTCATCAATATTATTAAAATATTTTATATTGTATTTATTCTTTACAGCGTCTGCCCGAAGGGTATTATCATCCCAAAAACCGATTATTTCAACTCCCGGATCGTTTAAAAATGTTTCGAGCCACTTATACTGGTGAAAATGTGCAAAACTTAAAAGTGCGATTCCTACTTTACCGTTCTTATTAACAGCTCTTTTACCATGTTTCAAAATTATACCTCGATTTCCCTTCCTTCTGCAGCAGATTTATAAATTGCTTCAGCAAGCTGCAAAGCACGATATCCAGCCTCGAATGTCGATCTGCAGGTAATGCCTTCCAAAAAACAGTCTATAAAATGACGGATTTCATTGCGGTGCCCTTTTACATTCCATTCATCTACCGGAGGGTACGACCATCCTGAAGCGGAAGATTGGTGGGGCCTGTTTCCATTATCCATTACACTTTCGTTACGGTATAAATGAAGGCCGTTAACATTCCTGGAGTGATCCACCAGGAGGGTCCCTTTGCTTCCATATATCTCCGCCCGTATATCGAGCCCTCCCTGAATTCCCCAGGAACAGACAAATTGTCCTAAAGTACCGGATTCGAAAGCCGCCGAAGTAATTACGGTTTCTTCTGTGCCCTTAAGGGGGGTACGCATAGCGGAGACTTTTACAATTAAACTGCCAAGCAGCCACTCAACAAGACCCAGCCCATGTATCCCCATATCGATTAAAGCTCCGCCTCCTGCCTTTTTTATATCCCAATACCATCCGGAATGCCCGGGGCCGCTTCCCAGTTCATTTATTCTAAAAAGTTTTACGGCGCCTATTTCGCCTTCATCTATAATTTTTCTGCATCTGTCAAAAACCGGTGCAAATCTGCGGTTTTCCGCATACATGGCGAGAGTATTGTTTTTTCGAACCGTTTCCATTACCTTTCCGGCTTCTTTAATACTTACAGCCAGAGGCTTTTCCATTATAACAGCTTTCCCGGCTTTAGAAGCGGCAATTGCTACCTCCGCATGCATAAAATTGGGTGCTGTAATATCGATGATATCTATAGCCTCATCCTTTATTAAGCTTTCCCAATCTTTCGAAAAACGCTTATAACCAAATTCATCAATAAATTTCCGGCCGCTGTCTTCTTCCAGAGAAGAAACAGCGGTGAGCTCTACCCTGTCATCCATTGAATAACATATTGAATGAGCCCTTCCCATGAACCCGGTTCCTATAAGACCAATTCCGGCTTTTTTCATTTTACAGCTCCTATGGTTAATCCTTTAACTATGTATTTTTGGACAAAGAACGTTAATACAAGAATGGGCAAAAGAATTAAAGTTCCGGAAGCAAATACAGGTCCCCATTCAATTGCATATGCAGTTACAAAGTCGCCGGCTGCTACAGGCAGGGTTTTTACTTTTTGTGAAGAGCAGAGTACCATGGCAAACAGATACTCATTCCAGGTAAAAATAAAGGTAAATATACTTGTTGTAATAATTCCGCTTCGTGCTAATGGAAAAATAAGAAGCACTAACCTCTGGAATAAACTGGCTCCTTCCATTTTTGCTGCCTCTTCTATCGAAACAGGGATTTCATCGATAAAAGATTTCAGCAGCAGTAATGCGAAAGAAAGATTTAATGAAATGTTTACAAGTATAAGTGCCCATAATGTATTTAATAAACCAAGATATCTGAAAATAATAAAGAAGGGCATTAAGACAGCTGCAGGAGGTGCAATCCTTGTAACTAAAATTCCAAGATTCATAGAGTTGCCACCCGTATTATAGCGCGACATGCTGTACGAAGCAGGGAATGCACTTAAAAAAACAATAATAGTAGTCCCGGCGGCTACAAACGTACTGTTAACTAAAAATCTATTGAAATTATGAGAAGTAAAAATTTGGTAGTAGTTTTTTATTGTCGGTTTAAAAATAAAGATTAGATTCCGGCTGATTATTTGACGGTCGGTCTTTAACGAACTTAAAATAACCCATAAAATGGGAAAAGCCCAGAGCACTACTACGGCAACAATAACTATATAGAAGAAAAATCTAAGAATTATTTTCTTCTGTCTGGCGCTATTGTACATTTTTTTTGCCCCCAAGCTTTATAGTTATGCCCACAAACAAAGATATGAGCATAATAATAACTACACCCAATGCGCTGGTCATTCCGTATTCACTGGTTGTAAAACCGAGTGTATAGAGATGAATGTTGATAACTCTCGTCGGTTTTGCATTTCCGAATAGTACCCAAATCTGTGCATAAACTTTCAGGGAATCAATAACTCGAATAAAAACAACAGCCCAGATAATCCTTTTAAGCAAAGGAAGAGTTATATACCGGAATGTCTGCCAGCCGGATGCACTATCTATACCTGCCGCTTCGTATATCTCTGCAGGCAAAGAAGTCATTCCTGAATATAGAACAAGAAAACAGAAGGGCGTCCACTGCCAGAAATTGATAAATACGATAGTACGGAAGGCATAGGTAAGGTTAAATTTATTTACAAGCCATGGGCCAATAAAGGGAATATTGGCAAATAGGGGAAGCCCTCTGGTGGAAAGCCACGGCTGCGGCTGTAAACCAATCTTTTGTAAAAAGACATTTAAAAACCCCGTATCAAAATCGAAAAAATATTTCCAAACCATAGCTACAACAATCGGAGTCGCCAGAATAGGGAAGAGGAGAATTGTCTGCACAAATCTCTTGCCCTTAAATTCTCTGTAGAGAAGTGCAGCTAAAAATAATCCAACAAGAATCTGCGGTGTAACGGTATAAATTAAGTAAGTCAGTGTCCGCCATAAACTCGACCAGAACATGGGATCCTTTGTAAACAGATCGATGAAATTCTGTAATCCAATAAAAGGCCATGTTTTATTAAAAACGACAGGATCAAGGCGGAATAATGAGGTATAGAGCATATAAAGTATTGGCACAATAGTTGTGCCAATAAGCAAAACGGCTGCCGGAAGAGTTAAATAATATTTGGTATTATTCTTTTTCATCTCGCTTGTACTTTCCCCATATTAAAATGTGAGGACTACCTATACGGGTAGTCCTCAAAATCACAGCTAACTATTCGTATTTAGCTTTTAAGTTAATGAGATTCTTCTCTGTTCTGACTAGAATACCTTCGATTGGTTTATTTGTCGTTAAAATATCAGCAACCATCTGGTTGAGAATCTCATGCATCTTGCTGTAGTAAGGAACAAGCGGCTCCATCTTTGCAATAGAATAGGTCCTGGCCATTACGGGGAAGTACGGATCACCTGCATTTTCGGGAGCATTTAAGAGAGAAGGACGATAAATACTTCCTCCGTGTTTGCCCCTGATTTTAAAACCTTCCTTACTTGTTGCATAGACAAGAAATTTCCATGCTGCCAGTTTATTGCGGCTTTTAACATTCATTACAAGACCCCAGCCATGGGTCTGCGGTGTTCGTTTTATCGATCCGTCTTTCTGTTTGACACCGGGAATGAGCGTTATGCCGTACTTATCTTTAAATTTACTATCAGAAAGCTTTATATTATTCCATGCAGCATTCCAGAAGGGAACTGCCTGTGCCACAAGACCGGATTTCATGGCATCAAAGACTTTTGGATAGTTATATGTAGTAACATCTTCCGGCATATAAGGTTTTAGCGCTCTATATACCAGTGCAGCTTTTTTTACAGCATCGCTGTTAACAGCAACTTTTCCGGTTTTATCAATTACATCGCCGCCAAATGACCAGAGAACAGTATAAAATATCTTAGGCGCTTCCGGGCCGCCTGTCATCGCAGTTAGAATAGTACCATACTTTGTAGCTGCAGTTCCGGTATTCTTTTTAGCCAATGCAATAAGTTCATCCCACGTATCCGCCGGTTTTTTTATTAAGTCTTTCCTGTAATAGTATACCTGGCTGGAAAGATCCGTCGGGATACAATAGATCTTGCCCTTATAAGTCAGTTTAATCGGCAGATCATCGAGATCATAAGCCTTTAAGTCGGTTAACTTCGGATTATTAAGGTACTTATCCCAGGGTTCCAGAGTGCCGGCTGCTGCCAATTCCGTCATGTATGTAGTATTATCCTGAATCAAATCAAAAGCATCCGTTCCTCCCACAAGCTGGGTAGTTACATTGGTGAAATATCCAAGACGTCCCTGTTCATTAAACACCACTTTGTATCCGGGGTTTAGCTCTGTAAACTTTTTTGCTAAAAACTTAAGTGCCGTAGTTTCCGGACTGGTAACAGCGAGAATTGTGATTGTTTTTCCGCCCTCCTGTCCTTGCTTTGTCTCTTTACTTCCTGCGGCAAAAACCATAGCAGTAATTGCTAATAGAAGTAAAACTGCAGTAATTTTTTTCATAGTAGTCCCTCCTTGATAAAAATATTTTAATCGGTACACGCCGATTTTAACCATATAGGTTAGAATTGATTTTTAACAAACTCTGTTGATTGAAAAATGCGGGAACCTCTTCATGAATGACAAAATGAAATCTGCTGTGATTAATGACTGCTGCTGCAGCTCCCACAACTTCCGTTTTATCATCCAGTTTTGAATTTACTATATTTATTGTCCTATGCGGTTTTGCAGGTAAATACCCGGTAACCCTGTTTCTAACCAGGGCTAAAAAGGCATCTGGGTTCGGGAGATAAGAACAATTCACTATAACGACCTGGGGATTAAAAACAGCGATAATATTAACAATGACCTGTGCTGTTTTATCAACTATTTCATCCATCATATTCGATGATTGTCCTGAGCTGTTACCGTCCTGCAGCAGACCTATGGCTTCTCTGACTATATCTTCGTAGTCCATATCGGTTGTATCTTTACCCCGGTACCTGGACAGCAAATAGGGGAGAGACAGAGAATACTCTGACCTCTGCGGTTTATTATCCGAAGTTATAAGTACTTTTCCGAACTCGCCGGCAGCTGCATTATCTCCGAGAATAATTTCTCCGTTATGCAGGCAAGCCCCTCCAAGACCGCCCTCTGTGTAGATAAATGCCATATCGGAATAGCCTCTGCCGTTACCGATCCACATTTCTCCCAGGGCGAGCGCATTTGCGTCGTTATAGATAATAATCTGTTTATTTATTGATTCTCTGACTAATTTTACAAGAGGTACTTCCTCTTCCCATCCTAATGTAGAGGAATATCTTACAATTCCTGAATTCGTATCGACGATACCAGGCACCATAATTCCGATTCCTTCTATATTATTATCATTTATACTGGAATCCGTTATGAGTTTTAAAATATTACGGCTCATTTTTTTTATAAGCAAAACCGGATCGGTATCGGTGCGCCGATAGGTTAATTCATGGTGGATCTTTCCGGCCATATCTATAATTGCCAGATTTACCTTCTTCCACCTAAGATCGACTGCAATAAAAAAATAAGCTTCGGGGTTAAACTGCAGCAGAATTGATTTTCTGCCTCTTTTAAGATTCCCGCTGCCTGCGGATTTAACCAAATTCAGTCTTTTAAGAAGATTGATGCTGCTGCTTATGGCCGATTTACTGCACACTAATTCTCTTGCTATATCCGCCTGTGACAGTGGCCCCTTTTCCTTTATCGTGCGAAGTACTATAGAAAGATTATATACAAACATTTTTGAAGGACTCATGAGGGATGGTGCAGCCGCTGTTTCTTTTATTTTTTTAACCATAAGATCCTATTATTCCTATTAATCCTGTGACTCCGGCGGAATTTCATCGGTCTTTGTACTCCTGTTAGTTCATTAGTACTCTGCTGTTTCTATTTTCTGTCAACTCTTCATTACTTATTTAGTTCGTTCTTAGTACGAACTAAATAGTATTTTAGAGGGTTCTTATATATTTGTCAAGAAATATTTTTATAAAATGGAGGTTAAACCGTCATCGGCGCAGCACCGGTATTGTACTCACCGATGACGCCGATGCTGTACCGGTGATTTCCGGAACCGGGCTAACATGATTTTTACCCGGCTCCGTATATGTTTTTGCACATTCTGTCTGTGAAAATAATTTTTTCGAATTCAACCGAAAAACTATCTTCCCGTATTACCAGTTTACGGCAAGGAGTTCAAAGTAAGCCTGAGGGTGGCCGCATGCGGGACATGTATCGGGAGCTTCCGCACCTTCGTGCAGATAGCCGCAGTTTCTGCATCTCCAGACAACTTCTTTATCCTTCTTAAATACTGTCCCCGCTTCGATGTTTTTTAACAGGCCCAGGTACCTCGTTTCATGCTGTTTTTCGGCAACTGCAATCGATTTAAAGATTGTTGCAATAGCGGAAAAACCCTCATTTCCGGCGGTTTCTGCAAAACCGGGATACATTTCCGTCCATTCGTAATGTTCTCCTCCTGCACTGGCTTTAAGGTTATCTGCCGTAGAGCCTATAACACCGGCGGGAAAAGCTGCCCGGACTTCTACTTCGCCGCCTTCGAGCAATTTAAACAAACGTTTCGCATGTTCCTTTTCCTGTTCAGCCGTTTCGGTAAAAATATCTGAAATCTGTATAAACCCGTCTTTTTTTGCTTTACTTGCAAAGTAGGTGTAGCGGTTACGGGCCTGCGATTCCCCGGCAAAAGCTGCAAGAATGTTTTTCTCTGTTTTTGATCCTTTAAGTTCCATAATTCATAACTCCTTACTGTAAAATATATTTTTATTATACAGCCCGTTAAACTGACAGTTCTAAGAGCTGCTTTAATTCCTTTTCTTCGAGAATCCCGGGTCTGGTCATGGCAAAATCGTACTTTACCGGATCTTCCGGGTTTAAACTGCGAAATGAGCCGGTAATTTCCATGGCGGTTTTGATATCGGGTGATTTTCTTTTAGTTAAACCGTGCTTTTGTGAAATATTATAAATGTGTACATCGAGGGGTATTATCAATCCGGAAGCAGGTATCGTACTCCATATTCCCGGATCAACCTGATCCTTACGAACCATCCATCTTAGAAACATATTCAGGCGTTTGCATGCACTTCCTCTGGACGGATCGGGAAGCAGGCTCGACTTGTAATGCGGTGAAGAACGAAGAGAGAGAAGTTTCTGAACGAATAGATTCATTGCGGGCATAATCGTAATGTCGGTTTCATTAAGGCCCTGTACGAAACAGTTTTCAAGTGACCCGAAAGTACGAACAGCCCTTTTGATGCTTATGAGAAAATCGGCGAGTTCGGTATCCGTCGTAAATCTATGCTTAAACCCGCTGAAGAGTTTTAGTAATTCCTGTTCCGGTGTTTCTTTTAAGAATTCAGAAGGCGCCGGTTTCATTTTTACAAGTACCTTATTAACACTGGCAAGAATGCCTGCGACTCTGCCGTAGGCAAGAGACGAGGCTATTAAACCAGCTATTTCCACATCCTCAGGGTCGCTGTAGCTGTAAAGAAACATAATCGGGTCGGAATAAATAAAACTTCTGCTATTATATGTACTGTATAATTTTTCAAGAAATAATTTATCAAGCATGATTCGTAATATAATTTAATCTGATTTTACATAGTTATCAAGGGTTTTCAATTAATAATAATAATAATTCTTATTTAAATTAATTTATCAGGAGATTATCCGTGCGGGAAGCCCGCAGGATATTATTTGAGTATATGGATAAGTGCGGAATAATACCCGGAAAATGTTTCTTTCTGATTTCCCTGTATATATATACCTCTTCCGTTAAAAGCATCGGGTATGCGGACTGTGATGCTCTTGATATTCCGTCTGTAGTAATCAGGCTTTTCTTCGTCATCCATATCCTTGAGGTTAAAATTAAACAGATCAAAAACCGCTGTTATAACGGACGCAGGCGCTTTACCGATATTGGAGGCCATGGAGACTGATTTTAAGAGGACTTCCGGCTGTGTTACCGCTCCGCCTATGTCGATTATGATTCCGCCCTTTGTAAGAGTCGTAATGGTCCGGGCAAATACGGAGAAATCCACTCCGCTTGCGTATCCCCTGGCTTCGAAAGAAACATTCGGATGCTGATCCGTAATATCGGTACCCATGGCAGTATGAATTGTTACCGGAACGTGATTTTTATATGCATTATAGAATAAACTGAAATCTTTATGGGGAAAATCAATTTGCGGATCTATTTTTATATCTCCTGCAATAATTGCCCCGAGAGTTTCGCCCGCACCCATATGCAGTCTGTAAGCCTGCCTGTATGCAGTATTAATGATTTCCCCGGTTTCCTCTGCAAAGCCGGACTCACCTTTCGGAAGCGCTTCATGTACATCTTCGCTTGTTCCTCCGCAGAGTGCAATCTCGGTGTCGTGTATGGGACATGCGCCGTTTACCGCGACAATACTGATAATTTTTCGTTTAATTAAGTCGATCAAAAGAGGACTTAACCCGTTCTTTATAAGGTGAGCTCCCATCATTATAATTACCGGTTTGTTCCGGGTGTATGCTTCTGCAGTTTCTTCTGCCAGCTGTTGTATATTTTTATTTTCGCTGGGCTTGAGTTTTACCAGTTCAGGTTTTATCATGCTGTCCGGACTCAACCTGCTGCTTCTTTTGAGTATCGGGCAGGTTTTAATTTGTGAAAAATCAAAGCGGGGATACTTCTGATATCCCTTTGGATACTGTTGTGCAAACAGGCCTTTATCACCGAATAATTTTTCTTCGACTGCCGAGCATATCCTGTGATAGATAATAATATGATTTTCCTGGATTGATGCGGTATCGCTGCCTTCCGCACGGATCGTAATATCTGCCAGAGAGGACAGCGGTTCTCCCGGATTACCGGTTAGCGCTATGGTTTTAATACCCATTTCTTTGGCGGTTTTAAATGCATTTAGCAGGTTAGCAGCTTTCCCGCTTGTGGAAATTCCTAAAAGTGCATCTCCTTCGGTTCCCGCTGCAAAGAGTTCCTGTGCAAGTTCCATATCCGGCGTTTTAAAGTCGTTTCGTACGGCGGAAGAAAGTGAAGGATTTATCCCTAAAACCCAGACGGGAACTCCGGGCTGCAAGTCGAACTGCGGAATAGTGCCGCCTTTCCGCTTTATTCGAAAGGATTTTAACAGTTCTCCGGAAATATGGAGTGCATCTGCCATACTCCCGCCATTGCCGGCAGTGAAGAGTTTGCCGCCGTTAAAAAAAATATCCGTAATAAGGTCCGTTACTTTTTCGATAGTATTGCCGGGAGAATTGTTGTTCTGCTTCATGATTTGTATATTAAGTCATTATTAAACTGTTTGTAAACCGGGTTGTCGAAGGACATTGCGGCGGGCAGAGCGGAGGTTAAAAGAAAAATACATAAAAATACTTTATTTTGTATAAATATATTGACAAATATTATTATCCTGCTATACTTCCGTCTTAAAAACGGGAGGTATGGAAATATGGAGAGCATCAGTGAACTTGAAAGAAAAATAAAAGGTATCAAAACTCCGGAGGTAAAAAAATGTGCAATAGCCTATTCCGGAGGACTGGACAGCACACTCGGCATAGAAATGCTGAAAAGGGTGTATAAGGCGAAGGAGATTATTCCTGTTACCATCGATATCGGCCAGAGCGAGGAAGAGATAGAATTAGGCAAAAGAAGGGCGGAAAAGCTGGGCATAAAGCCGGTTATTATAGATAAAAAAGAAGAATTTTCCGGGCAATGGCTTGCAAAGGCAATAAAGGCGAATTCCGATTATTTCGGTTATCCGGTCTCGACTTCGATGACAAGGCAGCTTATTGCGGCGTTAGTTGCGGAAAAGGCAGAGGCACTCGGATGCGACGCCGTTCTGGAAGGATCGACCGGCAGGGGAAACGATCAGTACAGGATGCACAATGTTTTTAAAATGTTCGCTCCTAAGCTTAAGGTTCTTGTGCCTGTGAGAGATTTTGATCTAACCCGCACGGAAGAACTTGATTTATGCCGGCACTGGAATGTTCCCGTGGAAGAGGTAATAAGCGGGGGTGATGATAAAACAATGTGGTGCAGGTCCATAGCTTCCGGTGCGATTTCTCTGGATCAGGAATTACCCGATGATATCTGGATGTGGGTAACTCCGCCGGAGAAAGCAAAAAATGAAGCGGAGAAGGTAACAATTGAATTTGCAAATGGTCTCCCTGTTTCACTTAATAACGAAAAAGCACCGCTGCATCAAATAATCGACAAACTGAATATAATCGCAGGGAAGAACGGGATAGGTATAATTGATATATTCGAAGACGGAATAATGGATCTCAAAAGCAGAGAGATATACGAGGCCCCTGCTGCCAAGGTTATCCTTAAGGCAAAATCGGACCTGGAGGCCCAGACTCTGACCAAACAGGAGAGGGAATTCAGGAAGATTGTTGATGCAAAATGGGCATTCATGGTATACCATGGGGAGTGGTTTCATCCGCTTAAGGCCGATCTGGATGCATTTATAGAGAAAAGCGAAGAGGTTGTAAACGGAACCGTTACACTGAAACTTTACAAAGGGAATATTACCGTAACGGAGAGGGAAAAGACGCCGTTTTCGCTGTTTTTCCCTGAGATACGGTCTATCCATTCGCGCAGTTTTAATCAGCAGTGGGCTGCTGATGCCGCAAAGATACGCGGTCTGCAGTTTGAGATTTTAGCAAAGAGGCGGGAAAAAATTATAAAGAGCAGAGGGTAAAAAACAGGCATGGGAAAGTTGTGGCATAAAAAAACAGAGCTCAACAGGGAAATAGAGAAATTTACCGTTGGCGATGATTATATTCTGGACAGGGAGATTGTTTCTGCCGACTGTACTGCAAGTATTGCACATGCAAAGATGCTTTGCGAAATAGGAATCCTGAAGCAGAAGGAATACGAGGATTTAAAGGATGAACTTATCAATATCATAAAGGATAATGAAACGGGTAAATTCTCAATAACCATTCAGGACGAAGACAGCCATACTGCAATAGAAAACAGGCTTACTGAAGTTCTGGGGGAAGAGGGGAAAAAGATTCATGCGGGAAGGTCGCGCAATGACCAGGTTATTGCAGCTCTGCGCCTGTTTTCACGGGATTTCCTCTTCGCATTCAGGGAGAGCTGTCTTAATCTTTCGGAGACCCTTGTTGATTTTGCCGAAAAGCATAAAAATGTTCCGATGCCCGGCAGAACGCACATGCAGCTTGCAATGCCTTCATCCGTGGGATTATGGGGCGGAGCTTTCGCAGAGGAAATGATAGATGATATTACACTTGTATCACAGGCGTATAAAAGCAGCAATATTTCACCTCTGGGTTCTGCTGCGAGCTATGGAGTGCCCTTAAATCTCGACAGGGAAATGGTTTCCGGTCTGCTCGGATTCGACCGTGTACAGAACAATGTTCTCTATGTAAATAATTCAAGGGGAAAGATAGAGTCGATAATTCTTAACTCTGCGGAGCAGGTAATGCTTACCTTAAGCAAGATGGCACAGGATATGATACTCTTTTCCATGCCCGAATTCGGATACTTTACCCTGCCGGAGGAAATCTGCACCGGAAGCAGTATTATGCCTCAGAAACGAAATCCCGGTGTGCTGGAATTGATTCGTGCAAAAACCGCCGCTGTCTCCGCACTGACCATGCAGGTTAAATCCATTATCCGCGGTCTGCCCTCGGGCTATAACCGTGATTTTCAGGAAACAAAAAGAGCCTTTATGCAGGGGATTAGAACCGCCATTATGTCTGTAAACATCATGGAACTTACCATACGAAAGGTAAAGGTAAACGAAAAGGCCCTTATTGAGGGTTTTAGACCGGAGATTTTTGCCACGGACCGGGCACTGGAACTGGTAAAACAGGGGATGCCCTTTCGCGAAGCATACAGAGAGGTCGGTCTGCATCTTGAAAACCTTAAAGGTATGGATCCATACAGGGCTTTAAAGGAGAAGGATTATTCCGGTACTACGGGGAATTTGAGGCTCGATTTGTCCGCTGACAGGATTAAAAACCTTCGAATCGAAGCGGAGAAAGAAGAAAACAGAATCAGGGAGAAAATGGAAAAGCTCACCGGCCTTAATATAGTTTTTTACAAAGCTTAGCATATTGATAATTCTGTTAATCGTATGCTTTTGATTTCCTGTTTTTATAGATAAGTGCTGCCTGGGCTAAAATCATACCTGCAAGCATAAGAATGCAGCCCAGGATATTTCGCGGAGAAAGGGTCTCCCCTAATATTACCCATCCTCCGAGAACTGCAAAGACTCCTTCCAGGCTCATAATTATAGCGGCATGGGTGGGCTGTGCCGTTTTCTGAGCTATAATCTGTAATGTATATGCAATACCTACAGAAAAAAGTCCCCCGTAAATTATGGGAACCGCTGCTTTAACGATACCGGCAGGGTTAACTGTTTCGAATATAAAGGCGGCGGTTAAGCTCAAGATAGAACAGACTGCAAATTGTATACTTGCAAGTTTGACGGAATTAACCTTAGGCGAAAGCCAGCCTATAATCTGTACATGTGCGGCCCAGAAGAAGGCGCTGACCAGAACAAGAAAATCGCCGCGTGATATTGTAAAATTACCGGTAATACTTAAAAAGTAAAGTCCTGTAACGGCTAAAAGAGCACCGAGCCACCTGCTCAATCCCGGTTTCTGCCCCCAGAAAAGACCGCTTAAAGGTACCAGTACAACATAGAGTCCTGTTATAAAGCCGGCCTTTCCCGCAGTAGTATAGACGATACCGACCTGCTGCAGAGAAACTCCGAGGAATAAAACCGAACCTGCAAGGAGGCCGTAAAGGGCAAGAATGGAAAATCCGGATTCCGGTTTCCCGGAAGCGGAATCTGTCTTAATGAACCACAGGGGCAGAAGCGACAGTGAGCCCAATGCGAATCTTACTCCGTTAAACGTGAATGGCTGAATATACTTCATGCCGATACGCTGAGCTACAAAAGCAAAGCCCCAGATGGAAGCGGTGAGAAGCAGTAATCCGTCACCTTTTAAAAATGGCAGGAGGACAGGCAAAAGGCTTTTATTGTATTGTTTATGCTGCATCCCGAAGCTTTCTGTTTAAACTATATGCTGTCTTTGCAGCCAATTCCGCATTATTGTAAACGAACTTAAGATCCTCTTCCGGGATACCGGGTATATTGAGTTTTGATGTATTTTTTGTCTGTTCCATACCAGACTGCTTCCTCTCTTTATATGTATGATTTACAGTGGTTCCGGTACTGCCTTCTCTAAAAGTGAATATATAAATCCCGCAGCAAACGCATCACCGGTTCCGTCCGGGCTTACCGGAAGTATATCACACCTTAGTAACAGAATCCACGGCAGGAAAATAGTGACTTCCGCGTAACCGGATGATTAAGAGAAAGAAAACAATTCAGAAATTAATCTGTTTAATCAAGGGTAATAAAAGTTTTCTTTATAAATTTTATACTTAATATTATGGAAATTAAATTTGGAGGTGTTATAATTATTAACAAGAATAATAGTGTTTTGATAAAGTAATTTTCGATATAAGGAAAAAGTAACTATGAAATTATTCTGTATTTTATCAGGTATTTTTCTTTTCTCTGGAGTTTTCTCCGGATTTCTTAATGCAGAACAGTCTATGCCTCTGGAGATTACGGTTACCCCCACCATAGATATTCCAATCGGACCGGGGCTTGATATATACGGTGGCAAGCCGCCCTATTCAATTGGTTATGGTGCCGGAATTCGAGGTGATTACATACTCCCGTTTTCGAACTTTATATTTTCCAGAGCTTCCTTAAATTATACAATGCTGCCTGTCCCGAATGGCGAGGTTATAAATACGCCTGATATCTCTCTGGTTACAATTGGTGCGGGAGCAGGGCTTAAGTTCTCCTTCTTTGATAAGTTACAAATAAAAACGGGAATACAGGGAGGATACTATATCGGTATTATTGAAAATGAATCAGGTGGAAATATATTCTGGAAAATCGATATGGAAGGTGCATATAATCTATCATCCGCGTTAAATATAGGACTTGGCACATCCTACCGATACTTTGCATTACCTGCAGTTCAGGACCGGACTATCCCTGACAGATTCTACGATGGTATACAGCTTTATTTGGGAGTAACCTACAATACCGGAGCCGGGTCCGGAAGAGCTAAAATTGATATCAAGGATATCCGGATTAATCAGTTGTTTCCTGTACTTTATAAATATTATGATACCAATCCGCTGGGTTTAATCACCTTGAAGAATAATGAATCCGGA
Source organism: Spirochaetota bacterium (assembly GCA_013151965.1). Classification (GTDB taxonomy): domain Bacteria; phylum Spirochaetota; class Spirochaetia; order SZUA-6; family SZUA-6; genus SZUA-6. The sequence continues at coordinate 28,418 of JAADHF010000110.1, forward strand.
ACAATTAAGAATATAAAAGTTACTTTCTTTGTAAAACAATATATGGATAAACCAAAACTTTGTGCTCAAATAGCAGAGCTGAGAAGGGGAGAGGAGAAACAGGTCCAATTATTTGCCCTTTTCACCGATGATATTTTGAATGTAACGGAAGGAAATACTGTAAATGCAGAACTGAAGGCAGAATATCAGTATTTGGGAGACAATCAACATACAGAACGTAACCGGAGTGTAAAAGTGCTCTACCGGAATGCTATTACCTGGGATGACGACAGAAAAGCCGCTGCATTTATTACAGCCAAAGATCCGGTTGTTCTGCGGCTGGCCAAGAATGCAGTAGGTGAAATCCGGCACCAGGAGCCGAAACCGATTAATGAAAATTTCAGGAAAGCAGTAAGTTTGTTTACCGCTCTTGGTTTGTACGGAATGAGTTATATAATCGATCCTAATTCATCTTATGCAGAGCTTTCGGGCAATAAATACTCTCTGGATTATTTGCAGTTCCCTGCTGAAAGCCTGTCGTACAAAGCAGGAGATTGTGATGATCTTGCTGTTCTATATACTGCTCTGCTCGAAGCTGTAGGCGTATCCACTGCTCTTATTACTGCGCCCGGCCATATCTTTACTGCTGTAGATCTGAATATAGAACCGGAGAAAGCCGGAAGAATATTCAGTTCTAATAAAAACCTTATATTTAGAAACGGCAAAACCTGGGTACCGGTCGAAACTACAATGGTCGGTATGGACTTTATAAAGGCGTGGGAAGAGGGAGCAAAGCAATGGAGAGCCAATACACCGGGCAAAGCCGCTTTCTATCCTGTACATGATGCATGGAAGAATTATCCCCCAATCGGTAATCCCGGAAAATTCGGAGAACTTAAACATCCCTCTTCGGATAAACTGGTACAATCTTACATCGAACAAATTGATAAATTTATCCGGAAAGAAATCGGGATACGGGTTTCCGAGCTTAAAAACCGGATTAGAGTTAATAATAATCGGGTTAATAATATTAACCGTCTCGGTGTACTGTACGCCCGTTTCGGAATGTACCGGAAAGCACGTGAGCAATTCGAGAGGATAGCAAAGAATGGAGAACATTTACCCGCTGTGGTTAATCTCGGAAATATCTTTTTTTTGAAAGGTGATTTTGATAAAGCCCTTACCTATTACAAATTAGCTCAGAAGAAAGACGGCAGTAATCTGTCCGTATTACTCGGATTAGCCAGAACCTACTATGAATTGGAGGTATATGACAAAGCATTTTCGACTTTCCGGACAGTTAGAAATAGGAATCCAGGAATAGCAGAGCAATTTTCGTATCTTGCAGAGGCAGGTTCTGCAACAACACGAAGCGCTTCGGCTGCCGTTCAGGAGATAACACAATGGGAAGAATAAAAAAACTTAACATCCGTTTTATAATCATTATTTTTTTAATACTTTTAATTTTTGCCTGCGGAAGTCCTGTCGGACTTATGCAGAGAATACAGGAAGAAATTTACAAGGTAAGCGGAACCAACACAATCGTTTTCAGTCTAACCGGGGCGCCTTCCGGTTTTACCAATATAACATCTATCGATATAACTGTAGAGGGAAACGATCTTACAGCTTATAAATACAAGCTGGACAGCGCCGAATGGAGTCCTGAGCGTGATATTTCAGAGCATATTACCGCATCGGGATTATCGGAAGGCCCTCACATGTTAAAGATATTGGGTAAGCATACTTCCGGAGTATGGCAGCAGGATGAGAACGCTGAAACTATCTACTGGACGGTAGATACAACAGCTCCTTCTTTAATTAATATAACCGCATGCATCTACAGCGGCTCAGCAGGCGGAGTTCTGCTTCAATGGGACAACCCGGCAGAGAATATTCTACTCCTCCGCTCAGCAGGGTCTGTTTCCGCCCCCGCAGCAGGCCGGGATTACAGTGTAGGCGATATTATTGATTCGTCAGTAGTGGTCTATAAGGGAACCGGCTCGAATTTTAAAGACAGCAGTGCCGGCGAAGGGACATGGAACTATCAGGTCTTTGCCTATGACGCGGCTTTAAACTATGCAGCCGGCGGAAACGCCGGATCAACCACGTCCTTTGACGGCTTCATTTATGTAAATATCAATAGCGGGAATAACGATAACTCCGGTATTTCCACTGCACCCAAAGCAAGTATTCAGGCTGGGATCACTGCGGCAAAGGATGTTAATATCCCCGCTGTCCGGATCGCTCAGGGAGATTATTCGGATACAGGTCCTGTTGTTACACTGGCGGAAGGTGTTTCTCTTTACGGCGGATACAAAAGCGGCGATTGGAATATCAGGGATTCTGCAGCCTATGTTACAACCATTCAGGATACCGATATCAGTATAAACACACCATCAACCACTCACCGGGCACTGGAAGCCGGAAGCGGTATTACCTCTGCTACGGTAGTAGACGGCGTATCCATTAAAGGCAGTAATGCAGGTGCCCAGGATGGCCGATATATCTGTGCTGTATTTATCTATAGCGGAGGCTCACCTACCATACAGAACAGCATTCTTTACGGCGGTTATGCAGGATCGGCTTCAGAGACAGCGGCTCTGATAATAATCAACTCAGCCCCTGTTATTCAGGACAGTATCCTGCACTCCGGTAATGCAGGCAACAACCGTGGTATAAAAATGACAGGTGCCGGTGCGTTGATCCGGCGCAATACTATCGATGGCGATAGTGTCGGCGGGAATGCTGCCTACGGTATTTACACAGAAGGGGGAACCCCCATGATCTACAACAATACCATTTATAATCTAAACAGCAGCAGCGGGAATACATGCGGTATCTATGTTAATAATGGCACACCGGAAATTTACAACAACTTCATAGACGGCGGCAAAAACGGAAGCAATGCCGTTGCCGTCTACATAACAGGGGGTGCGACACCTGATATCCGAAACAATATTTTATCAGGTTCAGAGGGCAACAGCTATCCTTCCTATGGTATCTGGGAAGACTCCGGAAAACCTAAGCAGGTAAGCAACAACGATTTTATAAACATCGTAAGCGGAGGTTCGTCCGGCGGAATGTATAGGGATTCATCAGGGCAGATCTTTAATACGATATCTACCATGCAAGATACTTTTTCGGGACTTCCCTACCAGGGTATCACTTGTTCCGGGAACACGGCAGATGCTCCGGTTTTCGCACCTGATGGTACCTACAGGCTCCTTTCGGGAACCCCGGCCAGCATAAGCGAGGGAGGTCTTAATCTTTCCGGGGAAGGTTTTGTGCTGGATAAAGACAAAACA
>JAADHF010000077.1 GCA_013151965.1 Spirochaetota bacterium
CCTGCCTTTTTAAATATAATATATACCCACTTATTAATAAACCATAATTTTCCCCAATTGCTTCTTTAGCAAAGCCTTAAAACTCCATATTATCGTATCTGATTTTTATCCTGTCTGTGATTTATGCTGCGGAATATTAAAATTTTAAAACGGCAATGATGATTCCGGCAGCTGTAACAGTAAAGCCGAAGGACCATATCATAAACTGGAACATACGGCGGGACATCTCGGCGATGCGGTTTTCTATCTGCTCCAACCGTTTATCTACCTGTTCAAATCGTTTATCCACTTGCTCGAACCGTTTATCCACCTGTTCGAACCGCTTATCCATAAGATCGAATCCCTGCTTCATAAGTTCACGCTGGTTCCTAAGTTCTTCCTCTACTCTTACAATTCTTTCCCGAAGTTCTATTTCATATGCCCTGGACGATAAACCTGGAATTTCAGTTGCAACCCATTCACGGAATTTCTCTTTTATATAATCACTTATCTCTGTTAATTCTTCTTTAGTTACTGCCATTTTTATTCCTCTATCTCTATTATATCCCTTATTCCCTGCCTTTTAAAGTAAAAAACTGCAAGCTTTAAACGCATCTCCCCGGTTTTATCACCGGCAATTAATACTCTCCGGCACAGGATTTATTCGGATGTTTTGTATGATACTACTCTGCCAGGTTTATGCCCCGCATTGCCGTACCGTTTTTAAAACAACGGTATTCTTATCATTCGACTCTCTTAAGCATTCTGTAAACAAGCAGAGTCAGCCATCGGGAGGGAATTTTTTTCTGTCCGAAATCCCATTCTTTCCAGTCCCTCCACACAGATTCCGGTGTAAAATACAAATTTCCGGCACCTTTTCCAGTACCATCCGAATTCCTGCTGCTGCCGGGCTCCCTGACACAGGCCTTCGACTTGATTTTTTCTATCATTTCCTGCAGGCGGAAATCCTTCTTAAGCCATAGAAAGTGCACAGGAAACTTCGGGACAATACCGGTAAGTACTTCGACTACATGAAGAATGTCGTACCAGACAAACGGAGCTTTCAGCTTAGCAAAGTCGGTTCCCATTGCAAAAAGATAGGGACGTCTTTCCTTTCGTTTCTCCCACAGGTTAAGAAGTGTTTCCACTCCTGTTTTAACCGGCTGCATAAACTCATCCTTATCGTTTACAGCAGCAGCCAGGCTTAAGGCTTTAAGCATAACCAGGTTTGCAAAGGGACACGGATCGGCCTTTCTTCCCGGCCCCCTGAACTTCCCAAGCTCAGGGTCTGCTGCACACGGCCAGCCGTTTTCACGTATTAATCCGGTAAGATATTCAACGGCAGGGAAAATACGCTTATCTTTTCCAAACCCGAACATGGCAAGAGCATAGATTACAAGGGGTGCATCACACAACATCCAGCTGAATTGATCATTGCCCGTACCCCCGTATTTCGGGTTTATGTTAACAAGTATCTGAAACAGCCCTTCATGAGATCTGTGCCGAAAAATCCTGTCCGCCACTTTCCGCATCCCGGGATTATCAGCCTGCAGACCAATGTCGGCTGCAAAAGTAAGCTTATGAATAAGGTGCCCTGCACTCCTGTGATTCTTTAAAACCCGCCCGGGCCATTGCGACAGCTCATCGATTAATTCCTTTATCGCCGGGTGGTTTATCATAGCCTCATAATCCTTCCCCGCCATGGAACTGTCCGGGGATTCATCCAGCAAATCGATTCGTGTACGGTATCTTACCCAGGGAGGACCTTTTATCAGCCATTCTATAACTTCGGCATTTACCATCTTTTTATTTTCTCATAGAATACTGCCTTAATCAAACAGGTAAAATAATCACTGCTTATCCGGCAGCCGGTACAACTATAATAATCCTCTGCATTTTATTAAAATTTTTCCTCTGTCATTCCTTATAATATGTGATATAATCGATTACAGTTAATAAGAGATTTTACAATGCAGAAAGTATTTTTTGTATCCGGAATCTTTTTACTCGTCTTTATCCTGATATTCACAGTATCCTGTTCTATTACCGTATCCTCCGGGATACAATGGAGTTCTTCAAACGAGAAAATCTTTAAGGTTGATGTCAGGAACAATTTAAATCAATCCATAATTGTAAATATTAACGGTTATTTGCTGCCGAAGTTATCACCGGACGAAACTTCCGAATTATATAAAATCCATATCTTTGAACTCACCGGACTATATATCGCCATAATCCTGCCGGAAGATTCTTCCGGACTTCTTGAAATACAAACATCAAAAAAACAGGAGGAAAATGCCGTATTTCACATTTCCATAGATTCCGTAATATCAGACACATTTACCTATTCCATAACGGAAGAATCAAAAACCGTTTTGCCATGACGTTCGTTTTACTTCTATGTTTCCTTTTTTCCGTTTCATTCTCCGAAACTGCAGAAGCTTCGGATATTATAACTCCTGCAGATTTCTATGCACAGTATTCTTCCGCCCTGGATTCATTCTCCAGGCTCGATGAATTTTCTACACTTCACCGCTCTTTAAAAAAGAAGTTATCCATACAGGGCTTCTTTGCTTTTCCGACAGCACGGTACCTTGCAGAAACAAATTACGGCCTGATCGATGCAGTGCCGTCAAATAATTATATGGGTTTGATACTTGATATCCTGGATTCCGCACCCTTCCGGTGGGAACTGGATTTTATGACAGGATTACTTACCCTGTCGCCTTATTCCCAAACTAAAGACGAACAGGGAAACACAATCTATGACTACACACCGATCTATAATATGCAGGCATTACTGATTAACAGGTTTCGACTTAAAATACAGAGATTGGGGATAAATCTGAAACTGAATTTCGGCTGGCTCCACGAAGAGAAATCACAGACCTCGGATGAGCGTTTCCTGATAAAACCGGGGAAAGCAGTTGTTCGTTTTACCTTTAATCCTTTAGAGGATATGCTGCTCTTTTCCTCTAATATCGGCAGCCTGCTTTTTAATATGATAATCGAAAGAGAACTTAAAACACTTGGTTTTGGAAAGGAATGGAACCTCTTCGATTTTAAACGATTTTTTACCGGGCTCTATTACAACAAGTATTCATCTCTTTTCAGCATCGGTCCGAATCTCGAAGCAAAGTACGCATTTTTTTCAGGTGCATTTAATTTCGGATTTATACCCGGGGCTTTCGCTGTTCCTGCAGACTCCGGCACTCTGCCGGTTACCGCATCTTCATTAATCGAAGCTGAGTATCCTTTCCTGGAAAGACTTACCGGAGGCCGTATTACAATACCCTTAAAAGCAGGCATCAATCTGAATTATAATGGACTTCTCAGCATCAGGGATCAGCTTAGATTCGGATGGGACATAAAAACCGGGCTTATACTTAAACCTGAAAAAAAATATTTTTTCATGGCCTTTAATATGGATATCGATATCTCCGTTAATTACCCCAAAAATCTTGTAATTATGCCTGTTTACGATAAACCTGTTGTATTCATTAACTTCGGGTTTCACTTTTTCTGATTAAGCAGCCTGTCCCGCTGCCTGTCTAAAAGTTATCGAATAAAAAATCCGCAAATTGACTTAAGAGCAGCAGACCCGGATACAACCGCAAATATCCGCAATCTGATTATAGAACATTTTTATCCTTTTTTATCCTTTGCAATATCTTCTGCTTTTCTAGATCCGTCAATAAAATGGAAAAGTGTTAATACCGGATGTCTTGCAAGCATTCTCGGGCCGGAATACCGCATAATCTTCTTTATTGCTTCCCGGGCATCCCGTTTATAGCAATGGACAGGACAGTTAAGACAAGTTGGTTTCCTGATATTCTTTAAAGAAAACGGACATTTATCTATCCGTTCCATTGCATACATTAAAAGTTTATCACACTCTGCACACAGCGTATTTTTATCCGTCTCATGGTAATTGTTGCAGTACAACTTAATCATTACAGATAATGTATGCTTTTCCCTGTGTATTCGTTTAAGCTGCTTTTTCATCTGCATTTTTCCTCTGTGGATTTCCTCTATGGTTTCACGTATCAGAATACCTTCCGGCACTGTTCGAACCATTAAAACCTAAATGGATTTTTAATATTTTTCTACAAGCTCATGGCTTTTTTTAAGCCCTTTCCTTGCACAATACCCTTTTTTTCGGCAGCTCCCATTTTTAAATTAATTAGAATGAAAAATGAAGCAGATTTGAGAAAACACCGTTTATATGCTATATTAGAAGCAGGAGAAATGATTCGTTGAATCGATCTGTTTCGGGCTTATGAATAAGGAAAATAGAATGTTAAATCTTGCACAGATTCTCGAAGAAAAATTATCAGAAGCAGTTAATGTAAAAGACGAAAAAGCATTAAAAAGATACATCAACCTGCTTGTCGAAAGTGTTATGGAACGTCAAAAAGCAAATGAACAGTTTGTGGAAATCAGAGGCGGCATAAAGGTGCTGGCCGAAACTATGCAGGAGGGTTTCCGGCGGATCGACAAACGGTTCGAGACTGCCGATAAGCGGTTCGAAGATTTGAACAAACGGATCGGTTTTATGAGCTGGTTTACACCTACAATTATCACAATTCTTCTTACCCTTATAATGGCGGCCATGAAATTCTTATAAAAAACCGGAAAACACCCGTGAGCAAATCTGTAATATTCTATTATCCAAATTGATTTAAGGTTAAGGACATTATTTTTAATCTTTTTTAAAAAAATCAAAAGCAAATTACAAACATACCTCTTTTAAATATATCAAAAGAGGTAGAAACAAAAATGAAAAAGTACAGCTTATACTTAAACATCGGATTAATACTAATAATGCCCGGCCTTCTTCTGGCTCACAATTCTTATTCGAATTCATCAGCTATAAATTCGCACTACAAGAAGAAAAACGGTACTACTTTGATTATCAACACCGGCAAAATAGAAACAGGCTATCCGGACTCTGAAAAACCGGGAATCCTATTGTATAAAATATCGGGGATAGGACCCGGGAAACAGAAATTCACTATGAAAACATACAGCACCAGAAACTGGCTGCTCGGTCTGGAACAGGGAAAGTGGAAAATCACGGTTGAAACAGAGAATAAAAATAATATTTTAATCGGCAGGAAATCACTTATCCTTAATCTTAAGAGTTCGGTTCCCGTGGAGGCCTATATCAATCCAAATGATGAGAAACGGTAATGACCTCTCTTTACAAAATAGAAGCGCTTCGCCGGAATACTTTGCAGAGTATGCAAAACAATTTTTAGAAGCACGCGTCTCGGCACTCGGCGGCTGCTGCGGTACAACGCCGGAGCATATCCGAAAAATGGGAGGTTCTATACTCTTGGTTGATACGGGCAGAAAAAGCTCGGCTGTTATTAGGCATATAGATCAAACCGAAACATTAAAAGATTCCGTACCGGTAGAAAAGCGTTCCAGCTTAGGACATGCTTTTATAAATAACGAATGGATTACCTCTATAGAACTTGTTCCGCCGATAAGCAGCGATCTCTCGGTTATGGAGGAAAAGGCTAAAATTCTTTACAGAAATAATATCACATGCATCGACATTCCCGACGGCCCGAGAGTATCATCCGGAATATCGCCAATGATAACCGCCATAGAGATAGAAAAACTTGCAAAGATCGAAACTATCCTCCACTACTGCTGCAGAGACAGAAACCTTATCGGAATACAGAGTGATTTGCTGGGTGCGCATGCGGCCTGTTATTGCAGGTGTATGGCTCCTTGCATCATACAGAAACGCTTTATTTTTAAATAATGAAGTACTATTCGTAGTATTCAGGTAAGTCCTCCCTTCGGGAATATAAAGACAGCTCTCCAGGTGATAGAAGAGTAGGATAAGGAACTGCATGAGTGTTTTTTCGGGAAAAAAGCAGGTCTGCAGGACTTTAAGTTTTCTTATCCTGATCATTATACGTATTTAAAGTATAATTCTAAATATGTATATAAAAAGAACTCTTTCCGGGACATTAGAGAATGCACTAAAATATT
>JAADHF010000003.1 GCA_013151965.1 Spirochaetota bacterium
CAGTAAAAATAGTAATAAAAGAGATTTAACCAATCTTCTTAAAAAAGCCGTAAGCAGTGAAGGAGATATTTCCGATATGTATCTTTCTGCTCAGGCCGATCTTTCCACTGTAAATACTTTGCTCGATCAGATAAATGATTCGGTTAAATCGTACGAAAATATTTCCGCAGAAAAAATAGATTTTATCGAAGAAATCTTAAACGGGTTAAAAGAAAAATCAAAAAAATATTCACAATAATTAATAAAGGATTATACATATGCCTTCTATGAGTTTGAAAAGGGTCTATAAACTCTTTCGAGCTCGGAAATTCACAGAGGTTATCCATATCCTGGAACCTCAAATATTCCGATACAGAGAAAGCTATACATTTTACTATATTCTTGGAATATCCTGCTTATATGCAGGTGATTTCGGAGGCGCATATTCATATCTCGGAAGGGCGGATCAGCTAAAACACGGTAATGCGGATATATTGCTTGGACTTGCAGCGGTTCATTTAAAACGTGGTGATATGGAAGCTGCATTAAAAATATGGCTCGATATACTCGATAATAATCCCGGAAATAGAATTGCCAGAAGAGGTATGGAATTCTCAAGAAAAAATATCTCTAAAGATGATAAAGAAGATCTTTTTGAAATAAATAGAATCAGGAAATTTTATCCCGGATTACCGGCAAAAAGGGGTTGGTTTTTTAAGTCGGCCATATTTGTTGTTATTCTGTTAATTTTTTCCGGATTATTTTATTTTTATCAGACGGACAAACCTTTTGCTGTGATTAATAAAAGAAAAGGCATCGAAACGATTAAACTTGACAGCAGTATATTAGGCAGCCGGATGCCGGCAAACGGGATTAAATATAAGCTCTCCGACAGAGAGATTAAGGAACATTTTAACCGTGCAAAGAAATATCTTTTAAAGTACAGGGATAATCTGGCAAATGTCGAAATAAACACGCTTTTACTGTCCAATGCAAAAGCCTCTGTAAAAGAAAAGGCCATGCTTTTAAAAACTTTTATAACGGAACCTGATTTTATTACGATAAAAGATTCTTTTTCGTACAGTACGGTAATAAAAATGCCTGATCTGTATAATCATTGTTATGTTGTATGGCGCGGTAAAATCGTAAATCTACAAAAGAAAAAGAATGAAATAATATTCGACCTCCTTGTCGGTTATGAAAATGAAAAAGAACTAAAAGGTATTGTCCCGGTAGTTTTAGATTTTGCCGTACTTCTTAATAATGCTGATTCCGTTGAATTGCTCGGAGAAATAATTACAAAAAAAGAAAATATATCCTTAAGAGGTGTTTCCATCCGCAGGATAGCACCGTAAAAATTGTGAGTAGATTGTTATGAGAGCGGTAGTGCAGCGTGTAACCGAATGCAGAGTAGCAGTAAATAAAGATACTGTCGGCTTCATTGATAAGGGCCTGTTGGTTTATATAGGTGTGGAAATCAGTGATAACGACCGGGATGTTCAATATATAACGGATAAAATAGTTAATCTGCGTATTTTCACCGATAAAAACAATAAAATGAATTTATCTGTAAAAGATATTGATGCAGGAATACTCGTTATTTCTCAATTTACTCTTTTTGGGGATGTACGCCGGGGCAGAAGACCTTCCTATACAAAAGCAGCCGATCCTGTCTATGCAGAGAAATATTACATGAAAGTACTTGAAAAACTGAATAAAACAGATCTTAAAATAGAAGCAGGCCGGTTTCGTGAAATTATGGAGGTTACATATACTAATATGGGACCTGTTACAATTCTTCTTGATTCAAAGAAATTATTTTAAAATAATTTAAAAAGGTAATGCCCATTTTTATTCTTAAATCCGGTACTTCGAGTGATATTTTTTTAATTATTTTTATATTTGATAAGATATTTCAATAGAGATCTTGCTCTTTCTGTTATATTTTTATTTTCCGTATAGTCAGATATTTCCATTACCGGTTCGAACAATAATCTGTTCGGAACTTTGCGGACCGTATCGAGAAAAGTAATAATTTCCTGATCGAATTGAGGAGATATTTTCCCAGACTTCAATTTTTCGATTATTGAGCGGCTTTCTCTCATCAGTATGTTGTATTTTCGTATATTATTTGTATAGGGAATTAATTTTAAAATTTCACTTCTCAATTGATAATCTTTAAATGATAATATTCTGTCTGTTAAGGTATTTAAAGCATCGGAATTTGTTTTTATACGTAAATTTAAAGAGGATACCGATTTAGATGAATTGTTTATTGCAGAATAAAAAAATGAGTTTATAAGTATTCTTAACAGGTATTCTTTTTTATACTTATTCCTGGATGAAAAATTATAGGCAAGGTTATTTATGATATCTCCTATATAATAATCTCTGCGCAGTACCATTGAATTAAGAATTATTTCAGAAGTTTCTAAATCGTAATCGTTTATCCAGCTTATAATTGTAGAATTCATATTTTTTGAGCTGTTTTTAATAATATTTTTAATATTAAAAACCGTATTTTCACTATAAGCTGTAGTACATAGCAAGAATATATAAAGTAATAGAGCCGAAAATTTTTTATCGATGATCTTATTGCTTACAATATATTTAAATAAAATAATCATATAACTTACTAATAATATCGGTTAAAGTTCTTGACCTTAAAAATCTCAGGCTATAGAATTCGTTTAAGTTTATTAAAGCAAAATGAAAATAACAGGCTTATTATAATTCAGAAGGGATAATATAATGGTAAAGAAAGAATCCAAAAAATTAAATCAAATTTCAACTGAAATGGATGAAAAACTCAAAGCGCTGGAAGCAGCACGGCTCCAGATAGAAAAACAATTCGGCAAGGGGTCCATTATGCGGTTGGGAGAGGGAGCAAACGGTATAGAGGTAGAAATTATACCAACCGGTTCTATTCTGCTCGATGCTGCTCTCGGTGTCGGAGGTTATCCGCGGGGAAGAGTTATAGAAATATTCGGCCCCGAATCATCCGGTAAAACCACACTTGCTTTACACGCAATTGCAGAAGCACAGAAAATGAAAGGGATCGCCGCTTTTATCGATGCAGAACATGCTCTCGATCCTGGTTATGCTAAAAATCTAGGTGTAAATCTTGATGAATTATGGGTTTCGCAACCTGATACTGGAGAACAGGCACTGGAAATCGTGGAATCGCTTGTAAGATCCGGTGCGGTAGATATTATTGTCGTTGATTCCGTAGCTGCCCTTACACCAAGGGCGGAGATAGAAGGCGATATGGGAGATTCTCATATGGGACTTCAGGCAAGGCTAATGAGTCAGGCTTTAAGGAAACTTACAGGAGTCATTTCCAAATCGAAGACATGCCTTATTTTTATAAACCAGATAAGAATGAAAATAGGTGTTATGTTCGGAAATCCGGAAACTACAACAGGCGGCAAGGCACTTAAATTTTACTCTTCGGTAAGGCTCGAGGTCAGAAAAATCGAAACAATCGCACAGGGAACCAATAATCCTGTCGGCAATAAAGTCAGGGTAAAGGTTGTAAAGAACAAGATTGCCCCGCCGTTCAGAAAAGTAGAAATGGATATAATTTTCGGTAAAGGAATTTCTGCTCTCGGAAGTCTGCTCGATGCGGCTCTGCAGAACAATATAGTCGAAAAAAGCGGCACATGGTATGCATACGGCACCGAAAGAATGGGACAGGGAAGAGAAAATGCCAGAGGTTATCTGGAAAACAACTCTGATATCGCAAAAGAAATCGAGAATAAAGTCAGAGAATTGCTTTTCCCAAAGAAGAAAAAAGAAAATAATAATGAAAAAGCCGATGTAAAGAAAGAACTTTTTTAGTAAAGTGAGCCGTTTAACATATCTGTCCATTGGTTCAAACAGGGGAGACCGCCTCGGTTACATTAAATACTCAGTTGAGAGGTTAGGACTTATTCTTAAAAGCCTGTCATTTTCGAGGATTTACGAAACGGATCCTGTATACTATCTCGAGCAGCCTAAATTCTTAAACGCGGTTGTCTCCGGTTATTTCTCCGGTACTCCATACGAACTGTTAAACAAAACTCAGGAAATAGAAAAAGAAGCGGGCAGAAACCGGAGTACATCGGTTTCCAGAGGTCCGAGGACTCTTGATATTGATATAGTTCTTTTTGGAAACGAGGTAGTAAAATCCCCTCTGCTTACAATTCCACACCCGGGACTTAAAGAGAGGAAATTCGTTCTGCTTCCTCTGCTCGAATTGAATCCCGTATTAAAAGATCCTGCAACAAATACAAAGCTCTGGGAATTATTTATAAAACTGGAAAATCAGGGTATTTATCTGTATAATACCCGTGGCAAACAATGATGGCTGAGAATGAGAAAGAGAAAGAAGAAACAAAAGAAGGTTATCAATTCAGAATAGGTGGTTTCGAAGGTCCCCTCGATCTCCTTCTTTTTTTAATTAAAAAGAATGAAATCAATATCTATGATATCCCGATAGCTGAGATAACGGAACAATACCTTAAATATATTCATTATGCCGCTAAAATCGATCTTGATAATATTGTTGAATTCTACAGTATGGCAGCTACTTTAATTTATATTAAATCACGAATGCTGCTGCCTATGCAGGGTATCGATCTGAATGAACTTATCGATGATCCGAGAAAAGAACTTGTTGAAAAACTTATAGAATATCAAAAGTATAAAAAATTAAGCGAATTAATGCTGAAACGGGAAGAAGAATACGAATGGTCTCTGGAGAGAAAGAAAAACCAGCGGTTACTTCCGTTCGTAGATGAAGATATCTGGGAAGATTTATCTGTCTGGGATTTACTGCAAACATTTTCCGGTATTATTGGTAATATTTCGGACGAAAGAATTATTAACCTTTTTGAAGAAGTAACAGTAAATGAAAAGATTACCCTTATCGATGAGTATCTGGACAAACAGAATGAAATACTATTTACTGTCCTAATACGCGATGCTAATTCTATAATGGAGTTGATATGTGCGTTTTTTGCAATACTGGAATTGGTTAAACAGAAAAGAATATATGTACAGCAGAACAGATTATTCGGTGATATAAGAATCATAGCCAGATAAAATACTTATGGATGTAAATAATGTGGATATAAAAAGAGAAATAGCATTAATAGAGGCAGTTCTCTTTTTGGAGAATGAACCTGTAGATTTAAAGACACTATTAAGAATAACAAAGCTTTCCAGAACTGTTATAGAAGAGAGCTTAAAGCACCTTAAGAATCAGTACAATGATCCTGTACACGGCATGGAACTGATAGAGATTGCCCATGGCTTTATGCTTTATCCTAAAAAAATCTACTGGGATTTTTTAAAAAACCATTATGGTAAAAAAAATACGGGAAAACTCTCAAAAGCAGCACTTGAAACCCTGTCCATAATTGCATATTCACAGCCGGTTACGAGAGCAGAAATCGAAAGTATTCGGGGTGTATCTCCTGATGGTATGGTAAAACTCCTTTTGGAGAAAAACTTGATTAAAGAGGCCGGCAAAAAGAATGCACCCGGCAAACCTGTACAGTATGGCACAACCAGGGAATTCTTGAAAATGTTCAAACTAAAAAGCATCGCCGATTTACCAAAATTAAATGAGGTTGATGAAGATAGATTTCAAATTCATGAAAAAGGAAACTGATACGGATGAACATACTATTAAACTTCAAAAATATCTATCCATGTCCGGACTGGGATCGAGACGTAAATGTGAACTTATTATAAGCCGTGGCCTTGTTACTGTTAACAACAAACCCGTAGTCAGACAGGGCATAAGAGTATCACGTAATGATATCGTTAAAGTAAATAATAAAGTAGTGAAATTGGAAAGAGAAAAAATATACCTTGCCGTATATAAACCGGCCGGTTATTTATGTTCCAATTATGATGCTTTCGGAAGATATCTTGTTAAAGACCTTTTCTCCGAACAATACGTTAGATATTTTTGAAGTTTAATAGTATGTTCATCCGTATCAGTT
>JAADHF010000067.1 GCA_013151965.1 Spirochaetota bacterium
TCTTGATATCACCAATCGCCCATACACCCTGCAGGTACATGACGGATTTACCCTTGGCGAATGCTACATTTCCATCCCCATAGCCGACTCCGAATTTATCTTTTTCGCCGTACTTTACAATTGTCAGCATTTTTTTAGCCACGTCAACGTAACGTTTCTGGAATGATGTTTTGCCGGCAAGACGTTGTTCTATAAAATCATCTCCCTGAAGGTTCGCGGCTAATGCATTAAAGGGAACCATTGCTGTCCATGCTGTTTTAAGGGTTAAATAAAACGGAGTCTGTCCCGCTGCTTCGGATTTTTGAGCCGATGCAATAAAGTCATCCCAGGTCCCGGGAATCTTAATTCCAAGATCTTTAAATTTCGTTTTATTATAGATGGTTGTGTTTGCATTTGCAGTATATGGGATTCCGTATGAACCGCCTGGATGCGTTTCATCTTTTACTATTGTTAAATAGGCTTTATTAATCAGATCTAAAACAGGATCACCTGCAAAATCTTTAAGAACTCCTGTCCTTGCTAACTTGCCGAAGCTGGCAGTTCCGCCCATCCCAATCAGCGCAGGTATATCATTCTTTGCAAGACGGGTCATTAATACCGTATCAAATTCCGGAACATTGTTCTGCACAATAGTAATATTCGGATATTCTTTCTCGAATCTTGCAATTAAAGTATTAAACGTTCCTATTGCCTCCTGTTTATTCTGAAAAAACTCCATCTTTAGCTTTTTGGATTTTTTTTCCTGTGTTCCTGCACTAAAAACAGGCAGGGAAACAAATGCCAGCAAAATGATACAGATAATGTAATTAATTCTTTTAACCATTCTTATTCTCCTTTTTGAATTATTTCCTGCTGAACAATTATTTTAACCCGTAAATAAATATTTAAGGATCATATCTATTTCAGCAGGATATGTACTTATTTCTAATGGAAACAAGTACATGGCTATCTGCAGTCATTTATGACTGCAGCCTTTTCCAATTCCTTAACAAGCACGAGATACATAGCATGAGACCATAGAAGCGGATTTGCAGCTTTACCCCAGCGTTTTTCCCATTCAGCTACAAAGTCCGAATCTTTTGTGCTTGTTTGTACCTGTTCGGGCAGATATCCTCTTTCGTCACTCTGCGCTTTAACCCACTCATAGAGTTGTACCGCTCTCCCGGTTTTTCCTATCTTTAAATAGTACCATGCGAGCCAGCAAGTTACGAGAATCCATTGCCCTCCCCCGTAGTATGTATCCTCCGGGTACCTTTTAACACCACCTCCTTTCTCTAATAATTTTTCTTCGATGGCTGAAACGGTCTTTTGCATGACAGGATCGTCAGGTTTCACAACATCGAATGGGACCGATAGCCACAGAAGGCTGGAATCTACGCTGTCAGAACCGATATACTTGGGAAATCGACCGTCTTCCGTGAGATTGGATAAGATAAATTTGCTGATGTCCCCAGCCAGGGAAGAGAAGTCTTTTTTGTCAAAATTTAAGTTTATCCCTTTAATTCCGCCATATATACAGGCCAGTGTCGAGGGATGAATATGATTGCCGTTTTCTTCCCAGCAGTCGTAATTCGGCATCTTCCAGACCATTTTTAAATAATCGATTGTAATAAATATACTGTCATGAAATTCTGATATAAGGTTTTTATCTCCTGTTATACGGCTGTACTCCGACAGGCACCACAACCAGGCTCCGTATCCGTCGATCTGGAAGTTCGACCAGTCATCCTTTACCTCGATCCCATCGAGAGTATATCTGGCGGGAAGAAAATCTCTTGTATGTAAGTTCTGCTTATTCTCAATCTTAAAAGCGATTTTATCCACTTTATTTTTATACCTTTTAATAGTTTCATGCACCCACTTTAAGAATTCCCGGCATGAATCGATTTGTCCGTTAATCAGCATGGCGTAAGCAATAAAACTGCCATCCCTTAGCCATGAGTAATGATAAATGGGGAAATTCGGAGAAGCGATATACGCACCGGAACTGCTTTGATTTCCTAAAATCAATTCGATGCTCATATTTTTTAAATCTTTCATATGGTCAATACCTTTACCTTCCGTTGAATGATCCTCATGCTGCCGTGACAGCACCGGCAGCAGCAAATATTCCATGCCTGGACGGAACCTCCCCAGGTTATTAATAATTTTAAGTAAACGTTTACGGTAAGCGCTTACTTATTCCCGTAAAAAAAATACAGATTCAATTAATTTTTTTCACGGAATCTCTTTCTACTATATAATGAGGCATAATGATACTTTCTACAGCTCCTTTTGTACTAAAAAGCATTTCAACCGATTTTTTTCCCATTTCATAGACAGGCTGATGTACAGTAGTTAAAGGAGGAATAGTCATTTCGGCGTCCTGAGTATCATCATATCCTATTATCGATAAATCATCCGGAACTTTAATTCCTTTTCTAAAAGCAAACGACAGAGCGCCTAAAGCCATCTCATCACTTGCAGCAAAAACAGCAGTAATTTCAGGGACTTTTTGAAACAACTCATCCATACATCTTATGCCGCTTTCGTAAGCAAAATTACCAAAGGCAATACGATCATCAGTTATTGTCAGGTTGTAATCGGCCAAAGCCTGTTTGTACCCCTCGATCCTTGGAAGACCGGCAATTATGTCCTGAACCGACCCGCCGATCATGCCTATTTCCTTATGTCCTTTTTCTATAAGATATTTTGTTGCCTGATATGCCGCCTGTTTATCGTCGACTTTTATATATGGAATCTGAAAACGATAGGAAACTGTTAAAACGAGAACAACAGGTATTTTCATAGCCAATAATGCTTCTCCATAGGCATCTTTTAACCATTCACTGGCTATTATAATTCCATCCACCTGTTTTTCCGCCAGAACATTTAAATACTCTACCGTCCTTCTCCCGTCATTATCCGTATTACAGATTATCACACTGTAGCCCAACCGATGTGCGGCATCCTCTATCCCTTTTAACAGTGCCGAAGCCAGTCTGCTTGAAATATTAGGAAGCAATACGCCCATCGTATAAGTATGTTTCTTTACCAATCCTCTTGCAATTGCGTTTGGTTTATACCCTATTTCTCTGATTACATTCAATACCGCTTTCCGTGTTTCCTCTGTATAGCCGGGCAGTCTGTTTAATATTCGTGAAACTGTAGCTATCGATACTCCGGCTTTTTTTGCAACATCACTAATTGTCGGTTTCATCTTCTTAATATTCAAGCTCCCACGTAAACGCTTACGTCGATTGTTTTATTATTAGTCTATGTTGCATTTATTGTCAAGTAAATTTAAAAAAAATTGCTATTAATACAAATAACGGTTAACAATAAAGAAACTACTGAAAAAATGCAGCCTGCACGGTATCAGTTTTTAAGGAAATCTTTCAGCCAGAGAGCACTCTTTTTGGGAATTCTCTTTTGATTCTTATAATCCACACCCACAATTCCGAATCGCACTTTATATCCTTCCGCCCATTCGAAATTATCGAGAAGCGACCAGACAAAGTATCCGGTTACCGGTATTCCGTTTTGCACTGCTTTTCTTATTATCCCGATATGATCCTTAATATACTGAATTCTTTCACTATCATCATCCATTTCCTGCCCTTCCGATACTGTTTCCCTTAAGGGATAACCGTTTTCCGTAATAATAACCGGGTCTTTTGTATATTCATGTTTAATTTTATTAAGAAGGTCATACAATCCTTCGGGGAAAACCGCCCAATCCAGAATATTATAGCTTCCTGTATTCCCGGAAAATCTGACAGGAGCAAACCCGAAAAAAGAAGAATCGGCTTTTACGGTTGACGGACAATAGTAATTAATTCCCAGAAAATCCATCTTACCGCCTATTATATCCAGGTCGTTATCAGAAATAAGAAAAGGCTGAAATCTTTTAATAAAATCCATAATTATTTCCGGGTAACGCTTTTTATAGATAGGATCAAAGTAAAATGCGGAGTGTATCTCCCATGCTGTTTCAGCAGCCTTAATATCATTCCGGCTTTTACTATCCGCCGGATAAACAATCAGAGGGTTTAAGCTTATTCCGATTCTACCGTCACTGCATGAGCCTGCAGAACGGAAAACTTCAACTGCAAGTCCGTGCGCAAGAAGCTGGTGATGTGTAGTGGAAAGAACCTGTGAAAAATCATTTTTTATTCCGGGAGCATGATTCCCTTCCCAGTATCCGAGAAAAGAAACGCACCATGGCTCGTTAAGCGTTATCCAGTTTTTAACCCTGTCGCCGAATCTTCCGAATAACAGCCCGGCATAATCCCTGAACCTGAATGCGGTATCCCTGTTAGACCATCCTCCTGTCGAGGCCAGCCAGACCGGTAAATCCCAGTGAAATAAAGTAAGATAAGGGGAGATTCCATTTTTTAAAAGTTCATCGATCAATCTGTCATAAAATGAAAGCCCTTTCCCGTTTAATTTTTGTACACCCTCTGGATATATCCTGCCCCATGAAACAGAAAATCTATAGGCATCGAACCCTATATCTTTTAAGAGTGTTACATCTTCCCTGTATCTATTATAATGATCACATGCTACCAACCCCGTAGTTCCGTCTTTTATCTTTCCCGGACTCATTGCAAACTCGTGCCAGTTAGAAGAACAGGCACCGTCTTTAAAAGTATTTCCCTCTATCTGATATGCACTTGTTGCCGCACCGAAAATAATACCGTCTTTCAATGCTGTAGCCTTTCTATAATTTTTTTAAAAGTTACCGTGGCTGAGATAATTATAAGAAAAAGGACCCAGGAAACGGCACTGCCAAGACCGAATTTCCCCCACCTGAAACCCACGGTATATAGATAAATCAGGGTTGTTAATCCTGCATTATCCACTCCGCCCGGATTTCCCCTTGTGCCTCCTGTCAGTATCAAGGCTTCATCGAAAAGCTGCATACCGAAAATTATGCTCAATGATACTGCAAAGAAAATAACGGGAAGCAGAAGAGGTAATAAAATGAAAAAAAAGATCGCATACCTGCCTGCACCTTCTACCCGGGCCGATTCGATAAGTTCTTCCGGTATGGACTGAAGTCCTGCAAGGTACAGTATTGTATTCCAGCCTATCCATCTCCAGTTTAATAAAATGGCAATTGCCGGTTTTACCGTCGAGGGTTCGCTGAACCATTTAATTCCCGGCAGTCCCGCAAGTCCCATTAAATAATTAAATAATCCGAAATTCCTGTCAAAAAGATAACCGAACAGAAATGCTATGGAAACGGTACTTGTTATATAGGGAAGAAAATATGCCGTTCTTAAAAACTCCCGCCCCTTTAAAACTTTCGAATCGAGCATTACCGCAAGAGGAAGAGCAATAATATGCTGAAGAAGGGAACCGATCAAAAGAAGAAAAAATGTATTTGTAAGCGATTTCCAGAAGAAGTCATCTCTTGTAATGAGATAAATAAAGTTCTTAAGCCCCACAAATTCTATTTTACTCATCCCGTTCCACCTGGTAAAAGAGAGAAAGAGAGAGAACAGGTTCGGAAACGCACCGAATATAAAGAACAGAATAAAGAATGGACTTATAAATAAATAAGGTGCTATTTTCTGCTGATTCATCTTCATCTTGCAACTCCTTTTAAACTTCCCGCGAGCAGATTGGAGATAATCTTTTTTGAGAAAAAAAGAAAGATTACTAAAAGCGGAACCAGAGAAAGGGCTGTTCCCATCATTATAGCGCCGAAATCAATATTATGTACGCCAAGAAGACTGGAAAGGGCAACGGGAATCGTATATGCCCTTTTATCCCTGAGAATAACAAGAGCACCGAAAAAATTATTCCATGAACCTATAAACGTACTTATCCCCAGGACCGCAAGTGCAGGTTTTGCAAGAGGAAACACTACTTTAAAAAGTATCTTAAATTCTCCTATTCCGTCGATTCTTGCCGCATCGAGCAGATCGAGCGGAACCGAACTATTAAGGTACTGCCTCATTAAAAATATCCCGAAAGCATTGGCCATGGTCGGAATAAAAAGGGGAAACCATGTATTTAGCCAGTTAAACCAGACCATCATTTTAAAAAAGGGTATTATTCCGAGAAGCTGTGGGATTGCAAGGGTTGCCAGAATAAAATTAAATAAAAAGTTTTTTCCTTTAAATTTGTATTTAGCAAAGGCAAAACCTGCCATTGTGCAGAAAAAAAGAGTTGTAAAAGTGGCCAGCACTGCAATACCGGTACTATTCAGCATATTTCTCCAGAAAGGCAGATTCTTTAAAAGAGAACTATAATTATTGCCTATACCATGCCCGAACCAGAAGGGAGGAGGAACTTTAAACATATTCGCACGTTCCCTGGTTGCCAGAACAAAAACATAATAGAAGGGATATATAAAAATAAGGCTTACCCCGAAAAGAACCAGATATTTAAGAGTTCTCGATGCTTTCCACAATAACGTATGGCCTGATGATCGTCTTTTAACCATGTTAAAACTCCGGAGTTAATATGGGGCTTATACTTTAAGCCCCATATTGTGATTTGTATAATACAGGGATTATTGAATTCTATTTTCTATCTGTTTTTTTGCCTTATCATAAGCTGCTTCGACCGAAGCCTTGCCTATAATAACATTTGTTACCGCAGTAATCCAGATGTCCCTTGCTATTACATCATATTTGCTGACACTGCTTTCCGGAATCTTAAGCGCAATTTCAGCAAACAATTTTCTTGCCTTCTGGTTTCCGAAATATGCTACGGGTTCGTCCATTACCGGATCATTAAATATTGTAGTTAAACTCGGAAAGGCATCGATCTTTTTAAATGTTATAAGCTGAGCAGCAGGATTGGTGGTTAGATATTTAATCAGTTCCCATGCAGGCAGTTTTTTATCAACGGGGATTTGTTCGGGAATGGACAGGTAAGTTCCTCCTATAGAAGCCAGAGCCTTTCCCGGCGGATAAGCAACACGCCAGTCACCCTTTTCTTTCGGCGCTACCCAGGTTCTTAAAGCACCTCCCCACCAGGCACCGGAAAAATGTGTTGCAACAAGTCCTGTTTTAAAAGATGCCAGCCATGACTGGGACCAGGCGTCTAAATCTGCATCGATACCCGCTTCCCTGATCTTTTTTACAAGATTAAGAACATTGATAAAACGTTCTTTTGGTTCCAGTACATTTCCGTTTTTGTCGAACCAGCCTCCCTTGCCTCCGTTTAAAGGTATCTCCCAGACACTCTCGGGACTTGTCAGGGCATACTGATCTATCTTACCGTCACCATTTTTATCAACAGTCAATTTCCTGCCGGTTTTAATGTATTCATCCCAGGATTTTACACCGGACAGATCGACACCGGCTTTGTCCGCAAGACTCTTGCGGTAAAACATAACCGCAGGTGCAATATCAACAGGAATAGCAATTATTTTTCCGTCTTTAGTGGTTGCATTTGATACTGCGTACTTAACTATGTTTTTTACCGCAGCTTTAGCGTTAAACGGAGATCCGGAAAGGTTTGTTAAACCGCCGCTTGCAACGAATTTTGCGATATATCCTATCTCTATAGCCTCAACTTCAAAGGCACCTTTTCCCGCTGCAATGGCCGTTGTCAACCTGTCGTGATGAGCTGCAAAATCATTCATCACAAATTTCACTTTCATATTTGGATATTTCGACTTAAAATCTTTAGATTCAACTACAGCCTTATAAGCGGTTTCAAGATCACCATACCCGCCGAGAGTGATAGTTACAGGTGAATCCGGATCATATTTCTTCACCTCCTGTTTTCCGCCGGCAAATAAGCTCGTACTGAGCAGCAGCATAAATGCCAGCAGCAACCCGATTAAACTTTTCATACGGTCCTCCTTAATTTTGTTTCTATCCGATTAACATCGGATAGAATGTATAATATGTATACGTATACATATTATACATTAAAAAATGGCTGATACTGATTCTCTCAATATAAACTCAGCCTTTAACACTACCCTTCTCTCCTCTATTTTTTTTCCTTCGATTCGAGATATCAACATTCGCGCGGCAAGAGTTCCCAGGGTCTGCACCGGCTGACGGAAAGTGGCTAACCGCGGGTTTGTATATGCAGAAAAATCGGCATTGTCAAAACCTATTATCGAAAAATCCACAGGTGTTTTAAGTCCGTTTTTTTCTGCAGCTCTTATGAAACCTATTGCAGAAGGGTCATTCGAGGCAAAAACAGCCGTAAAACGAGGCAGCTCAGAAAAAGAATCGATTACAGTATTGTACGTGTGTTCCGCAGTAAACTCTCCCATAATCTGTCTGTTATCTTCAAGTGTAATACCTGCATTTTTTAATTCCTCGTAGAAACCTTTAAATCTTTCATGAGCCGAAAAAACATCCTTTACTCCCCAGATAAACAAAAAGTCTTTATGTCCCCTTTTAAGCAAAACACGCGCCGCTGTCCTGCCCGCTTCGTAATTATCCGTTGCTATCTGATGCATCGAATCATCATCGTATAAACGGTCCAGAACAACAAATTTATCTCCCATTTTTTTCAGATAATCGATAATATTGTCATCTTCCCCTGACAGAAGAGGAAAGATGATGACTCCGTCCACCTGTTTATTTTTTACAAGCTGAATAATCTTAAGCCTCGACTGCTCCGATTCCCTTGTAATGGCAATATTTATAAAATAACCCCATTCGGACAATGTTTCTTCTATATAATCCAGAACATCCCAGTAAAAAGGGCCTTTTGCAGCGGAAATAATCCCCACTCGATGGAACCTTCCTGTTTTTAAACTTTTAGCGGTAAAATTCGGACGATAACCTAATTTATCGATAGCGGCCTTTATGCGGTTTGCTGTTTTTAATCCTATCGACGAAGGATTATTTATATACCTGGAAACGGAAGCACTGGAAACTCCGGCCTCCTTTGCAACATCATGCTGATTAATCATATTTAAAAGTATACGTATACATTTATATCTGTCAAGTGCAATTTAAAAATTATTCGAAATTTAAGCCCGGCCCTAAAAACAGTACTTGAATGTAAATCAATACTGCAATAAAATCGGTAAAGAAATATGGATAAACAAATGTGTATAATATCAATAGAAAAAAAACGTATCTGTCAATTCATGAAAGCCGTCGATAATTTTTACCCGCTCGGAAATAAATGCCGGACCAGATTGGAATCGTTACTATACTATAAAAAATTAACCAAAAACGAATATTTTTCAAGGGAGAATCAATTCCCAAAAGAATTCGGATTTATATGCAGCGGGATATTAAGAATGTTTTACTTATCAGAAAACGGCGAGGAGTGGAATAAGCATTTTTTTACAGAAAATAGTTTTGTTGCGGCAAGTATAGGCCCGGATAAGAAAAGTGTCTCGAATATACAGGCACTGACCGCATCAAACCTGCTCTGTATTTCATATCCCGAATTTGTCGAATTATTAAATGAATTCAAGGAGTTTAATATTTTCTTACAAAAAGTGACCATTAATTATCTGGACCAGAAACAGGAAAAGGAAATAAGATTTCTATCCGATACAACGGTTAATAATTATAAATATTTCATCGGCAAATATCCTGATCTGGAAAACACAATCTCTCACTATCATATTGCAAGTTATCTGGGAATTACCCCGACACAATTAAGCAGAATCAGAAAAAAATTAAAAGAATAGTCATTCTCATCAACATATGTAAATGACTTTTCCGCCCTCCTTAAGTATTAATTATATAAAAACAGGAGGTTTTAAAATGATAGATTCACCGGAAAGTATAAATCCTGAAAATACTGCGTTTCTTCTAATTGAATTTCAGAAAACATGGACAGAAAAGAGTTTTCTTCACCGGCTTATCAGGAAAGAATATGTATCAAAGAATGTTTTAAAAAACACGATTAATTTGATTAACAGGGCAAGAACAAATGGTTTCCCGGTTATACACGCACCCCTTATCCTAAATAAAGAAGATAAAGAAAGATACAAAAAAATACCTTTCCCCCCGAAATTACTTAAAGGATTTACAGCGGGCACCTGGAAAGCGGAATTTACCGAAGGGGTCTATGATAAAAAAGATCTTGTAGTCGAAGGAAGGTATAGTTTTGATGCATGTGAAGGGAGTAATCTGGAACAACTGCTTAAAGAAAGCGGAATAAAAAATATATTCTTCTGCGGTTTTACTACCGATCAATGCGTGGGATTAACCATGAAAACACTCACTTTAAAAGGATACAATTGTTTTCTTGTACCGGATTGTACCGCATCGAGAAATAACAGGCTTCAGAGAAAAGCCGAAGAAAGAAATAAAACAATAACCAGTGCAGATATAATAAAATTGCCTGGGTTTACAGCTAAATAATAAGACGTATAATTATATTTTTTAATTTGTTACTTGCTTTATATTTAAAAACCCGGATAAATTGCGAATTACTTTGACAAATTATCTATTCTCCAGGATGACATATACAAATATGGAAGATATATCCCAAAGAGATTTTGCAGAAACCGATCCTAAAATGTTTCTTAATCAGGGGAAGAAGGGAATGATTATCGATGAGATACAGCGTGTCCCTTTTCTGTTATCATATATACAGACTATTGTTGATGAAAACAATTCTCCCGGTATGTATGTTATTGCCTGTTCTCAAAATCTGCTGTTAATGGAACAGGTGAGCCGAACTTTGGCCGGAAGAATAAGCCTGCTCACCCTGCTCCCCCTATCACTCGCAGAGTTATATAACGATGAAGAGGATATTACGGACCTTACAGAGGTCTTATATACCGGTCTTTATCCGGGAATATACGGCAGAGGTTTTGATCCGGGCAGGTAGTTAACTATTCATCCCTGGGTGATGATGTAGGCGTTAACCACAATACAATAAAGTCCTGGCTGTCTATTCTTGAAACAAATTTTATCATACAACCTTTACATCCTTATTTCAGAAACTTTAATAGACAGATTATTAAGATGCCCGAGATGTATTTTAATGATACCGGGCTTTTATGTTCCGTTCTGGGCATCGATGACCCGGATAAAATTACATATCACTATTTAAAGGGAGGTATTTTCGAGAATCTGATTGTATCTGAATTTACTAAATTCTATATGAATGCCGGCCGGCAGCCCTCAAAGCTACATTATCTATGGCGGAATCGAAAGGCAGAACAGATCAAAAGGCAAAGGACGAAGCTGGCATTCGTTAATCGATATTAAAAAAGAGTTTTCTGTCTAAAAACAATCATAGTTTGCGGCATTATTTATGCAGCATCTTCCAGGTATACATACTGCCTCCTGATGTCTTTAAACTTACCGGACTTGCCGTTGAATTAAAACAAACATTATTACTACTATAAGGCGATCACGTAGCTTAAACCGCCTGTCAGCTTAACGATATTAAGCTCTGTAAAAAGTACCGCTTCAAAAATCGCACCAAGCGCCTGACTGAAATTCTGAACATTGTCCGACACGGGAACTGCCGAGAAAAAGGCATCCAGGGAGGCGTTAAAGCCCAGTCTTCCCGGACCGATTTTCCAGACCGGAACATTAACCCCCAGCGAAACCGCCGGCATCAGCTTGCCAAGATCGGAAGTCCAGTCATTTGACTGATCCTGAGGTACCTGTGGCAGCTTCACCATCATCGATCCCCCCAGGCCAAGATGAAACCAGCCCAGCTTTACCAGTCCGACAGCAAGCAAATATAAATCCTTCTGCCCTGTACCGTAGAAAGACATTACCTCTCCCCCGGCACCGAGTAACTTCGGTTGATACACAATTCTTACCCCCGGAACCAGATATATCCCGGAAATCAGAGCAACATCACTGTCGCCCATTATTGTAACTTTTACATTTTTTCCCGAAGCTGCAGGTTCCGCCGAAGCGGATGATACGACAAACGTAGTCATCCCGATAAAAAAAAGGGAAATTAAAACCTTACGCATAATTCCTCCTCTGTCTATACAGATAGATTTATCAGCATTGGCAGAAATATAAATAGACTCTATTTACAAGCTACGAAGATAAATCTAAAAGGTCAACTTCTTAAAACTGTCATATCCTTATGACCATTTTACCCGCTGCAAGACAGCATAGATAAGCCCTGTTAATAAATCCGTCCCGGAAGTTTCACCGTGAGAAACCGCCCTGCAGACAGCCTTTTCCATTTCATCCGGAACTCCGGTCAGTAAACCGTCTGCCAGTTTAATCATATAAAAGGGAAAGCGGTTCTTTAGAACCTGCCAGAGAAGAGTTCTGCCCCCGTAACCTGTTTTATGCAGGGCCCCCATAATCTCGTCACGGTCGATTAAAGGACAATTATGTCCTCTATCTCCTGTTAATTCTTCTCCTAGAATAACACCTGCAATAAAATCATCTCCCGAAGGAGTAAATCCTATACCAAGGCCGATTAATTCAGATAAGCCTCTGATTTTAACCGGTAATTCTTTCTGCAGTTTGCCCATATCCTTCGGGAATAAAGTTTCCAGAACAGTAAGAGCCTTTCTCTCGAAAATATTCAATTCTGTATCTTTATCAATAATACCCAGCAAGCCTCCTCTTTTGCCGTATTTTAATAGCAATTGCCTTATAAACTCATGGGTATCCGGTAAAAATACTTTTTCTTCTATACAAAGAAAACCATTAAATAGCCGGGCATTCTCCGGAACTACAGTTATCCTTTCGGATTTTAACATATCTCCTGTAAGTTCAAATTCCAGGCCCGGTTCTATAGAGTCTGTAACAATACCTCCTACACTGAAAATATCCGGTATACATATACTTAAAGCACTCATCTGGTCCATGCTTCGTACAAGAGATATAAGCAGTCCTTTAGAATGAAGCAGGTTTACAGCTCCGGAATAAACAGAAAGTACCCTTAACTTTCCCGGGAATTGTCTTACAAGCGAGCCGGTATTTCCCGCATGAATAATTTTCATATCTCCTGGTTATA
Source organism: Spirochaetota bacterium (assembly GCA_013151965.1). Taxonomy (GTDB): domain Bacteria; phylum Spirochaetota; class Spirochaetia; order SZUA-6; family SZUA-6; genus SZUA-6. The sequence goes on from JAADHF010000067.1 coordinate 12,883, forward strand.
GAACATAGACAGAGGCAGGTTTTTCTTTATTAATTTTGTTTCCCGGCTTCTTTATTTAAAAAATTCGTTCTGATAGCCGTAATCCAGTGATTCGGATAAGGCATTCTGAATGCCGCCTTTTCTTCTTTGCCTTCCTCGTTTAAAAACCTGATAATAACAGCATTCTGGTATAGAGGTTTATCTTTGTGAACATCGGATATCCCGATATAAGTTATCGAATTACCTTTAATCATTATCTCGCGGTTTAAATACCGGGCCCTATAGTAAATCGCATCTTTCAGCAGAACAAGGGCACCCGAACTTCTTAAGGGACCGCCCATTTCGGATTCCAGCCCGAAATAATTTGCTCCGAAGGTGGTAAGGACAATATCCTTTTCATCAAACTTATTCAGGATCCTTCTGCTCTCACGCTGTCTGTTATATGCTAAAAAGAATATTATTCCCAGAAAAAACAGAGCAAAAGCGAGCCATCCCGGATCGGTTAATCCCTTTAAAATATCCATTATAAAGTATCCTTTCACATTTCCACAGGAATTATACCTGCTTTTATTTCCTTACTTTACAAAATATAAAACCGTAACAGTCTTAATCCAGTTTAGAAAGGTAACGAATAACCTTTCTTTTTGCAAGCGGGTAGAGAATTCCCTTTTTATAGCCCATCTCGCTTAAAAAAGATACGGCAATCTGTTCCTCACTCTTTCCTTTCTTCCGCAGTTTTCTGATGTAATCGATATTGAGTTCCAACATGTGTTTTAAAGGCTCCGCTTCTCTGTTTCTCGTTAAGATCATCGATACTACAGCTATCCCGAGACCTAATAAAACAGTAATGAAAATATCATACGACGGGTCTTTTACTAACAATCTCATAACCGAATGCGGGTTACCGGCATTAAATATCATATAGAAGGTTGTAACCATAAGAAATGCCAGTAATCCGTACAATCCTTTTCGTATATTCTGTTTCATTGATACTCACTTAATTAGTATTTACAGTAAAAAGACATGGAACGGAAATCCGCTCCATGTCTTTAAATTATACAGTTTCGTAAAAGAAGAAATAACTATTCGACAAAAACCTTTCTCTCTTCGCCGACAGCCATCTTTTTCCATTCGATTTCCGCTTTTTCCCATGCTTCGTCGCTTGCCTCTGCTTCCCAGTAAGCAATACCACGTTCCTCTCTGGTTGCACCCGGAATCACATTATCAAGGAAGATTGCAATAATAGCTGTGACAGCCATACCTGTTGTAAGTAGTGCCTGTAAAATATCGCCGAGCACCTTTGCCGTCTGTCCCGCTGCCGCCCAATTAATGGCATGGGCATTAAACTGTGCCGGGAAACTTAAACCTGCAAAAAATGACAGACCGATAATAAAAAGGTTTCTTGCATTGTTTAAGTTAACAAACTGAAGATTGGAAAGCCCTACCGCTGCGATTAAACCGAAAAGTCCGACATACATTGCACCGACTACCGGCTTTGGCAGTGTTGCAAGGGTTGCACTGAACTTACCGATAAGCGGAAGGATAAGCATTATAACAGCACCGGCGCGTATAACACGGCGGCTTGCTACCCTGGTAAGACCAATAGCGCCAATGTTTTCGGAGTAGGAAGTTGTACCATTACCTGTCTGGAATAAACTTGCAATAAAACAGCCGAGACCTTCCGCACCAAGTCCTCTGGATATCATCTTCGCTGTAGGCACAGGACCTTCTGCTATTCTTGCACATGCATAGTAATCACCGATAGACTCGATCATAGAGGCAAGATAACCTGCAAGCATTCCGAAGGAACCCGCAACTGTAATACTGGTTAATTTCGGGACACCCCATTTAAAAGGAATAGCCGGTTTAATCCAGAACCACGGGGAACTTTTAATTATGGAAAGCTTTCCGAAGAGATTCGCTTCGTTTCCTTTCGGAATCCATCCTGCAACCGTACCTATATAGGCGGACAGCCACCCTGTGGCAATTGCAAGAAGTACCGGAAAGAGTAAAAATACTCTGGATTTTCTTGCAAATACCTGTGAATAAAGAATCAGAGCTCCAAGTGTTATTATCGAAACAGCCCAGTTACTCGCCATCCACGGAGCACCGATTCCGTAAAGAGCCAGTCCGATCATGGCAATCGTCGGGCCGATCGCTACAGGACTGATCGCTCTTTTTATGATACCCATCAACCCGGTATAACCTAAGATAATTTCGAAGGATGATGCAAACATAACCGCTGCCGATACCTGCTGAATACCTACCTGCCATCCTAATTTCTGACTTCCTACCATACCTGCAATTGCAAACATGGGGCCCAGGAAAGAGAAGGTACCACCCTGAATAATAGGCAGTTTGTTGCCGATAGGCGACTGCTGAATAAGAGTTGTGATCCCCGAAACAAAGAACATGGTAGCAATTAGCAGAGCTAACTGCTCCTGAGGGAATTTAAGTGCACCACCAACAATGAACGGTATCAAAACTGTTGCGCCGAACATTGTGAGATACTGCTGGAACCCGAGCAGAAATGAAAGTCCCATTTTGGGCCTGCTGCCGATCGGGTATATAACCCAGCTCTGAGATTTTTTTTGTTCCTGGTCGCTCATACATTGACCTCCCTTTATAATTTATTTTCTCCTTCTGACAGAAAGAGTAATTAAAAAAAGTATTCTGCTTTTATTTTTATTACAAAGCGGAATACACTTTTCCATGAATTAAGATTATTAAAGCTGCTGACAGATTTCTTTATACATCTCCGGCCGCCTGTCCCTGAAAAACTGCCATCCGTCTCTTACTTCCCTTATCTTTTCCAGATCGATATCCGCAACGACAAGTTCATCCTTATCTTCACTTGCCTGCGTTATTAACTTCCCAGTCGGATCTACAAAGTAGCTTGCCCCGTAAAATCTTCCGAATTCCCATGGTTTCTCCGTACCCACTCTGTTAATGGCACCGATAAATACACCATTCGCTACAGCCTGTGCAGGCTGCTCGAGCTCCCATAGATATCTCGACTTTCCTGCCGTTGTAGCTGAAGGATTAAATAGTATTTCAGCGCCCTTTAATGCCAGAATTCTTGCTCCTTCGGGAAAATGCCTGTCATAGCAGATAAATATGCCTATCTTAGCATATGCCGTTTCAAAAACAGGATAACCTAAATTGCCGGGTTTAAAGTAGAATTTCTCCCAGAAACCGGGCCATGTATGAGGTATATGAATTTTCCTCATCTTTCCCAGATATTTGCCGTCCGCATCGATAACAGCGGCTGTGTTATAGTATACTCCGTCCATTGCCTTTTCATACACAGGAACTATCATAACCATTCGATATTTTTTTGCATACTCAGATAAGCGTTCCGTAGCCGGCCCAGGTACCGGTTCGGCACTGCCGTACCATTTAGTATCCTGTTCTGCACAAAAATACGGACCGAAGAAAATTTCCTGCAGGCATAATATCTGTACACCCTTTTTGCCCGCATCTTCGATCATGGGAATATGTTTTTTGATCATTGCTTCCTTTATTTCTTCAAGTGAACCTTCATGTTTCGGGTTGGAAGCCTGGATTAACCCGCACTTAACAATTCTCGACATGCTAAACTCCTTAGATTAAATTGTTATTTCAACTTCGATTTTAACCTACCTTTTTTTAGTCGTCAAGTAATATTTAATTTTATACTAATTTTCTATTATATGCAACTTGACCTTTTATAAATACGGTTCATAATACTAATGTGAGATTACGAAAAATAATCGTTTATGATCTTGATGATTTTATCTGCAGGTGCGGAACACCCGGTCTTGGACCTGTAAGTACTCTGGAAAGTGGTAAAAACAGTACCAGACTCAGGTGCGGAAACTGCGGAAGAATCTACATGGTTCAGAAAAAAGAAAAAAAGACGAGAATCAGCAACCTGCCAATGTCCTTCGGTTCGAGAAGCCTCCACTGGAATAATATAACTGCAGACAGCAGCGGCTTAAACGGCATAATAGAAACCTTCTATGAGATAAAAGAACTGCCGAAAGAAAAAAATCCGGCATGATTCTGCCGAATCCGGTTACCGGGTTTACCCTGGTTCCATGGGTAAAAGACTTAATAAAACTTCCGGTTTTTTTACTTGATTAAAAGTTAAAACTATATTTTAATTAATAATTAAACAGATTACGAGGAGGAGAAAGTATGGCCGACAACCTTAAAGAAATGATTAAGCGTGCAAAGGAAGCACAGAAAATCGTAGAATACTGGCCCCAGGAGAAGGTCGATGAAATGGTAGCTGCAGCTGCCTGGGAGGTATATAAAAAGGAAAACGCCGAAGCCTGTGCAAAACTTGCCATAGAAGAAACAGGTATGGGAATATACGAACACAAGCTCCTTAAGCATCAGAAAAAAACAATAGGAACACTGCGTGATTTATACGGCATAAAAACGGCAGGAGTGGTGGAAGAGGATAAAGAGAAAGGACTAATAAAAATAGCAAAACCTGTCGGTGTCATTGCCGCCCTTACACCTGTAACCAATCCGACATCGACACCGCCGGGAAACGGCCTTCCGATTCTGAAAACACGGAATGCCGTCATCTTTGCTCCGCATCCCCGTTCCAGAAAATGTTCAGGGCTGGCAGTCGGGTATATGAGAAAAGGGCTTAAGAAGGCCGGTGCACCCGCTGATCTGATGCAGTGTCTAACAGAACCTGCACCGGAACTTACACAGCAGCTTATGAAAGAAGCGGACCTGGTAGTTGCTACCGGGGGCTCTGCCATGGTAAAGGTCGCTTATTCCAGCGGCACTCCGTCGTACGGTGTGGGCGCCGGCAATGCGACGGTAGTTGTCGATGAAACCGCCGACATTAAAGACGCGGCAAAAAAGATATTCCTGGGCAAAACATTCGACCATGCAACTTCCTGTTCTTCGGAAAACTCCATTGTAATACAGGAAGGAATCTGGGACAAAATGATCGAAGCTTTAAAATCCAATGGCGGGTATCTATGCAGCATGGATGAGAAAGTTAAGCTTAAAAAGATTATGTGGCCCGACGGAAGCCATTTAAACAAAGAAATCGTCGCACAGTCAGCGGAAAAAATTGCAGGCCTTGCAGGTATCTCAATTCCCGAAGGCACGGAATTCCTTATGGTTTTGGGCGAAAAGGTCGGACGGGAAGATCCTTATTCCGGTGAAAAACTCTCACCGGTACTTACACTGTGGAAATACGGTTCCTTTAACGAGGCAATCGATTATGTGGAACGTATTACACGATTCTGCGGTTACGGCCATTCATGCGGGATTCATTCTACAAATGATGAGCACATCCTTGAACTTGCCATGAAAAATCATGTAAGCAGAATGATGGTTCGTCAGCCCCAGAGCTATGGAAACAGCGGAAACTACGACAATGGGATGCCCTTCTCCATGACTCTCGGCTGCGGAACATGGGGCGGCAATATTACATCGGAAAATATAACGTGGAAACATTTCCTCAATTACACATGGGTTGCAAAACCGATAGACCCGGTTATTCCCAGCGAGGAGCTGTTATTCGGGGATCATTGGAAAAAATACGGGAAATAAAAAGAACCCGAAAATACCCCGCAGGCAAGCCCTTAAGCAACCTGATTCGGAATTACAGGATGTTGACCGGCTTATATTCGTTGATATAAGAAAACTCATTAAAATCAAGGCGCGGAGGACGTTTATCCTCCGATTCCGCCTGTTTGTCCGTCAGGAGTTCATTAATTTCTCCGTCTTTAATACCTACATTAATCAGAGTTATTAAGACAGCACTGCCGGGTATTCCTAAAATCGTCTTAACCTTTTCCTCTGAAAATCCTGCTATCGGATGCGCCACAAGCCCGAGTTCCGTAGCCCTTAACATCAGAAATCCGGCAGCCATTCCCGTATCAAAGAGGTAATACTCTCTTCCCTGCACAATACAATCACTCTTCTTTTCACTAAAAACGGCGATTATCAAAGAGGCTCTGTATGCCCATTCATTATTCTGAGAAAGTGCACCGCGAAGTTCGTTAAGCTTACCGCGGCTATATACAAAGACAAACCGCCATGGCTGTTTGTTAAAGCACGACGGAGCAAGCCCTGCATTATATGCTAAGTCTTTTACAAGTTCTTCTGTTATCTCTGTCTCTTTTAAGGACCGAAAAGCTCTCCTTGATTCTATTGCATCTTTTACATTCATAATCTACTACCTCATTTATTCCTTATAAATATTAAATATCAGAGCAGTTCCTTAAGCATCTTTGCAACTTCGGTATCATCAAAAGCTACGGGATTGTAGTTTCTGCTCCCTCCCCTGGATCCTTCCGTAAGAAGAGGAATATCCTCTTCCGTTACACCGTAATCGCGCAGCCTCGTAGAGATACCGAAACAGAAGGCAAGCTCGTTAAAAGCAGCCACAGCATCGACGCCCGGTTTACCTGCAAGAAGGCTGCCGATTTTATCGTACCGCTCCTTTCGGGCGGAATAATTGTACTCCATGACCTTTGCCATGACTACGGCACATGCCTGTCCGTGGGGAAGGCCGAAATGTATTCCTATCGGATGGGAAAGCCCGTGTGCAAGCCCGAGTCCCGCATTGGCAAGGGCAATTCCTCCGTAGAGGGAAACCAGCGAAAGCGCCTCCCTGGCCTTAAAGTTATCCGGCTCCTTAACAGCCTTTATTAAATATTCCCCGGACAGCTCTATCGCACGCAGAGCCAGGGTATCCGTTATGGGACCTGCATTCTTAGACGTAAAAGCTTCGATATTCTGTATAAGGGCATCGAGACCGGTGGAAACCGTTACAGATTCAGGAGCACCGAATGTCAGGGACGGGTCGACTACAGCAGCATCCGGAATCATATAATCACTTCTTATACTCTTTTTAAAGTTCCCGTCTCTGCCGGTAATTACTGCATTCTTTGTTACTTCGGAACCGGTACCTGAAGTAGTCGGAACCGCTATATAAGGAATTGACGGCCTGGTAAATACTCTTCCTCCCCAGTAATCCGCTACTTTTCCGCCGTTCGTTAACAGGATCGATACCGCTTTACCCACATCGATCACACTTCCGCCGCCGATTCCCACGATAACATCCGGCCTGTAAGGCCTTACTCTTTCTACGGTTTCCTCCACAAGAAGTTCATCGGGATCATGAGATATACCTCCGATTTCCTCTATCTTTTCACCTCCGGCTGTAAGAAAACCTATTACCCTGTCCAGATTGCCGCTTTTAATAAAGGATTCTCTGCCGTATATAATACAAACCCTTTTTCCGTAACCTGCGGCAAGAGAACCTATTTCCGAAATCGTTCCCGTTCCGAAAATAATTCTGCCGGGAATTATTAATGTTGATTTATTTCCCAATTCACTCATATTGATTTTACCTCACAGGCGAAAATCACCGCTGCTTTTTTAGAATATTCTCCATTTCCTCAATAAGACTCTCTTCCTCGCCCATTTTAACCACCGTCGCCGCTGTCAGGCTGTGACATGCATCGGAAAAACCTCCGATCCTGTTCGTGGCCTCAGGAAGCAGTACATCCAGGCCTAATGCTCTTTTTTCTATTATAGCATTTTTAAGCGGTTCCGGAACACGCATGGATATTTTCGTATCATTTAACTCTATCTTTCCCAGCCCGGGAATTTCCGGCGGAATATGCTGAAAACCCGCTATATATTTTTCAGGGTCTATAAAATCCGTATTTTTAAGTTTTTCACAGAAGACGCCGACCATTTTAACTCCCATGGGGACAAATCTGTTTTTAAGGTTAAACCACTGTATATGTCCGCTGCTTTTTAATCCTCCCTCTTTTAACCAGGCTGTCTCCCGTGAAAATATTTCTTCCATCGTTCTGCGCAGCTCAGCCACGCGTTTATCGGATTCCGTATCCGGGCCTTCCAGGCATACCCTGACTCCCGTATCCGGCCCTCCCCTTTGATATCCGGCCCCACCGAGAACATCGAGATACTCACCGAAAGGCCTGCACTTGTATCCGCTTTTATTAAAAAAGATAGTATATTCCTCTTTTCCGTTATCCGGTTCCGTGATATTAAACAATCCGAGTTCAGATGCTTCTGCCGCCACCTCCCTGTTTACACTCACAAGCCTTCCGTCTACAAAAAAACCGTCACCGACTGCACCCAGAGCGCCAAGGCGTGACAGGTCTTTGTTTTTATCGTTCATGGCACGTGCAAATAAATAACAGGCTGCGGATGCAGAGATGTCCCTGTCCCCTTTAAGCCCGAACAGTTCAGGATCGAGATTAAAAACCTCAGGGTCGGAAGCCCTTTCCGCAACATGGTGATCCAGTATAAAAACAAGATTTCTTCCCCTGTTTAAACCGGAAATTATAGGTGCTATTCTGCCGGCAAAATCGGCAAAGATAATAAATTCATTTTTCTGTTCGAATATTTTATGTAAAACAGCCGGATACGGTTTTTCCAGGCAGTATCTGCTTACATGGTATCCGCTTCTTAAGAAGGCAGCTTGCAGAATCGACCCGGAAGTTAACCCGTCACAGTCATTGTGATGAAATATTTTAACTTCCTTTTTACTCCGGTTCTTAAGCACATCCAGTGCAGCATTCACTGCATTTAAAAAATCTTCTTTCACCTGTACTTCCTCCTGACCGTATTTTACACGTATTTTATACAATAGACTATCAAGTTATTATTGAAACTTTAAGGATTGTGTATATACTTAATTAGGATTCATGAAAGCAGCCGACAGTATAGAGAATAGAATAAATATCCTCTCCGAAAAGATAAAGAACATGGGCAGCCTTTCCATAGAAATGGTAAAACTCATTACATCGGCTTTTTCCAGGGCGGATCAAAAGGAAATAAGCCGTGTTCACTCCCTCGAGGAGGAGGTAAACAGCAATCAGATCCTGATCGACGAGGAATGTATTCAGTTATTGTCGGATAAAATTCCCTCGCAGGTTGATCTCCGGTTTGTTGTTGCCATTTTAAAAACAACAGCGGAACTCGAAAGGATCGGTGATCAGGTAATTAACTTAAAGGATCATTTCTCACGTATTAAGCTCTCCGGCCTTAATGATACCCATGCAATACACGATCTTACAAGAATGGGAGAGGAGACGGTCCGTATGATAGAGAGTGCAAATAAAGCACTTTTCGAGAGGAGCGAACAGGAAGCGAAGTGGGTTCTGAGCCATGATGATGTTATAGATGATATGAAAAGGAATTTCTATACATACTCGACAAGCATGATGATGGAATCTCCTCACAATATCAGGGCTTATCTCGATATTATCCTCATGTCCAGCAATTTCGAACGGATTGCGGATCTTGCAACAAATATAGCCGAGAATGCTATATATTTTATCAAAGGCAAAGATATAAGACACAGCAGGGTGGAATAATGAAAAAAATACTTTTTATAGACGATGAACCGGACCTGCACACAATAATGCGTTTTAATTTAAAAGAAGCAGGTTTCGGCATGGACTCCGCCCTTTCCGCGGAAGAAGCCCTGAATATGAAGATGGATGATTACGACCTTATACTCCTCGATATAATGATGGACGAACTCGACGGTCTGGAATTCTTGAAAATTCTTAAAGAGGATAGTAACCGAAAGAACATACCCATAGTGCTCTTAACGGCAAAAACCGAAGAAATGGACAAAGTTTTAGGTCTGGAAATGGGAGCGGATGATTATATAACCAAACCATTTTCGCCCCGTGAATTAGTTGCCAGAATTAAAGCAGTGTTAAGAAGGTATAAGAAAAGCCGTGCTATCGTACAGAACAGTTTACAGAACCAGTATAACAGGATCCATCTCGATGAAAAAACGAAGGCACTTATAATTAATGGAAACAGAGTTCATCTTACCTGGAAGGAATACCATCTTTTGGAAATATTAATGGATGAACCGGCAAAAGTATTTTCCAGAGAAGAACTGCTTAAAATTATATGGGTGGACAGTGACAACAGGGAACCAAGGTGGGCCGATGCGCTTGTAAAAAGGGTACGAAAAAAGATGGGAAACTACAGACACTACCTGGAAACACACTCCGGTTTCGGTTACAGCTTTAATATCCCAGACAGTACATGAGATTTTTAATAAAATTCTTCATAACAACCAAAATCCTGAAACTGTACAATTTCGGATTAATAGTATTCAGAAGCAATGGAAAGATTCTTTTTAAAAATCATACATATAAAGAACTCGCACATAAAGCATCGGATTCGTTTAACCTGGATAATATTTTAATAAACCGTTTGCAGGATATCATTTCCAGAGAAGAATCAGCCCGCAGTCTGCCTTACAGGCTAAAGCTGGCCGGTTCGAATTTCAAGTTCCTCTATACGGCTTTAAGATTTCCGAAAATATACCCCGTTCTGGTAATAGAAGAAGAACACAAGGATGCCGGGTTTAAACAGGAGATTACACGCAACATAAGTCACGAGCTAAAAACACCCCTGACTTCCATACGGGGATATGTGGAAACAATTCTCGGCAATCCGCTTATGGATCAGGAACTTAAACGCCATTTTCTGGACAGGGCTTTAAAGAATGTGGAAAGGTTAGAGGAACTGATTCGGGATCTTTCCATACTCGATATGGCTTCCGACGGTTCGCGTTACTTAAAAAAGAAACAATGTAATCTTTCCCAGATCGTTTTTAACTCCGTAAAAAACCTCGAATTCCGCGCAGAACAATCGGGGATAGAGATAAATCTTGCAGATTTTCCGGAACAGTTGATAATTACAGGCGATTCCAGGCTCCTGGAAGCGATCTTTATAAACCTCATAGAGAACGGTATAAAATATTCCCGCCCCGGCGACAGGGTTCATGTAAAATATTCAGGCTTACATTCGGGATTTAATACCATAGAAATATATGATACAGGTCCCGGTATCCCTGCGGAGTATCACGATAAGATCTTTGAACGTTTTTTTAGAATCGATTCCGGCAGGTCGAGAAAAACCGGAGGAACAGGCCTTGGACTGTCCATTGTCAAGCACGCTGTAGCATTTCACAACGGCACGATCGAAATTGATAAGAACTATAATTCAGGAACAAAGTTTCTATTAAGGTTTCCGGGCTGATTAAAGGATTCTTTCTGTTCTATAAATTCCCTGATTAGAGCCGCCGTTTTTTCCGGTTTTTCCACCATGGGCATATGTCCGCATTTATCCAGTATAACCAGTTCCGCACCTGATATTTTCTCTGCATATTTATAAGCCCATTTAGAATTAAGAACTTTATCCTGCCTGCCCCATATAATAAGTACGGGCAGGTTTAAAGATTCGAGAGTTTTATCTATCGGGTCCCTGCCGATAATATTCTTTGTAATCTCAGCCTGTGCACGTTTTGCCTCCCAGCCTAACGATGACATGCTGACGGAATTTATCAACCCTTCGGTTAACTTTGACGGATCATAGAACACATTCATACGAAGAGAAATCTTTATAAAAAGCCGCGTATTAAACATAAGCCCGATGTCAACCAGAGGCCCCAGGCCGGCAAAAAACAGCCATCCCCCCTCTTCCCCCTTAAGCCCGTCCGGAGCGATAAGCACCAGTTTGGAAACAGCCTGCCTGTAACGTTCGATAAAACGTACGGCAATATGCCCTCCCATTGAATGAGCTACGATTATATACCGGGAAATACCAAGCCTTTCCGTGAAATCCCTTAAGAATTCAACATAACCATCCACCGTAAACGGGAAATCCTTCTTGGAAGAAAGCCCGCAGCCCGGCAGGTCCGGAACAATTAATCTATACCGTTCGGATAAAAGCGGAATGATATCCTGATAATCGTATGCAGAACCCATCCATCCATGGATAAACAGTAAAGTTTTATCATAGTCCGGAGGCGAAATATCGTAGTAATGTATTTTTAGCCCCTTCATATCGAGAAATTCAGAATATCTCTTTTTCAGTGAGCTGCCGTTCCTGTATCCGGTACTGCTGCAGCCTGTAAGCATTACAAACAGAACAACGAGGCTGAAATATCCGGAATATTTAGAATATGCACTTTTTAACATAATTAAAATCGATACTACAACCTATCGTGTTTTTGCTTATAAGATTAAATGGGGTATTTTAGATTTCCTTTATTCGCCTTTTAATCTATTGCCGTTCACCTCTTAATCTTTGATTTTCTTCTTTAAGTTCTTGCTTGATAATATGCTGTTCTATAACAGCTTACTTAATCCTGCTTTTCCGTTTACCTTATTTCAGGGAAAGCCATACAATTGTTTCCGCATTCTTAATCTATACGAATTTTCTAAATAAACTTTATCACGGCAATGGATAATGCCATAATAATTCCTATAAACCACATCAGCATCGAAAATCTTTTGTCCACCTGTTCGAAACGTTTATCCATGTAATGCATCATCTGTTCGAAGCGCTTATCTACCTGCTCGAAGCGTTTATCTACCTCTTCTAAGCGCTTATCTACCTGTCTAAAACCCTCCCTCATTACCTCAGCCAGTGTCTTAATATCATCTTTTACCTGCATGAATCCCATTTCCACATTGCCTTTTTCTACCACATTATCGGTAAGAATCGTAACATAACGGCTTAACGCCTTTTTATTCTTTACCTCAAAGGCTTCCTGAAGTTCTTCTTCTAATATCCTGGCCAGATTAGACATACAAATCGCCTCCCCTTCATCTGCCTGTACAATTATATTATAATTCTCTTATCAGTATTAATCAAACCAAAATATTTCACGTTTGCTTTAAAATAAATTAATAAAATACACTTTATTCTGCTTATTCTGCCGTGGTTTTACATCTCTTTTTACAATTCCGCTTCATTAATTCCCAAAGTACTCGGGAAACGGCGTACTCAGTACTTATGCTCTACGAAATCTCAAG
>JAADHF010000105.1 GCA_013151965.1 Spirochaetota bacterium
CCGGGATCTTTTAATTTTCCCCTCTTATTAACGGCTCTATTTTTTACTACTGTGCCTGTATCCCCGGAATTATAAATCGTTCCGCCGGCATTTAAAGAAATTTCCGGAATTTTTAAACTCAAAGGATAGTAAAACCGCCGTGAGGGATCCACGGAACTGATAGTATCCGTATCGGCAATTGTCTTATCCTTACTCTGAATAGAATATTTTATATTTATATAAGGGAATGACAGGCTGCTTAGAAGAGAAGATTTTATAAGATTGGTCATATTGACTTTCATATTGAGGAACCATAAAAGGTTGTTTTTAATTATGCCGGAAGCCGGTTCCGTGTTCTGACCGCTTAAAATTGCATTCCAATCCAGGCCTTCCGACCTGTTATAGAAATCTTCACTGAAATACGGATCGGAATAAAGTTCGATATTGCCCGAAAAGGAGAATATTCCGATGTTAGACTTAATATTCGAACTAACTCCGTACCTGAAGGGTACAGGAATACCAAGAAGGTAGGAACTATTCCATATAGAAACAAGTTTACCGTTTTCATCCATGTAAAAGGGAGTGTATAAATCAGTTAAGGTATTATAAAAAAGATCCCGGCTGACGGCAATACCGCCTTTAAAGTTAGCATCCGGATTAAAACTCCCCTCTATTCCTGTAAATGCACCAAGCCGTGAATATAGATCTATAAAAACTTTTAAAAAATCTTCATTCGGCTTATTTAAGATTTTTTTCGACTTATACAGAAAAAGCCCTTTAATATATTCCTTATATTCCCCGTTTTCCCCCTGGTTAAGATTTAAAAAGGAAACCGGGCTGGAATTTTGTTTTTTCCTGCCTATAAGATACGTAGTAGTCTGTATGTAATTGCCTTCACGATCCCTGTAGCCGATTGCGGGATGAAAAAACAGCTTGTCTCCCGGATAAAAAAAGAAAGGAATTGCCATTACGGGAACCCTGCCGATATAGAGGATGGCATTCTGAATAGCCCATTCACCCGGAGCAAGCACCCATATTTTTTTCGCTTTTATATGGTAATGAGGATTATCCTTTAATGCGCAGGAGGTTATACTGCCGTTATTAAGAATCACGACATCGTTTTTCTTTCTTATTATTTCCTTTCCTTTAAAAAAGTATGTAATTTTCTTTCCGCCCTGCTCCTGTTCCCTCTCCGTTTTACCCCGGTAAAATATACCTTCCCAGTTATTCAAATTAAAACTTATGGATTCACCCTTAAATACTTCCTCCCGGGAAGCACTCCGGAGACGGTATTCCACATTGCCCCTTGCAGTTACAGTATTTTCCGTTTGATTAAATATGATCTTATCCGCTTTGATTGTATGTTTTATATTTTTCTCTTTATCCTGTATGGTCAACACAACATCACCGCGTAGAACGACATAGTTTTCTTTAATGGATTCGATTGTAAAATATTCCGTTTCCTTTGCCGATTCTATCTCTATTATACGTTTTTCTCCCTGAACTACAGCCGGCGGCTTAACATTGTAATATTTCATTAAACGCTGCTGTAATTCTTTTCTGCTTCCGGTCTCCTTTAGAGAGAGATTATGACTCCAGCTTAGAAGTTCATAATAACTGGCAGTAGATATATCCTCGGATAGAGTTTGTGCAATAAGATCCGGTGTTTCCTCCGTCCCCGGCAGCCCTGTAAATGATTCCAGCGGAACAGCATAGGATCCAAAAATAATTACCGTAAAATAAAGTGTTGCCAGCAGTTTATACATAATACCTAATGATTAAGCACCTTTTTCAGGTACTCACCTGTATGTGAAGATTTACATTGTACAATCTCTTCCGGCGTTCCGGCGATGACTATTTCACCTCCCCTGTCACCTCCTTCCGGCCCCAAATCTATTACATAATCCGCCTGTTTTATAACATCCATATTGTGTTCGATCAGTACCACGGTATTGCCGCTGTCAACTAACATCTGGAGTACTTCCATAAGTTTTTTAACATCTGCAAAATGAAGTCCTGTAGTGGGCTCATCCAGTATGTAAAATGTTCTTCCTGTACTCCGTTTGGAAAGCTCCAGGGATAATTTTACTCTCTGTGCCTCGCCTCCCGAGAGCGTTATTGCCGATTGTCCGAGCTTAATATACCCGAGTCCGACAGAATCCAGAGTTTTTAATTTCCTTGCTACAGACGGAATATGCCGAAAAAATACAAGTGCTTCGGAGACAGACATTGTAAGAACCTCATGAATGTTTTTACCCTTAAAACGCACATCCAGTGTTTCCCTGTTATATCGTTTTCCGTTGCATACATCACAGGTGATATAGACATCGGGCAAAAAATGCATTTCTATTTTCTTCGTTCCCGCTCCCTGGCAATTCTCGCACCTTCCGCCTTTAACATTAAAAGAAAATCTGCCCGGCCTATAACCCCGCGCTTTAGATTCGGTTAACGAAGCAAAGAGCTCTCTTACCGGGGTAAACAAACCGACATATGTTGCAGGATTGGAACGCGGCGTTCTTCCTATGGGGCTCTGATCGATATTAATTACCTTGTCTATTTCCTCATATCCTTCGATTCTTTCATAACCGCCCATGGGAGGTTTCCCCTTACCGACTTTATACGCCAGAATCGGATGCATAAGGTCTGTTAACAGGGTTGATTTTCCCGAACCTGAGACCCCGGTAATAACGGTGAGTCTGCCTAAGGGAAAAGCAACATCGATATTTTTTAAATTATGTTCTCTTGCACCGAAGAGCTTTATGAATTTACCATAACCCTCCCGCCTGCGGCAAGGGACATCTATTGTAAGACTGCCGGAAAGAAATCTTCCCGTTAATGAGGCAGGATTATTGAGTATTTCAGAATAGGTGCCGCATGCGGTAATCTCACCTCCGTGTTCGCCTGCTCCGGGCCCGAGATCTACAATGTAATCGGCACTCTTAAGCGTCTGTTCATCATGTTCCACAATAATAAGGGTATTTCCGATATCACGCAGGTGTTTAAGAGTATCCAGAAGCCTTTTATTGTCCCTCTGGTGCAGGCCTATCGTAGGTTCATCGAGAACATAAAGCACCCCGACCAGTGAAGAACCTATCTGAGTCGCAAGACGAATCCTCTGTGCCTCACCTCCGGAAAGGGTTGCAGCTTTTCTTTCTAATGTCAGATAATTTAAACCGACACTTACCATAAATGAAAGCCGTGCTCTTATCTCTTTTAATATCTGGCGGGCAATGATTTTGTCCGTTTCATCTAACGACAGATTATCAAAAAAAAACAGAGCTTCGCTTACCGAGAGCGTTGTAACCTCATAGATATTCTTATCCCCGACAGTTACGGCAAGACTTTCAGGCTTAAGCCGTTTCCCGCCGCAGACTGTGCATTTCTGCTGCCGCATAAATTTTTCGAGCCATTCCTTTATTCCCTCTGACTGTGTTTCCATATAACGGCGCTTTAAGTCGTTAAGGATTCCTCTGAAACGGGAATAATACTCATACTTTCCATTTTTTTCCCTGCTTTCATGTTTAAATTGAATAACGTCGTCGGTTCCATATAGAAGCTGATAATATACGGACTCGGATAATTTTATAAACGGCGTATCCAGAGTGAATTTTAAATGTTTTGCAAGTGATTTAAATATATTCCTGTACCAGTTGGATTTGGGATTATAGGGAATAACAGCACCTTCATTAAAGGACAGACTTTTGTCGGGAATAACCAGTTTTTCATCGAATTCGAGGGTTATTCCCAGACCCGAACAGGAAGAACATGCACCGTAGGGATTGTTGAACGAAAATAATCTCGGCTGCAGTTCCGGAATGCTTATGTTGCAGACAGGACATGAATTTGTCTGGGAAAAAAACCTCTCTGCGCCTCCGGTCCGGTCTGCGACAATTATTTTCCCATCCGAAACATCCAGTGCTGTTTCTACCGATTCGGCTATTCTGTTTCGTATTTCCGCTTTTACGATGAGCCGGTCGATGACTATCTCTATTGTATGTTTCCTGTTTTTTTCAAGGTTTATTTCTTCATCGAGAGAATGAATACTGCCGTCTATCCGCACACGTACAAACCCGGCTTTTAAAGCATCTTCCAGTACCTTCTGATGTTCTCCCTTTCTTCCTCTGATTATGGGCGAGAGCAGCACCAGTTTCGAACCCTCAGGATAAGCAAGAATCGCATCGACTATCTGGTCGATCGACTGTTCATTAATTTCTCTGCCGCAACCAGGACAATGCGCCGTACCTATTCTTGCAAAGAGAAGCCTTAGATAATCGTATATCTCCGTTACAGTGCCGACTGTCGACCTGGGATTTCTATGAGTTGTTTTCTGTTCTATGGATATTGCAGGAGACAGACCCTCTATATAATCGACATCCGGTTTATCCAGCCTGCCTAAAAACTGCCTGGCATAGGACGAAAGCGACTCGACATACCGTCTCTGCCCTTCTGCAAATATCGTATCAAAGGCAAGTGACGACTTTCCCGATCCGCTTATACCGGATATAACTATAAGTGCATCACGCGGAAGCTCCACATCTATATTTTTTAGATTATGCTCCCTTGCCCCCTTTACTATTATCTTCCTCATTCTCTTCCTGTTTATCTCTTTCTTCCGGACCCTCTTCCCGGATACCCGTATTTGCAGGCTTTTTCTTATTCTTTGCCTGCCTTAAATCACCGTAATTATGCCGTATTTTTACAGGTCTTCTATCCAGAGATGCAAGATAAAAAACAATCGGCAGCAGAACCATTACAAAAACGGAAATCGCCATAACCTGCCATTTAGAAAATATCGCTATAATTAATTGGGGGTTCATAAAGCACCTGTTATGTTTTATATTAATCTTTAATTATGAGCATGACAAGGGTACTTTATGATAAACATGCAGGTCTCTGTGCAGGAGTAAAACGTACCATCCGGGGTGCAGTTAAAGCAGCCAATGAAAACAGTAATGTGACAACTTTCGGGGAACTTGTTCATAATCCTATTGTTACCGGAAATCTTAAAAAGTACGGTATCGCTTTCGTCCACAGCATGGAAGAACTATCCGGCAGCCGGTATGTCATAATAAGGGCACATGGAATTCCGCCGAAAGACGAAGATTATTTAAGAAGCAGCAAAATCCGGTATCTTGATCTGACATGTCCGAGAGTAAAGATTATACACAGAAAAATAGATTACTACAGCAAACTCGGTTATAAGATTCTGATAGTCGGCTATCCCGAACATGCAGAAACAAAAGGACACCTCGGTCATGCGGGAAAAAACGGCATGGTAGTATCGTCCCCGGAAGATATCAGCAGATTGGATATAAACGGTAAAATTCTTATAGTCGCCCAGACGACAATTTCCGAAAAATTATTCAATAACATTATCAAAGCATTGGGGAAAAAAGCCGGTAAAGCCCAGATTGTAAATTCCATCTGTCCCTTTGTACTAAACCGTCTCCGGTGGATACGTAAATACTCTAAAATAGCCGAAGCATCCGTAATAATAGGCGGATTTAACAGCAGCAATACAAAACAACTGTATGAAACAGCAGAAACATCAGGCAAAGCCTTCTGGATTGCATACCCCGATCAGCTGAATATTAAGCTCCTGTCACAGTATAAAACAATAGCATTGACAGCAGGAGCTTCTACTCCCGACACAACAATCCGGGAAGTTCTTACGCTTTTTAAAAAAAATAATTTTATAATCGAGGAGATTTATTAATTAATCTTCACTATTGTTTTTCCGAAACCTCCCTCATTGGCCGGGGCAAAATAAAAATCCTTCACAAGACCGCTTTCCCGCAAATAATCATGAACACCATGCTGGAGAATACCGCCCCCTTTGCCATGGATTACAGAGAATTCCGTTAAACCATACAATGCTGCCCTGTCAATCTGCCGGCTTAATATTCTTAAAGCTTCTTCGAGCCTTTTGCCCCTTATATCCAGTTCGAATACCGGCCCTTCCTCGGGTTCTTCCCGTGAAATGGAAAAATCCGTGGTTTCCATTTCCGCTTGTTTTTTATCGGCATCTTCGCTGTCCGAATCAGAAATAAGCTCGTAGCCGGATAAGGAAACTCTCATACTGTCCGTTTCCACTATCCATTTATCCGCCCTGTCTCTCCGAAGCACCCTTCCCTTCTTATTTGTTCCGCGTATTCTGACATTACTTCCCGATTTTATTCTATTCTCATCCGAACTTATGAATTCCGTTTTTTCGTGAAACAGCTTTACTTCTTCCTCATCGATTTTCTTATCTATTTCCTGTAAATGATTCCTTAAAATCCGTCTTCTTTCATCTGTTAATTCCTTTTCTCTTATTTCACGAATAGTCTTTTCTATTTCGCTCCTGCTCGTCCGGAGAAGTTCTTTAAGCTCCTTAAGCCCCTTTTCCCGAAGCTCCATTTCCTTCTGCCGGAGTTTAAGCTCATGAAGGTCGACTCTTCTCTGCATATCCTGAAGCTCATTTTCACGTTTTTTCTGCTCCTTTTCCCTGTCGTATATTTTTCTATGCCGTTCCGACAAACTGTTTACCAGTTCGGATACGTCACTTCTCTCATCATCCATATAACTTTTTGCAGTTTTAAGAATTTTCTCCGGCATTCCCGTTCTTCGTGCAATTTCCAGTGCGTGGCTTTCTCCGGGCACACCCACTAAAATACTGAATGTCGGAGACAGGGTATCCCTGTCGAATTCCATCGAAGCGTTTTCCGCACCTTGTTTGGAGTAGCCGTAGTTCTTTAATATACCATGGTGTGTGGTGGCAAACACAAGCGCTTCTGTCTCATAGAAGTAATCGAGCAGAGCCATGGCTATTGCGACACCTTCCTCCGGGTCTGTGCCCGCCCCCAGCTCGTCGAGAAGTATCAAAGAATCTTTCCCCGCATGTTTAACAATATGGGAAAGATTTTTTATATGGCCGGAATAGGTGGAGAGCGATTGTTCTATCGATTGCTCATCACCGATATCGGCAAATATGTCTGTAAATATTCTCATGGAAGATCCTTCCGAAACAGGAATCTCCATGGCAAATTGATTCATAAGGGCTAAAAGGCCGATAGTTTTAAGGGTAACCGTTTTGCCGCCGGTATTGGGACCGGTGATAATAAGCAGTCTGTATTCCGAACCATTGCTGACCGTAACGGGAACAACCTTTTTACCGAGGAAGGGATGACGTGCCTTTAAAAGCTTAACAGTATTCTTAGAATACTCCGCCATGGCGCATCGATGCATAATCGAAAAACGCGCTTTTGTTATAAGTGCATCTAAAAACCCCGTAATCTTTCTGACAGCTTCTATGGACTCTTTTTTTGCCGAGACAGCTGCTGTCAGTCTCTTTAATATTTCCAGCACCTGCCTTCTATATTCACTCTGCACTTCTCTTATTGCATTGTTTTTCTCAACTATATTATGCGGTTCAAGGTACAGTGTAGCGCCGCTTCCGGATACCTCGTGTACTATTCCGTGTATTCTGCCCTTAAAATTCGCCTTTAACGGCAGAACAAGCCTTCCGTCACGTTCCGTCGGGGTATCGGTCTGCCAGAAGGCTTTATATCTGTCATCTTTGAAATAAGCATTCGCAAGCGCTTCCACATCATGTTTCAGCCTATTTAAACGGCTGCCGATGGCCTTTAGCTCCGGAATCGATTTATCCTTAATCCCGCCCCGTTTCGTCACTATCCTGAATATGTTACTCTCAAGTTCCTCTAATTCCGGCATCGATTCCGATATTTCTTTAAGTTCACTGCTTTCCGAAATCTTCTTTATGTATTTCTTAAGTTTTTTGGATGACTGTAAATATATTCCGATATTTGCAATCTCTTCCGCTTCCAGAAATAAAACGCCCCTGGAAATACGTTCCATATACTTCATTATCTCCGGAAATGAGACAGACGGAAATATCTCGCCTGCTTCGAGGGCCTTACGCATGGAAACTGCAAGATTAAGATTTTTTTTAAGCTCCTCAGGATCCGTGTAAAACCCCTGCGATTTTAAATATTCGGCTCCTTCGGTACTCAAAGATTCTTTACAAAGTTCTGCTATTATTCTGTCAAATCCCAGCAGGGCTATACTATGCGCGTCCATACATTTCACGCCTGTTCTTATCCATCTGCTCATATATCGATGTGTAGCTTAAATACCTGTCTTTGTGTATGCCTCCGGCTTTAACCGCATTTATTACAGCACATCCGGGTTCCTGTAAATGCCGGCACGACGGATACTGGCACTCATATGTGTATTTACGGATATCCGGAAAATAAAATGATAATTCCTCAGGCTCGATACCATAAATTTCAAGTTCGCGTAATCCCGGAGTATCTATGATATTCGTTTTATCATCCGTAATATACATTCTGGAAGAGTTTGTCGTATGGGAACCTCTGTTATATTTCCTGGAAATCATACCGACCACAGCTTTGATTCTATCGTCCAGTTTGTTTAACAGTGATGATTTTCCGACCCCGGACTGGCCTGTAAAAACAGCAACTCTGCCGCTTAAGTACCTTTTTAACTTTTTTATTCCTCTTCCGTCGGAAGCGGAGCATAAAAACACTCTGTAACCCATGGATTTAAAGTTATCAATACGTTCTTTTATAAAATCCGTCATTCCGAGATCGACTTTATTAACAACTATCAGGGTTTCCATTTTCCCTATCTCACCCGATAAAATCAGCCTGTCCAAAAAACGCGGCCTGAAAGGGGGAGATTCCGTTGAAGTGATACAGATATGAAGATCGGAATTAGCAGCTATAACCTGGGGAGCTTTTCGGTTTTTGTTCCAGCGCAGTAATGAGGTTTTTCTTTCCTTGCGTGATACAATCCATCCGTCATGATGCTGATAATCGTTAGTAATAAATTGTACTTCATCACCTACAGCTATAGGATTATAGTATTTTCGATCATCCTTTAAAATTTTCCCCTTTATCCTACAGGTCCACAATTCATTATTAACCTGAACCGTATAAATATTGTTAATGCCTGCTATTACTCTGCCTTCCATTAGAATACCCGTATTTTTTACTTTGATTTAGATGATAAATTCATACCAGGGATACCGTACCTGCCGGAATAAGTCCGAATTTCTCGGCAAAAAGTTTATACCGCTTTTCGGGAGGATCATTTCCGGTTACATAAAAGTTATCTTCTCCCGTCTTACTTTTACTAATCAGGTTGTATGACTCCAACATTCTTTTAATTTGATTGGTTACCCCATCTCTTGAATCCACTATTCTTATTTTTTCTCCGAGAACCTCCCGTAATTCCTCTTCCATTAGGAGAAAATGCGTGCAGCCGAGTACAACGGTGTTATATTTATTTT
Source organism: Spirochaetota bacterium (assembly GCA_013151965.1). GTDB lineage: Bacteria > Spirochaetota > Spirochaetia > SZUA-6 > SZUA-6 > SZUA-6. Next base: position 9,293 of record JAADHF010000105.1, read on the forward strand.
TTTTAACTTCATGCAAAGTGCTGCTTAACAGATCCAGTTTTTCCTGTTTCGAAGTATCAAAGAATTTTTTCTCCACAAACTGTACAAGATTTCCCTCTGCAAACCGTTTTACTTCTTTGCCCGCGGCAAAATCATCTATCAGTTTCTTAAGATATATATCTTCGGTAGTTCTTAAAGTAGCCAAAACGGCTAATTTCCCATTATCACTAAAGTCTGCCGCCGGTTTTACCGCAGGCACGACACCTACAAAGGGCAGATTGAATTTAGAACGAAGATCGGAAAGGGCAACAACGGATGCGGTATTACAGGCAATCACAATGAGTTTCGGCTTTTCGACCCTATTTATACGTTCAATCGATCTGAAAACCGCGTTTCTTATTTCCGGAACCGTTTTTTCTCCGTATGGGAAATTTACCCTGTCTGCCAGATATACAAACCTCTCACCGGGCAGCTGCTTTCTTGCATGCAGAAGGTACGGAAGCCCTCCTACACCGGAATCAAAAAACAGTACCGGCCTTTTCCTGTATTCCATGGAATTATTATCTGTTATCATATGCTTTCCTATAATATACGAATATTACACATTCATTCAATCTTTTATCTTGTTATTCCATAGTGAATAGGATAATCTTATGCTATGATATTCAAATCATGCTCCGTAAAGGGATGCGGACAGCCCGCACTTACGGACAGCGAGTACTGCTATAAACACCTGCCCGACAAACTGTTATTCCGGAAACATATTAAAGAATACCTTGTAAAGAACACTTCATTTAAGAAACTGGTTCTGGATGGGCTGGAACTATCAAATCTTACTTTAAAAGGAAAAACTTTCCTGGAGTGCAGTTTTTCTCATGTAAAATTATCAGGTATTGATTTTGCAGGCACTGCCATGAGGTTTGTCTTTCTTGACTTTTCCAATCTCGATAACTGTATTTTTACGGATACGGAGTTAAGATGCTCTGTTTTCGCAGGCTCCGAAATAAGTAATTGTGATTTCAGCTCCTCCGAAATACTCAGGTGCAATTTTACAGGCGTTCATTGTGTTAAAACAGTTTTTAATGATTCTGATCTATACTCTACCAGGTTTATCAATTCATCCATCGAGAATACCAGTTTTAACGACTGTAATCTAAAAAAAGTACATTTCGAAAAGAGCAGACTTAAGATTGTTGATATGAAATACTCCAATACGGAGGAGGCGCATTTTTAAAGCATTATGAAATTTTTCACACATTTTGCCGTACAGGGGTTTTCTAATTCCTATTTAATAGGGCCGGATGACGGCGGAGATGCAGTACTTATAGATCCCGGCACATTCGATATTAAATTACTGAAACTGATCGAAAACAATAATCTCTATGTTAAGCATATCCTTGTAACTCATGCTCACAGCGCTCATATAAAGGGAATAAAAACAATAAAAAAAATATACGATGCACAAATTTACAGCTACCGCAGTAACATATTAGGTCTCCCTGCAACTGAAGTCCGGGAAGGCAATAAACTTAAACTATCACCGTTTAACTTTAAGGTTATCGAAACACCTGGCCACTCGACAGATTCGATTGTGTTTTTAATGGATAAATTCCTCTTTACAGGCGATACCCTTACCGCAGGTATGATAGGTTCCGCCATGGACGGGTATTCTAGAGGATTATTGCTTACTTCGATCCATAAAAAACTGCTAATTCTTGATAACAGCATTTTTATCTTCCCGGGACACGGACCTCCTTCTAAAATTGAAATAGAAAAAAAGCTTAATCCTTTTTTAAAGGAAAAACTATAGATACCCGTGTGTAAACGAGCGGCAGCGGGCCGCCTTAATAACAGGTTATTTTAATAAGTCTTATCCAATTCCGATAAAAAGTTTTTAAACCGTAAAGGGAGAGGAGCCCTGAAAGTTGTTATATTGCTTTCCCCGGGCAGTTTTACAGACAGCTTATACGCATGAAGCATCATCGATATGTCAGGATAATTATTATCCTTACGTGCATACAGGCTATCTCCTAATACCGGGCAGCCTATATGACGCATATGGACCCTGAGCTGATGCGTTCTTCCCGTTTTCGGCCTTAATACGATAAATGAATATCTGCCGTCAGATTTAAGCACACGGTAGTCAGTAAGAGCTTTTTTGCCTTTAATGTCCGAACACCGGAAACGTTTCCTGTGAAAAGGATCACGGATTAATAAAGTGGTTACCATGCCCTCGAATCCGGAAGGTGTCCCCTTTATGACGGCAAGGTATGTTTTTTGCACTTCACGGTTTCTGAACTGCTCTTCTAAAAATTCCTGTGCCCTGATATTTTTAGCCACAATTAAAACACCGGAAGTATCCTTATCGAGCCTGTGAACAATTCCCGGACGCAGAGCCTGTGAGCCTGCCCGCCCGGTTTCCGCTTTTAGACTTTTATAGTGGTATAAAAGTGCATTTACCAGTGTTCCCGAATAGTGTCCGGATGCCGGATGCACGACCATTCCCTGCTGTTTGTCAATAACAACAACATTGTTATCCTCATACAGGATGTTCAGTTTTATGTTTTCCGCTTTTAAATTAATTTCCGGAGGATCCGTATAGTAAATAATTAATTCATCTCCGGTCTCTACATGCCTGCTTAATTTTGCCTCTTTACCGTTTAGAATTATCCTTTCTATTCTGGATTTTAATTGACTCCTGGAACAAAAACCGATCTTTTCGGCAATATAAACATCCAGACGAAAACCTTTTGCAGATTCATCATCCACCTTTTCTTTAATTATAAAGCTTTTTCTGTTTTTCATCATTTTCCGGTCTATTCTTTTTTTTGAATATTCTGCCGATCAGATAATCCGTTACTGCAACGACAAAAGAAACGGACAGTGCACTAAGCACAATACCGACCTTTTCCATACTGTTATACGGTACCGCATCATACGTTCTAAAGGGCCATGGCCTGTAGGAGGGATCCAGATTATTGGAAAAATACCTGTAGAAGTCATAAAACTCGTATGAAAAAAACATACTCAATGGAAAAGAACCGATAAGTATTATTTCTCCCCGCCTTAAGTCATGCATCCATACGGGAAATTCATTTTTCTCATAAGGTGAAGGCGTTACTTCTTTTCCCTTTGCCTGTGCAAAACTGCAAACAGCAGGGATAAACATGAAAATAACTATTATAAAAACCGGGAGAGTATATCTTTTAGACAATCAATTCTCCTGTAGAGTTTATTCACGAACACCGAATAAGGCGGTACCAATCCTTATAAGTGTAGAACCTTCCTCTATTGCAATTTCATAATCACCCGACATCCCCATTGATAATACGGAAAAATCAAGACCGGGAAACCGCTCCTGTGTCTTATCCAGAAGTTTTTTAAGGCAGGCAAAAGATTTACGAACAGCACTTTTATCCTGAGTAAACGGGCCGATTGTCATTAACCCTTCCGGTTTTAAGTTTTCCAGTTTAAGAATCTTTTCCAGAGTTAAAAAGTAATCACTTTCCTTGCGAAATCCGTGTTTGGAATCCTCTCCCGAGGTATTTACCTCTAAAAGTATTCTCATCCTCCTGCCGAGCTCTTTACAATACCGGTCCAGTACCTCTGCTGTTTCGATACGGTCGATAGACTGGATACATTCGAAAATCCTTACTGCGGTTTTTGCCTTATTCCGCTGAAGATGGCCTATCAAGTGCAGCTCAACAGGTTTATCCACTTGAATATACTTATCGTATGCTTCGCGGACTCTGTTCTCCCCGAACAAACGCAATCCGGAAAGCACAGCGGCCTTTACATATTCTACCGGATGAGTTTTTGTAACAGCCATAACTCTTATTTCACGGCTGTCCCTGCCCGCTTTTTCACATGCACTTTCTATATTATGCCTGACATTTTCCATATTATTTTTAAGCAGCTCAAGATTCATATAACCCCTTTACCATCTAAAATTCACTACAGGAGGATATGCCTTTTTAATGGCGAGAGTTAAAGGTACTCCGCCGAATATTCCCGCAGCGTTCTGTATGATATTCCCCGGTAATTCGGTTAAAGCGGCCCCCAATCCAACCATGAAATACTCCGCAAGCAGATACCCCCCTGCCATTATTATTGTTCCTGCGGCAAATGCAAGCGCCCATGTAATAAAAGAGTTTACAGGATTAGATTTTTCTTTAAGCAGCAGTCTTACAATAATCCCGATCATAAATCCCTGTAATCCGTGAACGGCAAAAGAAATCGGAGCCCACTGAGAATAACCGCTAAAAATATCAGCCAATGCCGTACCGAGTCCCCCTGAAATCAATGCGGACAGAGGACCGAAAGTAATTGCGGAAAAATAGATGGCAACATCTCCGAGGTTTATATAACCCCGCGTAGGTGCAACCGGAATACGGACTGCAATCGTAAAAATCGCAGTTATAGCGGTTAGAATTGTAATCGTTGAGATTTTAAATGCAGAACTTAATTCACCTTTATCTTCCATATGACACCTCCCTACAAAAGAAAAATACTACAAAACATTTAAAAAGTTAATACCCAAATCCATTATAAACAAACTTAGAAATATTACCGCCGTAATTGCAAGCAGTATAAGAATATCGGGGAATATATACTTTAATTTTTTAAGCTCGAGATAAGAAGTACGTTTGTTATGCCTTCCGAGACCCTTCTTTTCCAGAACCATTGCAAGTACAGGAATTTTTTTAATCGAGTGTATCAATACGGAAATTAACACCGGGCTTAGATTTTTAACTTTATAAACAAATCCTTTAACACGGCTTTCATCACAGCACTTTCTTAATTTATGAGCATCTACGACATTTCTGTAAACACCCATAATATACGGTATATAACGCATCGAAATAGTAATTATAAGGGAAAGATTAAAAGATATACCGAACCACCTTAATGTAAGCACCATGCTTTCCGGATTTGTGGTTTTAAAGTACAGAGTAAAAGCAACGGTAATGCCTGCAAAACGTACCGCCAGCCGCAGCCCGTCAAGGATACCGGATACGGTAACAACAGTTCTTCCGAATATCTCAATTACAGGCACGCCGTTTCTGTTAAAAAGAGGCGTTATAAAAATTACCAGGATCAGAAGAGGCAGTACCGCTTTTATTGCTTTTAGCAGGGAATCAAGTCCGGCAGTAAAAACAAGAACAACCATAATTAATACAAGGTACAGAGAAAGACAGATAACAGGGATATGGAAAAAGAAGAGAACAACACATTCTATAAGTACAATCAACTTCATCCGGGGATCGTACCTGTGTATAATTGAGTTGCCGGGATAGTAAATATCTTCGAACATTTATTTAATTCTTTCTTAATAATAGCCGGTATTACCGGATGGAACTACGAAATTTATTAAGATCCGTAAATTCATCCTGATAATAAATCCTATTAATCTTTCCTTTCTCCATAAAGATTATACGATCTGCAAGCCGGGTTATCGTGTCCAGATCATGAGTTATTACAACCAGTGCCGTATCCTCAGAGTAAAGATTGTTAACCAGCGACACAAGGTCACTGATCGATAATCCCGAATCCGCTTCATCCAGGATAATAATGGAACGATGTAAAAGATAATATATCGCAGCCTGCAGCTTTCTCTTTGTGCCGTAACTGATTAAAGATGCAGGCGCAGAAGCCTCCGGAAGATCGAACAGCCTGATTGCTTCTGATACGGCATCATCCATCTCGTGCACCGGTTTACCCAGATATTTTAAACCTATTTTAAGTTCCTCTCCCACAGTGGGCAGGAATATCTGAAAATCAGGATTCTGGAAAAGATAACCTACGAGCCTGTTAAGATATTCCGGGGATAAAGGAGTGCCGGTTTTACCGGTTATTATACCGTTGTTATGATTTAAAAGTCCGCATATTATCTTTGCAAATGTGGATTTTCCGGAACCGTTTCTGCCGATTAAACCTGTAATTTCGCCCTTTACCAGTTTAAACGAATCTATCTCGACAGTAAAGTCATCTTTATTATCATAGGAAAACCGCAATTCCCGTATCTTTAGAAGAGTATCTGCATTTTTATTCCTCCCTCCGCTGACAGAGACCGGTTTTTTTATTTTTTCCGGCACAAGGCCGTATAATCTTATCGCCTCCGAAAAACCGGCATATTCATCACCTGTAAAGCAATGGAGTTTTGCAGATTCCAGAATTAAAAGTCTATCCGCAAATTCTCCGTATATATCCAGCCATTTCGAGGTAAGAATAATAACAGTCTTCTTTTTTTCCGCCACATAGGACAAAACAATCTTTCGAATCCAGGGATCGAGTTCTTCGAACACCTCATCGAACACCCATATATCCGGGTCTACTGCAAAAAGTGAAGCCATTAATAGTTTCTTTTTTTCACCTCCTGATAAGTATACAGGATTTTTCTCTTTATAATTCCGCATTCCTACCGCACTGAGTGAATTTTCTACTTTTTCAGCTATCTCTTCCCCTGCCATGCCAAGCGATTCAAGCGCAAATGCAATCTCCGTGTCGCATCTCGTTGTAAATATCTCCTCTTCCGGGTTCTGAAAAACAAGACCTATATCCTTTATAAGATCGTAGGGTTTGTAATCTGCAATATTCTTTCCATTTACAGATATCTCACCCCTTAACTCTCCGCCTGTAAAACGGGGAATTAATCCGCCTAAGATTCTCGAAAGAGTTGTTTTCCCTGAATCCGGCCGGCCTATCAGAACAGAAAGAGATCCCCTTTCTACCTCGAGATTAATCGAATCAAAGAGAATACGGGAACTAAAATCGGGATAATCAGGGTATTTAAAGTATAGATTGTGTACGGAAAGGGCAGTTTCTCTCATAGACTTAATCCACGTTATAGCACATTCCCTTACAGCGGTTCAATCGGTGTAAAGCTTCGGGAAGCTTACTTATTCTTCTTTTAAGGTGTAAAGTTGGGATCGGTGATTCAGGCTTTACTTTTCGGTAACATTGTTGTTGGCAATCTCCGCAATTCCAATCCGGCAAATGCTTCCGTATGAGACATTCGCGGTTTCAAAATCCATGGCATAGATTAACATTTGTACCTTCACCTGTCTTTATTATCTAACGCTGCCGAAACCAAACCAGCCACACCCGGATACATGTTTGATTAACACATTTCCTTTCTCATGGACTTCTCCGGCTTTTCTTCTATATCCAATTCCCATACGATGGAGTCTTCGGTGCTCATATGTTGCGTAAATCCCAGCGACTGATGGAGACGTATGGACCCGCGATTGGACTTGAAACTTCTGCTGAGCAGTCGATTGATTCTTTTCCTTCTGCAGTCCTGGATTAAGTCCTTCATGAGTCGTGTGCCAAGCCCCCTGTTCTGATACGTTGGCAGGATAGCGATGTCGAGTATATGTGCGGCATGAGACATGGGATTTTCACGGGGCCAAAGTGTATAACGGTAGAATCCGATGACTTTACCAGCATCGAGCAGGTACTTTACCGTGTCGGTTTTAATGTTGTAGTGGTCTTGCATCTGCTTGATCTTCTCTCCATCGGTTTTTTTTCCGAACTCAGGCGGCCACTCCACGCTAATTAGATCAATGATCTCTGCATAGTTCGGCATTCCGTATATTTCTTTGATGGTCATGACATACCTGCCTTTCAGTGACTATGGGTACGGAATCGCAGCTGTTGTAAGAATCCTGATTCCACATAACGAGGCTGTAGAAAAACCTCTATACAGCCCGTCTCTATCCTGTTCCGGTTTGGATTATAAACTCAACTCAAACGAGCTACAAGCATTCACACTATTATAAAATCCTCAAATCTATCCTCTGTCCAAATTTATTCTTTATGAAGTTTTTGCACTACGAATATTTGATAGCTCTGATTTTAATCGGATTCGTTCTCTTCTTAAATCATATTCATCTTGTATTCCAAGCCAAAAATCTGCTGAATTACCAAAATATTGAGATAACCTAAGTGCTGTATCTGCTGTTATTCTTCTCCTGCCTTTTAGAATTTCTGAAATCCTTGTGGCGGGTACATTAGTATCCTTTGCCAACCTGTATGCACTAATGTTCATTGGGAGAAGAAATTCTTCTCTTAGTATTTCTCCAGGGGTTACATCCGGTATTCTATCCATATTCTTCCTCCTAATGATAATCTATAATTTCAACTTCTGATGCTATTCCATTTTCCCAGTAAAAACAAATTCTCCATTCTAAATTATGAAACATAATGACATTGATCTATAAAGAAAGGGGCAGCATATTCATTAATATTTTGATTAAGTTTGAGATGAGTTAATTATCTTAAATATTCTTCATATTCATATGGCGCCTAAACGAGCTGTAAATATCATTAATATTAAATAGTCCGCTGTATTCCTGCTGTAGTTTCGAGAGTTTCGTTAAAAAATAGCCGATTAATATTAAGTGGATATATGGGCGGTACAGGGCTCGAACCTGTGACCTTCTGGGTGTAAACCAGACGCTCTCCCAACTGAGCTAACCGCCCGTTCGCAGAGGAAACTATCATATAAATCAATATTTTGTCAATAAGTTTAAAATGATTTATCCATGATGCAGACAGGTTCATATATATTTTTTATCATAAAATCTTCTGCAGCAGGCGAATGTATACCTTGAAAAATAAGTAATTAAATGTTACTTTCTCCATCACTTTTATCATTTTTTTAGAGTATATAAGGAGAGTACAATGTCTTCCGGGGATACAAGATTTAACAGTAAGCTGCTGCATGCGGGATTTTCAGGTGATGAAACCACCCTGTCAAGTGCAGTTCCGATTTACCAGACCACATCGTATCTGTTTAAAAGTCCGCAACATGCTGCAGACCTATTTGCCCTGAAGGAATTCGGCAATATTTATACACGCATCGGGAATCCGACAAATGAGATATTCGAAAAAAGGATGGCGGAACTGGAGGGCGGAACCGGAGCTCTGGCTGCAGCTTCCGGCATGGCTGCCATCGGTATGGCTATCTTAAATCTTACCGGAGCCGGCGATGAAATTGTTGCAGCTACGAGCCTGTACGGAGGAACATTTAACCTCTTAAACTACACTTTTAAAAGACTCGGCATTAAAACGACATTTGTCGATCCCGAGGATATATTAAACTTCGAAAAGGCAATTACACCTAAAACAAGACTAATCTTTACGGAATCTCTCGGAAATCCCAAGCTTGATGTGCCGGACATCGAAAAAGTGGCAAAGGTGGCTCATAATAATGGCATCCCCCTCTTTGTTGACAATACAGCATCGTCTCCGTATCTCCTTAAACCTATTGAATACGGTGCGGATATAGTTATCCACTCAGCAACAAAAATAATAGGCGGACATGGAACTTCTATCGGGGGTGTTGTGATAGATTCCGGTAAGTTCGAATGGGATAACGGGAAATATCCCGAACTTGTAGAACCTGATCCGAGTTACCATGGAATCCGGTATACGGAAGCATTTGGGAATATAGCCTATATTGTTAAACTAAGAGTAACAATTTTACGTGATTTCGGTTCCGCTCTGTCTCCTTTTAATGCCTTTCTGCTGCTCCAGGGGCTGGAGACACTCCATGTCAGGATGAAAAGGCATTGTGAAAACGCGCAAAAAGTCGCAGAATTTTTAGAATCTCATCCGAAGGTGAGCTGGGTAAACTACCCGGGATTACAGTCGAGCAAATACCGTAAACTCGCCGAAAAGTATCTCCCGAAGGGTAAAGGAGCGATTATCGGATTCGGTATTAAAGGCGGTTATGAAGCGGGAAAGAAGCTTATTTCATCTGTTAAACTGTTTTCCCATCTTGCAAATATTCTGGATGCCAAATCCCTTATCATACATCCTGCAAGTACCACACACCAACAGCTTTCGGAAAAAGAACAGATACAAACAGGTGTTACACAGGATTACATCAGGCTTTCGGTGGGCATCGAAGATGTGGAAGACATTATTGCCGATCTGGACCAGGCTATAAACAATACATAATAAACGTATTACTTCGAACCTTTATGTTTAGCAGTCTTACCCTCTATAGTATCATCGTACTGCCTTGATTCGTGGATTCTGAAAGTTGTTAACACGTCATCGGCCCCCAATTCCAGTGCTTTTTCATGGCAGGCCTTTGCAAGCATAAAGAGCGCTTCCGGGTCTCCCTCCACTGCAGTACTCATAGCCCCGACTTCGTACTTTAGACCGCTTTTTTTTATCAATTCAATTATTCTGTCTACCGCAGTATAGACATTGCTTATACTTCCGCCGGAGGGAACAATAGTTATATCACAAACAGCCATTTTTACGACTCCTATAAAATATCAACCGAAAATCAGGCTCAACTTTCATATTTATATAGCATCTTGATTATGAATGTCAAATAATATAGACTCAACTATACAATATTTAAGAGTTTTAAACAGCAGAATTAAGCAAGTTATTTCTTATAAGTTGTCAGGGTTTTTTAAAAATGAAGGATAAATGTGGTAATGCAAAGCATCAATCTTTAATAAAAGGATATTCATTATGAAGACACAACCTATCAAAGCGGTTCTGTTTATAATTTTTTTATATGCTTCTCTTAACTCCTGCGGTAATAATGCAAGCCTTACAGTTTTGATACAACCTTCGGAATCCGGTTCTGTCATTATCTCTCCGGAAGGTACTTCATTTAAACGCGGAACAGAAATAACGATAACCGCTATTCCCGGTGCCGGCTATAATTTTTATAATTGGACAGGAGATATTACAGAAAGCGAAAACCCTGTAACAATAGTTATACAGAAAAGCACAGGTATAGTAGCCAACTTTACCACAGAGACTGCTAATCCGATGAAAGGTTATAATGCATATGCACTTATAGACGGGGTGGATTTTGGTTATGGTACTGAAACGGTTTCTAATCTCAGAAAGCAAATATATGTTAATTCAGGTCCTAATTCTGATTTTGAAGTGCCGTCAGCTATCTATGCAACTCGAATATCTGCTACCAGCGATTATTTACGCCTGGCAATACCCATAAAAAATATTTCGGAATATGGTTTAAAATATATTAATTTGGATGAGATTTACCTGTTGGATTCAGATGGCAATCCCATACACGTTAATGAATTAATGAGTGAATATATTCACGGCTCTGTCGGTAAAGTTTCCTCGACCTATTATTCTAACGCATGTCTTGCTCCAGGAGAAACCGGTTATGCCTTTATAATAGAGAGCGATTCATATACGGGAACAGAAGGCATAAAATTTAATATTTACTCTGAACATCCCGCTCCGGAAGAAACAAATGCTGCTGTTATTCCCCAGAGTTATTCATTCTCCGGCAGTGATATGACAATTTATTTTAAGAATACAGGATCTAAAAAAGTTGATATTCAGAGCTATATCTATTATCTATGTCTGGATGCTGATAATATTCCTGTTACCTGGAGTCTCACGGATGATAATCTTAATCCGGCAACAGGAGTATTGGACGTGGGGAATACAGGCTCGATTAGTGATAATGTCTATTATTATGGAACAGGAACCAAAATTCTTGTTTTTGTAGATTATGACGTTTTCGATGAATCGTCAAACTCTATTTCTCAACAATATTACAGCACGAAAAGCGTTAAGGATTTCAATAACAAAGAAGAATATATCAAATATATCAATTCATTAAGAAATGAAAGAGAGGCATATATTTATTCACGACCCTGATCAGCATGGGCTATGCGGGGAACAGTTATATAAAAAAGCCTCCATACCGTTTGCCGTCTCTTCTGAATTGTACAGGAGGCATAGGAAAAACCGCCTCATACCCTTTTCGGAGGGAAAACAACTTATTTTCGATGGGCGGCACTGGAGTCGAACCAGTGACCCCTAGCGTGTCGAGCTAGTGCTCTAACCATACTGAGCTAGCCGCCCGAATAATATTCTTATCTGTTTACATAATACACAAAAACCTTTTTGTCAATATTAACTAAAGCTTATGAGCTGTCATATCCTTTATTTTTTCAAATATTTCCAGAATATCAACCCTTTGCTCCGATGTGAGCTTCTTAGAATGTGTTGCCCGCTCGAAAACCGTCCGCCTGACGGAAATATCAGGATCCCTGACCAGTTCCATTAAAACTTTATACGGCGTATTGGAATGCCTGGCAACTCCCACTCTTATTTCGGTATGCTTGGAATGTGCAAGTCTCTGCAGAGTTGTACCGCGGGTATTTTTATTAAGAACCTTTTCCAGTTCATCCATATATGCCCGTGAATGCGCTTCAAGCTCACTGTAATTCGACCACCTTTCTCCGCCTGCATGATCAACGATTAGACATGTCGCCCTGTCTCCGCCGGAATAAAAATATTCAGCCGTATCAAATGTATCTTTCGGAGTATATATTTCACCTTCCGTCCCGTTTATGGTAACTATCATTCCATCTTCTATAAAATCATGAATACGCTTTTCATAGTATACATCGAATCCTGTAACTATGGGTATTGTCAGGTATTCTTTTGCCAGTTCGATTACACGTGATAAGGCACCTCCCCTTTCCGACACGATACCCTTTAAATGCGGATCGGAAAAATAACGCCCTATATTCTTTCCCAAATTGTTGGTAAGCAGTATATAATCCTCATCGGATTGATTCGGATTAAGCCGTTCTATATACCTTATTTTTGCCGTTACAGTCCCGGAAAGGGCTCCGATTGCTTTTAGTTTTTTCCCGGTATAAACTCTGTTTGTTTTTTGAATCAATTTAATAAAACCGGATTCCGGATCGAGCTGTACCTCTTCGCCGTTATAAGGAGCAAGAAGATTAAGGGCATTCCGGTTCTGAAGCAGGGTAATGCCCTTTCCTTTTGTAATAATAGCGGAATGGCTTCCGGGGCCGCCCTGTTCCACTACAAGTGCATTAACCTTATCCAGTTCTATCCTGACACCCGGTTTTAATTCTCTTATTACAAGTATATCATTTTCATGTACCGAAGACAAATCATTCTCATCTTCCAGAACATTTATCCATCCGGTTGTTACAGGACCCTTTGTAACAACATTGCCCCTGGCAATCTCTTTGCCGACATAATAAACACCCCTATGCTTTTTTTGATGTTTCTTTACATCAATAAAAAATCTTGTTTTAAGCCCGTAAATAGTACGTGTGCCATAAAAAATATGATGTTTTTCGATCGAAAAGGATAACTGAATCTTCATCCCTTCCGCCATTTTCGCGAGGTCTTCCGACGCATTCTCCATATTGATAAGTGTATTTAAAAGCTCTTTACCGGACAGGAGATTGTCTGTCCCTCTTTTACCGTTTCTACAGGTCATAACACTGACATAGTATCCGTTTTTAGCCGGTATACCCCAGAATATTTTTCCCGAAAAATATTCGGGAAGGGAATTAAGCATGGCGCCGATAACCGATACACCCTTTCTGCTGTAGAGACCGAATCTTGTTTTTTTAAAATCAGGCAGAATAACCACAAAGCCGTCCCTGGAACTGAAGTATTTAACTCTCTTCTTCCTCTTCTGAAAAAAGAGTATCAGTTTTGCGCCGATCTTTTTATCCTTAATCAACTTCTCCGGATCCGTTAGTTTCGGACGGCTTAAATAGGGGTAAGCCTTTTTAATATATGAAATAAAGAGCCCTTCTTTTGCAAACATATCCTGAACAAAGGGGAGAAAGAGCAGTCTCTTTAAATGATACGGCAATGCATTTATACCTGCTTCGCCTTTAACAACAGAATCTTTTAGATTAAACGGTATCTTTTTAAGCCATTTCGAAGGCTTATTAATCATTTTTTCGCGCACAAAAAATGCAAGCCGCAGAACAATACTGAAAAGATTCTCATAATCCAGAATAAATGCAAGAATATCCGCTTCTCTCCTGGATAGGAGCCTGATATTACGCATTTCCTTTTTATACGGATCATACGTAAACAGTGTTAGCCGGGAACCCAGATAGTTATCCCCGGAAGAGTATACATCATGCACTTTTATGCCTATGCCGAATGGTTTTACATGGTACCCGGAAAATTCCGTTGTTTTATCATCTTTAAAACCAAAGGGAATCCATGTATTAAGGTTAATGCCGTAACCGGTAGTAATAACATATTTATCCTCATACAGCTGGCGGACAGCATCGCGTGCAATAAGAATTCCTCTTTTATTTCTGTGCAGAGCAGGTTTTTCGGGATAGGGTCCCTTGTATTCATCCTTTTGTCCTATTTTATGAAACGTGTCGGCAAGCCCGGAATTATGTATCTCTCTTACGGGTGATAATTCTTTTTTATCACATATCTTATCCAGCCCGCTGGATTCCCAGCCGTCAAAAACTATATTACCGCCTAACAGTTCGGGAATACCGGCTACCGGCGGTGTAAGCCGCAATTCTTTAATCATAAAACCCGGCAGGGATTGTTTCTCATCAATTGATATATGAAAGGCACCCGACTCACAGTAATTACACATGGAATCCTGCCCGAAAGATAGATTTTTGTTTTTAAGAAAATCTTCCAGATTATGAAGGGGCACATACAAATTACCGTTCTCAAGTACTTCGCGCACTCTCGCGACATCCATTTCTATTATTTTTCGAAAATCTCTTACCGCCTGCGAAGGATTTTCGTTAAACAGCATTACCAGGTCTTCCTGTAAATACGACAGTCTTCCTTCCGTTAGATATTTCCATTTCTTTAACTTTTTTTCCGTAATTTCCAGAACAAATAGAAGTGTCCAGTGGAAATCTTTTAAAATTGCGGAAACGAGATTTTCTCTGGATAAAAGAAATGAGCTTTTTTCCAGCAGGGACAGTGAAATTGTCAAATCATCGATTTTAATCGAAGTAAGATTCTTAATAAGATCGATTGCCGGACGTACTGCAAAGGAACTCCGGAAACCATCTAAAATTATGCGTGTAGCACCGGTACGTATAACCTTATATGCGCCGTAAAGTTTCTCTACCTGTTCGGCTGTAATATTCTCAAAAACAAAAGCCAGGTCGGACAACCTGTGCTCTATATGTTCCTCCGCTTTTTCCACTATCGCATCTAAAAAGTACACACCCAAAACCGTCAGGAGCTGACGTGTATGATTGGAACCCAGCCTGTCAAAAGCATCCAGCAGACGATTTATTTCTCTGAAATGAAAAATAATAACATTTTCCGTCTCTTCCCTGTGGATAAGATCTTTTAGAATATCCCAGGCTTCCGCACGTACATAACTGTACGTTTCCAGGGTATGAGTAATAATACTTGTGGGATCCCTCTTTGTTTTTTTAATAACCGACTGGAAAATCGTTTCTATTGCAATCTCATACAGCGGGACCTCACTGCTGCTGTGGAGTGCGGAAAGCATATAAAATACCGCACGTATGGTTTCTTTGCCGGGCGGTTCCTTAAAATGCACGTAATTGTTATCGATATTTAAAATATTTTTTGTATCCGGATCATGTATAAGAGATTTAAATGAATGTTCGAGCCCCCTGGAACCTGTTTCAGGATCGAGCGCCTGATTAATCGCATCGATGAATGCATTAATTGCAGCACCCATGATATCATAATCTACAAATGAACCGATAAATGTTTTCCCCGTACCGGTATCATCAACCTGGATAGTTACTTCGACAAGCCCTTCTATTCTATGGGCGACCATCCTGATTTCTATAGGATGATTGGTATTAAGAACAAAACGGCCTTCACCAATCGCTGCCTGTGCTGCTTTTATAGAGGAATTAACCACTCCCTCGATATCCTCTGCAAAACCTTTTAGCTGTTTTCCGTTTTTTAAAAGTATAACTTCCGCATTATAAAAACCTTTCTTAGAAGCGGATTCCATTGCATAGGAGTACAATGAAACATCCGGTTTTGCCCTTCCGGCAGAAACCGCATTTAAGAGATCATCTATATTAATACCTTCTGTAAACAGCTCCTCTATTTTATGCAGGTACTCGGTGAGGCGTATTTCGTTTTCAGTAATTAATTTTAAAAAGATATTGTCTTGCACAGAGTAAAAAATAGTTTACAGGATATATTTAGTCAACCAAAGCCTTTAATATTTGGCAGAGAAAGAGCCGCGCATTATAAACTGAAGCGGAGATCTGCCTCCTTTTACCTTCGGACTGCTAAAAAAAACTCCGCCTGCAGATTTTCGAACCGTATATACATAGATAATCGGAGGATTAAAAAACCTGACTACGG
>JAADHF010000009.1:0-8366 GCA_013151965.1 Spirochaetota bacterium
TTAGAAATTGGGAGCCGATTGAGAAAGTGATTCTTAATCCGTTAAAAGCTCAAACGGTCTGTTCATCAGGGCAACAAAGGACGGCATAACATGGAACTTATGAAAATAAATATAACGCCGTACCCAGTGTACATAGGACTTTTCTGTTTTTAAAGAATAATGTTTTATTCTCATAATAGTTTTCATTTGATCCAACAGTTTTGGTTTTCCGGTATTCATATTATCCTCCAGTTTTAATAAGGTTCTATTATGATATACCGCATAAAATCGGCTATTACTTTAATATGCCAGTACTTTTTCTGTATAGCCCATAATAGCCTTGCAATTTTGCAGGTATATTAGATGCTATACGGCGAAAAATCTGTATAAGTAGTATATAGAGGTGATATCTATCGAAATATCGGTTTTCCTGTTATTATACTTGCTGTTAAGCGGCAATTGTACTAGTATACAAGAAATATTTCTTTTATATTAAGGGGAATTAGGTAGATATACTGTATAAAATCGGCTTTTTAGCCTATTATTTTACTTATTTTCAGTATACTCATTAGTTATGTTTAAATTAGTAATGGACGCAAACATTAAGTGAAATATTAAAATTCAGGAGGGAAAGATGAAGCACAAACATTTAATTCAAGTAGCAATAATGATAGGAAGCTTGCTCATTAGCCCTTGTATTGTCTATGCTCAAGATTCACTTGCTTCATCATCGACATGGTTTGCGAAAGCACTTCGTAACTGGTTCCCAGAAAACATTGAAATACATAGCTCTAAATATCCCATCACACGGATACGGAGTTCCAGTGTTGATCTAACGCACTTCAAAGCAAAAGCAGGTATAACAAATATTGGACTTGGTCCAGCGTTTCACATTGAGGGTAGTCTCACTTTAGACTCTCTTCCGTCGGGATTAAAAGTATTTGATGGAGCTCAAGGGAAAAAGTATTTGCTTCAATTACAGGGGTATCTATTTTCTCCAGAGGGCAAGTTGCTTTGGTCACAAAAAGGATATCCGACAGGTAATTCATGGGTACATGTTTCTGGTTCTACAACTAATTTTCACATAATTAATCGATTTAAAGGGTCTCTCAATGCTTGTACAGCTGTTATCTTAGCAGTCGGTGTTCCTATACTTGTTAAGGGTTCAAGCGAAACACATGTAATTCTGGGAATGAAAAGGTTTAACTTCCAAAATAATTTAGAATCAACTGACTATAAACCTTTGAAGACTCAAAAATTACATCAAAAAAAGGTTAGTCAAAAATCTAGTGTGCAAAAAACCACTCCGATAAAAAAGATTAATTTTGGCGAGCCTAAATATATTCAAAAAAAGCTTTATGGATGGAAGTATACAGAAGTGGTGAATATCCCAGTGGCAACTCGCAAAAAAATCTTTCGAGATGTCGTTCGTTATCAAGATAGAACAGGCGATGATTCTGGGGCCGATAAAGCTATTGCAAAAAAATATGGGCTTCCTGAAAGAGCAGTAATAGCCATATCATCAGAAGGTGTGTTAAAGAATTGGCCTATGCCTTGAAATTATTACATTGAAATTTAATTATCGTAAAGATATTATCTATGCTTTCTATAAAAGCACATAACAAAAAAATGCAGTGGAAGCGAACCAGCGGTATTGTTTTGGATTTAAACAGTTTTTTGTTTTCAAAATGTCATTTTCCATGTTAGCACTCTCTCCGGTTCGCTCCACTGATTTAATCGATACGGAATAGATGTTCTGCTGTAGTAACTAAAAAGCCTGGCAGAGGAGAGTTTAATAATGTTGATCGATGTTTCAATGCCTGTGGAAAAGGGTATTATAGTCAGGCCCGGGTGCGCTCCCGTTGATATATCCGTTCGTACTTTCAACAATAGATTGGAAGGGGAATACGAAACCGCTGTTCTTTCCATGCCGCTGCATACGGCAACACATATCGATCTTGTATTTCCGGATAAGGAATACAGTCTTAAGCGCATGATAGGACCGGGAAAACTAATAGATGTTACAGGTGTCGGCGGGAATACCATAAGTCTGGAGGATATAGAGGGGAAAACTGAAATTAATGAAGGTGATTTTGTGTTTTTCAGAACAGATTGGAGCAGGTTTTTCGGCACGGAGAAGTATTTTGAGCATCCGGAACTTGCGCCGGAAATTATACAATGGCTTATAGCAAGAAAGGTAAATGTTGTAGGAATCGATGCACAGGGTTTGGCGCGCGGCAGTAGGCATGGAGAGTATGATAAAGAGTTGTGCAAAAATGATATCTTTGTGCTGGAGAATCTTGTTAATCTGTCTTTACTCCCCGAGAGTGGTTTTCTTGTTTACTGTTTCCCTTTGAAAATTGAGAATACGGATGCCATGCCGGCACGAGTTATAGTTGAGTTTAAAAAAGAATAAGACGGGAATAATCAAAATAACTCCGTTTCGAAGTTATTTTTTCTTAAAAATCCGCTTTAAAAACTATTGACTTTTTAAAGAATACGATATTATATAAAGATATCTTTATATAATATTCGAAGACGACTTAAGGGAACTATAGAGTATGGAAAGAAAGTTAAGTATTTTTGAGAAGTACCTCACGGTCTGGGTTTTGCTGTGTATCGCGGCCGGTGTTTTTCTCGGCAGGCTCATTCCCGGTACGGCTAAATTTCTCGATTCTCTATCGATTTATCAGGTTTCGATATTCGATACCGATAGCTGTCTGCCTTTTTTTTATGATGTATCCGATTATGGTTAAGATAGATTTTAACGAGGTTATTAAGGCCGGCAAAACACCCAAACCCGTTCTTATGACGCTTGTAATAAATTGGGCTGTTAAACCCTTTACAATGTATATAATAGCGACTTTTTTCCTGGGCTTTGTGTTTAAAAGATTTATCCCCGGTACAGAGGTTCTTAAAGACGGACAGACGGTCGAGCTCTGGCGTAGTTATATATCCGGAGCTATTTTATTAGGAATTGCTCCGTGTACGGCTATGGTTTTGCTGTGGGGGTACCTGGCAAAGGGCAATGATGGTCTTACCCTCGTTATGGTAGCAATTAATTCACTTACAATGCTTGTTCTGTATGCACCGCTGGGAGGTTTTCTTTTGGGTGTAAACTCCATGCCGATACCCTGGCAGACGATACTTTTCTCCGTGGCAATTTATGTTGCGCTTCCGCTGGTGGCGGGTTACTTTACCAGGAAGATACTCATCGGGAAAAAAGGAATGGACTGGTTTAACAATAAGTTTCTTCACTGGCTTACTCCTGTAAGTATTATTGCGCTTCTTATTACGCTTGTGCTTCTGTTTTCCCTTAAAGGAGAAATTATACTAAAAAATCCGCTTACCATTTTATGGATTGCCGTACCGCTCTTTATACAGACAGTACTTATATTCGGCATCGGTTATTTTCTTATGTCCAGGATATTAAAGCTCTCCTATCGTGATGCCGCACCGGCATCAATGATAGGTGCATCCAATCATTTCGAAGTTGCTATTGCAACGGCTACGATGCTCTTCGGGCTTTCATCGGGAGCCTCGCTTGCTACGGTTGTAGGCGTACTTATCGAGGTACCGGTTATGCTTATGCTCGTCAGCCTCTGCAAACGTACCTGTTTTCTCTTCGGAGAATGCGGTCTCGATCTGCCCCAATGCAGGAAAAAGGAGGTAGTGCAGTGAAGGATATTCTGTTTATATGTACACATAATTCTGCCCGTTCGCAGATGGCGGAAGGACTTGTCAATGCTCTTTACCCTGATAAGTTCCGGGCTTTTAGTGCGGGAACAGAAAAATCAACAGTAAAGCCTTTTGCAGTCGAAGCGCTTAAACGTATGGGGATCGATATTTCACATCACAGGTCAAAGTCCATAGAAGAGTTTAAGGGAAAGTTGTTTGATATCGTGGTTACGGTCTGCGACAATGCCCGGGAAACATGTCCCTTTTTCCCCGGCAAAAGAGTTATTCACAGAAGCTTTACGGACCCGTCGAATGCTGAAGGTACCGATGAGGAAAAACTTAATGCGTTTATAAAGGTCCGCGACGAGATAAGGTATTGGTTCGAAAAAGATATTCTCGAAACGGAAACGGGGCCGGGTGTGCAGGATTAAAAAAAATGAATACACTACTGGCGGCATCGAAAGCCCTTGCGGATGAAACGAGGCTGAGGATTATAAATGTACTCTTATTAAGGGAGTTATGTGTCTGCGAATTACAGGAAATCCTTGATATGTCGGAGCCGCGTATTTCACGGCATTTAAAAATATTAAAGGGAGCAGGACTTGTGTCTCACAGAGTAAAGGGCAAGTGGGGTTTTTATTCTGTACAGGAGCGGTTAAGAAATAAGGGCGATTTTGTTAAACTGTTTGATTTTTTGGATGAACAGTTTAAAAGGGATAAAGTATTTGCCCTGGACAGAGAAAAAGCAGGGAATACGAATGTGTATTGTTCAAAGGAAAACGAATGAGTGATAAACCGAATATTGTAATTATAATGACCGATCAGCAGCGTGCCGATTTATCCGCACGGGAAGGGTATTCTCTGGACACAACGCCTTTTCTCGATTCTCTGGCAGGTACGGGCACTGATTTTAATCGTGCATACACCTGCATGCCTGTTTGCGCTCCTGCCAGGGTAAGCATGTTCACCGGACGCTACCCAAGTGCTACCCGTGTGCGGACAAACCATAATATAGAGGACGCCGTCTATTCCATCGACCTTATCGATGTATTAAAAAAGTCGGGTTACAAAATTGGGATGTCCGGGAAAAACCATTCGCATTTAACCGGCAGCCGCATGGATTTTACCGCAAACTTCGATCATAACGGAGGGTCGGGAAAAGACCGTACCGAACAGGAAAAAGCTTTCGACACATTTTTAAGCGGTCTTTGCCACAATACCTTCCTTGATCCGGCGCCGTTCCCGGTGGAATGTCAGGGGCCGTACCGTGCCGTATCAAAATCACAGGAATGGATTAACTCAATTGCCGGTTCTCCCTTTTTCTTATGGCTGACATTTGCGGAACCGCACAATCCTTACCAGGTTTCCGACCCGTATTATTCGATGTTTCCGCCGGAAATCCTGCCGCCCTGCCGGACGGATGAAAGTGTACTGGAAAAAAAAGGTTTTCGTTGGCAGTGGCTCAGGAAAATATGGGACCGCGCTGTTCCCGATTATACAGCCCAGCGGGACCGAGCCCGTGCGAATTACCACGGGATGCTCCGTTTAATCGATGACCAGGTTAAACGTTTCGTTTCCTTTCTGGATAAAAAAGGACTGCGTAAAAATACAATCATTATCTTTCTTTCGGATCATGGTGATTTTGCCGGGGAATACGGCCTGATCCGGAAAGGCCCGGATCTCCCGGAGTGCCTGACAAGAATTCCCCTGTTCTTTACCGGTCCAGGCATTATTGCCGGAGAAAAAGCTCATGATGCGCATATTAACATCTGCGATATTATGCCCACTCTTTGCGATGCACTGGGTGCGGCTATTCCGGATGGAGTGCAGGGCAAGAGTCTCTGGCCGCTCCTGACCGGTCAGGAGTACCCGAAAGAAGAATTTTCCAGCGCTTATGCAGAACAGGGATTCGGCGGTCTTAACTATAATGAAGAAGATGATCTGGATCCTGTTAAAGAAGGCGCTCTGAAACCGGGCGGAGGATTCGACTGTTTAAATTCCTGGACACAAAGCGGCACTATGCGGATGGTGCGCAAGGGGGAATGGAAACTTGTGTACAATATGGAAGGAAAAGGAGAACTATACAATCTAAAAGAAGACCCTGCGGAAGTGAATAATTTGTTTAATAAACCGGATTTATTAAAAATACAGGAATCGTTAATGGAGGATCTGTTAACGTGGATCCTGCGCGTCCAGGATCCTCTGCCGCTGCCCCGAAGAAGATATGTTATGAAAAAAGATCCCCGAAACTATTGGACACAGATACAAAAGCCAAAACGTTAAGAGATGATTACTATGGCTTAACCCTTGTAGTCATCGGTATCAAAGATAAATACTTCTTCGATTTTCAACTTAAAAACTTTTGAGATATCGTGTGCTAATTTTAAAGAAGGATTATATTTCCCTTTTTCCAGAAAAACAATTGTTTCTCTTCTTACATTAACTTCTTTTGCTAACTCTAACTGCGTAAGATTATATTTCGCCCGCAGTTCTTTAATTCTGTTATTCATTGAATTTCTGTTTTACGATATATTTTGCAATAACCGAAATTAAAGCAGAAAGTAGAATTCCTCCGCCGAGCATGGTTTCAGTATCAGGAAATTTGTCTTTAAGTAAAAAGATAAAAAGCCACATGTACATGGATGCCAGGTAAGCATAGTATCCGGATTTGTATTTAATTCTCGTGCTCAGCTCGTCATAAGCGGGTAATCCTTCTTTTTCTTCTTTATCTTTTTTTATTGCCATGATAAAAGCAATTACACCAATAACAATAGTAAGGATAAAGATAAAGAGATCCAATCCTTTAAATAGTTCGGTTCTTCTTTCGAGGATGATAAATCCCCAGACAACTGCCATTATCAGTACGGAAGTTAAAACTAATATTCTTTTTGTTTTTTTCATCATTTCTCCTTAAGTTATATATTTCTAACATAATGTTAGATAAATATAACATGAATGTCAAGAGATTTTTTAAAATTTATTAACAGATAATTTTAACCTTTTGCATTAAAAAGCATCATCTCAACAGACATCATGGCAGTAGACCAGATAACATCGGTTGGTAAATGTGATAAGCAGCTCGAGTCGAAAAGGAGAGAGGATCTGGAAGGGAATTCTTCATCACCCGACCAGACAATAAGTACTATCGGGACCCTCGGGAAAGGGAAGAGCTTTAATGAAACGTCCCCATAGTTCAGTTGAGTGCCGCCGAGTTCCCTGCCTTTGCTTAAGAATTCTCCGGGATTATTGCCGAAGTGCTCAGCGACTTTGTCCAGGGGAAGAACATGCGTGCCTCTTAAAAAGATTTCTCCGCCTGGCAAATCGGATGGCCTGACGAGCTTTCCCGACAGTGGTATCTCTTTTGCATGAATCAAATACCTGAGAATTGTTATAATCCTTGAAAATTCAATTAGTTCTGAAACTATAATTTTACCTAAATCAGAATTACTGAAGACATTTCGATTTGCCATAGATATATATATATCCCGGCCAAAGCAGAGCAGCCTGTATGTCGAGTGTTCATGATCAAAAATTACGTTTGCTCTGGTCTGCACATCCTCAGGATCCAATTCCGCAAGAAGATCCCAGGCATGTTCCTCACCTGATAATACCATAAATTAAACCTGTTCAATAATCAGAAATTTGCCTCTATTATACTGCACTTCCGTAAAATTGCAAAGGCTGCCGGCATATTCCGGTGAAAATTGACTGCTTCTATTCTTTTTAAACAAAGCGATGCATTTCGATCAATTCCAAACAAAGTCATTGATCGGGGACTTCCACAAAGCCCAATTTTCTGTATAAATGCTCCGCTGCTATGTTGCCCGGCAGAATATTAAGCTCTACGGAAGAATATCCCTTGTCGAGAATTCGATTTATTGCATAAGTTGTAAGCTTTGTTCCATAGCCCTTACTCTGGTAACCTGTTGCTATACTCAAGGATTGGATATAGTTTTTCAGCAACAGGATGCTGCCGATGAGGTTATCCTTATCAAAAAGAAAAAAGAAATTATTGCGGTTATTGCTAAAGAAAGTTTTTATTTCTTCCAGATCTCTACTGCTGCTTTGATTAATCCTATACGGCTGAACGTCATTCGACCTTCGCAATTCATAGAACACTTCCGACTCGAGATCTAATTCCTTATTAAAAAACTCCGGTGTATAGGTAACTATATTTAAGCCTGGATCAGGAAGCCTGCCCCCCTGATAAATAAGATGCTTTTCGCCTTTCAATAGAACCTCCTTCCTGACACATGGGGCCTGTAAAGCTGCCTTGTTCAGTTCCCGGCTTAGCTTAAGCAGGGATAACGTATGGCTGCACTGCAGCCGTTTTTAACTTATCAGCCGCATTATATACCATACCTGTCCGTTTATTAATGTCCATGCAATCATTGGTCCGATAGCATTTCGACTGTATTTGTAGATAAGTCCCAGTACAAGAAAAATTGTTCCGGTATAAGCCGCGTTGTAAAGGTTCTGAGTAGTTACTATATGTATCAGTCCGAAAATAATCACTGTAATGATAAGTCCCCAGGACACAACTATATCTCTGTTTTTGAAAATCCGGTCGGTATTAGTGATAAGCCATGTTATAAAAAAGACTTCCAGAGGTCCCCAGGCAAATAGTCCCAACATTGCATACCAGAGATTCCATGGAAAGCTTAAATATAAATCGGGGCGGTTATCACTCATCAATCTGCCCCTGCTTA
>JAADHF010000009.1:8453-9142 GCA_013151965.1 Spirochaetota bacterium
AAGTTTTCTTTGCATATCAAAGAGAATACTACAGGAAGCAATCCTACAGAAACAATTTCAATATAAACGGCAAGATAGACTTTCTCTCCCATTATTTTTTGAGCCGAAGAGATGGAAAAGACGGGCAGCCCCTGTAATACCAGAATAATCAATAGCGTTAAAACTGCTCCGGCGAACCACCATACCCAGACGGCAATGATCCGGAACACCGGTTTGTATAACAACGCAGGTACATTTTCTGCCATATTTTATATTCCTTTACAGCTTCTCATAACAGTTCTCAATAGACCCTATATATCATGGGAACTTAAATTACTCCGGATGCTGCGGCAGCCGGCTCCATACATTGTTAGGCGACCGTTATCGCACAAGTTCCCGGACATAGAAAGGGCTGCCATGAGAGGGATAGATAACTTTGGCACCTTGTTCCATAAGCTTTTGCCAGCTTTTATATACCGGTGTTGATGTCTTCAACATAAATCGGACGGTGTCCTATCCCGGTCAGGTGCAGGAAATTCATCGCCACATCCCCGACAAAAGCACTTCCGTCGGATAGAATAACCGATATGGAATCCCGGGAGTGACCCGGGGTATATACGATTTTGCCATTGATCCCTATACTCTTCAGCAAATCAAAATCATCACCCGTTAATATAATGTCATTCTCTCCAGGAATCAGTGGCGGGAAT
>JAADHF010000119.1 GCA_013151965.1 Spirochaetota bacterium
TATTCTCATCCCGAAGAAAATAGAATTAATTTAAGTTTAAAGCATTTCACCGAAGACCCATGGGCTCACTTTGAAGATAATTATCATGTCGATGATGTAATAGCGGGCAGGGTAACAAAATTGGCCGATTTCGGAGCTTTTGTGGAATTGGAAGAAGGTATCGAGGGGCTTGTACATATTTCCGAATTTTCATGGGTCAAAAGAGTAAGACATCCGAAAGAAATTTTAAAGACAGGCGATTCTGTGGAAGTTAAGATTCTTTCCTATGATATACAGCAGGGCAAACTATCCCTGGGTCTAAAACAGGTTTATCCGAATCCCTGGGATGATATTGATACTCGATTTCCTGTAGGGATGAGAATAAAACGAAAAGTAAAAAATATGACAAATTTCGGGGCATTTCTGGAAGTAGAAGAGGGAATAGACGGGTTACTGCATGTTGATGATTTTTCCTGGGTAAAAAAAATTAAAGACCCCTCCGAGATAGTACAGGTAGGAGATGATATCGAAGTAATGGTCATCGGCATAGACAAAGAGAACCAGAGAATTAAATTAGGCTTAAAGCAGCTCTCCGAAGATCCGTGGAAATCTCTTGCAAAGGCATTTCCGCGGGGCAGTGTGCTGGAAGGCAGGATTAAAGAAATAAACGAATATGGTTTTATTGTTAAAGTGCAGGGTGATATAGAAGGCAAAGTTAACCGCGGTAATATTTTTGATCCGGATTCAGAGACTCTTGAGGATGCTTTAAAGAAATACAAAGAAGGTGATACTGTAAAGGCTGTCGTAACAGAGATAAATCCTTCCAGACAAAGGTTGAACCTGTCAATAAAGGACCATTCTAGAAGACAGCAGAAAGAAGATATGATTAAATATATGCATAATGATAAGGTTGAGGAAAAGGTAGTCCTGGCGGAATTTTTTAAGGATAAATTAAAGGATTAGGGCGGTCGAACCCAGTAATGATAAGGTCTAAGATTGACCCAAAAAAATTAGAAACATTAATAGAAATCAATGCACTCATTAATTCAAACTACACCGATGTTAAAGTCTTATTAACAAAAATAATAGAGTCTGCAACAAGGTTGACATCAGGTGAAGCATCTTCTTTAATTCTCGTTAATCCCGAAAACAATAAACTTTACTTTGAAATTGCACTTGGTTCCAAAGGGCCGGATGTTAAAAAATATTCTCTGAAAATGGGTGAAGGCATAGCCGGATGGGTAGCTGCAAACAATAAATCATTAATAGTCAATGATGTGGAATCCGACAGCCGTTTTTATTCGGATATAAGTAAAAAAGTAGGATTCCCGACTTCATCGATCTTAGCTGTTCCCATGAGATTAAGAGACAGGTGCGTTGGAGTTATAGAAATAATTAATAAAAAGGACCGGAAGAATTTTACGGATGAAGATCTGCAATGGCTGGAAATTTTCTCCGACCAGGCTGCCATAGCCATTCAGAATGCAAAATCATATCAGCGTGTTCAGGAAGAGATATTTCTTTTAAAGGATCAGATACATGCCGAAAGAGGTTATCACACTTTTATAGGAGACAGCCGGATAATAAAAGAAAAACTGGAAATCGCAATGCGTGCTGCAAGAACAGAGTCTTCCGTATTATTGCTTGGGGAAAGCGGTGTCGGAAAAGAATTGTTTGCAGAACAGATACATTTTAACAGTCAGAGACGAAATAACCCTTTTATACGCGTCAACTGTGCGGCTTTGCCTGTAAATCTTATAGAAAGCGAACTTTTCGGGCATGTCAAGGGAGCATTTACAGATGCAAGCAGCGACAGAAGGGGAAGGTTCGAGCTTGCAGATACCGGTACTATTTTTCTGGATGAAATAGGAGATATTCCTTTATCGGTTCAGGCAAAGCTGTTGAGAGTACTGCAGGAAAGAACATTCGAAAAAGTGGGCAGCAGCGAACCGCTTCGTGTCGACGTAAGAATTATTGCCGCCACCAATAAGGATATGGAAGAGGCGGTGGAAAAAGGTGCCTTTCGAATCGATCTTTTTTACAGATTAAATGTTTTGCCGATCTATATTCCACCCTTAAGAGAAAGAAGAGATGATATACCTCTGCTGGCTAGCCATTTTTTAGAAAAATTCAACAGTGAAATAAAAAAACAGATAAAAGGGTTTACTCCGGAGGCTATGGAAGCACTTTTATCCTATATCTGGCCGGGTAATGTCAGAGAACTGGAAAATGCAATAGAACGTGCCGTTGTAATAACACAGGATGATTATATTAAACCTGCAGCTCTAATACTGCAGTCTTATTCCGGAAACAGAGAAGATTATTCCAACAGGACATTAAAAGAGGCTGTGAATCTCTTTAAAAAACAATTTATAAAAAATATTCTGGAACAGAATAATTGGAAACAGACTAAAACCGCAAAGATGCTTGGAATACAGCGAACGTATCTATCCAGGTTGATTAAGGAATTGGAAATAAATAGGTAAGGAGAACGTTTATGCCAGTAAATTTACAGCATAAAGCAACGGAAGATGAACGATTTGTCGATAAACTCGAGCGTTTTGTTCATAGGAGACAGATAATAATCTGGGCTGTACTGATAATTATGATCGGGGCAGTTGTAACTTATTTTATCTGGTCGGAGAGAAACAAGAGATTAACAGAATCCTCGACGATTCTTGCAGAGGAAGGTCAGGATTTGTATTTTCAATGGCTTTCGGAAAAAGATGAGAAAAAAAAGGGAGAATTGGAAGACAGACTGCTGGAAAAACTGAAGATTATCATCAGGGGGTATCCTCATCAATACGGCGGTCAGAGGGCACTTTTTATACGGGGAAATTTTTATTTTAATAAACAAAACTGGGAAAAAGCTGCCGGAGATTATATCGATCTTTCAAAATCTTTTCCCGGCAGCTATCTGGCGGAAATAAGCCTGTATAATGCCGGTGCCAGTTATGAAGAACTCGGAAAGAAGGATGAGGCATTAAAATATTATGGTGAATTAATTAAAAAATATAAAGATTCTCCCCTGTATCCGAGAACTCTTTTTTCTATGGGAAGAATTTATGAGGTAAAGAGTGATTATACTGATGCAGTTAAGTATTATAATAAACTTGAAGATGATAAACCTTCAAGTAATTGGACAAAACTTGCAAGAAATCGTATGATTTATCTTAAGATTAATAAAAAAATCAAAGAGGAGTAGAAGTATTATAATTTAATTCTTCGAACACCCATGGAGGCCGGGAATGACATTGAAAAAGGGTTTTGCTAAAATTCTTGAACCAAAGTACTTTAGTCTTATAATAGGGTTGATTGTTTTTCTAGTTATTATACTCCTCACATACGGAACTGTAATTGTCTCTAATCTGGAGTTGAAGGTTCTCGATCTTAATTTCAGATTAAAAAACAGGATTAGTGAAAGTAGAATTCAGGAGGGTGTAACATTAGAGGAAAGAAATCCCAATATTTCACCGGATATTTTAATAGTAGGAATCGACGACAAAAGTCTTAGCAAATTCGGCAGATGGCCGTTTCCGAGGTACAAAGAGGCAAACCTTGTAGAATCTTTCAGCCGTATTAAAAGGCAGTATGAACGTGAAAATGCACTTTTTCTCGATATATTTTTTATAGAACCCGACCGTGAAGCGGAGGATGATGCTCTTTTAGTGGACAGTATACGTCAGAACGGGCGTGTATTTTTAGAGACGGTTCTGCAGTTCGGTAAAAACACACCGGGAACAGAATCGGAATTTGAGGCAAGGCAGGAGTTGTTGTACAAAAATTTCGGAAAAATTATAAAAGTCACCGGCGATTGGACAAAAATAAATGTTTTCAGAGGACTTTTGCCTCCTTTAAAACCGTATGCAAAAGCAGCATACGGATACGGACATGCTAATTTTATAGGGGATACGGATAAAATATATAGAAGACAACCTCTGGTAGTCCGTTCTTCGATATTGGAAAAAGAAATACCCCTCCAGGATTTAAAAGTCAGCGAACCGGTAAACAGAGCAAATTTCGAGCGTCTCGCCTGGATAGATAAAGAAAATATATTTCATAACATACCGTATCCATTAACCAGGAGTGTATTGGATGATCTGAAGAAGGATATGAAAAAGAGCGCACCCTTAAAGGCAGAGGATACCAATAATGATAAAAAACCCGACAAATACTACTATGTAGTACGAAAATACCGTGATAATATGATACCTGCCATTACACTTTCTCTTGCTGTTAATTATTTTCACCGTAAATTATCCGATGTCGAGGTTAACTTAGGAAAATACATAAGAATTCCGTCTCCGGAAACCTTTAACATAAGAACCAAAAAATGGGAACCCTATAAACTCGTTATTAAAAATCCGGTAACCGACAAAAACGGAAAAATTATTGAGAAAGGGATCTATAAAAAACTCGATGAAATAAAAATCCCCATTAATGAAAGAGGTGAAATGCTTGTTAATTTCATGGGTGTTGGTTCCAGCGCATCTCCTCAGCAGCACCAGACCTTTCCGATAAGATCGTTCTACGGTTATGCAAGCCATGTTCCCGGTCCGGATCCGGCCAGATGGCCCAGAACAAAAGCAGTAGGAAATAAAATTATCATGGTCGGACCATTTTCGAAAGGTATAGCGGAAGACGAAAAACCAACGCCTTATGGACTGATGTATGGTGTGGAAATCCATGCAAATGCTTTAAATACGATCCTTATGAATAAATTTCTCAACTATATTCCGGGATGGGTTAATCTTTTGATTCTTCTCGGTGCCGTGCTTATAACTGCATTTCTCGTATCAAGATTATCAACATTCTGGTCGTTACTTCTCTCCCTGCTGCTCATTATTGTGTTTTTCTTTGCAGTATCTTTTATATTTGAAATATCGGATTACATTGTTACTCTCTCCGCTCCGATTTTAGGTGTTGTCCTGACACTTATTGCTGTTGAAGCGTACAGAATTATGACGGAGGAGAAAGACAAGAAAAGAATAAGAAATATGTTCGGAAAGTATGTAAGTCCGAAAGTTGTCGATCAAATACTGGAAAATCCTCCCGAACTTGGCGGAGTCGATAAAAATCTAACGGTACTTTTTTCCGATATCCGGGGGTTTACCACATTATCGGAAAGTATGTCTCCGCAGGAGCTTGTAAATCATTTAAACACTTATCTTACTGCTATGACAGATATAATTGTGCTGGAATACAGCGGAACTTTGGATAAGTACGTTGGAGATGAAGTGATGTGTTTCTGGGGAGCACCCCTTCCACAGGAAGATCATGCACTTCTTGCATGTAAGTGTGCTTTAAGACAGATGGAAAAACTTAAGGAACTTAACACAAACTGGCCGGAAGAAAGACGTATTAATATCGGAATCGGCGTTAATTCAGGAATTATGACCGTTGGTAATATGGGTTCTCAGGGGAGAATGAACTATACACTAATGGGAGATAATGTAAATCTCGGTGCCCGTTTAGAGGGTACAAATAAGATTTATAAAACGAATGTAATAATAAGCGAATTTACGTATGGTCTTGTTAAAGATAACGTTTTTGCCAGGGAACTCGATAATATAAGGGTAAAGGGTAAAAACAAACCTGTTCTGATATATGAACTTGTTGGCACGAAGGATAGTGATGGTGAGAACGGTAATTCTTAAAACCTGTTATTTTTTAAAAGGGTAGGGTAGATTATTTGAAGATTACCGTTCTTATGCTTTCTGTTTTTATCGTTTTACTGATAACAGGATGCGGAATCGAAACAATACCCAATTT
>JAADHF010000098.1 GCA_013151965.1 Spirochaetota bacterium
AAGGTTTCTTTGTTTACAACATTTTCCGATCGCTGCCGGTATATTCTCCAAATTTCCTTCGGGAATTTCTGAATAGTATTTTCCGGCAGTTTATCACACAATACTTTGCTAATCGCTTTTTCAGTGCTTTTGTTGGTATTCAGGTATATGAATTTGTCGATTAATTTCATTTTATTTATAAATATTAATACCTAATTTTTTTGCAGCACTATTTAAATTATTATCTAAACTTGCTAAAGATGCATTTTTTCTAATCGATAGTTCTAAATAAGAAGCGTCATAAGATGATAATTGATATTCACCGCAAAGATGAAATATTTCTTTCATCTCACTAATATCATCTATAGTATCAGTACTAATATCAAATTTATCAATTAAGTTAAAGATTATTAGAGCTGTGGATTCATTTAAACTTTTTCGATTTAAGGATATTGCTAAAACATTTGTAATTTCATACCAGAATAAGGACGGTACATTTAATTGGTTTGAATTATTCCGGAAAAAAGTCTTAACGCTTTCTGATTTTTCATCCGGTAAAAATAAAGCTGCAAAAAATGAACAATCTAAAACCCATATCACTAATATTTTCTTCCCTCATTTATCATACTTTTTATATCTATTTTATCCTTAATAGAATTTCTAATTTTTTCAAAAGCATCTAAAATGCAATTAATATCCTGGTCTTTATTATCAGAATAAGGTGTAATTTTCGCTATAGGTTTGCCGCGAATAGTAATAATTTTTTCATTACCATTTTGAACATCTTTTAGTACTTTTGATAAATGAGTTTTAGCTTCAAATGAACCGATATAATTTAATTTTCTTTTCATAATAAACTAGTATACTAAACTGGTTTATAAAGATCAAGAATTTTTTGTTTTAAAAGGTTTCACTTATTTGTTCGGCAGTCATGCAGTGATTTTCGAAAGTAGTACGGAGAATATTTCTTTTCCGTGTAATGTATAGCTCGTCAGCAGGAGAAAGGTATCAGGCAGGAGACCGGCACTTAGATTTACACTCCCGCTATTTCTGTGGCTTCATTATCCCGGACATATCTAATTTCTTAAATCCTGCCGGTACATTAAAAAGCGTATTATCAAGATCCATTGATTTTAATTCTACAATTTTGAATACGGAAATATTATCGCCGGAAGCATCTTTCTTATAAACTTCCATCGGGAAATATCCTTCTTCAACTATTGCCTTTTGCCAGCCGGATTCCTGCTTGCTCTCCGGATCATTTAAAAATAAAAATCCGCCCAATTCTTTTGTCATCCAGGCGGAACCTTCTCCGTCTTTGTCTTTGAATTTAAACTTATCACAGGCGTACCCTTTTATTTTCTTACTCTCCCCGGTCTTTACAAAATATTCCGTTTCATTATTATCGTTCATGCCCTTACTGTCCATCGGCAGTTCCATATACATTTTTTGTGACGGCATAAGGATAGTCATTATCCTCGTGTCGTTATCAAAAAGCATAATGCTCTGTCCCTGAGTTTCCTTCGGTTCGATCCTGAATTTACTGCCTTTTACAAGATAACTCATCTGCTGATTAACACCTTCGTCATTAACCTGAAAAACTATCTTCCCTTCAAAATTAGTTTGACCGAATGAAAAAGGAATGTAGAGCAGAGAAAGAAGCAGAAACGTAACGATTCTTAAAATTCTGGTATTCATTGTCCCCCCGTGATCAAATTGATAATAAAATCAAGCTCATTATTTATTCTGATGTATAGTTGATATTAAACATTATATCACAGAATAGTCGAAATATAAAGGAAGTTAGAAAAATAAATAATCAATAGTATGGAAGTCTGCCAAACAGGATACCATCCACCCCTGCTTTATTATTCAGGGACTATAAAGCTCTTAATATCTCTGCGGATCCCCTGTTTCGGCCATTTCTTCGCATAACCTGCGCGAAGGACAAATTGAACAGGTTCCGAAAGACCGAGATACCCTTTTATCTGCTCTTTCCACGGAGATTCTTCCATTAATTGCGACATAGGGTGTATACCGATTTTTAACTCTGTGCCTTTAAGTGTTAACCTCTGGAACTCCCTTCCGGCACGAAGCAGAGATGAAACTGATAAGTCGTCACTTGTTATGATAATAAACCCGGCACAACCCTCTACCTGATTTTTAACATTCTCTATCCCTTTATTGCGAAAAGACCCGGATAAAGCACTCTTTTTATTCATAAATGTGTACCAGAAAAACTTTGCTATACCTGATAATCCCAGCATCTCCGGCGTAAGCCCGTCGCCCTTTTTTTTAACTTTGAAGCGTGAAAATCTCAACCACTCCGACAGCTCCTTTTGTTTCTCATCATTAAATGCCTGTTTTCTATTGGCGTCTATTAAACTTTTAGCGATCCATTCTCCTTCTTTACTATTTTTCGGGAAATATACAAAATGATTGGAGGGTAGAAGTGCTTTGAGCTCATCTAATTGTGAAGAAAGCAGATCTTTTTTATCATAAGGCTTTCTGACTGCAGTGGCTCCCGTCATTGCATCCGGATTATAATTGACAGGCTCAGCCTTGATGAGTTTTACCTTTAGGATATCTGTATCTTTGGGATTAGCCGCCAATATTTCTGTTTTTGCTTCATATCCGGATGCCCGGGCAGCTTGATCGAGATTTTCCCAAAAGCTTCCTATCGAAAGCAAAAGTTCTCTATTCTCCGGATCAACTTTTTGCAGCCATCTTGCAGGGTCGGATTGGACAATAAACTCGGAGTTCGAGATAATTTTAACTCTCCATGGCTGAGTATTATGAGAACTCGATGCAAGTGAAGCATACCCCATAATTCGTGCAATATCTTCCGGAATTCCCGTCATTTTAGCCTCCTTTACTTCCATTGAAATATTTTTGGGTTCTAAGTTTCCGCAGCCTGACAAGCTTATAATACCTGTAATACAAATAGCATAGAACAAAGCCTTTGCTTTCATTTTATTCCTCTTATCCTGTTTATTTATATGACCCTAAGCGATTTTAAGGTCTTTTAAAAAAAGATCTCCGTGCGGTGCATTGGGCTGACAAAACACACAAAAACACCCGGGAGGAGGATAAATAATGATTCAAAAAGGCTCTGTTGTCAAGAATGAAATTAATGAAATTAAATTAATAAGCAACAATTTATAAGTCCGAGTATAGCTCATACTGATATTAAAATATATACGCAGCATTGGAATAAATACTCCTTTTTACAAAAGGATGCAAAAAGGGTTTTTCATAGTATATGTTGATATGGCGGGCGTTTTTCTGAACTTTATTTCGAACAATCCTGGTAAACACAAGGATTTGCAATAAAATTATGTAATAAAGTACAGGAATTGATTATATTTTTAATACAACTGATTGAGGGTAGTATACTTATATCAATATATATGAAGGATGGTATGATGGAAGTTGTAGAAGTTAATGTAGACCCGGGAATATGCGGCTTAAGAAGTAAAATTACTGTCGAATCCAGTGATATGACGTCTGCTACAGTCTCGATCGAATCCGATTGTCCCGATATCAGAAAAATAGGCGAGCATATCAAAGAAGTAGATTCGATGAAGGATGTCTTTGCAAAATTAGGGGACTCTACGATGTATCAGCTGGGTAAGGAGTACTGCAGTCATGGAATCTGTCCTGTCCCCTGTGCAATTCTTAAAGGGGTAGAAGTTGCATGCGGTCTGGCTCTTCCGAAAGATGTGCATATAGCGATATGTAAGAAAGATTGATATGTTAAGGTGAGTCATCAGGTGAGTACCGCTCTGATGGGCTCATCTACTTTTCTTTTATTTTTCTGTTTTCCTGCATAACCCTGTCATGCATAGAAACTCCGATGGCAATGTTCGGTTACTTTAATTACGGGCGTAAAAGTGCATCCATACCAAGAGAAAAAACCTATTCTGCATATCGGAACAGGGTTCGAAGTAATAATATCCCCATTCTTGTTCATCCGGTTGTTAGCTGCGGTGATTTCAGCAGCGGGAAGTTTCTGGAGCTGAAAGGCGGCATGATCGAACTGTTGCATCTGGAAAAAGATGAAACAAAAAAATGGTTATTAATACGTCTTTAAAACACGATAAAAACGAACAGGAGGCAGAGCTGCGTTTTTCATATAACTTCGTAAAACAGGTATATATTTCCAATCCCTTCGGAGAAAACGTAAAAGCTCTGCATGTAAGCAAAGGAAGGTGCCGATTTAGTATCCCAGGGAAACGTCTTATTACATTAAAGGCGGTTTTCCGTAAGCAAAATTTGACAGTTTATTTATCAAAAGAATTATACAAGTAAGGGAGGTTTAAATGACCAGTCGCGACAGGGTACTTGCTGCAATTAATCATAAAGAAACCGATAAGGTACCTGTTGATTGTGGTGCAATGAGATCAACGGGAATTATGGGAATAACATACAACAAACTAAAGAAGTATTTAGGTATCGATAAAGGCGAAACAAAGATTTACGATATGATCCAGCAATTGGCAATTCCGGAACAGTGGTACCTCGACATGTTTCAGATAGATGCAGTTGATCTTGCAAGAGAATTCGCAGACAATCCTCCGGATTGGAAAAAATGGGCTCTTCCGGATGGATCCGGGGCAATGATTCCAGCCTGGTTCAAAATTGAAAAGCGTAACGACTCATGGGTATGCGTAAATGAAGATGAAGAAATCCTGGCAGAGATGCCTCATTCTTCCTTTTATTTTGATCAAAAATTGTGGCCCTTAAAAGGACAAAATAATAAAGAGAATTTTAACGATCTGGAAAAGGATTTAAATCGACAGATGTGGGGATACATGACTGATCCTCTATGGAAGAATTCCGGGGATGCCGGTTTTTACAATCTTCTCAGGGAAAAAGCCAAACGGCTCTACGAAGAAACCGGTTATGCAATAATGGCTGCATTCGGCGGAAACCTTTTTGAAACAGGCCAGTTTCTCTATCGAACCGACGAATTT
Source organism: Spirochaetota bacterium (assembly GCA_013151965.1). Taxonomy (GTDB): domain Bacteria; phylum Spirochaetota; class Spirochaetia; order SZUA-6; family SZUA-6; genus SZUA-6. Next base: position 4,956 of record JAADHF010000098.1, read on the forward strand.
CTGATGAACCTTATCACTGAAAGAAAAGCGATGGAAAAACTTCTTGATAAACTCGTTGAAATTTATCTATCAAAATTGGGTCCGTTTCTGGAAGCAGTTTCTCCTTATGTGCAGATCATACAGATGGGGGACGATCTGGGAATGCAGTCGGGCCCCATGCTCTCACCAAAACTCTATCATGAGGTATTTTTCCCGCGGCATAGAGAAATTTATCAATATATTAAAAAACATTCCAACATGTATGTATTTCTTCATAGCTGTGGTGCGGTTTCCGAATTTATCCCTGATCTGATAGAAGCGGGCGTTGATATTCTAAACCCAGTACAAATATCTGCGGAAGGAATGCAGCCTGAAAGGTTAAAAAGAGAATTCGGAAAGGATATTACCTTCTGGGGCGGCGGTGTTGATACTCAGCATACCCTTTTTAAGGGATCTCCCAGGCAGATACGAGATGAAGTTAAAAGAAATACAGAAATATTTATGAAGGATGGCGGTTTTGTATTTAACCAGGTTCATAATATTCTTTCCGAGATTCCTCCGGAAAATATCGTTGCAATGTATGAGGAAGTTAATAAAATCAGGTTTCGGTAGAAATTTATTCGAAATTATTATTGAGTTAAATATGTGTGGAATAGACTAAGGATAGTTTACTATTTTTACATTCTGCTGTCCGGTGTCAATTCAAAAAACGAGCTGCAAGATTTACATTTGCCTCTGGCGCGGAAGTAATACTTTATAGTAAAG
>JAADHF010000072.1 GCA_013151965.1 Spirochaetota bacterium
ATAATTCAGCAGAAATCGTATTTATATCCGGATCAATACTGAATGCAGCATTATTTATAATTCCATAAATAGGTCCAAGCTTATTTTCTGCATTATCGAAGAGTACAGGTAAATTATCGGCTATAGATAGATCGAGTTCTAAACTTCCGAATTTAATCGGATATTTCTTTACTTCTTTTATTATTGCATATACTTCTGTATCATCTTTTTTCCAGCCCGGCATATCATTATCATATTTTCTAAAGTACGTTATAAATATATTATACCCAATCGATGCCAATCTTATTGCAATAGCTGCTCCTATACCACATTTTCGACTAACACCGGTTATGATAACATTTTTCTTTAACACTTTAATCAGTCCTTTCTTTTGTTTTTCCTGATTTTTGCTTAAGATACTACAATATAGCAGTAATTGTTTACAGCTAGCTGCCCGGCGGTACGTCACTCTCCGGAAATATTATCTTTATTATTCAATACGCCGTGCCACTTTGTCCATAATCCGGTAGTCGTCTCCAAGTTTGCATATCGAGTTACAATGCTCACACAATTCAGAGAATAAAATATAGGATATCTCTATTTCCATGTTTGCTGCTATGGAAGGCCTTTTTAATTGAGCTATTATTTCCCTTTCTCTATGATCCGGTGCAACCAGATAAAGCATAGTCTTCAGAGAACCCGGCAGAGCAAGTGCCAGATCAGCCATGCGCAGGATTCCGGAAAAAATAGATGTGCTTTTTTCGACTTCAAATGCACATACAATTTCATTAGTCTCCTTTCGAAACCAGATGACATCGATCAGGTCGATTGTTTTTCTTACGTCTTTATCTGCGTCTAATTCAGGAAGTTTTGGCAGGGATAAAAATGTAAAGTTATTGTCTTTGTATGATTTTGTCCGGTCATTAGAGGCGGCAATAATATCATATCCCAGAGATTTTCCGATCTTCAGCAGTAAATATTGTATTTTAGTATGGAGATTCTCTTCTTCGATCTGTAATTGTACTTCCTGGTGCCTTTTTTTAAGGAGTCTCTCCCGCTTCTTGTGTTCTTCTTCTATGACTATCTGAATGTTTTCATCGATAACAATTTTCCCAACGCCTATGTCAAACAGTAATCCCGATATTGCACCCAAATCATTTGACAGCATATTCCTGCAATGCCCGTTCACCTGCAGTATTGTATCCCGCATTTCCAGATAACTATCCCAGGAACCCAGCTTTTTCTTCTCTCCGAACAAGAGATTAAACCCCCTGACCATTGCAGTGTTAGAAGGCGCAGCAATTGTCGGGTGAATAAAGTACAAAATATTTGCAGCTGCCGGACCCAGTCCTTTAATGTTGCAGTCCGATAATCTTAATATTTCCTTGATAATCTGTTCTTCTCTAGTGGCATTCAGGCAGAGTTCCAGGAACTGCCCGAAGATAATCTTATTCTGATCATTCTCATAAATATCCGGGATTCTCAATTTCGGTTTCCAGTAAAAAGCATGAGCAGCACCTATGAAAACCTGTTTCTGTTCTGTAATCGCCGTCAGTACCACTTCCAACGAAGATCCCTTAAAATCGGCAGGGAAAACGCCCGATTTAATATCTGCCACGACTTCCTGAACCCCCCTGCGGATAGCTCCGAAAGCCTTTAATCTGGCATCATTGTTAATGAACCACGTATTGTATACACTCTCCGGATCATTTTTGTAATCCTGAATAATGGATTCGATTCTGGTGTAGTCAATCATTTTAAGATTTATTTACCTCTTATTAAAATAAGCTCTACCTGTTAAGATACTCCTAAACTTGTAATTAATATAGCCTTTGCCGGGTGCTGACTTTTCCCTATCTTATTATTGATTTTGTGGTTATTGTACCTTTATGGCTGTCTTTGCCCAGTCTGCGGCCCTTTCAAGTTCCCCTTCTTTCAATGGACCTTCCTCACCGGTTACCAGGAATCCTTCAGGCGGTACTGTTAAGTTTCCACCATTTTTTTTAAGCCTGTTTGCGATGGACGTTGCAGCGTAACCTCCTATTTTAACTATAGTACTTAATACGGATGATTCAATGTCACTCAATGAAAATCTGGTATCAAATGCAGCAACCTTGACGCCTTTGAGACCGTTTGTAGAAATTCTTTTTAGAAAATTCGTGATCGCTTTTGTAGGTCTAAATCCCCGGGTAGGGGACCCGACGATTAAAAAATCCAATCCCGTTATCTTTTCTATTTTCACGTCATTGACCCGTAACGTTTCAACATGCTCTTTAGAACCAAGAGAATTGCTGATCGCCTGAGCTATTTGCTCTGTGTTACCAAAAATTGAATCATATACAATCAAAATCTTCATTAGTTTATCTGCCTCCTTCCTTATCCATACATTATGGTAATATTGTGCATTATAGATTATAGTTCAAGCTGCCGCAAAAAGTCTGCCGGATTAATATCTTCTTTTTCCCATCGAGGCAGCAATGGAAGAAAAAGCTTGCAGGGATGAGCTTCTGAAGATGTTGCTGTCCGGCTGTGTGATTTACAGTACCGGCAGAAAACGGCAAAGAGTAAATTGTGTTCTTAACAGGCTATCTCTTATCTAAAATCTCTCTTATCTTTTGGGATAGCTGTTTCATATCGAAGGGCTTCTGAATAAAAGCATCGCAGCCCCTCTCGAGTATCTCGGCAGCCTGGCCGTTTATACTGTATCCGCTGGAAAGCAGAACCCTTATATAGGGATTGATCTCTTTCATCCTGTCATATGTTTCCCCTCCGCCCATATCGGGCATTGTCATATCCAGGATAACCAGTTGGGGTACGGAGTACACATTGCCCGGCTGCTGATGTTCTTTTCCTTCTTTTTCCATACTCTCCGGTCTATACATTTTACTGATTATCTCGACAGCCTCTTTTCCGCTTTTTGCCGTTAATACCTTATAGCCTAAAGCCTTCAGCAGTTTTTTGCCGACGTCGATAATCATATCCTCATCATCTACCAGAAGAACTGTTTCTTTGCCTTTTAATATCTTACCTGCCGGATTCTTTTCTTCTATTATTTCCTTTATTTCCGTTATTTTCATGTCCGATGCCGGCAGATAAATATTAAAAGTGGTTCCATGCGCTTTCTCGGAATAAACATCTATGTATCCGCCATGAGCCTTTATGATACCGTAAACGGAAGATAGTCCAAGGCCTGTGCCGTGTCCCGGGCTCTTTGTTGTAAAGAACGGATCAAAGATACGCTCCATCGTATTTTTATTCATGCCGACACCTGTATCTGTAACTGTCAGAAGGACATATTTCCCTGGTTTTGCTTTGTAAGGCCTGCCGTCCATATCAATATCGGTAACATTAGTTGTCTTTAAAAAAAGATCTCCGCCGCCGGGCATGGCATCTGCTGCATTTACATACAGGTTCAGCAGAATCTGCTCAATCTGACCCCTGTCTGCCTTAATTCCAAATAAATCTTTGGCAAGCCTTTTATGAACCGTAATTTCCTTTCTGGTCATACCAAATGTATCAGAGGTCTCTTCCACCAGCCGGTTAAGTCTGATGAGCTTGACCTCATATCTTCCCTTTCTGGCATACCCTAGGAGCTGCCTGGTCAGTTCTGCTCCGCTTTTAACCTGTTTTTCGATGTTCTTTAACCTTTTATAATCAGGATGAGAGGAATCGGAATCTAAAAGCATCAATGAAACATTTCCCTGGATAACCATGAGCAGGTTGTTATAGTTATGGGCAATACCGCCGGCTAATGTACCGATCGCTTCTATCTTATGAGCCTGACGGAGCTGTTCCTCGAGCTGCTTCCGGATAGTAATATCATGATGAACACCGCGATAACCTGAAAATTTTCCTGCCGGACCTATTATTGGCGTACCGCTTGATTCAAGAATAACCGTATGGCCCTCTTTATGGAGATTCCGGTTGATGAATGAAGTAAAAGGCTTTTGACTTCGAAATATCTCCAGAGCATCTGTTTTTAATTTTCCGGACTCATCGGGATTAAAAAAATCATAGAAATGTTTCCCCAGAATCTCTTGTGGTGTAAACCCGAGAATCTTAGCTGCTACATGGCTCGAGTAGGTATAACATCCCTTAACGTCGATTTCCCACACCCAGTCGCCTGTATTTGCCGTAACGTCGCGGAAACGTTCCTCGGATTTTCTTATACGTTCGTATAAAATTGCGTTTTCTATTGTTACGGCAACCTGATGGCTGATAGTAGTCAGAAGGTGGAGAAAGGCAGGGTCGTCAAAATATCCGGTCTTGTAATGGAGTATGCTGAGAGCCCCTAATTTCTTTTTTCCCAGCAGAAGCGGCACGGAGATAACCGATCGGACTTTGCGGTCTATCTCATCCACATAGAGCCACCGCCTGTCTTTAGTAACATCATCAATAACTACCGGCTCGCAGTTAAGTACTACCCAGCCTGCAACACCTTCTCCGAGATGAAGTTTTATTTTTTTATCTATCTCGGCAGCTGAAACCTTTGTCCCGGCCATTGCGCGCAGCTTTAGATGTTGCTCATCCTGCTCGAGTGTAAAAAGGTGGCCGATAAAACCTCCAAGTTCTGCAGTAATTCGAGTTATGATATGATTCAGAATTTGATCAAGACCCCGGTCACTGGCGGACTGGTGGGATATGTCGTAAAGCAGTTCCAGGCGTGCCTTTTCTTCGTGCAAATTTTTAAAAAGGCGGGCATTATCGATTGCTGCGGCAGTCTGGTTTGCCAGAGCCTGAGCAACTTCGGCATCCTTCTCTGTAAAAAATCCCGGTTGGCTGCTATCTACCTGAAGTACCCCTATTACCTCATCACGAACAAGGAGGGGTATCCCCATCCATGACCGCACATGTTCGGCTCCTGCTATTTTTATCCAGCCTTCCTTATCGTTCGTATCAGGAATGATAATCAGCTGTCTTGTTTTGATTATCTTTTTAAGGATCGGACTATTCTTTAAGCGAAGGTACATCTCACTGCACATCAGTTCCTCATTCTTGTATCCCAGAGTAGATACTGCCGAAAAAGGCTTTCCTCCTGATGAAAGCAGTATTGATGCCGAATCATAGGTTAGAATTCTTTTTGCCTGATTCAGGATTAATTTCAGCAGACTATTCAAATCCAGTGTGGAGTTTACAATTCGGGAGACCTCGCCCAGGGTCTCGGCAATACGCCGTCTGGATTGTTCTGCCTCGAATAACCGGGCATTCTCGATGGCAATGGCTGCCTGGTTGGCAAAAGCAGAGAGAAGCTGGCAGTCATCCCTGCTGAAAGCATCTATCTGCTTGCTTTCCAGATTTAAAACACCTATGACCTTATCCTTGACTTTAAGGGGGACTGCCAGTTCGGAGCCTCTGATTATGCCGGCATTAACATGCCTCTTATCTTTGGATATATCCGGTATATACTGGATTTTTCCTGTCCTTGCTACATGAACCGTTATGCCTTTTTCTCCGTCGAGAGGCAAACTGAGTTTCTCGGCATCTTTTCGAAATCCCTGCACTATCTTTACATAGAGCTTTTTACGCTCCTCATCAACAAGCAGAACCCCTGCAGCCTGGTAATTAATTACTTTTTTTAACTGCTCCAGAATACGGAAAAGAACCTCTTTAAGCTCGAGCGTAGAACTGATAACATTCGACACCTCCCGCAGGGTTTCGTTTACCTGACGCTGCCGCAGCTCATTCCTGTATATATGTTCCTTCTCAATAGCATGGGCTGCCTGGCCGGCAAATGCTTGTATACGTTCTATATCTCTCTTACTTGTCTTCTTTCGGCTGATTAAAACCAGTAACCCCTTAACCATATTTTCGGATGCAAGAGGGATCAGAAGCATCGATGAAACCTTTAATAGGTCAGCAATAACGGATATCGAGTTTTTAAAGATATTTTGCCCGAATAATCCCGCCAATAGATCAGAACCGTTATTACTGGTGACAGGTAGTTTTTCGAAATAAAGACGGTGGAAATTCTTATTCTGTTTCAGCTTAAAATGATTTTCATTAAGGGGGAAATCAAAGGGTTCCCCTGTTTTTCCAACCCTGTTGTTTTCAAAAGCCAGTGCATTCAGGGTTAATGTCTGTCCTTTACCTTCCTCATCCAGAAAGATGAGACTCCCGGTGCAGCCGAATATTTCCACCATACCATCGGTAATGATTTTAAGAACCTTATCAAGGCAGATACTGCTGTTTAACGCGTTGTTAATCTCGCTGTGAAGATTCAGTTCCTTTACTCTCAGTGTTTTTTCTTCATCTATACGGATATGTTTAACAGCCTCCCCGATGATCCGGCCTATAGCATTAAGCAGAGCCATGCCGCTGCCTGTAAACTCCTTAAAGTCCTTACCCTGCAGAATCATCAGACCCACAACCATATCACCGGATTTTATGGGAACATAGGCAGCAGAGGAATGTTCTCCGGACTTCAGCAGAGATTTATGCAGATCCCCTGTTTCGTTATACGGTTCTATACGCAGCAAACCGGAAGAGATCACCCGGGCGGCAGTCCTGTCCTCCCCTACCTGTCTATCTGCTGAAATCCGGCAGATAACATCAGAGATGTTGTATTGTGCTTTAAGGATGAGACGGTCTCCAAACTCGTCAAGAAGATGGATCGTGCCGCTTTGAAGATTCATGCCTTTACATACTCTGTCTAAAACATTCTGCAGTAATTGAGCCTGATTGGTGGGTGAACTTATTTCCTTAGAGATGCAGGAGATGATATCCAGATAGTCCGTGTATTTGTCGGATTTATTGTGGGAATTATTTATACTCGAATTAATGTTTGAAATTCTTCCATTACTCATAATGTATAAAAAATTGCCGGTATGCTACTGTAATTAGTATAGACCGCTCATTTCATCTTTTCAAGAAACTTAAAAAAATCAACAATCTATCCAGGTGATTCTCTGTTACATGGGGATTATTGCTGCTTTTCCGGCACCGGTTCCATATTTTCTCCTGTCAGGCCGTGTTTGTACATAAATCTCGCCCAGTAAACGAAGGGCGTGTCGCATGCAGCTACAATCCACTTGAAAATATAGGTAGTCAGTAATATCTGAAAAAATATGTTCGGGGGATATAAACCTATAAATGCAATGGAGCAGAATATAAGGGTATCTATTGCCTGGCTTGCCATAGTGCTTAAGTTGTTTCTAAGCCATAGATATCTGTTCGATGTATTCTTTTTCCAGAAGTGAAATGCCCATATATCATGATTCTGGCTTGCAAGATATGCTGTAAGGCTTGCAAGCATGATGCGGGGCATAATTCCAAAAATGGTTTTTAATGATTCCTGTGCGAAATCGCTTTTATCCGGGATAAACTGCAGGCTGATCTGCATGAGAATTGTCATACTTATCATTGTGTAAAATCCGATCCAGACTGCTTTGCGTGCTTCCTTTTTGCCGTAAATTTCGCTTAAGATATCCGTTGTAAGGAAAGTAGTGCCGTAAACGATGTTGCCGAGTGTTGCTACAAGACCGAAGAGCTGAATTGTTTTTAAAACCTGTATGTTGGCTATGATAATGGCAAAACCTGCCCATATATACAGACCGGTTTTTCCCCATATCCTGTATATTCCGATAATCATGAGGAAATTTACAACCATCAAAATAAGCCAGAGTGATATATTATGCACCGGACATTTTCCTCTGGTTTTATTTGTTACAGTCTTGCTTTGGAAAGCATGCTCATCAGTTCATCTATTATCTGAACCCTGCCCTCTCCGCCTGCTTTAATAGCATTCGTTACACATGTATCTATATGGCGCCTTAATATAAGCATGCCCACACTGTTTAATGCCGCCCGTACAGCGGAGATCTGTGTCAGAATATCGACACAGTACTGTTCCTCATCTACCATTCTCTGTATACCGCGCACCTGGCCTTCTATGTTTTTTAAACGCCTGGAAACCTGCTGATTAACAGGGTGAGGACCTCTTTTTTCTTCAGCTTCAATACTTAACTCTGTCTCTATCTGATCGATTCTCATGGCTGCCCCCCGAAAAAATACGTTCTGTTATACAGATACCCGGGTAGGGTATCTGTTAGAAAGTATAATAATTAACCGGAGATGTCAAACATCTTTTTTCCGACAGATACCCTTGTAATAAAACAACAAACCTTAAGCCCTTTTGCAGAAATTAAGCTATTGGGTGTTTTTCTTAAGATTATTAAGCACCTTCTGCAGGCGTTTCATATATTTTCCGTATGCGGCAAAATCACCTGCACGAAGTTTGCTCTGAGCCGCATTAAAATTATCCACAGCCTGATTAATGAGTTCCTGTGCATTCAGGGTCTGCAGAGGCAGAACGGCATTAGGGGCGCCGGTAACGGCCGCTTTAGTAGCCCGTGCCTGTACCCGGCTGCCGAAAATTTCTTCCAGAGCATCCCTGAGATCGGGACCGACGCCTATCTTGTCCTGATATGCTACCACTACCCGTTTAAGTTCCGGCAGTTCGCTCTTTTCGGACCGCAGATATATGGGTTCGACATATATGAGGGAATTTTTTACGGGATATACAAGGAGATTTCCCCTGATGACAGTCGAACCTTTCTGTCCCCAAAGTGTTAAGAGCTGTGATATCTCCGTGTTCTGATCGATTCTTGATTCAATCTGCATTGGTCCGAAGATCAGCTTTTCTTTTGGGAATTGATATTCAATAATTTTACCGTAGCTTTGGGGATCGCTCATGGCGGCAACCCATGAGACCATATTATTCTTATTTAAAGGTGTAAAGGGAAGCATCAGCACATACTCATCCTGTTCTTTTTTATCCGGGAATCTGACAATGGCATAGTACGGATTCATGATTGTTTCTTCTTCCCCGTATATTTCATGGGGTATCGACCATTTATCTTCTTTATTGTAGAACACCTGCGGATCCGTCATATGATAAACCGTGTATATATCAGTCTGTGCTTTAAATATGTACTTCGGATACCTGATATGTAGTGTCAGGTCTTTGGGCATTTCGGAAAAATCCTTGAAGAGTTTCGGAAAGATCTTTCTGTATGTTTTAATAAGCGGATCTTTTTTATCCACTACATAAAAGTTAACATCACCATTGTACGCATCAACCGTTATCTTGACCGAGTTACGTATATAGTTAAAGCCGTCCTTATAGATATTGGAATAGGGATACTTGTTGGTTATGGTATATGCATCCACAATCCAGTAGAGCCTGCCTCCGGAAACTACAATATAGGGATTTGGATCGTAATACAGGAAAGGCGCGAGTGTGGAAACTCTCCGTTCGATGTTGCGGTAAACCATAATTCTGCTTTGAGGTGTAATATAGTTTGTAAAAAGAATATCAGTGCTGGTAAAATGAAGGGCAAAAAATAACTTTCTCCACCCGTTTTTTATTTGAATACCTCCGGTACCTTTGTAATGTACGGTTACATTTTCATTTCCCTTTGGATAGTCGAACTCCGGTATTTTCGTATTGACAATAACGTATGATGTGGTTTTTTCTCCGTAGTAGGTCTCCGGACGGTCGAGTTTAAGAGGAACGGAGATCTTGGGCGGTATGTCTTTTATGATGAAGTACGGAAGTCCTTCCTGGCCTATTTTGTCGACAGGCGCCATTACAACTCCGTAACCGTGCGTATACTGAAGTTTCAGGTTTACCCATGTCTGAGCTGCCGGCGGGAAATTGGCGTCGTTTATCTCTCTTGCGGAAATCATTACCTGTCTGTAGGTTTTGTTAAAATGATATCTGTCCGTATTGACACCGCTGAAATCATAGTAGAGCCGGAATTCCTGCAGCTGCGAAAATGTAGCCTGCAAAGGGCGCCAATCCCAGAGACGTATATGTTTGGTGATATCATCTTTGCCCGGTTTAAAAGCAGCGGCAGTCAGCGAAGCCTGTACAGGGAAAGCCCTTTTGCTTATGGTATCGAGATTGTACCCTTTTCTGGTAAACAGGATGTTGTCTTTTATATAGGGCATTTCTTTTTTAAGTTGATTCGGCAGTACAACAAGCTGGCGGACAATACCCGGAACTACGCCTGTAAAAAGAACTATGGTGCTGATAAGGATACCGAAACCTATAAGCATCTGCCGGAAAGAGGCTTTAACCATGCTTATATAAGTTAAAACCGCAGTTAAAAGAGAAACCGCTATTATAACATAGTAAGCAGGCTTTATAACCTTAACATCTGTAAAATCAGCCCCGAATATCAATCCTTTTCCGGAAAAGAGGAGTTGATACCGTTTAAGCCAGTAATGCCACGCTATAAGAAAGGTAAGCAGGATTAATAAAAAAAGTACGTGCTTTTTTGCCTGAATGCTGAAACTGTATTTATTATTTTCCGACTTTACATGGCCGGATAAAAAATAAAGAGCGCCTACAAGCAGAGCAGTCAGTACAATAACAGTTATGCCCCATGTTTTAAGAAAGAGATAAACGGGCAATAAAAAAACATAGTAGGAAATGTCCTTGCCATAGATAGGGTCTTTAATATTAAAACTTGTTCTATGAAAAAACTTTAGTATTATTTCCCAGTTTTTACTTGCACTGTTTGCCATGAAAAGCGCAAGTATCAATAGTGTCAGAATTGATAACATGATTCCTGTTTTTCTGTTTATTTCCTCGGGCACACCTGCCTGCTGGATTTGCAGTGTATTTATATTACCTCTGTTAAAAGCAATAAGTACATTTACCCCGGCAAATAGAAAGAACAGGATAAAAAAGATACTCCACAGGGCAACTTTAGCCCATAGTACAGTTGTAAATACATTGACATAACCGAGCTTTCCGAACCATGTTATATTAAACCACAGACTTATGCCTATAAACGCTAAAACAACAGCGGCAACGACTAAAGAAATAAGGACGAGAACTTTATTTTTTCCTTTCATTTTATGACCTCTTTTAATGATGGCTGTTTATATGATATCAGCAAATTACGGAAAAGGATATAGCCTGTTTTGATTTAAGCTTAAAATGTCTCTGTGGATATCTATTTACTTATAACGGCGCAAAACCGAAGGATGCTCCGATCATAAATCCGCGGCTTGCGTCGAGCAGATCCGTGCCGGCTAAATCTATGCTGAATCTAAATCCGGAACCTTTTATCGGATCTATCCTTATGCCTGCGTTTAAAATACCTCTTGCCGTCGAAATTGTACCTGCCGGTGACGTACTGTACGAGTAGTTGGCAAAATCCACCAGGAGATGGACGAGGTCCATAAACACGGAAGGCCAGAGGCTCACTTCGAAACCCATGGAAAAATCTATCGGATAGTTGTTAAAAAAATCCGGAAAGGTTGTGCCGATTACTATGGTTGTATTTGCAGGCCATTCGAAAAACTGTCCGTCATTTGTCGATGCGAGATATACCTGCCCTGCTATTGCTCCGTTAATGAATTGAAGATTTCCGCCCCCTGCCAGTGCGGCATTTCCCGATTTAAAAAATTGGTACTTGCCCGTTAAAAGAAAATCGACAGACACCGGGGCTCCTGCGGCACCCGGTTGAATATCCGCTGCAAGGCCTGCTTCTGCAACCCTTAAAAAGCTGACACTGATCATGGGTATGTGAGAGGCGCCTGTATATTTATACCCTAAGTCAATTCCAAGTTTTGCCTGTTCCCATCCGATTCTTGCAGTAGGTGTGGAATTTAAACCGGTTGCTCCGTTTGCACTCATTCCCTTCGCAACCGACTGGGCGGAAACACCGGCAACCGGTACGAGGATGAGGAAAAGTATAAATAGAGTTGTTGTAATTTTCTCTGTCATTTTTTTTCTCCCGAACTTTTCTATAGATTGTCAGGGCCTGAAGGAATATTACTATATATGACTAATTATGACAAGGAAACATATTAAAGTATGCAGAATATAGAAAGGTTAAAATCGATTTGAAAACAGCATATCCTCCGTGTTATACTGTTGTCTAGCCGGGAATAACCGGCAAAGTCAAGAGAGGAATATATGCATGGAACAATTCCCCGGAGAATATCCCTTATTGGTTTTATGGGATCGGGAAAAACAACTGTAGCCAGACTTCTGGGCTTAAAAATAGGCTATAAATATATCGATCTGGATTCATTAATCGAACAGAGAGCAGGCAGGCCGGTGCGGGAAATATTTAAGGTCGAGGGAGAAAAAATATTCCGTACCTATGAATCACAGGCACTCATGACCCTGCAGGAGCAGAATGATATTGTCATATCAACGGGGGGCGGAGCTCCCATACAGGAGAACAACCGCAGATTTTTTACGGACCTTTCTTTTACTGTTTTTTTATACGTTTCATTCGATGAAATGCTGAAACGGACATTTGCAGGTAAAAAATCAAGGGACCTTCGGCCTCTTTTGCAGCAGCCTGTTAAGGATATAGAGAATCTTTACAGACAGCGGCTTCCGGTATACGAATCACTTGGGGTAAAAGTCATAACGGACAATGCCACACCTCTGGAAATATGTGATGAGATTGCTTTTCTCGCCGGATTGTGATTAATCTCCGCTATTTATCCATTCTCGATTCTAATTCTTTGAGGATTTCATTAATATCAATAGATTCCGCCTCTAAAAATACTAAAAAGTGATAGAGGAGATCGGCAGCTTCATAAACAGTGTTGCTCCTGTCAGAGGAGATTAATAGTTCTATCGTTTCTTCGCCAAGTTTTTTCTTTATCTTCCCTATGCCTTCTTTAAATAAATACCCTGTATAGGAACCCTCCGGCATTAGCTTTTTTCTTGTTTTTATAATACTGATAAGCTTCTCGAGTATATCAGCCTTTATTTTTCCGGAAGTTTTTTGGGAAGTTTTAAATGAACCGGATGGCGTATCCGTACTTCTCTTAAGAGTACTGCCGATCCCGATAACCGCCTCTATCCACCGGCCCTTATCGTGTATCGAATTCAGGATATATTTCCGGCCGGCCGGAGTATTGTCCGATGAAGGCTCATAAGGCAAAAGTCTCCCTGTTTCTCCGTTAATGTGCCACAGTTTTCCTGTTTCCACACTTTTACCGTATCCTTTTTTAGTGGTAAGTTCCAAATCGACAATGCCGCCCGAATGGTTTCGTATAATAAGGGGAATACTATCCTTTTTCCCTTTTTCTACCATTTATCCTCCGCAGGGTCTCTGTCCTGGTACAGTCTTATCATTTTATTTAAATCTATTCTTTTTTCATAGAGTGCTTTCCCTGTAATAATGCCTGTAATTCCGCTTTTTCTGCCGGCAAAGACTCTATTCACGTCTTCTTCGGATGAAATACCTCCGGAGAGTACAACCGGAAGTCCTGATGCATCGGCGATTGTTCCTGTTCTTTTAATGCCGGGGCCCTTAAGCATACCATCCCGTGAGATGTCTGTGTATATGATTCCCCGTACTCCCGCATTTTTTAGTCTCACGGCAAGTTCTATATCGGTAAGGCCGCTATCTTTCTGCCATCCGGAAATGCGGACCATGCCGTTTTCAGCATCTATGCCGGCGATAAAGATATTTCCGTACTTCTGAATCCAGTCCGTTACTGTTTCCGGGCTTTTTGCAGCTACGGTTCCTACGATAAGTCTGTCGATTCCGATGGAAAAAAGTTCTTTAACATCCCTGTCATTCCTGATTCCGCCGCCTACCTCGATTCCGGATGGTACGGCATCTCTTATTTTTCCTATAATACTGCGGTTGTCATTTCCCTTTCCCTGTGCTGCATTCAGGTCGACAATGTGAATCCATTGTGCGCCCGCGGAATACATCTTTAGTGCTGTACGTACCGGATCGCTGCTGTATTCCGTAACTCTGTCAAAATTCCCTTTTTCCAGGCGTACGCAGTGTTTATTGTACAGATCGATTGCAGGGATTATCAGCATATTATAAACGGATCAGGCAACCGTCGATGCACGTTTTTGTGAAACGTTATCAATGGAATTATCAAGGGAATTCAAAAAAGAATTACGCAGGGTTGCTTCTATTTCGCCCTGTGAAGTGTTTTTCGTACAGGCAGTTAGAATATGATTTCTTAATGATTCATTTCGAATGGAACGTATTATCGATGAAAGTACCTTTAAATACTCTTCTCTGTCGTTCTCAGCCGTTGCAATTACAAATAAAAAATGTACCGGTTTACTGTCTATGGAGTCGAATTCTATTCCTTCCCTGGAGACTCCAAGTGCTATTAAAAGCTTCCCGGAATGTTTAAGCCGGCCGTGTGCAACAGCTACTCCGCGGCCTATGCCTGTAGTCTGCAGTTTTTCACGTTCAAAGACAGCTTCCTCAAATTCATTAAGACTCCGTATTTCCGTAAAAACGGATGCTCTATGGATAAGTTCGTGAATCGCCTGATATTTCTCAGTGCTCGATAGATTCTTGACAACGCTTCCACGGAGGAAGCAATGAGAAAACCTCATGATTTTTACAACTATATATTTTTATCATAAACTGTCAATAGGGGGAATTAATATTTTACTATTGTCAGGACAGGCCGGATTCTGGTACTATCGCCATAATCAAATGAGAATAGAAGTGTTTAACAGGGAAGAGTACAGAGACGGGCGGGTAAACAGATTAATAGATTCGTTTCGAAGCCACGAGGGGATAAACATAGATGATATTAAAATTATCGATGTTTATAATCTGAATGATATTCCGTTTCTTAACAGGGATGCGCTTGGGGAGATTTTTTCCGACCGGGTAGTTCAGAGAATTTTTACGGACAGGTTCTATTCCCTGGAGGGCAGTTTCGAATGGGATATTCTCATAGAGACTGCATATAAGCCGGGAGTAACGGATCCTGTTGCAATTACTGTTAAGGAAGCCGTGGAGAGTTTTTTTAGGGGGAAAATTCCTTCGAATGCATCGGTTAAGTCCGCGGTACAGTACCTGTTTAAAATAAGCGAACTAACTTCGGGTAATGTTTCCGGAACAGGTGGTACCTTTCCGCAGGGAGTAAATTCCAAAAGAAAGAGTATTGTAAAAAAACTGCTCTATGCCCTGTATAATCCTCTTATAGAGGAAGCGGTAGTTATCGAATCTTCGATGGTCCGGCATCCCGGCCGGGAGCGGTTTAAAGAACTTTTGTCAGGTGGAAAAAAGAGGACACCTTCCGTTAAATACGAACCTTCGGCGGAACGGTTCGATATCGCCGGCATGGATAGGAACATGCTTGTAAAAATCTCAAAGGAAAGGCTCCTTGCCCTCTCTTTCGATGAAATGAAGGCAATTCAAAATTATTTTGTATCGAAAAAAACGGTTAAAAGGCGCATGGGGAAAGGGATCGGGACTTTAATTACCGATGTGGAACTTGAGATGATTGCCCAGACATGGTCGGAACACTGCAAGCATAAAATATTTAATGCAACAATCAGGTACAATGATGGTAAGAATACCGAAATAATAAAATCACTCTTTAAAACATACATAGCACGGACTACAGAAGAAACGGCACGGCAGTTTTTAAAGTCTGTCTTTCATGATAATTCCGGTGTTATACAGTTCGATGAGGATACACTGCTATGTTTTAAGGTGGAGACGCATAACTCACCCTCCGCTCTGGATCCCTATGGAGGAGCTATAACGGGCATTGTCGGTGTTAACAGGGATATAATGGGTACGGGGAAGGGTGCCAGACCTATATTTAACACAGATGTGCTCTGTTTCGGATACCCCGAGACTCCGCCTGATAAGGTGCCCGAGGGGCTTATGCCTCCGCGCAAGGTTATGGAGGGGGTGCATAAGGGTATCGTGGACGGAGGAAATCAATCCGGGATACCTGTTGCCGGAGGTGCATTCCTGTTTGATGAAAGTTTCTCCGGGAAACCGCTTGTTTTCTGCGGGACAGGAGGTATACTGCCTGCGAAAATCGGGGGAGAGGATGCCTGGATTAAGCATATCGATCCGGGGGATCTTGCCGTAATGGCCGGCGGAAGAATAGGCAAGGATGGAATTCACGGGGCTACCTTTTCTTCGCTTGCTTTGGACGAAGCTTCGCCCTCTTCGGCTGTTCAGATCGGCGATCCTATTACTCAGAAAAAGATGCTGGATTTTCTTTTAGAGGCGCGTGATTCGGGGCTGTATAAAGGAATCACGGATAATGGTGCAGGCGGGCTGTCCTCGTCGTTAGGGGAAATGGCGGAGTTAAGCGGAGGAGTAGAGATATATCTCGACAAATGCCCGCTTAAATATAAGGGTCTTAAACCTTGGGAAATTCTTGTTTCCGAGTCTCAGGAAAGAATGAGTCTTTCCGTGGATCCTGCCCGGATAGAGGAATTCCTTGAGCTTGCTTCGAAAAGGGATGTAGAAGCTTCTGTAATCGGGCGGTTTACCGATTCGGGATTCGTAACTGTTTATTATGGAAATAAAATTGTTGCTGATATCAGTCTGGAATTCCTCCATAAAGGTCTTCCGGAGCTTATCTTAACGGCAAACCGGAAACCGGCGGAAAAAGGTAACGGGAACTTAGAAACTGCAGCTGAAAAGCGGATATTACAGAACGATCAGGCTGTGAGAGAATTGAAGGAGGCGCTGCTCCTTCTTCTTTCGGATCCGAATGTGGCATCTAAAGAAAATCTTGTACGGCAGTACGATCATGAAGTGCAGGGTTTGTCTGTTGTAAAGCCCTTTGTCGGCGCGGGTGAGGATGCTCCGTCCGATGGAGCGGTACTTAAACCTAAGTATAACTCCAACCGCGGTATTACCGTTACTCATGGTATATGCCCCAGAATAAGTGATATAGATTCGTACAGTATGGCTATGTGCGCTGTAGATGAGGCTGTAAGAGCACATGTCGCACTTGGAGGGGACCCCGGACAGATGTCCGCACTGGATAATTTCTGCTGGCCCGATCCGGTACTTGCCGATACAAATCCGGATGGTGATTATAAATTAGCTCAGCTTGTAAGAGCGTGCATGGGCTTAAAAGATGCATGTGTTGCATACGGCCTGCCGCTGATTTCCGGCAAGGACTCGATGAAAAATGATACTATAGTTAAAAATAAAAAGCTCTCTGTCAGGCCGACTCTGCTTGTATCCTTAATGGGAATAATTCCGGATATAAGAAAAGCGGTAACGACCGATTTTAAAGCGGGCGGTGATGTGCTTTTTATCCTGGGCAGTACGAATGGAGAAATGGGGGGAACCCTGTATGATTACCTTACAGGGGACACCGGTACAAACGCACCGGCCGTGGATACTCAAATAAGCTGTAAATTGTATCAGGCAGTGTATAAAGCTGTTAACCTGGAACTTGTATCGTCCTGCCATGATCTTTCTGACGGAGGGTTCGGTGTCGCCCTGGCAGAATCCGCACTCGGCGGCAGGCTCGGTGCCGAAGTAGCGCTTGATAGAATTCCGGGAAAAGGTACCGGTACAATGGATGATTACAGGGTTTTGTTCTGTGAATCACCTTCGCGGTTCCTTGTTTCCGTTAAGAAGGATAAAAAGGAGACTTTTAAGAAATTATTTACAGGTCTCCCCTGTGCGGAAATCGGTATGGTTACTGAAAATGGAGAAATTACTGTTCGGAGAGGGAAGAAGAACGTTCTCTCCTTATCGGTTGCCGATATAGAGAGGGCCTGGAAGAATGTACTTTAAGAAGAGCATAGAGGAATACGGAAATGGTTAAGGTCTGTATTATAGCAGGATACGGCATAAATGCCGATATGGAACTTTCGGCTGCTTTTGAGATATCCGGTTCTTATGCATCGAGGATTCATATAAAGGATATTATCGAAAAACCCGGTATTCTTCATGATTACGATATACTTGCATTCCCGGGAGGGTTTTCCTTTGGCGACCATCTCGGTTCCGGGAAGGTATTTGCAAATTTGTTCAGGAGAAATTTAAAATCCGAACTCGATTTTTTTATTGGTGAGGGAAAACTGGTTATAGGTATATGCAATGGGTTTCAGGTACTTGTAAAAATGGGAATTCTGCCGAACCTTGCAGGAAACTGGATGCAGGAGGTCTCGCTTGTGCGTAATCTTTCGGGTAAATTCGAAGACAGGTGGGTAAAGGTATGTTTTAATGCAAAATCACGTTGTGTATGGACAGCAGGGCTGAAAAACATCGACCTTCCCGTCCGCCACGGAGAGGGCAGGTTTGTTGTAAAATCGAGATCCGTACTCGATGCCTTAAAGAAAGAAGACCTTGTGGCCGCGGGGTATATAGGACGTACGGAAAAATGCCAATGTCCGGAAGAGAGTAATCCCGGAGCGGAATATGAACATGTGGAATACCCGGATAACCCTAATGGTTCTGTAGATAATATTGCAGGCATCTGTGACAGGACCGGACGTGTTTTCGGTCTGATGCCGCATCCCGAGGCATTCCTTATCCCGGAGAATCATCCGCAGTGGGCCAGAATGAGTAAAAAAGGAAGAAGTGTAATGGATACCGGGTTGTTAATTTTTAAAAACGGGATAAACTATATGGAGGAAAAGAAAGGAATAACAGGATAGTAATCCTTCTTTATTGACATTTTAAAGAAGATACGACTATTATTCTGAATATAAATACGGGGGGCGTAGCTCAGTTGGTTAGAGCGCGTGAATGGCATTCACGAGGTCGTGGGTTCGATTCCCTTCGCCTCCAATAGATAGTTATGAATTCAAAAGACGGCCCTTTTTCCGGTGAACTCGATCCGGAAATAGCAAATTTGATGGGCATTAATACAAAAAAAGCAGACTCAAGTACGCCCGGGGAGGGAGCTCCCGATTTTGGCGACCTGTTCGAAGAAGAAAAGGCAGGAAAGGAATCGGAAGGCGATGCTGTTGATCTTGCAATAAAACAGTTCGAACCGATTACAAAAACAGTAGAAAATCCCAAACCTTTCTTTAATGATAAAGACTACTATAAAAAGGTTCTCTCCGGAGAAGGAGAGGCTTCCCAGAAAGTACACCAGCTCTTAACACAGTTTTTAAATGCAGAGGATCCGCAGGACCGTTCTATGTACAGAGGTAAACTGGTTGCGGCATACTGGGATTTTGCTTCTGAAATTGCGGCAAAGGTGCGTAAGGATCTGCCGCTTCCAAAAAAGCTTCTTCTGCGCTATGGTGTTCTGTCTCCGGTATTTCTATCACAGGATCAGCGTACGATTTTAAGCAGGCTGATAATTGAAAATACAACCGGTGAACCGGTTCATTATGTAGATGAATGGCTTTATAAAGTGGCCGGTGGAAGTATTCATCCCTCTGCGGCGGACGAAGTAAAACAGAAGCGCAAAGATTCGAATCAGCAGTTTATAGCCAAAATGGAAAGGCGCAAAGGGCAGAGAGATTCGGAGCTGGGGATTTTAAAATCAAAAGTAGCGCGTATGGGAGATCTTGAAGAGAATTTAAAAGACCAGGTACGAATTCTTATAACTCATGATACAAGGGATGATTACGGAGGACTTAAGGACAGCTTTAACCCCGCTCAAAAAAGTGCAATGTCGGCTATTTCCGCATTACTTCATAACTTATCTAAAATGGACAGGGAAATAAGTGAATCGTACTCCAAGCTTGCCGAATTAGATGCGGCAATAGAAGGATTAAACGATAAGTCGGAAGGTATGGAGAGTTCCGGATCTGTGGACAACCGGACGATAGTAAGTGAATTTAATACTGTACGGCAAATGGCTAAACTCTGTGTGGGCAGGCAGGGGAATCATTTCCCGATCTTAATGAAACAGTACGCCCGTATCAATGAGCGGGATATCGGAAGCAGAGAGAATGTGATTAATGAAATGGCCTATGCGGAAGCGCTCGATAACGGACTGTTTTTACGGACATTCAAGGGACAGACGAACCGGATAGTCCCGCATGTTATTCTCATAGCAAGTTATGGTGATAATGGAATTTGCTGGGAACCCTTCGAACGCTTTAACAGGGCGACAAGCCGCGGCAGGATTGCGGTTCCCATGTACTCGAAGAATTTAAAAACTGCCGTTGTATCTGCATTGGCCGATTTAAGGTGGCAGATTGCCAAGGAAAAGGCTCAGCATTACTGGATGGAAGAGGGTATAACCGGTAGATACTACCAGTGGTTCGATTCCAAAAAACTGAGAGGGGATGTAAGAGATTATTTTATACGGGATTACATACTCTGGATTACAAAGGAGAGCCAGGGAACCCAGAAACTCGATAAGGAAGTGAGGGGGATTTTCTGGAGATTAATACCCTTTCCTCAGAGTATAAAGGACACATTGAGAAACCGGGGTTTTGTTTACAACGAGCTCTATAAAAAGGATATAAACAGATCGAAGTCCGACGGTTATTAGGTATTATTTCCTGCGCTTAAAGATCGGGTGAAAGTACTTCTCCATATCTATCTTTTTACTTACATACTTCATTATCAGATTATAGATAAAGAACGTTGAAACGATAGCTGCAAGAAAGAGTATGGGCATAAGATACGGCATGACCTTTGCATATGCCTGGCCTCGGAGTAGAAGCGGAGGTATGGTAAAAAATATTACCATAAGAACTAACATAACAACGATATTAAAAAGAGTGGCAATAATAATAAAAAGAAGTGTATTAGCCTTTTTGTTCATTCTTTTTCCTCGTTTCTTCGATTATAAACAGAATCAAAAGTATTATACCTGCAATGACAACGGATGAATCTGCAATATTAAATGTGGGCCATCTCCGAAGGCCGAATATACCGTAGAACTTTACATCTATAAAATCAACCACCCCGTCGCTTCGTATAAATCTATCCAGCATATTACCGATTCCGCCGCCGATAATGGCTGCGAAAGCCCATCTTTGGGATCCGGTAAGTTCTTTGGTGAAGAAGTAAAACAGAAAGAGTATGACTATAACTGCAAGGGGAAGAATCAGAAAAAGGGTACGTTGTGTTGCGGAAGGCAGGTTTCTGCCGATACTGAATCCGATTGCCGGATTTTTTATATAGGCCAGCCTTAAAAAATTACCCAGGACATTAACAGGTTTTGCATAGGGAAGGACGTGCGTAACGATAATTTTTGATATCTGGTCTATAATTATAATTCCCGCGGAAAGTGTTAACGGCAGTAATTTCTCTTTTGTTTCATTTTTCATAACAGAAGTAATATCACAGACCGGTAGGAATATCAATAAAAATGGTGTTAAGGTCTGTTTCCTTTTCTATTTTTTCCCTGATCAGTTTAATGCCCCATATTTCCGTTGCATAGTGGCCGGCGAAGAGTACATTAATTCTGCCCTCCATCGATTCATGATAGACAGTATGAGAGGCATCTCCCGTAATGTAGAGATCGAGATTTTCATCGATAGCCTGAGTTACAATTTCGGGAGCTCCTCCGGAGACTATTCCGATTGATTTGATAATTTCAGGCCCGAATGCCAGCTTTGTGACAGGTTCGGTGTTCTGTCCGGTTATAAGCTTCGTTATCTCGTCCATGGTTTTGCCGGAGGAAAGCAGTCCCCTGTAGCCGATTTTAAGGCCATGGTATTCTCCGAAAGGTTCTATCGATTCTAAATTCAGCATTTTTGCAATTCCTATGTTGTTGCCTGTTTCCCGATGCATATCCAGAGGAAGATGCACCCCGTAGAGGGCAAGATCGTTCTTAATAAGAAACCGTATCCTGTTATACAGGCTGCCGGTAAGTTTGTACGGCCGGCCCCAGAAAAGTCCGTGATGCACAAACAACAGGTCGGCATTCCGGGAATGCGCACGTTTAAAGCTCTCCATGGATGCATCCACCGCAAAGGCTATCGTTTTAAGTTCCTCTTTGCTGCGGCTCACCTGGAGTCCGTTAAGGGATACGTCCGAAGGATCTATTCTATCAATATCGAGGAATTCCCTTATCATTTTATCGAAGTCTCTTAACAGCATATAAGTATTATACCGTACCGTGGATTATATTGTAAACATGAAGGCTTTTCAAATCCTGCCGGGTTGGATATAATTTCCGTATGTTTATAAATTTTAGGGTTATTGCGTCTACATTTTTAATGATATTCCTTGCAGAGCTTGGCGATAAGACTCAGATTACGACTTTTGCCTTTGCATCGAGAAGTAAATCCTCCCTGTCTGTTTTTATCGGGGCATCCGCGGCTTTAATTACAACAAGCTTAATAGCTGTCATTATCGGAGAAACCGTCGGAAAGCTCGTTCCCGTAAAAATTGCGAAAATTGCTGCGGGGATTCTGTTTCTTGCATTCGGCAGCCTGACGATTTTTGAAGCTGTTAAGAGCTGATATGCGGTGTTCGTTATTTCTGCACGGCGTTTAACTGGTGATGAATATATTTATCAGGATACGGAACAGAATAAATTGCCGGATTATACGGTGGCTGCTGAAAAGCGCTGTTGTTTTTGAGGTTGACTCGTATAAACTATATACAGCGGTTAAAGATGCGGTAAAAGGAACATCTGCAGCTTTAGAAATCGAAATACTTCTGCGTGAAGAAAAAACTCATGAAAAACTAATTAAGGATATTGTGACAGGACGGATAGACTGTTCCGGTATAAAGACCTCTCTTAAAAAGATACCCCGTATTCATTTTAAAAGCATTAAAGCAATCGAGCCACTTGGGGAGGACGTTCTTAAGAGAATCGGCTTTCGGCTTAACGATGCCGTAAAGCAGGAAAAGGATTCCTTCAGATTCTACAGTAACTTATACAGAATAAGCACGATGCGGTCTGTAAAAGAAGCCTTTCGGTTTTTAGCCGGTCAGGAGGCTGTGCATCTTCTTGTACTGCAGAAACTCATGGGAATAAAAGACGACAATTCCGGTTAAAAAAAGATGTATTTTTTTCCATTAAGTAGTACAATAGGTAACAAACAGAGCAGTTTGCCGGCTTGACATTATGAAGATTTGCCATATACAGTCTAAGTAAAATACAGGTGGTTACAGTATGCCAGCAGAAATTGAAGTTTCACAGATAAAACGTGCCGCACATAATTCCATCCCCCTAACATTTAAAACTTATACCCTGCCTCATGAGACGGAAGAGTATCTGGAAAAAGTTCTTGAAATGTTTCTTTCAGAGCTTGGGCAGGAAAAGCTCAAGGATACGCTGTCTTACTGCCTTAAAGAGCTTGCGGTTAATGCAAAGAAGGCAAACACAAAGAGGGTGTTTTTCCTGGAAAAAGGTCTCGATTTAAATGATAATCATGACTACGAGCACGGGATGAAGCATTTCAAAGAGGAGACCTTAAGCAATATTCAATACTATCTGCAGAAGCAGAAAGAGCTTGGTCTGTATATCAAGATAATTTTTCAGACAAGGGGCAAAACATTCGCAATATCGGTCAGGAACAATGTGGAGATAACAAAGAAGGAACAGATCCGGATTTATGATAGAATTGCCCGCTCACGGGCATTCACCTCTCTGGAAGAGGCCTTTTCTACGGTGCTGGATAGTACGGAAGGAGCCGGTCTGGGAATTGTTATTCTGGTTCTGATGCTTAAGAAAATCGGTCTGGATGAAGAAGCATTTAACGTCGATATAGATGACGGCGAAACGGTTGCAAGGATCATTATTCCCTTTTCCGATGTTCACCTTGAGAAACTTGATCTTCTTACTCAGACTATCGTAAAGGAGATAGAGAGCCTGCCGCAGTTTCCTGAGAATATTGTATATCTTCAAAAACTTATAACAGACCCGGATTCTGAGATTACCGACATAGCACGTCAGATAAGTATGGATCCCTCTTTAACCGCGGATCTTCTGAAATTAGTAAATTCGGCCCAATTTATGCTTCCCAAAAAGGTGGATAACATTGTGGAAGCGGTTAAACTTGTGGGTATGCGGGGTCTTCGTAACCTGCTGTATTCCTATGGAACACAGAAAATACTGGGCGAGAAGTACAGTGAAATGCGTTCCCTGTGGCAGCATTCGTACAGAGCGGCTTTTTATGCATATAACCTTGCAAAAAGTTTTAAGAGAAAAAAGGAAATCCTGGATGATGTTTACGTGGGCGGTATCCTGCATGATCTGGGAAAAATTATCATAGCATCCTTCCATCCGGACCTTCTGGATAAAATCAAGAATGTATGTAAAGAGAAAGGCATACCTACAAGAATGCTCGAAGATCTTTCCGTCGGATTAAATCATGCCGAGATAGGCGGCATGATTGCACGGAAGTGGAATTTCCCGGAGCAGCTTGTTTCGGCAATAGAGTATCATCATGAACCGATGGAATGCGATCCCAGATTTACGGGAATTGTTTATACAGTGTATCTTGCCAATGCTGTCTGTGATTTTGAAAGGGAGAAAGTACTTTTCGATCAGATTGATAAAAATGTTTTAATGGATTTCGGCATAGAAACGGAAAGTCAGTTAAGCGCTATTCAGGAAAGACTCAGTAAAGCCTTCGATCAGCAGAGGGCCCGTTTCCAGATATAGTAAAATATAGTAAAATACCGGATATTGGAAGTACCGTTCTAATCTAATTTTTGCCTGCATACTGTAAATCTGTCTTTTCCGCATGCAAGAAGGGTTACAAGCGGATATTTATCCCGCGCAAGTTCAACCATTTTCTCCGCAACCCTGCGGATTTCCCACTGTGCATATTTATCCTCTCTTAATCTGGAAATATGGTACAGCTCCCTGATGTCAAGTTTTACTAAAATTCTTCGTCTGTGTGCATTTGTAAGTATATATTGTGCCGCCTGTCCGGCTTCGGAATGGATTTTGTAAAACAGTTTTGTTGAAATCTCATAGGCTTTTGCGATTAAATCTTCGAGTCCGGAAGACTTAATGACCGGGGGAACGGTGTACCCGAGTTCGGGGTTATAGTGCTGGGATATCTGGACTGTCATTCTGTGACGTTTAAGCTGCGCATAAGCGGATGCCGAACATTCCACCTGGAATGTAAGGTCTGCAAACTCGAAGAATCTCGGAAGCGGGTGATATGCCTTCATTTCCTTAAAGAGAGGTTTAAGGAGGCTGTATTTGTACTCATCGCTGCTTTTGTTTAACAATGATATGTAATGTTCGAGACTTCCGCCGCCGCTTAGGAACAGCATGGAAGCAAGTATTTTATTCTCGCCTTCCTCATCATAATCCGATAATATTACTTCGGGATAAACGGAGGAGTGCATTTTGATTTTCTCAGTTTCGGGG
>JAADHF010000143.1:0-24717 GCA_013151965.1 Spirochaetota bacterium
AAATGGTAACAATCTTTTCCGGTGATATTTCCTGCAGAAATATTTTTAAGAATCTGCCCGAAGATTCGACTGCATATCTCTTAGGGAAATAAGTCTCCGAGAAAAAAAACAGTACATCCGCCAGGTCCTTATAAGATTCCAGTACCGAATACCTGTAGTAACATACGTGGTTCTCTAGAATGTCCTTAATTTTAACATCGGTCTCCAGTAAGGGGTCGGAAACCGCACGTATCGCATTTCTTAAACCGCCGAACCATGCACGCTGCACCCGGAACAGATTGAGCTTTTTCTTTTTGTCCTGATAGTACAATTCAAATATACCCGACATTCCGGGCACGCCGGTAATAATAGAATATTTCTCCGCTTTAGCAAACTTAGACCACCGTACTGTGTAATAAACATTAGTGCCGTCTATTTTTTTTGTGACAACAAAATTCATACTCATGCAGTAACAGATTATAATATAAAATTACAGAGTATCAATAGCAATAACGGTATTGCTTATAATAACAAAGCAGTACCCCAGGCGAAAAGAAGAAATAATACCACTGTTACATACACTATTCCGATAGAGGCAGAGATTAACTTTTTATCAACAGTATGCACATCATCGCCTATCTCCGGTTTATGAACGACTTCTCCAAAGTAAATTCCCGCTCCGGAAAGTTTTATTCCAAGTGCGCCGGCCATCGCCGCTTCGGAATACCCGGCATTCGGACTCTTTAACTTCGCATGATCTCTGATCATAATCTTAAATGCCTTTAAGATATTTCCCCCGGAAAGCGGTGCTGCCAGGCAGATGAGAACTCCCGTAATCCGGGCAGGTATAAAATTTACAGCATCATCGAGCAAAGCGGCGGTTCTTCCGAAGTTTATATATTTTTCAGTTTTGTATCCCCACATGGCATCGAGTGTATTTATTACCCGGTATGCAAGTGCTCCGGGAACTCCGAAAAGAAGCCCCCAGAACAGCGGCGCAATTACAGAGTCGCAGCTGTTTTCGCTGATACTTTCTATGGTGCATTTTACAATGGCTTTTTCACCGAGATGTCCGGTATCCCTGCTGATTAAGAAAGATACACGCCTTCTTGCATCTTTGAGACTACCGGAGGAAAGAGCTTTTTTAACCCGTATTCCATGGATGGTCAGATCTTTTAAAGCAATTGTAAAGTAGATGGTAACGATCGACAGTACTTTCCCCGCCACTGGGTAGGGAGAAAGGGACTTCCGTAAGATGAGGAAAATACCGCAGGTAATGATAAGCGTACTAAATGTCCCGGTCATCCCTGCAGATTTTTCAGAAAAGCCGGCAGTGCGCAGGATCTTTTCCGTTTTAGTGATAAGATTCCCTATCAGGCGCACCGGATGAAAGGCAAAAACCGGATCCCCGAAGATAAAATCAATAAATAATGCTGCTGTAAGGAAAACGAGGTTGCGCGAATAAAGTCCCGAAATAGGTACAGATATTATCATAGCCTTATAAGTTCATAATCTTTTTTAAATAATCCATATCAAGGTGCGTTTTAAGAATTTCGGCAAGTTTGTCCAGCTCCGAGTCCGGATCGTACAGATGAGTGACAGCATCCTTTTTTTTAAGTCCTTTTTTCTCCCTTAAGGTATTAAGGAACCACCGTCTAAAACGGTCATTGTCAAAGATACCATGGAGATATGTCCCCCAGATGCTGCCGTCGGATGTAGAGGCTCCAAGCAGATGTTCTTTACTTCCCAGAATGAGCTTTGCACCCGTAATTTTCGAAATACCATGGTGTATTTCGTATCCCCTGACAGAAAGCCCTGAAGGATAATGAACCGTTTCGATTTCCCTTAATTGCTTGGTTTTATAAAAGACAGTCTCTATATCGAGAAGGCCCATCCCCCTGGCCGTTTCTTTTCCGGATTCGATATGGTCAGGATCTATGATCTTTTTACCGAGCATCTGGAAACCTCCGCAGATTCCGATGACGGATATACCTGTTTTTAACATCACCTCCGTAAGTGCCGAAACAAACCCGCGGGATACCAGAAAATCCAGGTCTCTTATGACATTCTTACTCCCGGGAATAATAAGTGCATCCAGATCATCTGTAATATCACCGGGATCCTTAAGGATCTTAACGAAAACTTCCGCCTCCTGGGCCAGAGGGTCTAAGTCGGTGAAATTAGATATAAAAGGAAGATCGAAAACGCCAATGGTAAGTTCATGATCCAATTTATCCGGTGAGGCGGAGTAAACCGGTTCTTTAAATGAGACAGAATCCTCCTCCGGAAGCTGTATCTTTTCCATGTAGGGAACAACACCGACAACCGGTATACCGGTACGCTTTTTAATATATTCATGAGCGCTTTCGAGAAGCTCAGCATCACCGCGAAACTTATTAACGATAAAACCCTTAACCAGATTCCGCTCCCATTCTTCAAAGACCTCCATTGTTCCGATGAAGGAGGCATAAACACCGCCCCGGTCGATATCACCGACTATGAGTACAGGAGCCTCTGCATACCGGGCCATTTTCATATTTACGATGTCTCCCTCTTTTAAGTTAATCTCAGCCGGACTGCCGGCACCTTCGAGAATGATTGCATCATAATCCGAGGAAAGACTATCGTAACTCTCTTCTACCACCTTTTTTGCCCTGGTTTTTACCTCTTTCCAGTTTTCAGAGGTGATAAAACCGGCAGGAAGTCCCGAAAGTATAACTTCGGATCCCCGCTCATTTGTGGGTTTAAGCAGGAGAGGGTTCATCCTGACATCGGGAGCTATCCCGGCAGCCCGGGCCTGGAGTGCCTGTGCTCTGCCTATCTCCCTTCCATTGGGAGTTACCGCAGAGTTGAGTGCCATATTCTGTGCCTTAAAGGGAGCAACCCGGACCCCTTCCTGACGGAGAATCCGGCAGAGACCCGCTGTAATAAGACTCTTTCCGGCATTCGATGATGTCCCCTGGATCATAAGGGCGGGAGTTTTCGATGTTCCTGTTCTGCGGACTGTCCGTCTTTGTGAGGAAGAATCTTCCAGTACAGCAAGACCGGCATCCCGTGCAAAAGCTTTAAGAGCATCCAGGAGTGCCCGGTTTTCTTTTTTCTTACGGACGGCAATTCTAAAGAAGGAGTCATCAAGTCCTTTAAAGGAAGAACAGTCACGGACAGCAATGCGTTTTTTCAGAAGAAAGCTTAAGAGCTCTTTTACTGCCGGTGTATCAGTTAAGGTTTTAACGAGGAGAAAGTTTACCCGGGACTGGAAGACTTTCAGCCATGGAAACCGCACCAACCCGTCGATGAGGCCGGTTCGCAGCTTTTCTGTCATAGTAACCGTTTCGGTATGATATCCCTCATCCTGCAGAGCTCTCTCTCCCACATTCAGCGCAAGGGTATTAACCGGCCATGGGGGCTGCAGATCTTTAATCTTAACTATAAACTCCGGAGAGGCAATGCAGTATCCCAGGCGCAGCCCCGGTACCGCATAGAACTTGGTCATGGAGCGGATGATTATGATGTTTTCCGGTATATTTTTCGTAATGCTCTCTGCCGGGGAGATATAGCCGGGAATAAAATCTGCAAAGGATTCGTCGATACAGAAAAAGGTATCCCCGTGCTTTTCTGCAAGAGAAACGATGATACCCGGGTTTGTCAGGGTTCCTGTGGGATTATTCGGCTGGCCGATAAAGACAAGTTTTTTACCCGGGCTGTTCAGTAATTTCCTGCTCAGCAGATCGGAATCGAGTAAAAAGTTGTTCTCCTCCTTAAGTACAAGCTGCTCCGTTTTAAATGCCCGGCAGCTGCGTTCGTATTCCCCGTAGGAGGGGACCGGTATAAGAACAAGGCCGGGTTTTATGACACGGGGAATAAGATCGATCAGTTCGCCGGCACCATTTGCTCCGAGTATCATCTCACCGGATACGCTATGATACTTTGATACGGCTTTGATAAAATGTTCCTGTTTCCGGTCGGGGTATTGCACCAGGGAGCTGATGCTGCGGCTTACCTCTTCCCTTAACCATGAAGGAAATCCTTTTGGGTTTATGTTTGCACTGAAATCGATAATTTCATCTTCCCGGCAGGAAAGAGTCTCTGCAAGTTCCCGTACATTTCCTCCGTGGACACTCATATCTGCTGCCTCATGATAAACTCGATAACAACAAGGAGATAAACGAGTTCTCCAAGTTCTATTGCCATCCCCACAGCATCTCCGGTAAATCCGCCCACTTTTCTTTTATATACCAGGGCAGTAAACACTCCGGCAAGGAGTGCCCCTGCAAAGGCGGCGGACAGGATTAATGTATAATCCGCCGGAAGCATCTTCCCATATAGAAAAAAGAGTATAAACCACGATACTGTAATAGTACCGATGCTGCCTGTGATAAAGAGTTTTCTGTTAAAATCCTTAAGCTGAAATCCGAGTCCGTCGCTGCGTGCAGGAGAGGTCAGGGCAGGGACCATTCCTCCTGCAATACGGCCGGCCGGCAGAAATAAGAAAAGGAGTGTATATAAAAACAACCGGTATCTGCCGGCCGGTACAGTCTGCTGAAGCATTACAATTCCCTGTCTTACCAGATTGAATTTAACAAGTATGTAGAGAGCTCCGGTAAAAAGGGCAAAAGATCCGGCGCTCTTATCTTTAAGAATACGGAGCCGGTTTTCCATGGTTGTACGGTAGAGTAACGCATCGGCAGAATCGAGGAGACCGTCGAAGTGAAAGATATTAAACATCAGGTACTGGAAAAGAAGGATCAGCCCCGCCGAAGCTGCAGAATTGCGGAGCAGCTGAATAAGGAAAATAGAGGGGAGGCTGAGGAATAGAGCAAAGAGTAGCCCTATGAGAGGCATGAATAGGGGAAAAAGTGAGAAATCCGGCGTGTAGGAGACAGGAACCGGTACACGGGAAAGAAGCCCGATGACTGTAAGGATGGAGTTTTTAATTTTTCGAATGGAACCCATTTTACACTCCGTAAAACAATTCTCTATTTAAGATACAGGGGGAGTCCCGCGACCATCATAACAACCCTGTCCGCTTTCTCGGCGGTAAGTTTATTTGCCGCAGCCAGATACTCATTGTATTTCCGTGAAACAGTATCCGGCGGGATATTCCCTAACCCTACCTCGTTGGTAACGATAACTGCATTCTCCGGCAGATTATCAAGGAACGGCATGAGAATCTCCTGCCATTCCTCCTCCTTTTCTTTAAAAAAAAGGTTGTTCATCCACATAGTCAGGCAGTCCAGCACGATGTTATCTCCTCTGATATTCCGGAGGTAAAGAGGTTCTTCTACCGTTATATATTCGGAGCTCCGTTCCTGTCTGTGCCGGGCAATTCTTTTTCTCATTTCGTCGTCGAAGGCAGTTGCAGTGGCAATAAAAAGTTTCTTTCCCGGAAAGGTATCCGCTTTTTTTAAGGCGAAGGAACTTTTACCTGATTTCACCCCTCCGGTTATCATTATTTTCATATACTCATCACCATATAGGGTTTCCCTGTAAAGGGATTTTTTTCCATTTTTACATTAAGGTTGTATATCTTTTTTATAATTTCAGGGGTTATAACTTTTTCAGGATTTCCATATGCTTCTATTCTTCCGTTATTCATGAGAAAAAGATTATCACAGTATTCGATGGCATGGTTAAAATCATGCAGAATAGCAATTACAGTTATCTTCTTCCTTGTGCTCAAGGAACGGATAAGGGAAAGGATTCTGATCTGATGGTTTATGTCCAGATGACTGGTGGGTTCATCGAGAGCAAGAATGTCCGGTTCCTGTGCAAGAGCCCTGGCAATGATAACCCGCTGGAGCTCTCCGCCGCTTACACGGCTGATGTCGTTATCCTTAAGATGAAAGATCTGCGTTTCCTCCATAGCCTGCCGGATAACCGCTCTATCCGAGGCAGACTCCTGTTCGAAGTACTTAAGATAAGGATTTCTCCCCATGGCCACAATCTGTTCTACGGTAAATCCCAGATCGACACCGGGGGTCTGGGGAACATAGCTCATCTTCCGGGCAAGTTCTTTCCTCGAGAGACTGACAATGTCCTCTGACTGGATGATGATTTTCTCTTTTTCGGACGAAAGAAGTTTAAGAAGCAGTTTGATCAGTGTTGTTTTTCCCGCACCATTGGGTCCGATAATTCCGGTAAACGATCCCCCGGTGATTGTCAGGGTAATCGAATCCAGGATATTCCTTCCGTTATATCCCCAGGTAAGGTTATGTATGCGGACAGCTTCCTTTTTCATACAAGGGCCTTTCGGCGTTTGTGCAGAAGATAGATGAAAAAAGGCGCCCCGAAAAGGGAAGTGATAATACCTACCGGGACTTCTGTCGGTGAAAGAAGTGTCCGGGCAATAGTATCGGAAAGAAGAAGGAATATACCGCCGGATATCATGCTTAAGGGGAGAAGAGTCCTGTGATCGGGGCCGGTTAGAATCCGCAATGTATGGGGAATAATCAATCCCACAAACCCGATAACACCGCTTGCCGAAACTGCACTTGCAGTGATAATAGTCGAGATAATAAGGAAAAAGAGTCTCTTCGCACGCACCGCAACACCGAGACTCATGGCGGTGTCATCACCAAGGATAAGAATATTGAGATCTTTTGAAAATATCATTATCACTGCGGAGCCCAGCAGTATTACCGGACCGGATATCAGAATTTTTATCCAGCTGGCCGCATTAAAACTCCCCATTGACCAGTAAACGATATTTTCGAGCTGATCCCTGTTAAGGTACATGATGAGAGACATGAGAGCGGAAAGGAAAAATCCCATTGCTATACCGGAAAGGAGCAGCGAAAAGATAGAGCGCCCGTTTCCGGAAATAAAATAGACAACAAGAGCAGTGAGCATTCCCCCGAAAAAAGCTGAGAGCGGAACAGCACCCAGCCCCAGAAATGAGATCTGAAGCTGTAAAGTCATCCCCAGGGCAACACCGAATGCAGCACCCGACGAGACGCCGAGTATATAGGGATTTGCCATGGGATTACGGAAAATTCCCTGAAAAACAGCTCCGCTCACTGCGAGACCCATCCCCGTTATCACCGAGAGGATAATCCTGGGCAGACGGACCAGCAAAATGATGATTTTAAATGAGTTTTTTAATGACTCCCCCTGGGAAGGGATAATGGGGGAGATAAGAACCTTAAATACATCGGAAACCGGAATAGACACACTCCCGACAGTGGAAACAATAAGCATAATCCCTGAGAGAGAGATAAGAAGAAGTGCGAAAATTATTTTCCGGTGCCGGGATAAAGACATGGTTCTTAGAAGCTTTCGGGATGAATGATTTTTGCCAGAGCTTCTAAACCGTCAGCGAGCCTCGGCCCCTGCCTGTCTAACATGTTATTATCAATCTCAAAAACCTTATTTTCCTTCACTGCCCTGAGTTCTTTGTAGCCGTTTGCCTTGATAAAATTTTTCTTCGTATTCCAGTACTTCGAACAGATAATGATGTCAGGATCAGATTCGATGATTTTCTCCAGACTGAATGTCCATCCCTTTACGGCAGCAGCAATATTGATGCCTCCTGCCATGGTAATCATCTGCCCGATAAAGGTATTCCCCCCTGCAGTATAATCACCGCGTTCTCCGAATCCGATAACGTAGTAAACTTTCAGCCGTTTTTTTCCTTTAACAGCCTGCTCGACATCTTTTACTGTTTTTTTCATCCGTGCAATAAGAGTCCGCCCCTCTTTTTCCGCCCCGGTAATCTTTGCAATATCACTGATGGTAGTATATACACCATCGAAGCTCTTATCTTCCTTCAGGATAAGAACCTTTATGGAAAGTTTTTCCAGTTTTTCGAGGGTTTCCTTTTTAAAATGAGTCGAAGCAATAACGATATCCGGGTTTAAATCGGCTATTTTTTCTATATTCGGCTCCATGAGACTCCCGATACTCTGAACAGATGAGACTTCCGGCGGATAATCACAGTAGTCGGTTCTTCCCACGAGAAGATTACCCTTTCCGAGAGCAAAAACTGTTTCTGTGATGCTGGGAGCAACCGAAACAATGCGTACTGCCGGTTTATCCAGCGTAATGGTTCTGTTAAATGAATCGGTAACGGAGATTGTTTGTTCTGCCGGCTGCTGAGAAACTTTTTCCTGATTCCCGGCACCGAACAGAAGGACGCCCATAAAAATGAGCATGGTAATGTTTATGATTTTTTTCATATCCTACACCTTTCATAAATAAAATTTGCGGATATGGGTCTACTGTAAAATGGATCCATACCCTGGCCTATACCTCGTAGACCTAACGGGCACTCTCGTCAGGCAGGTTTCCTGGCTTGAGGGGATAAATGACGACGACCTTCCCGGAGTATCCAGTGGTTCTCCTCGCCGCAAAACCCTCGTACAGTGGCGGGACCGCGCAGGATTGTAACCTGCTTCCCTTTTACCTGCATTACTGCAGCACCTTAACGATTTATGCTATAGTTTCATATTTACCGGGATTTATCTACCCCCCTTTTAAGGCAATTATGAAATTCACAGTAAAACTTATGTCGAAGGATGATCGGAAAATCACTCCATTTGATTTATTGCTGTTGAAAATTTATTCTTTTCATATTAAGATTTCCAGATCATTAATGCAGATTGTCCTTAAGGAATCATCTGCGGGGTTTGATGTGAAAAAATTTATTATTCTATTTCTCGCCTTTCTTATAGCATCCGGGTGTGTGGGCCTTTCGAATAAAAACCCGGATATAAGCCTTGCCGTTAATCAACCCGCCGAAACAAGAAACAAAGAAAAACCTTCCATAAATAAAACTGTAGAATCCGGAGAAAATCCTTCTGTTTCTTCCATTCCGGAAAAAGGAAAGCCTGCCGAAGGAAATACGGTTCCGTCCATTAATCCGAAGCCTCCCCTGCTTTCGCTGCGCGAAGCGGTAAAACAGGTTAAAGAATTTTATATAGGAGACTTAAAAACAGTTACCAGAGGCGGAAAGCCGATCTTGATCCTGTATGATATTTCAGGAGACGGACAGCCGGAGGTCTTTTCCCTGGCGGTAGAAGTAAAAGAAAAAAAACAGGCGGATGTTGCGTTTTTAGCCGACTACTCGAGGCTTTTTTCCGAAAACAAAATGCCCATACATTTTTACCTTTTGATATATGGCAATAATTCCGGCAAAATGTACATAATGAACAGACTCGATCTGGGCGAAAAGTACGTTTACCGTTCTTTTAAACGTATAGTTTTAGACAGAGGAAATCCTATGCTGACAATAATCTCTGTCGGATTTCAGACAGAGGAAGGGCTGGAAAGAAAATGGTTAATCTTTAAAGGTCCTGATGTTAAACTTCTCTCCACATTCCGGCTTAAGGAAAATCTCTCCGTAAAGACGGAAACGATCGATATAGATAATAACGGTACAATCGACATATTGGTGGAGGAAACAGGTGCGGAGGAAGGTTCCGGCTATGAAACATTCCTTACATGGTATAAAT
Organism: Spirochaetota bacterium; assembly: GCA_013151965.1. GTDB lineage: Bacteria > Spirochaetota > Spirochaetia > SZUA-6 > SZUA-6 > SZUA-6. Next base: position 9,429 of record JAADHF010000143.1, read on the forward strand.
GGAACGGTACACGATTTTCCGAGTACAGAAATACAAATATCGTAAGAAATCTAAAAGCATTTCTTCTTAATATAAAAAATCTGCTCGAACATGGAAAGACAGATGAACTTCTGAATTTTGCAGTCGACAGAAAATATATCCTGAAATATAAAAATAAAGGCGCAGATAAATATACAATACTGTTTAATGCACTTGGTTTTTCCGCCTTTTTCGATACCATGACAACAAAACCGGAGTCTGTTCTTAAAAACATCAGAGACGTAACCTTTCCGGAAATCCTGGAAAATCCTTTCTCGTCAAAAGACAGGGAGGGTTGGTATTTTACACCTTCATATAGAGTTACAATCACAAACGGCCTGTCATTCATTGCAGAAACAGAGATAAGAATGTTCAGGAATCCCTTCGGAAAACGGCAGTTTTCCCTTGTGCCGGTACGGTAGCATTTAGCCACACCGGCAGTGTTTGCCAGGTACGATAGCGTTTACACCGGCCGGCTGTTGACAATGAGAGGCTATACAATTAGATTTTAAAGCAATGTACAAGTATGTAATCGATGGAAATTTTCCCTTAAAGGGAAGTGTTAAAACAAGCGGCAATAAAAACGCAACACTTCCATGCCTTGCCGCGACTCTTTTAACCGATGAGCCTGTTACACTTAAGAATATCCCGGAGGTAGAAGATGTTCATGTCATGATCGATATTCTATCCGTACTCGGCTCTAAGGTAGAAAAGATAGAAAATAATATCTATAAAATACAGACACTCGATATTAAGCGGCATGACATACCGGCCGACCTCTCGCAAAAGATCAGGGCATCGATTCTATTTGCAGGTCCGCTTTTATCCAGAACAGGAAAAGTAATACTCCCGCCTCCGGGCGGTGATATTATAGGACGGAGAAGACTCGATACACATTTTCTTGCCTTAAAAGAATTAGGTGCACGGGTAGATATAGACGGTCTGTTTACCCTTCAGGCGAACAAGCTGAAGGGGGTAGAGATATTTCTTGACGAAACTTCCGTAACGGCTACGGAGAATGCCATTATGGCGGCGGTTATGGCAGAGGGAAAAACCATTATACGCAATGCCGCTTCCGAACCTCATGTGCAGGATCTCTGCAATATGCTTAAACAAATGGGTGCTGTAATCAGCGGAATAGGTTCTAACATCCTTATAATCGATGGAGTAAAAAAGCTGTCCGGAACAGAGTTTAAGATAAGCCCGGACTACATGGAGGTCGGTTCTTTTATAGGACTCGCTGCAGTTACAAGAAGCGAACTGGTCATCGAAGATGCGGCTCCTCAATTTTTAAGAATGACAAAAGTAGCATTCGGAAAACTCGGAATACACTGGGAAACCGATAAAAACAATATAAGGATACCTTCGGGGCAGGAACTTAGGGTTAATCCGGACATCGGAGGCATGATTCCGAAAATCGATGATGCTCCATGGCCTGGTTTTCCGCCGGATCTCACCAGTATCGCCCTGGTCGTGGCAACGCAGGTAGAGGGTATTATCCTTATCTATGAGAAAATGTTCGAATCCAGAATGTTTTTTGTGGATAAACTGATCGGGATGGGTGCCCGTATTGTACTCTGTGATCCTCACAGAGCTGTGGTCAGCGGACCCTCACGTTTAAAAGGATCGGAGCTTGTATCCCCGGATGTCAGGGCCGGAATGGCACTGGTTATTGCGTCGCTCTGTGCAGAGGGACAGAGCACAATACACAATGTCTATCAAATAGAAAGGGGATACGAAAATATCACACAGCGTCTGCAGAAGCTCGGAGCACGAATAAAGAGAGTTCCCGAAGCTTAACTTCTAATAACGGAGACTCCATAATGTAAGACTCTGTAAAAAAATTAATAAAAAAACCCGGCCATGAATAACAGGAAATTTAAAAAAAATATTAAAAACCCGAAAGTCGAGCTGCTTGCACCCGCGGGCAGTCATGCCATGCTTTCCGCTGCAATTAATGCCGGAGCGGATGCAGTTTACTTCGGCCTGGAGGGATTTAATATGCGGGCGACTGCAAAGAATTTTAAAATCGGGGAAATTAATTCCATAGTTTCTCTCTGCCACGAAAGAGATGTAAAGGCATATTTAACGTTAAATACGATTATCTACCAGGAAGAAATACCGCTTGTTAAGAATATTCTTAAAAAATCACACGATGCGGGAATAGATGCTGTTATATGCTGGGATTTCGCAGTTATCAGGGAAGCTGAAAAGCTGGATTTGGAAATACATATAAGCACCCAGGCAGGCATCTCCAATTCGGATGCCGCGGAATTTTATAAGTCTGCGGGGGCATCACGCTGTGTACTCGCACGTGAATGCTCATTAGAGCATATTAAGGAAATACGCACTAATTCAAGTATTGCAATAGAAGTATTTGTGCACGGTGCTATGTGCCTCTCCGTTTCGGGAAGGTGTTTTCTGTCTCAGTTTCTCTACGGCAGGTCTGCAAACAGGGGTGACTGCCTTCAGCCCTGCAGGCGGGCATACGAAACCTATCTGATTCGGGACAAACAGGAAGGCAAAGAGCTGATACCCGGTAATGATTACATATTAAGTCCGGAGGATCTCTGCACACTCCCCTTTCTCGATAAAATCCTTCCATATGTGGATTCTCTTAAAATCGAGGGGCGCGCCAGAAACCCCGAATATGTTTATACTGTTGTAAAAACATATAAAGAGGCAATATCAGCAATAGGAGACGGTAATTTTACGGAAAATTTTATTAATTCGTCATTATATGAACTAAAAAAGGTTTACAACAGAGGATTTTCCTCTGGTTTCTACCTCGGAAAACCCGTTAATGCATTCACGGAAAAGCCCAATTCACAGAGTACCAGGCGTAAAGTGATATTAGGGAGGGTTACAAATTTTTATAAAAACCAGGGTGTTGCTGAAATTTCCGTAACGGCAAACAGTGTAAAAACCGGAGATGAAATTCTCATTACCGGCCCCACAACCGGAGTTGTGTATGAACGTGTTTTATCCATGGAAAAGAACTACCGGAAAATTCTGATCGGCGTAAAAGGAGATACCGTGGGGATTAAGCTGTCCGGAACTGTCAGAAGAAACGATTCCGTATTCCTCTGGCAGAAAAGAAATTAAAAAAATATTAAAAATTCCTTTCCTCCCTGATTTTCTGATACGCTTCCTGAATAACCTTAAACTTCTCTTCTGCAAGTTTTATAAACTCATCGCCTAAATTCGCCACCTTATCAGGATGGTTTTCCGCTGCAAGTTTTCTATACGCACTCTTTATCTCTTCAACCGAAGCATCTTTACTTACACCAAGTATCTTATAAGCCCGCGCATCTTCATGAATAAATTCAGCCCTTATTCTCGAATACGCAGCACCGTCCAGACCTAACAGCAGGGATATCCTCCCTATAAGTTCTTCCTCCGGCGTTGTTATCCCGTTAGTGTCCGCACCGGCAATCTTAAACAACAACTGTACAAGAAGAAGCCTCCCTTCGTAGGTAGATACACTCCTGTAATAACCGCACAGCATGCCGATATCTAATTTTGTTCTGTTTTTAAAAGTTTCATCGATTATCTTCTGCAGAAGCATCTGATCATCATAGGCAAAGGACAGATTATCCCGAAAGAACCGCTTTAGCTCCTCTACCTGTGTAACCTTTACATGACCATCGATATTCGCAACAGCCATGGAAAGTCCTGCAAGGGAAGAAATAAAATTAACCTGTGCCCTGGATACAGGATCGGCTCTGTAAGCCCCCCCTATACCGTAATTTTCACCTATACTTATTCTCTCTTCACGAGCCTTATCGAAAAGGTGCCCGATAAGTCCTCCCAAAATGGTTCCGAGCGGGCCTGCAAAGGAACCTATTAATGCACCTATCAGTTTACCTCTGAATTCCACCTTATTTAAGCTCCAGTATATCTCTTAATTTGTCTTTTAAAGTCTCATCTGTTGACGGGTTAACTGTTATAAATCGTGTTTTACTGCTCAGTTCCCGGTTTAGGCCGGAAAATCCATTGATATGTTCCGGTATTTCAATAAAACGGTCGGCTCCTTCATTATAGACAAAAAGCGACACAGAGCCCTTCCGGTACTTGCATATCCCTGAACAGGTAACGGCATTCCATGGAAACGTGACTTTCTCTTCATCGTAGAGGTTAAAAGATATCCCGTCTTCGTATGTTTCCACATAACTTACAAGCTGTTTTTTTAATGATCTTGTTACTATAAAAATAACATAGATCACAACTGCAAACAGCCCGATTCCCACAATAATATTTACACTTACAGCAAGAAACACTGCCCCCGGCAGCGCTGCAAACATAACAAAGTAGAGAAGTATTATTTTAAAGTACGATTGGATTCTAACCCTGTAAAGCATAAAACCCTATTTAGACGGACCGGTTGTTTTTCTCACAATTAATCTCGGGGTAAGGATAATTCTCTTCTTCTTTTTTTTCAAGTGTTTTTTGCCATTGATTTCATCGAGTAAAAGTTTAACGGCAAGTTCTCCCATCCTTCGTTTTTCCTGAAAAATTGTAGTCAGCTCAATACCTGGAAGCGAGGAAAGGAAAATATCATCATATCCGATAATCGAGAGGTCTCCGGGTATAGAATACCCCAATTCTCTGGCTGCCCTGATAATACCCACCGCAACAAGGTCGTTTGCAGCAAATATTCCCGTAATATCAGTCCGCTCTTTAAGTAATGTTAATACCTTCTGATATCCGCTTTCAATATTAAACTCACCCTCTATCGCAAGTGATTTATCGAATTCTATGCCGTATTCGGCCAGTGCTTTTATGAAACCTTTATAGCGGCCCTGAACGGAGCGCACATTAAAGCTTCCTCCCACAAATGCTACTTTTCTGTGACCCAGTCCGGCAAGATGCCTGCCTGCCAAATACCCTCCGTATTCCGTATCCACACCAACAAAGCTGACATTAACTCCCGGATACAGCCGGCTTACAAAAACAAGAGGATATTCCCTTTCTATGACCTTTTCCAGATATTCATTCTGCAGATTGATCGATGCAAGAATAAGACCATCCACTTTTTTCTCTTCAATGAGCTTTACATGGCGTGTTTCGAGTGCAATATTCCAGTCGGAATTACATACTAACAGATTGTATCCCCTGGCAAGTGCGGCATCTTCCGCACCCCTTGCCAGAGCAGGAAAAAAGGGATTGGTTATATCGGGAATTATCATTCCGATAATTCCGCTTTTCTGAAGCACCAGCCCCCTTGCAAGGGCATTGGGCATGTAGCCCATCCTTTCGGCCTCTTCTTTTATTACCCGCATCGTTTTATCATTAACAAGGGAAGAGGAATTTAATGCCCTGGAAACAGTGGAATAGGAAAGGTTTAATTTTCTGGCGATATCCTTAATAGTAACCATACTACTTAAACAGCAGTTCCTTTGAATTGAAAAATTCAATACTCAATTCGGCAGCTCTGTAGAAATCCGGTTTCGGCAATATTTCCGCGCTTATATATCCGTCATAGCCAAGAGAGAAGAGCCTTCCGAAAATGGAATCAAAATCTATATGTCCCCGGCCGGGTGCAAGCCTGTTGGAGTCCGCTGCATGAACATGCCCGATAAACCGGAACGCATCTTCCACGGATCTGGCCATGTCCGCCTCTTCGATATTCATATGAAAAGTATCCATTAACACCTTGATACTGCTGCTGTTAAAACGCCTGACAAAATCCACTCCCTCTGCAAGAGTATTAATTAAAGAAGATTCGTACCTGTTAACAGGTTCCAGCAGAATCAGCGTAGAATGCTCTTCGGCATAATCCAGGCAGACAGACATGTTTTTTGTTAAGATTGATAGCGCATCTTCCGTCCCGGACTTCTCAGGGTTGCCCCGCATCAACCCGATAATAACGGATGCACCGAGTTTTTCTCCAAGGTCTATATGAGCTTTGATTCTCTCTACAGCCTTCTGCTGAATATCCGGATCCGGTTCCGTTAAACTGATCCCCTCATCCACATAAGCCTGCCCTGTTGCCAGAGCTGCTACCGGAAGGTTAAACCTGCGGCTTAAGCTTATTATCTCCGAAACATCGACATCCAGAGGATTCCGGATACCGAGTTCTATGGCATCATACCCCGAATTTTTAATAAATTTAAAAACCTGCGCCGTATCTTCGGAATAGGAAATTGCATCGAATTTCGTTTTAGAAATGGAAGCGACAAATACCTTTTTCATCATTTTATTCCTTTTATCAATATAAAGGCGGTCTTTTCGGCCGGACCTTAAAAGTCATACAGTATACCCCGGTAAAAAAACATACAGGAAGCATCCATTATAAAAGACGCTTCCTGTAATTTATTATCCAATAACTTGATATTTTACACAACCGGAATATTTAAATACTGCACACTAATAAATTAAAACTTACATGTAATTTTACAATTTGTTCTGTCTGTCTGGAGCCCTATAATATTCTCAGGTATTTCTTCCAGGCTTACACGCTTTGTAATAAGTTTTGTCATATCCATTCCGGATGCCATTGCCGCAATAACACGGGGAAACGTTCCATGCCCCGAGTGACCCTGTGCACCTACAATATTCGCACGTCTTACCTGAAAAACCTCTCCGGTTACAGGGATTTTCTTGTCGGCCCGTGCCACGATTACTACGGTGGAATTAAGTTCGCGTCCGTTCCATATTGCCTGTTCTATCCCGGGAAATACCTTATCAGGGATTCCGGTCGCTTCAAGGTACAGCTTTGCCCCCATGCCCTTTGTTATATCGAGCACCGCTTCTGCAAAATCCGCTTCCGCCGGATTTATAATATGATCCGCACCCATCAGATCTCCTAATTTTCTTCTGGATTCTTCGGGCTCGGACAGAATAACATTCGCAGCACCTGCTCTTTTGAGTATTGCAACGGCAGCCAGCCCTACAGGCCCGCCTCCAAGAATTACAACATTATCACCGGGCCTTATACTTCCGCCTCTCTCTATTACCGCATTATATGCAACAGAAGTAGGTTCGACCAGGGAACCAGCCTCGAAGAGTTTGTCTCCGGGATACAGCCTGCTCAGCGCATCGAGACTCCATGCATACTTTGCATCGACCTTAATGTACCGGGTAAATGCACCTTCCACCGAAAAACCAATTTCCTGCAGATTTTCACAATGATTCGGATAGCCGTCCACACACGGTTTGCACGTCCCGCACCACAGCATTTCTTCCACACAGACAGGCTCGCCCATCGCATAGCGTTTTCCGGTCCTTTTATTTACAGCCAGATTGCCAGCTTCGACAACTTCACCGGAAAATTCATGGCCGAGAGTCGCCGGAAAAGCAGTTAATCCCGGATACCATATATATCCCTGGTCATCCTTCTGAGCCATATGCACATCGCTTCCGCAGATTCCGCACATCTTTACCTTTATAAGAATATCAGTCGGTCCTATTTCCGGTTTAGGCCTGTCCTCTATATTGAGCTTAGGATTTCTCCAGACCTGACTTCCCAGATATGTTAATTTACCGGGGATATCCTTCGGTGTCGGTTTGTAGGTCTGTTTCGGATCCCAGTCCGCACTTAAAACCACTGCTTTCATTTTTTCTCCCATGTTTTACCTCCATAAATATATTGCAAACGTTTTCATTTTTTCTAAAAGATATACTTTTAGAAAAAAACTGTCAAGTTAAAAATGGCTTACCGAATTAAAAGCAAATTAGTTTTTTCCCTGTCTTATTGTGAAGAGAGGTATGAGAAAAACTATGGTTTTAACTTAAAATCTTAATTTCTTTAAGAAATTCACTGGACAAATATTTTATAGAATGTATTATTCATATTATGAACCTTTTAGACCTTGAAATAATATTACCGATATGGTGGATAGAATGGTTACACAAGAAAACATAGTTCGTTTTCTAAAGGCTATGAATAGAATTAGCAGAGTCTTTGCTTCCATGGAGAATAGTGCAAGCGACACAAGTTTGAACAAACTTGAACTTACAACATTAGAGTATATTTCTAAAGAACATGACCTTATTATGAGCAAACTGGCCGGGGGATTAGGTATTGGCCTTAGTACAGCGACCGGGATTATTGACCGGCTAATCGAAAAGAACCTGGTTACCCGGGAAAGAAACCATGGTGACCGACGGGTTGTAAAGGTTGCTCTATCAGTAAAAGGTGAAAAAATTATTTCGGGCTATCAAATACAGAAGAAAAAAGCTATTGAAAAAATGATGAATATGCTCTCTGAGAAAGAGCAGGAATACTTTATTTCAATTTTGGAGAAAATCGCCAATGCATCAAAGGAGGATTAATACAACTATTAATAAAGAGGGCAAATTGATGCGTTGGTAAATATCGAGGGTTTTGGTTCCGGAGGATTTTTATGAGAAAACAAGGCGTCCACTATATTATCAGTATAAGTTTAATAGGCGGAAAAATTGCATTTCCAGGAGAAAATCATGTCAAAAGTTGCTCTTATCAGGTGTGAAACATATAATTATAAAGATGTAAAAGAAGCCGTAAAGAGAGGCGTTGAACTTCTGGGAGGCATAAACCGCTTTGCAAAAAAAGGTGAAAAGATACTTCTAAAGCCGAACCTTCTGGCTGCGGATCCCCCTGAAAAATGCGTAACAACTCATCCGTCGGTATTCAGAGCTGTTGCAGAACTCTTTTTAACAACGGGGGCGAAAATATCATATGGCGATTCTCCGGCATTCGGAAGCACTGCAGGAGCAGCAAAAAAGGCCGGCCTTGCTGAAGTTGCCGATAAACTGGAAATTAAGATAGGCGATTTTAAAAATGGTGAAAAAATATTTTTTGACAAGGGTAAGCAGAACAGGAAGTTTATTATTGCCAGAGCTGTTCTGGAGAACGATGCAGTTGTAAGCCTGCCTAAACTTAAATCACATGGTTTTGAAAAATTTACCGGCGCTATAAAAAATCAATTCGGATGCATCCCCGGAATGTTAAAGGGTGAATACCATGTAAAAATTCCCGATCCCTGTAATTTTGCAAAGATGCTTGTAGACCTGAACAACTTTGTAAATCCCAGACTCTATATTATGGATGGTATTTACGGCATGGAGGGAAACGGCCCCAGAGGAGGCACCCCGAAACAGATGAACATACTTCTATTCTCTGAAGACCCTGTTGCTCTTGATGCAACTGTCTGCAGACTTATTAATCTCGACCCTGAATTTGTTCCCACAACAAAATTCGGAATGGAATATGGGATGGGCACTTATCTTGAAAATGAAATAGAGATTACCGGTGATGATTTAGATCGTTTTAAGAATGAAGGTTTTGACATCAATAGGTTTCCCCTTAAAACATATAACGCAAAGGGTTTTACCCGATTCCTTAACAACAGGCTTGTTCCAAAACCCTATATCGTTGAGAATGAATGTATTAAATGCGGTATCTGTGTAAATATGTGCCCTGTAAATCCTAAAGCAGTGGACTGGTTTAAAGGTGATAAGGGAAATGTTCCTGTTTACAATTATGATAACTGTATCAGGTGTTACTGCTGCCAGGAGATGTGCCCCGAAAGTGCAATTAAACTTAAAGCGCCTCTTTTAAGGCGTATATTCAATAAGTGATTTCTGCGATAGACTCGAATTTTAATCTTTGCAATACTCAATGTATTCCTTCTCTGATGGACGTCAGAGGTTTCCAGAGACTTATCATCAATTTCGGCAGCCTTTGAATTATCTTTTTGATAGACTACAGCAGGAAAAAGACCAGGCCGCCCCGTATAAGTATCGGCGTGATAATTACCGGAACAGGTCCAACGGGTATTATTATTGCCTTAAAAATAATCCTCCCCCTCGCCTATCTGAATAAGCCAGTCGGAAAAGCTCTCCGTACTTTCAGCCGAACTAAACTCGACTCCTTTAAAAAGAGGCTGATCATACAGAGATTCAACAAAGGCGGACGTATTTTCCGCTATAACCCTGTTTCGCTCCATTGTGTTACGAACCATAACGCCTGTAGTAACCCCGATACTCAATATTGCCGCCGCAGCGATACCTCCCGCCCATAATCTTCTCTGTTTCTTCACCTTTACACTGCCCGACAGTGCAATTGCCTTAGCAATATCATCTCTATCTATAAAATTTTTACCCGCTAATTCATTATCCAGTTCCTTTACGAATTCTTTTTTGTATAAATTCATCGCATAATAAAAATCACTGCATTCTTTACACACCTGTATATGAGTTTTAATCTCATCATCCGTAATGGTATCCTTATCGGGACTTTCCGATATTTTTCTCCGGATCCTTACACATACTTTTTCCGCATTCTTCCTTCTCATAATGCTCCTCCCCTATACCGCAGCATAGTTACAACCCTTGCCCTTGCACGATGAAGCCGGGACTTTACCGTTCCTTCCGGAATCCCCATACTTTCCGAAATGCTGCGTATCGAAAATCCTTCAGCATCCTTCATTAAAAGCAATACCCTGTCACTCTCTTCGAGCACAAATACCGCATCAAGAATACTTCTCCGTTCTTCGTTTTTTATTATTTCTTCCTCCGGATCTATATACTTATCAGGCATTGTTTTCCCGAAAGCCGATATTTTCTTTCTTTCCCGCGCTTTTTTCCGTATCGTATCTATAGCTCTGTTTCTGGCCAGCCTGTAAAGATAAGTCTTAAAGCTCGATTCAAAACGGAAATTTTTTAATTTCAGGTAGAGTTCAATAAGAATTTCCTGCCTGGTATCTTCCATATCTTCTCTATTACCTCGAAAAATCATATACAGGAGTTTTTCCAGACTCTTTTCATGCCTTATCAGCAGTTCATTAAAAGCATTTACATCATGCCCGGAAAGAAATCTCTCTATAAGTGCAGCATCGTCTATTTTTGCGGTTGGTTCAGTAATTGTTCCAGTTCCTTCAATAATCTCTTTACTCTCTCTTCCCGCACCTGGCTTTTCCCCTGTCTGCTATTCTTCTTTTTTTGAATTGCCTTACGCTGCAGGTTCTTCACTGCAGATACTCGTCTATAAGCCGCCTGCCTCTTCTGTAAATACCTCACAAGCTGCACCCATTTTCTCTCACCTACAAGCTTGCGCGAATCAACCTGCCTCTTTATCTGAGCCACCCGCACCTTTAACTCCCATTCCATTGATTTCCTTAAAAGTTTTTCCACATCCCTCATATTCACATCAGGCGACAGAAGCAGTTTTTTAAGCTCCGCTTTATATATGTCCATTTCAGCTTTAGCGTTAAGTATTACCTGTTGACTCTCCTGCTGTATTTTTACAAGACCCTTAATTTCACCATCAGTAAAACCGAGTTTTTTAAGCACTTTATAATTATACTCTTCCTGCAGAAATGTATTTCTGCCGATATCCTGAGAAAAAACCATGCCTGCAAAAGCAATCAGGATAATCATCGATACAGCGATTTTCTTCATCTGCTACTCCTCTTACAGTTAATTAGTCGTATAAATATATTATCAGGTTCGCATTTTTTTAAAAATATCCGGGCGCCCGGGCACAGGGACCCTTATTATTCGGTAATCTGGCCGGAAAGAAAAACCATTGTCAGTATAAGCAGGAAGGTTTCAAGAACAAGTAGAAAGATAAGCGCAATGGTAAAACCAAAAACCATTAAAGTATATCCGAGAATAATTCTATTTGCAAATTGATACAGTTCGATAAAGAAAAAAACAACTGCCGGGAAAAGAGGAATTACAATAAACGAAAATACAGACGGATGATCCGCATATCTTATGCGGAAAATCCATCCGATTACAATTGCAAAAAGGGAAAGTATTAAGAAAGAAAATGGCCGCAGCAATTTTAAGAGTATATTAATCTCTATATACTGCGGGACAAAGCCATAGGCTGTAAAATCTTTTCTGAATGTCCACAGTTCTGCAATACTCATATCTCGAAGCACACCATAGCCGATACGAAGTTTCGAAAGCTCTTCAGGAAGCGGATTTAAACGTATTATATTTTTTTCTCCGCGGGCCCGGCTGCCGGATATATAGACGGCTTCCTTTCTGATACCAGGATTTTCCCGGTCGATACAGTTCATCACAATTGTGCCGGTAACATATTTTCCGTAAGGGGCCTTAAAATGATAGATAACCCCGTTATTTTTCTTAAGTTTGATAGATTCGATATCGGTAAAATAAATACCGTTTTCCGCCCTGATCATACTGCCTATAAAAATAAATTCCTCTTCTCCGTTTTTCCTGCTGTTTACAAAAAAAAGATTATGCTGTCCCGGAAGGGTTAAAACTTTCTCCGCCTCATCGATAAAAAAAGATATCTTTGATATCTTCTCCTGTGCCTTCTTAAGGTAAAACACTACATCAGGGTCATCCGGTTTCTCCTTCTGCAGTGATTTAAAAATATAGTACGCTTTTATATACTCTTTTCCCATAAGCGAACTGTATCCTTCTTTTTTCATCTTAAAGAAAGAAGACTTCTCTTTCTCCTTTTCGGAAACGGTAAAAGAGGCTATCTTTTCCCATGACTGGCCGGCAATTCGACGCGCATCACGCCGTTCCGGATCTATACGATATGCCAGGGTCGCATAATAATTTGCAGAATAATAGTCCTCATTTTTAAAATACTCTTCGGCTTTTTTTATATACTCATCTACCTTCGTCATCGAATCGGCTTCGGATACCTTTCCGCTTTCCGCCTTCTTAACAATCTTCGTTTCCTCTTTTCCCTGCCCGAGTGCATGCAGTTTTATATCCGATAGTTTATCCATCACCTTTTTGTTCGATTTATCAATTGCAAGATAAAGATCCAGATATTTTATAGCTTTCTCATAATTTTTATCCTTTAACGCATCTTCCCATCGTCTGCCGTATTCACGGACCAGACTGCTTAAGTATTTCTCCGATTCCAATTTGTTAACAATTTTAGGCTGTACTCCTTCTAACAAAACCATATACAGGGTAGTTAGAATCACAAACAAAACAAGAGGAGCGGCAATCATCTGATTAAATGGTCTGGCGATACCGGGTTTTGTATAGGCATCCCCGATTTTAAAAAGCAGGGAATAGGTAATCAGTACTGAGGATACCGTTACAGGGAGCAAATAACGGATAAAAAGTTTCAGGCTGTGGTACCATATGTAAGGCCACATAAAGTCACCTATCAGTTTTGTTGCAGTATAGGTATAAATAGAAAAGAGAAACAAGAAAAAAAAGCTTAACAGATAAAAAATTACGAGCAGTTTAATTACCTTCCGGAGAGGCGTGTTATTCATTCCGCGACCTCTATTTCCCAGTAGTTATAGGGGACAAACAATATGTCTAAAAGGAACAGAAGCAAAGCAATACCGCCTATTATCAGCGAAGGCAGAAGAAAATTAATATGAGAAATATTAAAGAACAAAACAGCTTCACGTACAACATTTAGCTGTATCCACCTGTAAAAGGTAAAAAATCCGCGTACAATAGCAAAGGATAAAAAAATGTTAAAAAGGGGCCATCTCGTTATCCGCATAAAAACCCCGCATGCAGAAAAGAAAAATACAACGGCAAAGGCAAAGATAAGAAACATCTTTTTTGATAAATTATACATATTTGCAAGATTGGTATTAAAAAAAGATATATCATCGAGAAAAAGAGAAACAAACCTGTTTTTCTTAAAAATCTCCTCTACAACCGGGTATGCGTTTTTCTCCTTAACCCGTGTTATATTTTTTTCATCTTTGATCATAAAATATTCTCTGTTCCACTTCTCTGTTGCCCCGGCTAAATAAATAATTTTATTCTTTTTTTTGTTCTCATCCCTCAAATCCAGAATAACGACGTTCCGCAGTTTTTCACCATCCACATTAATGGGATATACCGTATAATTCTTAAAACTGTTTAATTTATCCGGAATCAGGCTAAAAACCGGCTGCGGTTTTTCACCCATATTCTTATCTATCTCCAGGGTACCCATAACAGCGAAAATAAAGATAAGATATGCAGTTGCTAAAATTATCATAAATGAAGTAAATCTTGCCGGTGTTTTTTTTAGTATTCTGAATGATATAAGGACAATGGTATTTAACACACTTGCGGTTAAAATCTGAAAAACCTTATAAGGAACACTTTTCAGAACTATTGCTTTTGTAATCCCCGTAACGGAAGAATAGTTAAGACCCCAGAAAAAAAATATATTCAGGGTTGCGAGAATGACCGCAGTGATAATGAAAATAAAAAGAAACAGTGGGAAAAGAATAAGGCTATTTTTCACAGCAATTTATAATAACACCGGCATGTATTCATTTCAAGCAGTATAATTTTAAGGTCCTGCATCGATTATCCGTATATGATTCATTTATGCCAGAATTAACGCATCGATCCTGATACTTATTAAAAAAATGTATTAATTTTTAAAAACGCCATATAATCCATATTGACCATTATAGCTATTAATTTTAAACTCCCCCTGATAATAATACGCCCACCATAGGAGGATAGGTGCTCAATGAAGAAATTATACAGATTGGTTTTGATTGTGCTCATCTTTTCCGTAGTTCCTATTACAGGTATCTTTGCCGATTCAAATACCTCAGGTTCCCATGATATGATGTGGATAACCTGGATCGGTTCGTTTGCTGCACTTGTTTTCGCTTTATTCCTTGCAGTCAATGTAATTAAGAAGGATGCGGGATCGGAAATAATGCGGGCAATAAGCCGTGCCATACAGGAAGGAGCTATTGCCTATTTAAAACAACAATACAAAGTAGTTGCACTATTTTTCATTTTTCTGTTTATAATACTGGGGATTATATCATTCTGGCTGAAACTTCTTTCCCCCTTTGTCCCCTTTGCATTTATAACCGGGGGATTCTTTTCCGGACTTGCAGGCTTTATAGGAATGTCTATATCAACAAGGGCAAACGCAAGAACCGCACGTGCGGCGCAGGATACATTAAACGGCGGACTCCGGGTTGCATTTTCTTCCGGAACAGTAATGGGAATGGTTGTAGTAGGCCTCGGTTTATTGGACCTGTCTATCTGGTGGACCCTGCTTAGATATGTGTTTCTGCCCATGGGTCTTATTAAAAACATTGCAGAAATACCGCCCATTATGATCACATTCGGAATGGGCGCATCATCCATGGCACTTTTTGCACGTCTCGGCGGCGGTATTTTTACGAAAGCCGCGGATGTGGGTGCCGATCTTGTGGGCAAAGTAGAAGCCGGGATTCCGGAGGATGATCCGAGAAATCCGGCCACTATTGCAGATAATGTAGGCGATAATGTAGGCGATGTTGCCGGGATGGGAGCCGACCTCTATGAATCTTATGTCGGATCGATAATAGCAACCATGGCC
>JAADHF010000143.1:24757-25363 GCA_013151965.1 Spirochaetota bacterium
TCTGCAGGCAATTCAGATTCCTGTTTCTATTGCAACAATCGGAGTACTGTCATCCATACTCGGCACTGTATTTGTGCATGCAAAAGGGGATGTGTCGCAGAAGGTCCTTCTTGGTGCTCTTCGGAGGGGCATATATGCAGCAACCATTATGATAGCCGTATTTTCGTTTATTCTAATCTATTTTACCGCAGGGAAGAGTTTTTTAGGTGTCTGGGGCGCTGTAATAGTCGGTTTAATTGCAGGAAATATTATCGGCTTTTCCACCGAATATTTTACATCGGACAACTATAAACCTACAAAGGAACTTGCCAAGGAAACCCAGACAGGACCTGCTACGGTTATCATCGGAGGGATTGCACTCGGCATGGCATCGACATTTATCCCGGTCATAACAGTTGCCCTTGCAACTCTATTTGCCTTTTTCATCTCAGGAGGAGGGCTTAATCCCGGTATCGGACTTTACGGCATAGGTATGGCTGCAGTCGGAATGCTCTCCACGCTCGGTATAACCCTGGCAACCGATGCATACGGACCCGTTGCAGACAATGCCGGCGGAATTGCAGAGATGGCAAATCTGGAACCTGCCGTACGTGAGCGTACGGATGC
>JAADHF010000094.1 GCA_013151965.1 Spirochaetota bacterium
CCACTGCCACAATCTATCGTGATAATAATGATTTTACCCCGGAAGTTTTTAACGGCAATCCACCCTCTTTTTCATATTATACGTATGAGGATGAAAATAAAAATTACGGGCTTTTACAACCCTGGAATTATAATAAAACCTATAATTCCTCGAGAGATTATCCTCTTGTTGTTTACCTCCATGGCAGTGGCGGATCCTGGATTGCTTCTGGAATTTTTAATAATGATGATTTTAAAAGGAAATATCCGTCGTTTGTTTATATCCCGCATACTATGGAACATTCCTGGGATAATAACATGGAAGTTATGTCTCGAATCGAGGATCTAAAGAATAAATATAGAATTGACATTAATCGTATTTATTTAATTGGTTATTCTATGGGAGGCTCCGGTTCGTATTTGGTTGCCCATGACTATTTTGATTATAATAATAGTGGTAATTTATTTGCAGGTATTATAAGGCTTGCCGGGAAGAGTCAGACAAAACTCAGGAAAGAAATTGCAGATAGAACTTCTGTATGGCTACATTTTGGGTTGAAAGATACGCTGTCAGGTGTTCGTGAAAGTGTACGCGGTGCATACGATTATTTAAAGAATTATTACGGGATTACAGAGATACAAACATCAGTCACTATTCCTGATCACCCCGGTACCACATATACTTTAACAAAAGATAATATTGAGATTGTAAAGAAAACCGAATACGATAATGATGGTCACGATATAAACAGTTTTCCCTTTAACGATCCTTACTTATTGGAATGGCTTTTTTCTCAGTCTTTGAAAAACAGGCCATAATGGTTAATTCTTAATTCAGGCAATAGGTATTTTTTAAAAAATAAAGCCGGAACTACAAGCATTCCTTATGAGAAAAATGTTAGTTCAGGGGATGCGATTACACAAGCAATACTACAATGTGATCGGTTGGATGTCTCCTTTTAGAAAGTTTTAATTTCTCTGATAAAACAAATCTCCTTATTTATGGGGGTACCCTAATATTACGAAGTTGCTAATGAAGAAAAAATTAAGCGTCGATTACCTGACCAGGGAACTGTATTATGCTCAAATTGTTCCATTGCAGTTAGCACCAAAGGTAAATGTCTTTTCTTTTTAAGATTGACCCTGATAACATCATCATCTATAACTACTTCACCGCTATTAAAAAGGAACTTTTCGAATAAGGTTAAATCTGTTTGGTTAGAATAACCTGATAGATTATAAGCAAATAGTCTATATAGATTATGAGCGGGGATGGTCATAGCAAAGTCAAAATCTACTTTTATGACTGTAGAAGATGAAACTATGCACAAAAATACACAAATGAAAGATAGTATAAGATAGACTGGTAAATTGATATGAATATATCAGAATAGATTGTATTTTAAATATAGGATCTACTCTGTTGATCCTTTTTTCTCATGACCGCTCTTTTTAATTGTAATAACATCATCCATATAGATTACTATCCCCAGGCTGGAATTATTTCCAATTCCTGAATCAATTGAATAGGTAAGTTCAGGGTTTGTACTTGTTTCTTCTCCATCTACGCTGATTGTTGAGGACGTAATTGTTCCGGTAAACGAAAGGTTGTATTCTGCGAAAACAGAAAGGAAATCCAGAATAAAGAACTCTACTCCAAATACTCCCCCGGAGGATATGGGATATGAAATATTTCTCGTCCAATTGTCCGGATTTATTATTTCTGATTTCTGACTGATAAACCCCGCGTCTAAAAAGCCTCCCCAATAGGGAGACACTCTTCCTTGTTTAAAGTGTTTTTCGAAGGTTGCTCCAAAAGTAGCGGAAAAACTATTGGCATTCGTGGCATAAAAAATGTCTCCCAGAAAACGTGCTGCCGTACTATTTCCAAGAAATATTTTAACTCCCACCCCAGCCTGGTAACTTTTAATGTCAAGGAGCAGGTCATTTGTGTTAAATATTAAGCCCCATGGGTGTTTTTTCCCTTCTTCCGCGAAAAGGTTAGAAAACCCGATACATAGTATTAAAATAAGTAAAATAACACTTCTTTTTTTCATGATAAATTCTCCCTTCTTATTTTGAACCAATCCAGTTTATATACCAGCCGCAGAACGGTTTCGCGGTCCTGTCTAGTGATGAATGCAGCCTCGATTCTTTGCCCTGTTTGTTGACTGCACTGACTGCAAAATCGTACCTGCCGTAGGCTATGTTTTTATTCGATACAACGTATTCGAGCTTCCCTTTGTTTTTTACGTTTGCTACCAGCCGCCAGATAACAGATCCATGTGCTCTGTAATACACATCGTATTCCACTGCTCTCCCCGGATCGTCCGGTATTTCCGGGCCGCCTGCATCCCATGCAAGCGTAAACTGCTCACCTTTAACAACTATTTCCATGGGGCCGCCTGTGCTTATAGGCAGCTTACACCCCGAAAAAAAAGCTACTGCAGAGAGTAAAATTAACAGTCGTAAATATTTCGACACCATAGTGTAGAACATAGTACACGCAGTAGCAAATTTCATGTCACTCATACTTTTTTATCATATTTCGTATAGTTTAGCAGTATAGAAGGAACTGTACAAGAACAAATCGAGCTTGGGTACGATTTCGAATTCCGGTTTAGCACCGCTCCTTTTGGTTACTGAGTGTTTAAAGAGGTTACTCGTATCGTTCCGGAAGCATTTTTTACAAACTCACCCGAGCAGACTCAACCGCTGTTGTTTACCGTTAATGCAGGAACAGAGACAGAAGTATCTTTAAACAGCAGTGTAGCAGCCGGATGGTATGTGGATTAGCCTGGCACACAAAACTTCAACAAGCCGGATATTTTCCCATTCATTTTCACCGCCTATATAGTACGTTTCTCCCCTTCCACCGTTTTTATATAGAGGGTTGCATCGATTAATGATTGATGTGTCCCTGTATCGAGTCATGCGCAGTCTTTTCTAAGAAGCTCTGCTTTTAATGCCCTGGTAGCCAAATACGGTGACTCCGGATTTCCATTGAACGGCTTTTTGTTCTTTGCAGGAAAGTGACAGCCCCAGCTGACTTCCGCTAACAAACAAATCTCTAAACCGCGGGAGATCTTTAGGTATGGAAATAATAAGATTTCCCCGGATACCCGCAAGTATGAGGGTAGATAGAGTAGTAGATCATGGGTTTGTCGAAAACCGGAAGAAGCTGTTTGCAGAGTGTCGTTGTTATGGGATAAAGTCATGTACCGGATCCACAAGCAAGAATTATATCTTTCGTGCGGTTATTATACCTTTTTATAGCTTTCTTTTGTGGAAGAAAAGTACTACTCAGGGTAGTATACATCTGTTACCCTTTTATAAAATTCGATACTTGACGGTTCACAGAATACAAAGTAAGCTGATCTTTAATAAAGTATTCTATGAAAAAAATATTTTTTATCTGTATTGTATGCGTATTTTTTATATCTCATTCCTTGTTTGCGCAGAGCCGCTATCTGGAAGACGGAATAAGCGGTCCCGGGTTTTCATTTAATGTTGGTATAAAGAATTTTAAACTAACAACAATTGGTATGGCTGCAGGATACTCAATCGGCGGTATAATGGATTTCGGAGTACAGATGGACAGTGAGCAGGGAACTCTTCATAACACGAAAAGCACTAATACCGATTTCGATTTTATGTATAATCTAATTGTTGTAAAACAGACTGAGCATATCCCCTTTACTATTCAGCTTGAGGGAACGTATGGGTATACAAATGTCAGTTCTGATTATCTGGACTCTTCTAAGTATCGTCGTGAGGGATATGGATTTTCTCTGGGAACATCCATTTACAACGAACTGGCATTATTCTTACATTATAGTGTGTTATTAGGTGTTAAGGCAACATACAGAAATTATATCTTTACCCAGACAGATATAACGCCTTCTGTCCCGGTTATGAATAGCATAGAAAGGAGCGAAGAAATAAAAGTGGGAGTGCTTGCGGCATTTTCTATCAAATTAGATAACTGGTCGATTATCTCTCTTGGCATGGATCTCCTTTATTCTATTATGGAACCGGGAGTTTCAGTCGAACCTGCCCTTTCATTTACCATTCCATCGCGTTAATAGTTCAATGAAGTATTCCCTCTTTTTAATCATTTTTGGAGCAGCTGTTTTTTCTTTATCTGCCGTGGATATGGATAAATCCTCCGCTGCCCTGACTTCAGGAATTACAGTTGATGTTGCCCCTTTTGGTATTGAACAGGTCTACTTCACGGTAAAAGGTTTCTATTCTTTTAAAGGTCCTGTTAAGGTTTCATTTATGCCTTCCTTTTCTGTAAACCATTCTTCCGTAATGCTTCGGGTCCCTCTTGTTATTGAGTTTTCCGGATATTTAGGCAGCAGCCGGAAAAGTATACTTTCAGGATATGTGGGAGGAGGAGTGGAAGCCTACAAAATTGCATCTCATACTATTTATTCGCCTCTCGTTACATACGGGATACTCTTAAGGCTCGGCGTACTCTGTATCGATATACCAATAGTTAGTGCTTTTCGGTATTACAATACAGATTCTGATATAGGCATAACGGCAGGTTTCTCTTTCCCTGTGTTATGAAACTGCCCCTAATTTTGGAATAATATTTCCGTAATCATCAACAACCGGCAGTTCCTCCAGGTTGGCATCTTCCGGGTTAGAGGATCCGGAGTATTCAGAAAAGTGATAGATGGATGAGAATATCTCCTCCATATCTTTAAACAGAGCATTCTCTAGCATACCTAATTGCAGTGAGAAGCGTTGTTTCCCCCGGATAATTCCTTCTTTGTCTATACAGTTGATAAGATAGTCCCGTAGATCATCCATCGTACTCTTTTTCATGATATTATTATTCCTGTCTGAATGATGTTCTTCTTATATTATCGGTAAATACATAACAGGTATTAACTCCCTATTAATCACATTATGTCTAATATGTTAAATATACCTAAAAAAGTTAAATATGTCAAATAAAATAAATAGGGGACAGTTTTTGCGGTGTAATACTTTTACCTAAGATTTTTTTCTTTTTAGATTCTGTATATAATTTGATAGCCTGATATTTTAAGTTTCCAGTAACCTTTAAGATTATGCCGGGGGGGATAGAGCCATACCTATGCGGAAAGGAATATCAGATATTTATCTAAGTGGTTTAAAACATAACTGTAAAAAGGCGTGATTTCAGGATTAATAAATAGTTCTGTATTATTTCTTAAGTCCCATATCAGTATGTTTTTAATACGTTTTCGTAATTACTACTTTCTGTTTTCCTCAACGCCTATTTCACCGTTTAAGAATAACTTTCGAAGGCGATAGTACAGTAGGTCATGATGCAAGTCCCCACAACTAAAGCAGTTTATTCTGTATCGATGTGTTGGTTAACAGAAGAATAGGCTGCTTTAAAGAGGTACCTTATAAATTAGCAGCTTGCCGGCTTGCCATATAATCGATGCTGTATAAACTCTACGAACCAAATCTTCTGTATATATTTGCAAATATCTCATGGACTTCATCAACAATAATAAGGTCC
>JAADHF010000120.1 GCA_013151965.1 Spirochaetota bacterium
GATCTATCTGATTCTTGCAATACTGAGCGGCGGCTTTGGTATATGGAAACTTGCCAGAAATAAAAATCCCTTTTTAGGATTTCTCGGTATTCTGTGGTTTCTGGTTATTCTGTTTCGGTTTTATGTACCCGATCTCTTTAACCTTGTGCTTATAAGCGGTGTTCCGACTCTGGGCAGACTGATGGAATATGCACTGCTTCCCATTCTACTCCTCTTCGCTTATTTTAATATCGGGCGCAGAAGATAATTTTTCATCACAGACAGTCATTCTCTTTTTTTCCATATTAAAAAACATTAAAGCGATTACGGCAAACAGAACGGCACCGAATATAAATACATTACGCAATCCGAAACGGGCGGAAATGATACCCCCGCTTATACCGCCTACGGCCCATCCCATCGACTTTGCACTGCCTGCTATACCATAGGCGGCCCCTCTTTTTTCATTCGGTACCAGGCGTGAAAGATACGTATTCAGAATAGGATTAATCCCTCCCATCAGCAAAGAGGAAAAAAAAGCATAAAAGGTAAGCTGAAAAATATTCTTTACAAAAATTAAGGGAATTAAAGCAAAAGAAGCCAGTAAAGCTACAACAGCACCAAATGAGGCTTTTCTCTTTTTATCAATGATAATGCCGGTTATTAATGCCGCAAGCACTGTGGCAAAACTTCGGGCGGAATTTACAATACCTGCATTGGAGGCCAGTCGTTTACCGGAAGTCAATAGTTTCTGAACAAGCAGCGGATACACCGGCCTTAAGAGCACACCTGTCAGTGCAGAAACAGAAATAAGAGCGAATACCATAACTACCTCATTCCTGCCGAACAGCGTCTTTATGCTGTCGATTAGCTTAACAGGATGAAAAGCCGGATCTTTCCTGTTAAAATCCTCTCTTACGAAAATGAGAATAATTATAAAAGACAGGAAAAGAAAAAATCCGGAAACAAAAAAACCGTACCGGTAGCCGAATTTGTCGGCGAATATACCCCCTAACAGAGGTCCTATTGTATTGCCTGCAAAAACCGCGGAATTCATTACTCCGATAGAAAACCCCATTTTCTCCTCAGGACTTTGTGTCACAACCAGGGTAAGATTGGCAGTCACTGTTCCGGTTAACAACCCCTGAAGCACACGCATTATAAGAATTGTATCGGGACTCCCTGCAAATCCCATGCCGGCTAAAACAAGAATGCCTCCGAGACTGGCACGAAGAGTCATAGGTTTCCGCCCTATTCTATCTGCAAACATTCCCCATACGGGAGTCGCAATGGCAAGCGATATTCCGGGAAGGGCAAGAAAAATTCCGTACCATATTCTAAGCTTTTCAGGATCAGTAATCCCGAGCTCCTGTACATAGTACGGCACAAAGGGCAGAGCAAACCCGAACCCTATTATGGAAAAGACCTGTGCCAGCCAGAGAAGCACAAGGCTCCTTCTCCACTCTCTTAACTCCCCGCTTAAGGGTCCTACTATTCCCTGATTTTGTCCATTGCCCATTTTGCACTTTCTCTCAGCACACCATCGTCCGAACCGGTATATTCTTCGAGATACGGAAGCATTGCCGGCTCTTTTCTGTTTCCCGAAGCAATAACCGCATTCCGTACTATTGCCCGTGCAGAAACCCATGATAACCCCATCTGTGTATCTTTGAACATCTTTTTTATTTCTTTAAGGTTAATTGTCAGTATCTTCTTAAGAGAAATGCTCGGACCTATATCTCCCCTGCTTATTTTAGTCTCGTATTTCAGGTTTTTGTTATGGTGACAAACATCCTGACATATCTGGCAGCCGTAAAGTTTAGAGCCCCAGGCCGCTTTTTCCTCATCGGAAAATGACATATACCTCGAAGCCTTATACTGCAGGCACTTACTCTCCTCTAAAATCCCCGGTCTTACTATAGCTCCTACGGGGCAGGCCTCCATACAGGCTGTACAATTACCGCATACGCTCCCCGGCTCTTCCCATTTTAAAGGGATTAAATCCGGTTCCAGTATTACCGGTATATACAGACCTGCAATCACAAAGAGAGAACCCAGACCGGGTGAGATAATAAGACTGTTTTTGCCATAAAACCCAAGTCCGCTTAATGATGCAAGAATCTTTTCCGGCAGTCTTGAATTACAGAAGATCCTGCCGTCACGTTTTCTAAGCCCTGTTTTCTCCATAATCCGCCGGAAAACCACTTTCATTCTGCCGGCAGCCTCTCCGTAATAGTTCCTTCTCGCAAAGGGAGCAATAAGTCCATGGGGGTTATTCTGTTTTGATAAGTCATCGGGTTCATCCCTGTAGCAGGAAAGTGCACTTATCAGAAAAGAACCACGGCCTTCTGCATGGTATTGTCCGCAGGATAATACTTTTTCCATACTATCCGTACTTGCTATTCTTGATTTATGAAAACCTGCATCTAAAGCAAATCCGAGAACTTTTTCTTTTGTCAACATCCCGGTTATATTCTTTTCTCTATCCAGTCCCCTATGAATTTAAGAACCTCAGACTTTTCCGGTTCATTATGGATTTCATGGTAGAGGTTTTCGAAAATTTTCAAAGTCTTATCTTCCGAACCCGCAGTATTATAAACATCCCGGGATGAGTCAGGATTGATAATCGGATCGGAACCGCCGTGACACACCAGCAGGGGAAGTGTTATACCCGGCAGGTTCGCAAGAGCTTTTTTTATTCCCTGTATTATCTCATCACCGGTCTTCGCCCGTGTCTTTCCCTTGTAGTATAGAGGATCGGCTTCTATTTTCCGTATTATTTCCGGATCCCTGGAAACGCCCGATGTATCGAATTCCTGGACAGGAAGTTTAGGCATTACTCCGGCAATAAAATGTGCCATTTTTATCAGAAACGGGGGAACATTATCCGGCAGAGCAAGGGCCGCTCCGGAGAGTATTAAACCGTTAAGATCAGCCTGATATTTTTCCGCATAAATAACAGCTAACAGCCCGCCTATACTGTGCCCGTATAAAAAAATCGGCCTTGTCGGATATTTTTCTTTTATCTGTTTATGGATCATACTAATATCTTCCAGAACAGCATCGAAACTTTCCATATACCCTAAAGTTTTCGCTGTTTTCCCATGCCCCCTCTCATCCGGTGCAAAAACCGCAATGTTTCTGTCCGCAAAATAATCGATTACATGAAGGTAACGTCCCGAATGCTCTGCATATCCATGCAGAAGAATCATACACGCAACAGCGTTTTCCGGTATTGCCGTCCTGTAGAAAATACTGCTTCCATCCTTTGCGTGGAAGTATCGTTCTTCTGTTTCTGCCATAATTGACACCTCCTACAAAATATTACCCTTGTTCATCCGAAGAAACCGCCTTCGGTCTCGGGAACATACCGTCAAGAAGAACCTTTGTCAGTCCGGGCAAAAACCTCAGCATAATAACCAGAAACTTAACCGATCCGTTTGTAAGAATGTAAAATTTACCATGCTGTGCCGCCCGCAATACCTTCTGCGCCACAACAGCCGGGCTGATCGCGTCGGGCCTGCTCTCCGTTTTCATCCAATCCGGCATATCCTCATGTTCCTGTTTAAACTGTGGAGTATCAACATCAGCAGGACAAACAACATGAACAGAAATCTTTCTGCATAAAAGCTCCCGCCGTAAAGCATCAGAAAAACCTATAATACCGAATTTAGATGCGGAATATGCCGTATAACCTGCCATTCCGAATAACCCCAGCGCAGAAGAGAAATTTATAATTGCTCCGCCTGCCGGTATATACTTTAAAAACTGTCTTGTCACATTCATCATCCCGAGCAGGTTAATCTGAATTTGATTATTCATGTCCGAATCCGAAAAATCTTCCAGCAGGGCCGGTTTTACCACCCCGGCACAGTTTACAAGCAGATCTATAGAGGTAATATTTCGTCTCACGTCCTCTTCCGCAATCCGTATGGAATGTATACTGGAAACATCCGCAGAAACAATTTTAACAGTTGCGGAAGATGACCGACCTGCCGGTTCTTCCAGCTTCTTCTTCGCCTCTTTAAGAAGCTCGATTCTGCGTGCCAGGATAATTACATTCATTCCCCGCCTTACACATTCCTCTGCAATAGCATAGCCGATTCCGCTTGAGCCGCCTGTAATCAGGGCAGTCTTTCCATGCTGCAGCCATTTATTCACCTTACACCCCCTGTTTAATTATCCTTTTTCTACTTTTATTTCTTCATAATTCTCTATATTAAACTTTAAACATACACTTTCCACAAGTACCTTTCGGATGACAATATAGATTTTTTTAAATTTATTCTTTTCTTTTAAAACAAACTCGAGCACTTTGCCGAATCCGGCACCTCCGATTTCCAGAGGACCTATTTCATCCATAACAACGGTATCTACCGAACCGGGAAATGCAGAAAACCATGATTTAACAACATCGAAGGCCGGTTCGGAAAAAGAAAGAGTTCCGTAAAAATATGCCTCCTTCCATCCGGGCGGTAATGCATTTTTTACCCTTGCAAGGGGAACCCGTTCTCCGGTTGATATTCTCTTAACATCATAACCAACCCTTATGCCGCCGGATAAAACTTTGGGAGACAGGATACCATCGACTCTGCCCTCTTTAAAAACAGACGATTCGGTAGAAACAAGCATGGCATTGCACCATGAAGTTTTGCCCGAATCGATACTGCCTGTTATAATTGTAATTCTGTTGTTTTTAGCCATACATATAAATCCTAATATCTACAATTACTATTTACAATCAGTAAAGTAAAAATATATAATCTAAAACAGCTATTCCTTTTACAGATTAGTTGCAATTTCTTTTTTTTAAGAATTAAACAAGAAGGATTATATGGGAAAATCGGGTTATGCAGGTTCAATTAAAGAAATTACCGGTCTCTTTAAGGAGCATAATATTCTTCCCTCGGTTCAGAGGATTAAGGTTTATCAATATATTCTCGAACACAGCAATCACCCGACTGCAGACCAGATTTACAGGGCACTTATAAAAACCATTCCGTCTTTGTCCAAAACCACGGTCTACAATTCCATAAGAATTCTTGCGGATAATGATATAATAACAGAGCTGCAGATAGAAAATAACGAATTAAGATACGATGCGAATCTTAAACTGCATGCACATTTTAAATGCACGATATGCGGAACTATTTATGATATAGAACTCTCGGAAGCGGATTATGAATTAATTGATAAGAAGATAAAGGCAAATGGGTATCATGTTAAACAACATAATTTTATCAGTACGGGCATCTGCAGTACCTGTTATGACCGCAAAAACTCTTTACATAATGTATAGAATGAATATTTATCTGAATGTATGTTAAAGGACAAATACTTTATCAATGTATGTTTTGTAAAACTATCAGAACTCTTATGATTCCGAATAACCGGGTATTCTAATCTACCAATGATTGTACGAAAACACCTGTCGGAAAGTTTTTCTGGGGGCAGGTTCCGGTTCGCTTTCCGCATAGCCGACCAAA
>JAADHF010000011.1 GCA_013151965.1 Spirochaetota bacterium
AAAACTGTTCAGTACAGGCGCTGTGGAATCTACATTGTAAATAATCTGTTCCGTGAATGCTGCCGGTCCGGGTGCAGGATAATTGTCGTCTGCATTCACAGGCTGAATTGTTACCGGTGAAGAAGCATCGTCCAGACTGCCTGCCGTAAAGACAAAGTGCCCTGCATTTTCTATTTTTTCTATACCGGTGTATTCCAGGCTGTCGTAAGAAGGACCGGAGGGCTGTCCCACACCGCCTCCGGTTACCGTGAAATTCGCTTTAGCAAGGGCACTTCCGCCTGCTGCAAAAACAGGTTTGGAGAAAACAAAAGATACATCATTTCCAGGAACCGGAAACCTGCGGATAGTGGTATTCTTCTGAGGATTTACCGAAAGATATTTCGGGGCATTGTTAAGATTAATAAGACGCCGTTTAAGATATGCCGCAGAACATGCAAAGTCTCCGGGGTCGAAAGCTGCCTGCTCATAGATGAAACCGCTTATTTCGTAGTCTGTTGTGTTGGAGAGAACATAGTTTGTCTGATCATCAGCCCCCGCGATATCTTCTCCGTAGTAAATTGCAATTTCCACTATGCCTTCTGTCCCTGTACTCTTTATCTTGCTGAAGGGGTAGACAAAATCCATACCATTGTGAGATAGGTCAACAGTATATTCGTAGAGAGCATTATCCGGATTAACGTTATGTGTATATTGTATCCGAATAGTCCCGGTTACTCCGGGCAATGTCAAATCAAGGTCTACAGAAGAGTTAATATCACTAAGACGGTTCAGCTGAATCCGGGCAACATGCTCGGTTATTCTGTTAAAAGAAATAGGGCCCTTATTTGCCGCATCATTGTGCCACTTATCGGTTATAAGATTATTCTTGCCTGTTATATATGTCCACATACCGTTGAATGTTGGTGAGTGGAACTGTGTATCCAAAACCCCGAAACCATTTTTGTAGATCTTGGCATTTTTTGCAGGATAAATTAGATCCGTCGAATCGAGAAGAATCTCGGAGCTAATTGGTGAAGAAAAATCAGCTCCCGATAATACAGGATCGTTATTTAAACGCTTTCTAATCCCCAGGGCAGTAATTGGACTGCAGGTTATTAATTTGCTGGTGCTGAATATAACAGTCATAAAATGGTAATCGGCAGTTGCTAATTTAGAATCTAACCTTAGTATATTTAAGTATCTCAGCCAGTTCCATCCATTATCCCAGTCAAGAAACGAAAGAATCCCTATTTTACCGTCCAATGTGGAAACATTAAAATTAGTATTTGTCGGACAGTTAGTAAGGTCAGTATCAAAGGCAACCAGTACTTCTTCGATATTAAGCATATCTTTTTCCCCCTGTTTCTATTAGATTATTAATCAATACGAGACGGTATTCCCCCAGTCAGAATCTATAAGAATCTTATTTCCTTCAAGTGTAGTTATTGGTGTCGAATTACCCGCATCATATGCAACCGCCGTAGCCGCCTCGTCCAAATAAAGGTAACCGTAATCACAGTCAAAAATATTATTATTTAGCTTTGAAGGGTCGCTGGTTATGTCTATTTCAATAATACCATAATGTGGTAAAGGTGGAGGTAAAGAAGAATGTTTGTGAAAATCGTTGTTTGTAATTTCCACCACACTGCCGGAATCCAGTGCTATATGTGAATTAACACCTGTCCCGTATCCGCTGTAAAGATCGTTTCCGTCCACAATGGGATACGGTGAACCGGTGCCTGTACCATAAAAATAAAGGGCATAGGTTTCTTTTCCGCTTCCTCCAATCCCGCCGTAAAGAGTATTGTTCCGTATTTCAGGTTTTGCATTTGTTATAGTATACACAGCATAGCTTATTGATACGCATTCACCAGGATCTATATCGCAATACTGAATTAAAGGAGAAGCGCTTGCCCCCTGAACTAAAATTCCGTACTTATAAGTGGCCCCGTCGCCGGATGCTCTGCCGTGTACTGTTACATATTGGATAACGGGAGACCCTTCACAAAAAATACCTGCAGTATAGTTGTTTCCTGTTCCCATAATAACTGTAATACCGTCGATTACAGTAGAGTCAGTTATGGTGCTGTCGCAGTACACAGCGGAAGACGGGCTGTTAGAAGCTCCGCCGGCTGTAGAATTATCCTGGAGTATTACTTCTTTGCCGGTACGGTCCTGATTTACCCAGTCGTTATCGGAGTATCCGCCGTAGAGAGAAACGCCCTTCTTAAGGTTAGCTACTATTCCGGTTACAGCATAAGTTCCCTTTGCTATTCTTACCTCCCCTGTCTCATAAAGTTCGGCTATACGGTCTATGGCGTACTGAATGGTAAGACATGGAGCCGAAGCCGTGCCGAATTCAGGGCCGTCCGTACCTGTAGTGGATACATGTATTCTTGCGGAAATATTAAAGCTTTCGGATAATTCTGCCATAGCTGTTCCGCCTGTAGATTTTCCGTTTATAATAAGAGATTTATCCAAACCTGTCGGCCAGACTGCAGACGGTTTTATTGTAAGCGTATCATCTGTATCGGTTGTTTTACTCCAGGTAAAAGTACCTATGGAAGAAGCCATATCTCCTTTAATATTTGCCTCTACATCTTTAGTGTCCATGGAATCTGAAAATTCAATTACGACACTCTCATGTCCAACGATGGCGCTGCTGCCTTTGAGCGATGCCGTAGGAGCTTCCGGAGAAGGATGTTTAAATTCCATAATATCCGATTTTATAATATCCAGAAGCGGATTTCCGCAGGAAACTCCAAGACTTAAAACTATTAAAGCAGTCAGAATCCGAACTGTATATTTAAAATAGTTTCTTATATATTTCATAATATACCTCTTATTCTTCATCCCAGGCCGGGCTGTATTTCACTACCGCTTCGGATGCCCGGCCTGTTCCGGAACTGCCGCCGGAAATATACTCATAGCGCTCTGCAAGTTTAGGATTTACACTTTTAAGTTTAAGGTAGGTATTTTCCGCAAGTTTAAACTCCTTAAGTTCATACTGTGCTCTGGCAAGACCTGCAAGAGCCCTGGAATATACGGGTTTTTTCTTTAGAACTTCGTTGAATACTAAAGATGCTTCTTTCTGTCTGCCCTTGATAAGATAGATATTTCCAAGGTTCAGCTTCGCAGGAATATATTGCTTTTTTGAAGCTTTAATAAAAGCTTCTTCCGCTTTGTCAAAAAAGCCGAACCTTGCATAAAGAACGCCCAGCTTGTTGTATAGTCTGCTGTTTCTGCTGCTGTTTTTTATTCGTTTATTAAGGGCATTTACCCTGTCATGTATCTGCATCTCTATAAAACTTCTAAGTGTATCCTTATATGAGGCAAGTACGGCTTCATTGGTGGGAAGGTTTAATTTTTTCTCCTCGGACTCAAATCCAACAGGATCGTAGATTTTCCAGGCACTATGGATAGATAAGAGCTTTGCTTTGCCATTTACTACATTTTTTTTCCACTCCGATACACCTATGTTCCATGCCTTTATAAAATCCACATTAAGAGCAGTAGTTTCCACAGGAACCCATACCTTTCCATCCTCAAAGATCAGAGATCCGGGGTCACGGAAGGTCTTCTTTGCTTCTTCCTCTGAAAGTTCCAGGGCAAAGGCTGCGTATATATGCGCGGGTACAGTAATAAATGCCGTTTCTATGCCGACAGATTCCATAAGTGCACAGAAGAGTATTGAAAGATCGTCACAGTCCCCGGCATTGTATTGCAGAGTTTGAACCGGAAACTGAAGGTTATCCACGGCAAACTTATTCTTTGAGAATTCTTTGTACGGGGTTGTAGGGTCTATAACATAATTTAAATCGGAAAGAGTAAGTGCCTGAAAAATACCCATACCGATCCTGAAATTCCGGCTCACTGCAGAAGAACCCCTGTCACGCACCAGGCCGCCGTAACGTTTGCCGAAGGAGAGGACAGTCGGGTCTTTTGCCGTAACAAAGCTCGCTGCTTTCCGGTCGTCGTCCCAGATCATAGCGTTTCTGTCATATACCTGCAGGGTTTTATTCTCTTCTCCCGAAGTTTCTTCGCCTGCAATATCATAAGATACCTTGACTTCTGCATTTACCTTTGTCCCTTCGGTAATATTCAGAATGGATTTATTAAACAGTGCATAGAGAGGAACAACCCGTTCTTGACCTTTTTTCATAGTCTCTATCTCAACGCATAATTTTGGTTTATCCATGTATCCCTGTACGAAAAAGGAAACTCTTATATTCTTTATCGTTCCGGGTTCATTGTTGATAATCTTTACGCTTCCTATCGGATTGTCATTATAATAGGTATAAAAAACAGGAAAAACAGGATCGAATTTGATATCCTTCATTTTAATTCTAATCTTCCGGGCTCCGGAAAGACTGATATTTGCATTAAGTCCTGTAAAAACCGATGAATAAAGTCCATCCTGATAACGGTATCCCCCGTCCAGTCCAAGAGCAAAGGCAGAAGAGAATTTAAACCTTAACCTTCCTCCTGCTTTTATAAAAACACTCCCGCCTGTTTTCCCTTCATACAATCCCAATCCGTATCCTCCGCTTACAGCGGCTTTAAAATCAAGCCAGGGGAAAAGCGGAATCGTCAGAGCTCCTCCGGCTCCAAGGGAAATTATAGATAGTGACTTTTCAGCTGTTGTAGGTAATGAATTATAGTCAAGGTGTCCGATTGCAGAGAAAAAACCATCCCCTAAGGGATACTCACCTGTAAGGCTTCCGGACATTCCGATGGAATAGATATTCTGATTGTCCGAATCCATGGGACCAAGGGGAATTTCCGCAGCAGAAGTTAATGAAAACTCAAACCCTCGCTGAGCAAAAATAAGCCCCGGACATATCAGAATTCCCACAATAAAGATAAAAAACAGTACCTTATTGTATTTCCTGTCCTTCATTAGCGATTCTCCTTTTCAAAAACTGAATGTACTTCAGGAAAAGCTGTAGATTGCCAGGCAACAAAGCTGGTTAAAAAATTATTTGTAGATCGACTCAAGAACAGTGTATATCACGGAGAGAAAATGTAAGAAAGAACTTGTATGATACACTTTTTCACTATATTAACATAGGGAAAAAACGTTTGCAAGTATTTTTCTAAACGTAAATAAACTTTCAAACGGCAGTTGTTATTTAACGGGCATTTTACTTTCTACGTTTTCATGAATGGATTAGGCCATTACGTAAATTGAGATATTCAGGTGTTACAGGAATTCGATTTCAGGGATAAAGCTTTCTGGCATGCCACTGGGGAGGATAATGAGCAAGAGGGGAGCTGCCGGTGAAACAGGCATAGCAATGGTAATGCCGGTTATGAACATGCAGAAAATCGGCCGGTGCAAACAGATTTACACAACGAAAAGTTTTAAGAGAATTATCCGAAATTGGTTTTTCCGTGTTCGCTGCATCGGGTATTCTCGACGATGAGTTTAAGCATGAGCTTATTCGGCGGG
>JAADHF010000034.1 GCA_013151965.1 Spirochaetota bacterium
GCAGAAACCAGAGAGGAAAGACTTTCCCGTGTATTTAATGATGATTCAACAAAAATTATTGAACATTGGAAAGAAAAAAAACCGGATAAGAAACGTATCGAAAATATCGTTAAATTGCTTTCTGTTAACTGGAAATATTTGCAGGAAGTTGTAAAAAACAATATCTGCAGTACTCAGGAATTCGAAGAACTAATGAATAAATCCGGCGTTCCTTTTAACCCTGTAAAAATGGGGTTTTCGCCTCCGGAAATATCCGACATGATCATCTGCGCCAAAGAAATGAACGATAAGTATACCCTTCTGAATCTGCTGGACGAACTCGGTCTTCTCGAGTTTTTCGCATTCCGGTTTATCAAACAGTAAATATATTTTTTATATATTTCATGACCCGTCGATACAGCTTTTTGTATCAAGCATATGCTTTTTTACAATGCCGATCAATTCCTGGTTAGGTTTGCAGTTCTTCAGAGCGAAGGACTGCAGCACACTGTCGATCCGGGATTCCGTCATATCTTTAAACAGTCCGGCATAGGCCGGCTGCATAAGGGTGCCGGCATACCCGGACAAGGCGGCCTGAGCAAGGAAACTTTCATTGTCATGGGGATCGATACCGGGGTCGCCGATAGCCTTTTCTATAAGCCTGGACAGGCCGTTGATCAATGCCTCCGCCTGAGGAGAGGGCAGCCAGTGCATCCAGTAGTCTGTCCGCAGCAGCCGTTTGGCTTCCAGTATGGGAGCGATAATCCGCATGTATTCCGATTCGGGATCTAACTCCACCCACCCCATTATTCCGGCATCCTTGTAGGTCCACATTGCCCAATGAGCGCCGAATTCTTCGAAAACATCGATCTGGTCATCGAGAGCCTTCAGCCTGTAGATTTTCTCTTCGGACCGACCATTATACACCGAACCGAATTCGCTTACCCATAAAGGAACGTTATGCCGCCGGGTAAATTGAGTGCCTTCGCAGGCAAGAAATGTTTCTCTCTGCAAGGCCCTGTCCCAATACATACCATTAAATGTACCCGGATACACGCCCGGACCGAATCCGGCGGCATTGTAATTGTGACTGTTATAGACCAGGTTCTCTGCAAAGGGCTCGTCCAGCCCGGAAAAGCTTATTGCATAAAGGTCGCCTTCCAGAAAGATGATATGTTCGGGATCGATATCCCGGATTGCCTTTACAACGCGCCGGTACAGGCTGTTAATCGCTTCCCAGTCGGGAGTATGTTTATGGCTGAACCTGCCGCCCGCAGCATTAGTGAGGGGTTCATTTATCACATCATAACCGGCTATGGCAGAGTTGCCCTTGTAGCGGCGCGCCAGCTCTTCCCAGAGGGAAACAAACCGCTCCTGAAAGTGCGGATGCTGCCAGAGCAGGGAACGGCGGCTGGCGTTATCACAATGCCAATCCGCGTTTTGCCAGCCCTGTACCGAATGAAAGTCCAGAATAGCATAGAGGCCGTGTTTCGCACACCATTGCACCGCCTGGTCTAAACGCTGAAAACCGCGTTCGAGGTACTTGAACGGTTCAGCGTCATTTTCGAAGTGACGGTAGTTAAACGGCAGACGCACCGCCGTTGCTCCGCACTCTTTCATGAAGGCTATGTCATCTTCTGCCAGAAAATAATCGAGCAAACGGTCGAAAAAGAACTGTGCCTTATTCGAACCGAGTATCCCGACGAAGGCGGAACGGATACCATGTTCGGCGCCCGGGTAACCATTGATAAAGTTTTCCATATTCATCCACCCGCCGGCGTTCGGACCGCGAAGCTGAACCGGCTTCCCTTCAGCATTTACAATCTTATCTTTCTTTACCTGTAGCATATCCATATAACCTGTCTCTCCTGTATAACCGTTAATCTGAGTTATTCCCTGCAGTTAGTGCCGGGCATAACTCCCTTTGTATCTTTATTAAACAAACTTTAAAATAACAACTACCAATGTAATTACTGTCGGCACAAACCAGCTAATAAAAGGGCAATATACCTTTTAAGTGCCTTCTTATCCTTTACTCCTACGGCTTCTTCTAACTCTTCCTCTAATATCTCTGCCAGATCAGGCATATCCTGCTCCTTACAAAATCACTTCTGCCGGTCAATCTCTATTATAATATATACAGCCTTTTTTTTCAAATTAATTTAAATTACTAATCCTTTATCAGTTGCTTAAAGGATTCCATTTCTTCAGCGGAGAATAATTTTTTATTTTCCGCAAGATCATAGGGTACGCCGAGTATTTTATACTTGTCCCTGGCAAGGGGGTTAAAATTCAAGAGTTCTATGGGAATATCACTGCGTATTTCTGAAACATATCTCTTTATCTTTTTAAGATTTTCGGCATTGACGGTATAACCGGGGATAAGAGGAACTCTGACCAATATATTCTGTTTTTCGGCTGCAAGGATTTTAAAATTTTGTTTGATAATAACATTACTGACACCTGTATATTTCAGATGCAAATCATCATCAAACAGCTTTAAATCCAACAGGAAAAGATCGGTATAAGGAATAAACTTCTTTATCGTTTCAGCGGAAGCATACATACCTGTTTCCAGAACGGTATGAATCTTATATTTCTTTATTTCTTTAAGAATGGAAAGACTGAACTCAGGCTGAAATAAAGGATCTCCTCCTGTAAGAGTAATTCCGCCGCCGGATTCTTCATAAAATAACCTGTCTTTTAACAATTCAGCCACTACCTTTTCCGTAGTGACCTTTTCTCCGATAATGGATAAGGCGGTTGTGGGACATGCCTCTGCACATTTACCGCAGGTTGTACAGGTGTTTCTGTCGATGTTGATAAAATGAGATTTGTCACCGGCAGAAGATAAACTATCCTCCGGACAGACTGCGATACACTCAGCACATTGAATACATCTGTTTGGAAAGTACCAGAGAACAGGTTTTAAAGATTGTCCTTCGGGATTCTGACACCACAGACATCTAAGAGCACACCCTTTTATAAAAACCGAGGTCCTTATTCCGGGACCATCATGTATTGCAAATCTTTTAATGTCGAAAATGGTGCCGGTCATATTTATACCTCATGTGCGGTTCTTTTAATAATTTCCTGCTGTAAATCCGATGCAAGTTCGGTAAAATACGCTGTGTACCCTGCAACACGGATAGTCAAATTTCGGTACTTTTCGGGATCTTTCCGGGCTTCCAGAAGGGTTTTTTTGCTTACAACATTGAACTGGATATGGTGTATTTTCAGTTTAACAAAAGTTTTTAAGAAAGAATTAAACTTTTGCCTCTCTTCTCTGTCTTTAAATACAGAGGGGAGAAATTTCATATTAAGCAAAGCACCATTACTCGCATTAAGAGAGTTTATTCTGCTGATAGATTTCAGTACAGCCGTGGGACCCAGTCTGTCCCTGCCGTACATAGCAGACATTCCGCCGTCGGCAAGCGGAGATCCCGAGACTCTTCCATCCGGACTCGCACCTGCGTTTTCACCCATTGGAATATGCGCCGAAACAGTGTACAACCCCATGTGGTAAATACCCCCCCTGCAGTTTTTATATTTTTCCAGCTGTTCCGAAAAATATTCGACCCACCCTGCTCCGAGATTATCAACCCATTCGACATCGTTCCCGTATTTCGGGATATGGTTAATAACCATTTGACGCAGCTGATTATCATCCCGCCAGTTATTCCGCAGGGCATCGAGAAACTGCTTCTTTGAAATCCGCTTTTCATCAAAAACCAGTTGTTTAAGAACGGCTAAACTGTCTGCAATATTTGCCACCTGGATTGCCTGTATTCCGGATAGATTATAAAAGGCGCCGCCTGCCGTTACATCTAATCCTTTTCTAATACAGTTATTTACTACCGAGGACAAAAACGGTGACGGAAGAATTTCGGCATGAGCTCTATCGACAAATTCGACGGCTGTAATCATTTTATCAATAAAATAATTTAACTGACTTTTGTATGCTTTAAGCAATTCATCAAAGGTTTTATAATCCGTTAATGTTCCAGTCCCGAGGCCGATCTTATCCCCGGTAATCAGACACACTCCATTATTTAATGTCAGCTCGAGGACTTTCAGAAGGTTAAACATTGCCGCATCGCTCCAGCCAAGATTATTGCCCTGGGTGGATAATTCCACACAGCCCACAAGGGCATAATCGAATGCATCCCTTTTACTGATTCCTATCCTCTCCAAAGAAGGTATGATACTCTCATCATTTACAATCTGCGGCATTCCGCTGCCGAGACCTATAACTTTAGAGCAGGCATCGATATACAAATCTGCAGAATTTTTGTGGAGCCTTGCAGTCAAATTGGGCTGCGGAAGGCCCAGATGTTCCTGAGCTTTCAGAAAGAGGTATGTCAGAAGATTAACGGCATCTTTTCCCTCCCCGGTTTGGCCGCCGATTGTAATGTTAAAACCAATCGGAAAACCGGCAAAATATTTTGCACTGCTGTAATTTCTCATATATACAATTTTATTAAAATTGATAAACAATGATTCTATTAGTTCAAGTGCATCTTCCGGCAACAATTCCCCGGACATGATGTCTTTTTTGAAATACGGGAATAAATATTGATCCGCCCTCCCCGGCGAGAAGGAGGAGGCGTTCGATTCGAGATGGAGAATGATAAAGAGAAACCAGACGGATTGGAGCGCTTCTCTGAAAGTTTCTGCCGGTTTTTCAGATAGATTTTTACAAATTCGGCCGATTCCATTATAATTTTTCTTCTGCTCCCTGTCCGTACTTTCACCCGCTTTTTTAAATGCAAGATCCGAATATCTTTTAATAAAAAAAATACTTCCATTTAAAGCAATTAGTACGGATTTTAAGAAATTCAATTTCTTTATATCTTCTGTTCCGGATATTGCTTCCTCTGCCCTTCTTTTAATACCTTGAGGACCTTCACTAAGCCATGCTGCAACATCAGGAATGATATGTCCCTGTGCATGATCCTTCTGATTTATCTTTACGACTTTTGATATTGTGGAAATCCGGTCTCCAAAGCCATCAAAGATGAAGTCCTCGAGAGTTTTACCCTCCCAGTAGGGAACAATTTCATCAAAAAATAATTTTCGATCCTTCTTTCGGACATTAAAAGAATCCTGGTCTCTCGAAGGAAGTGAATCAATTTCTTTTTTTATCCAGCTAATTCCGGCTTCAGGAAATACTATACCATCCCGGACTCCCATAGACCTGTTTCCTGTGATTAGCTCATCTTTCTCTATTGATATTGAAATATTTCTTAAAGAATTTGCCAGACCAAGTGCTCTTCGAATAATTTTCGGCTTGTTTTCATTCTCCTTATAGCTTTCTGTAATTAATAAAGCCTGTTCGACGGAAAAAAATCTTTTCGCATTAATAACTCTTGATTTAAAAGCAGAATTTCTATCTGTCAACCTAAATTCATCTATTGCCGGCAGAAGATGTAATAATTTATCCTCTATTCTGTCATTTGACATTTTCAACCCTCTTATAAACCTGATCGGCATCAGCTTTTGTTAATAAATCCTGTTACCCGGATATCTTAATGTTTTTTTGGATTTTTGTATAGATATGATTCAATAAAAGCTATCATATAACAAATAATATTCTTTATATGATAAATATTTACATTCATACAGTAATTTAATATTGACATATAGAAGATTCGATTATACTTTAGAATGAGTATCAGGGGGTTTCTTATGAAAAAAATACTGCTGACAGGCGGAAATGGTTTTTTCGGCACGAGATTTACAAGACATTATAATAATTTATTTCAGATTCTTTCTACCGATGTATCCGATTTGAATATTTTAAATAAAAGCGATGTAAACACTGCTATGCGGATTTTTAAACCGGATATTGTAATTCATGCGGCAGCAGTCGCCCTTACGGATTACTGCAATAAAAATCCCGAAAAATGCAGGGAAATTAACGTTACCGGTGCCTTGAATGTTGCAGAAGCATGTAAAAAAAACAGGGCAAAACTTATCTTTTTAAGCAGTGAGCAGGTTTACAATGGCAATACAAACAGAGGACCTTTTACAGAAACCGACACCCCTCATCCCGATACAATATACGGCGAGAACAAACTCGAAGCGGAAAACTTACTTAAGAAAACACTCGAAGAGCTCTGGATTCTAAGATTTACCTGGATGTTCGGTGTCCCCCAGAAAGGCCTGCCCGTTGTCAACAATATACTCTGGGATACTGTAAAAAGCATAATGGCCGGCAGAACAATACATGCACCTGTCAACGAATACAGAGGCCTTACAAATATTGATAAATTGATCGACCGGTTTTATAAAATTTTCGAACTTCCCTTCGGTACTTACCATGTAGGTTCGGCCAACAATATAAGCCGGTATAAAATCGTAAAATTAATTTTTAAAGAATTAGGACTGGAAGAAAGAACAGGAGAACTCCTGATAGAAGATACGGAGAAGTATAAGGATAATCCTAGAGATGTCAGATTAAATACAGAAAAACTAAAGAAACACGGCATAATTTTTAAAGATTCCGCTGTTTCCTTAAAAGAATGCATCAGGGATTACTCTCTCGCCGTCTCCGGGTAATATCCGGGCAGGTAATTACCGGTACCGGACTGAATTAAACTTAAATTTCTTCATATGAGTAATTTTTCTTGACATATGACAATATCTTTGCTACCATAAACAATCAATTTTAATCTCAATCACAAAGTATTGTGAAAAAGGAGGAAGTAATGAAAAAATTACTTGTTATGGTTCTGGTCTTTTCTCTATTTGTGACTATGGGAATATTCGCAAATGGAAAACAGGAGAGTACAAAACCTGCAGAAGCTCAAACTGTAGAAGTACTTCATTGGTGGACGTCCGGCGGTGAAGCCAAAGCGCTGAATGTTCTAAAAAATATGCTCGAAAAACAGGGCGTCAAGTGGATCGATGCTCCGGTCGCAGGGGGAGGCGGCGGACAGGCCATGACGGTCTTAAGGGCAAGAGTAACTGCCGGTGATCCGCCCGCCGCAGTTCAGATGTTAGGTTATGATATAACCGACTGGGCAAAAATGGGTGTACTGGCAAACCTTAACGATGTGGCATTAAAAGGAAATTGGGATGCTGTTATACCTACTGCAATTAAAAAATTCTCAAAATACAATGGAGTATGGATTGCAGCACCCGTAAATGTCCATTCTACGAATTGGGTCTGGGCAAATAAAAAGATTATGGACGATCTCGGTATTGCAGTACCCAAAACCTGGGATGAGTATATTGCTGCTCTTGACAAGGTAAAAGCTTCCGGTAAGATAGCATTAGCAGCCGGGGGCCAGCCATGGCAGACCGCTACTATCTTTGACGGAGTTGTTCTTTCCACAGGCGGGCCGGAGTTCTACAAAAAAGCATTTATAGAACTCGATCCCAAAGCTCTGGGTTCCGATACAATGCTTAAGGCCTTTAAAAGGATGGAGAAGTTAAGAACTTATGTAGACGATAATTTCAGCGGCAGGGATTGGAACCTTGCTACTGCGATGGTTATCGAAGGGCAGGCTGCTTTCCAGATGATGGGTGACTGGGCAAAGGGAGAATTCTTTAATGCAGGCAAAGTTGCCGGAAAAGATTTTATTGCCTTCCGAACACCGGGGACACAGGGTTCGGTGACTTTTAATTCGGATCAGTTTGTTATGTTTAAAGTTAATAAAGACAAGCGTGCAGCACAGAAATTACTTGCCCAGGATATACTTTCTCCTAAATTCCAGATAGCTTTTAATCTGGTTAAAGGATCCGTACCGGCAAGGACCGATGTTTCCGATGCAAAATTTACAATTATCGGCAAAAAAGCAATGAAGGATCTTGCCGAAGCTAATAAGAACGGTACTCTGCTGGGCTCTATGGCTCACGGCCATGCCGCACCTGCTGCAGTAAAAAATGCAGTTTATGATGTTGTTTCCGGAAACTTCAATGGACAATATGATGCAAAACAAGCCGTAAAAGAACTTGTTAAAGCAGTAGCTGCCTCAAAAGACTAACTATTTGCACTATTTCAATAAAGGCGGGTTTTTTAACCCGCCTTTCAGTTTATTTATACGGGCGGGGTAAAAGATAATGACTAAAAAACCGAGGCGGAAAATTTCCAGTGATATATTAATGTCCAGAGCCGTTTTATTTCCGACAGTCCTTTTATCTATGATTTTTGTATATGCTTTTATAATTTTTACCATATACCTCTCATTTACAAACTCAAAAATATTGCCTTCCTTCCAGTTAATAGGAATAAAAAATTACATAAAACTTTTTAAACTGAACCATTGGCATATTGCCCTTAAGAACATGCTTATCTTTGGTATACTTTACATCGGATTAAGTACTGCCATCGGTTTATTTCTGGCAATACTGATCGATATTAATAAATTCGGAGAAAAACTATTCAGGCCTGTTTATCTGTATCCGATGGCCGTTTCTTTTATTGTCACAGGTACTGCATGGAAGTGGTTTCTGGATCCGGGAATCGGCCTGGAAAGAATTATACGTCTCTGGGGATTCTCTTCCTTCCATTTTGACTGGATTAAAAATTCGCATTTTGTCATTTATACGGTTGTTATCGCTGCCGTCTGGCAGGTATCCGGATATATAATGATAATATTTCTTGCAGGACTAAGGGCAATCAGTAATGAAACAATCGAATCGGCAGTTGTCGACGGTGCATCCGCTTTTGATCTTTATACGAAAATAATCATACCTCAGCTGCAATTCTCTTTCTTAACGGCCTTTGTTATTCTGGGACACATGGCTATCAAATCTTACGATCTTGTTATCGCTCTTACAAATGGCGGACCCGGGCGGGCAAGTGCACTCCCCTCGACATTTATGTATTCCTATACTTTTACAAGGAACGAGATGGGTATCGGAGCAAGCTCTGCTGTTTT
Organism: Spirochaetota bacterium; assembly: GCA_013151965.1. GTDB lineage: Bacteria > Spirochaetota > Spirochaetia > SZUA-6 > SZUA-6 > SZUA-6. The sequence goes on from JAADHF010000034.1 coordinate 8,868, forward strand.
TATGTTACTTATGATCGCAATAATAATTATACCCTATCTGCGTATGCAGCTTAAGGAGAAATAGCAATGGACATAAAAAAAACAATAAGGATGAGCAAAATAGCAGAATATTTGATTGTTTTCGTAATGATAACAGCTGCGGTTTATTTCCTTATCCCCCTCTATGTAATGCTTGTAAATTCTTTTAAACCTTTATCTGAAATAAGGGGCGGTAATATGCTTGCTCTGCCCAGGGCATTTACATTCGCTCCATGGAAAAAAGCATGGGCAACTGCCCAGATCGGAGTGCAGGCAACCGGACTGCGCCCGTATTTTATTAATTCAGTAAAAATTGTCATTCCGGCAGTTTTAATTTCGACACTAATGGGAGCCTTCAGCGGCTTTGTGCTTGCAAAATGGCGTTTTAAAGGTGACACTATAATCTTCAGTTTGCTCTTATTCGGGTGTTTTATCCCCTTCCAGATCGTTCTTATTCCGTCGGCACGTGTCTTAGGTGTTCTTAGAATGGCAGGATCGACACAGGGATTAATACTTATTCATATAGTTTACGGACTGGGATTTACTACATTATTTTTTCGTAATACCTATGCCAATATTCCGACAGAAATTATTCAATCGGCCCAGGTTGACGGCGCTCACTTTATGAAGATTTTTACTGCTATTATGCTTCCTCTTTCTGCACCGGTAATTGTAGTTTCTCTAATCTGGCAGACTACAAATATATGGAACGATTTCCTGTTCGGAGTATCTTTCGGAAGCTCCCGGTCTCAGCCCATGACCGTAGCATTAAATAATCTGGTACAGTCTTCCACCGGAGTAAAAGAGTATAATGTCGATTTTGCCGGCGCAATAATGACGGCACTTCCGACATTAGTCATTTATATTGCATCGGGAAGATACTTTGTCAGAGGTTTAACATCAGGTTCCGTTAAAGGGTAGTCTCAGAATCGAATAGATATTATATTTTAGAAGCAGCTGCATTGATACGAAGTAATTCTAAAGTGCCGTTTTGGGAGAATTAATCAGAAAATGAGCAACACTTCAGTTACACAGAGAATATCAGATTTAAAGGAATTAATGCTCTCTGCCAAACCCACAATATGTACCGAAAGAGCAAAGATCTACACTGATGTTTACAGGGAAAACGAATCACAGCCGGTAATAATAAAACGTGCTATTGCATTGTCCGAAACTTTAAAATCGATGACAATATTCATTAATCCCGGCGAACTGATTGTCGGGAATCAGGCTTCGAGAAACAGGGCGGCACCTGTTTACCCGGAATATGCAGTTGAATGGATACTGGAAGAAATTGATTCTTTTGATAAACGTCCCGGAGATGTATTCTATCCTGATAATGAAACCAAAGAGGAACTGCATTCTCTGTGCAGCTGGTGGAAAGGTAAAACTACCTTTGCCAGAGGTCAGGCAATAATGCCGGATGAACTCAGAGAGATCCATGAAAGCGGCATAATAAGGGCGGAAGGAAATCTCACTTCAGGCGACGGCCACATTGCAATAAACAATGATAAATTACTGAAAACAGGTATATCAGGATACATGGAAGAAATCGGGAGATACAGAAAACAGATTAACATCGCTGTATATGAGGACCTTAAAAAAGAAATATTTTATAAATCCGTACTTTTGGGGCTTAATGCCATAAGCGGTTTTATACTTCGTTATGCTGATCTTGCAGAGAAAATGGCGCAGACAGAGAGCAGTCCGTTAAGGAAAGAGGAGCTTCTTAAAATAGCCGGCTGCTGCAGACACATCTCGCTGTTTCCTCCGGATACTTTTTATCAAGCCCTTCAATTAACTTTTTTTATACAGCTGATTCTCCAGATAGAAAGTAACGGACATTCCCTTTCTCTGGGACGAATGGATCAATATTTACTGCCGCATTATTTAAAAGACAGAGAAAAAGGAATTTTATCGGATGAATTTGTAATGGAGTTACTTGAAAATACATGGATTAAGTTATTTTCCATTCTTAAAATCAGGCCGTGGTCGCACACAAGATATTCCGCCGGAAATCCTCTCTATCAAAATGTTACCATAGGAGGGCAGACAGTAAAGGGAAAAGATGCCGTTAACGATCTTAGTTATCTGATTTTAAAATCCGTCGGGTTAACCAGGCTGACACAGCCGAATCTCTCTGTAAGGTTTCATAAAAATATAAGTAATGATTTCTTAATGGAATGCATTAATGTTATACAAAAAGGGTTTGGAATGCCCGCTTTTAATAACGATGATATTGTTATCCCTTCCCTGATTAAGCTTGGAGTGCAAAAGGAGGATGCATACAACTATTCCGCCATCGGATGCATCGAAGTCGCTGTTCCCGGAAAATGGGGTTACAGATGCACCGGTAAACATTTTCTTAATTTTATGCGGGTTCTTATGGCTGCTCTTAACGATGGAAAGGATACGGTAACAGGGAAAACCTTCCATAAAGGAACAGGATCGCTGGAATATTTTACCGGATATAAACAAGTACTGGATGCATGGGAGAACCAGATAAAATATTTTACCCGGGCCGGTGTCGCAATCGATGCGGTAATCGATATTGTTCTTAAGGAGGAAACTCCGGATATATTATGCTCTGCATTTACGGATGATTGCATGGAAAGAGGGAAAACAATACATGAAGGAGGCTCAAAGTATGATTTTGTATCGGGTCTCCAGGTTGGTATTGCTAATCTCGGAAATTCGCTTGCGGCAATAAAAAAGCTTGTTTTTGAAGATAAAAAAATTACGGGAAAACAACTTAAAGATGCCCTTGACAGTAACTTTAAAGGAAAGAACGGAGAACGAATAAAACAGCTAATCCTGAATTCCGTACCCAAATACGGAAATGATGATGACTATGTTGATGAACTCTTAAAGGAAGCTTACTCTATTTATATAGAAGAAATTGAAAAATATTATACAATACGTAAAAACAAAGGCCCTATCGGCTGCAGATATTATGCAGGTACTTCAAGTATTTCTGCAAATGTACCTTCGGGTGCGGTTGTGCCTGCGACTCCCGACGGGCGGAAAGCATGGACACCGCTTGCAGAAGGATGTTCACCTTCGTCGGGTACCGATATTAAAGGACCGACTGCTGTTTTTAAGTCGGTATCTAAATTACCAACCGGCCGTATTCTCGGGGGGGTTTTACTTAATCAAAAACTCTCTCCTTCGGTTTTAACCGGAATTACCGAAAAAGAAAAACTTATTTCTTTATGGAGGGTATTTTTCTCGCAGATGAAAGGATGGCATGTCCAGTATAATATCGTTGATAGAAATACTCTTATCGAAGCCCGGAAGTATCCGGAAAAATATAGAGATTTAATAGTAAGAGTTGCAGGATATTCTGCATTTTTCACAACCCTGTCACGTGATACACAGGACGATATAATTGCCAGAACGGAACATACATTATAATCAGGAGTGTGGTGTATGGATAAAAAATTGCTTTGCGGTGTAGATCTCGGCGGAACCAAATTATCAGCAGGTCTTTTCGGTATGGACGGGAGCCTTATCGGAAAGGAAGTCGTTTATGATCATAACGATAAACGCCCTGATGAGATAATTAAAATAACCGCTGATTTAATAACGGTTTTACTTAAGAAAAACAATGTTGATGCAAGGTATTTGTCGGGAATAGGGGTAGGTCTGGCAGGGCACATACTGTATAGAAAGGGTATTGTAATAACTACCTCTAATTTTTCCGAAGTAATAAGGGATTATCCGTTTGTAAATAAATTAAGCGCTTATTTCCCCGATGTAAAGATAGTACTGGATAATGATGCCAATGCACAGGCTTTTGGTGAATACAAGTATGGTGCCGGGAAAGGATATGATTCCATGGTGTTTATGACCATCAGTACCGGCATCGGAGCGGGAATTGTCATTAACGGAAAACTTTTAAGGGGAAGAAGCGGAACAGCAGGAGAAATAGGACATTCGATTATCGATGTTAATTCCAGGATCCGGTGTACCTGCGGAAATTACGGCTGTCTGATGTCGTTATCATCGGGATTATTTTTACCTCAATTATACTTACAAAAACTGGATTCGGGGATGCAAAGTAAAATCAATATTACTAAGGCTAATATAAATGATTTTAACGGACAGCTTTTTAAAAAAGGCATATTAGAAAAGGATCCGGTTTCACTGATACTTTTTAAAGAAACTTCTGACAGGATAGGAGCCGGGGTTTTTAATATATTTCAGTTTCTTAACCCGGATGTCGTTATTCTCGGAGGAGGTATGATGAAATTGGGGAATGAGTATTTAAACCGGATTAAAACAAAATTCCGGTCTTTAACTCATGAAATGATGGTTGAAGAGATGGAAATCAAATTGACTAAAATCGGAGAAGATGCAGGATTACTGGGAGCAGCATCTCTTCTTCTGGAGGTAGAATGAAAAAACGGTACAGCATGATTCTAAAAGTCGTTTCCGATGGTCATAAAGCTACGGTAAGTGAGCTTTCCGATGTTCTAAAAGTTTCCCCTGCCACAGTAAGACAGGATTTAACAATCCTTGAACAAATGGGGTTTTTACAGAGAGTTCATGGAGGAGCTGTTTTAAATGAAACCGATATAATTTCTAACAGAATGGCGATAAATTACAATGAAAAATTAAGAATTGCTCAGCAGGCAGCTTCTTATGTTAATGCCGGAGACACAATTTTTGTCGAGTCCGGATCCGTAAATGTGCTTTTTGTAAGAGAAATATCCAGGATTAAGAATATCACCATCATTACTTCGAATGCTTTTATTGCACATGAAATTAATCAGCAAAACGGACTCCAGGTTGTATTGATAGGAGGCTTATATCAAAAAGAAAGTGAAAGCGTTGTGGGCAATCTTGCCTGTCTATGTATAGATAATTTAAATTTCGGGAAAACTTTTATCGGAGTCGATGGTTTTTCAAAAAAGACCGGATTTACAGGCAGGGACATAATGAGAGCGGAAATTGTATCTAAAATAATAAAAAAGAGTAATGACGTTTTTATCCTTACCGATTCATCTAAATTCGGCAAAATATTTATTTCCAAATATTGTGATATCAGTGATGTAAATCATGTAATAACGGATACTTCCATCTCTTCGGAATACAAAGAATATCTCTCGGCAGCAACCGACCTGATAATTGCATGACCCGTCCCCTGCAGTGCAGGTCCGTAAGTCATGTGCAGAAATCATTTAGTTAATAAGCGTTATCTTAACAAACAATCATTCTCCTGTGGGATTAAAAATATAATTGTTATTACCGATCGTTGAACTGTGGCACTCCGAAAGGCCGCAGTACATCGGGCTGTTGACAAGATCGTCCCTTGGAATCCCTAAAAACCCGGTTGTTTCTTCGGCATTATGAGTAATATTAAGCTCGTCGTAGGTCATGCCCGGAGAATTGCTGCCGTGTACGTTATGGCAGGCCGTGCAGGAGGCCTTTTTACCGGACGATGCAGTACTTGAATGGCAGCCCGTGCACCCCGAGGGATTACCCTGTCCCCGGTACAACCATACATCGCCGTCTCCGTGGACCCTCATGCTTAAGTGGAACCAGTGGAGCTGGTATTTATTGGGTCCGTCATCATGAATATTGGCGTCCGAATCGGTAAACTTTGTCCGTATTCCGCCTGTATAGTACGGAGGCGGACCGAAAACAAGCGGGCCACTGAAGGGAGGATTTAGTGTCAGAACGTAATCGTAATTGCCGCCTTCCTTTACTCCGAGAATATCCTCTTTTGTGATACCGCTGTAATTTGCATGGCACGAAAAACACAGCTTATAGTCGTTCTCGTTGTAATCGGCGTTTGCGTCGATCTGAAAGTTCATATTTCCCGATAAAAGCCCGTAGTTAGAGGAGCCGTGCATGTTTATCGTGCCGCTGTTTCCGTGGCAGCCGGTACCCGGTTCGCCTGTTCCGGCACAGGTAAGGCCATCCGTTTTGTGCACATTGCCCGGGCTGTCCCAGTATCCCGCAATCTTATTTCCCGCCCCGTTCGGTATAACGCCCAGGGTGTTGGTATCGGAAAAGGGCGAAAGAGCATCCGCACCTTCGACTGCCGCCCCGTCGGAATCATGGCAGCTCAGGCAGAAGGGCTCCAGGCTCGAAGGGTCCGAAGGATTGTACAACACAACCCGGCTGCTGTCGTCCTTATCGTTCAGCCTTACCTCCCCGTTCATATGCCTGTCCATATTATGGCATACTCTGCAGTCGCTGCTCTTTACTATCTCGTTTGTCCTGTTGCCGTAGTCGATGACATGATGCGACTCCCTGTCGAAATCTCCTCCCGAGCCCAGCACCTGCCTCCTTGTTCCTATCGATGATGCATGACATGCCGAACACTCAGGCAGTGTCCAGGTCTCTGTCGTGTACCATGCCAGAGTAGTCCCTCCGTGGCAGGTTAAAGAAGCACAGCTTCCTGTATCGTTTATCCACTTCCCCGAAGGATTCGTATCGTCAAAATTAACAAGAACGACCGAAGGATCACCTATTTCCAGTTTACCGTCCATGTGGGTTTTTTTGTCCGAGTATCCGTAATGGCATTTTTCACAGTTTATTCCCCTGGTCTGTACATGTATATCGTGCTTCCCGGATGTTCCTTCTCCGTTGGTCACAAGCGGGTCGAGTGACGGAGACTTTTCGGATGCATGGCACAGGGTACAATCCGCCATGATACTTCCCGATGGGCTGACACTTTTGGAGCTTATGGAATCGGGCCCTGTTCCCGATCCGCATCCAGATATAAAAATAACTGCTGCCAGCAGGCCGAATAACGGTACGCCTGATATTTTCATGATTAACTCTCTGAGCACAGATGATAGGTTGTTATGATAAAAATATCAAGGCGTACAGCGTGTGCAAATTACCGGACCGGTTTTTTCTCCAGATATTTTTCTACAACTAATGCCGACGGGCGCCTGTCTCCATCGGTTTTAAGGACACTTATATGGGCAAAGGGACTACACCCCATGATCAGGTCGAAAAGATACCAGCCGATCTTCGACTCCTTAAGCAGCGGCATAATCTTCTCATAAAATTCAGACTGATCCTCATCTGTTATTAATCTTCCTTCCGAAACCACCGTCCCCCAGGCAGGGTATCCCCATTCGGTCAGGAGAACCGGTTTGCCTTTAAGCTCTGCATACCGATTGGCTTTCTTTAACAGCAGCTTCCACTTTTCCGGGTCTGTTTCATAACTGTGAAAGCAGATCAAATCGACCAGATCCTCCACATATTCAGCCCGGTCAAGTACTGTAACACCTATGGTAACCGGTGCATCGGGGTTTAGACTCCTGGCCAGTTCGGAAAAGTGTTCTAAAAACCGGTGCACTACAACTTTCTGCTCCTCTTTTTCCGGTTTTTTCCCGCACCAGGGTTCGTTCATGACATCCCATGCCAGGACACAGGGATCGTCGAGGAATACTCCGATAATATCTTCCACATATTTTTCCAGCCTATCCCAATGCCGTGGCAATAAATAATCATAACCGGGATTCGTTATCCACCGTCCCCAATGGGCGTCCTCCCCCCTATCTTTAAGGTCTTTCTCCTCTATACCGCAGGAATCGAACAGAATAGGTATAACGGAGAGCCTGTGTTTCTCACATAAACTTAAGAACTTCCCTATTCTATTCAGCATCAAGCCCGGATTATCCCTGTACGGACGGCTGTCCAGCCAGACTCTGACGCTGTTTAAGCCCATAGACCGGGCATATCCCAACTCCCTGTCTATTACACCGGAATCAAATCTCTCCCACATTTCCACACTGTTCCGGGCATAGGAGGCAATATAATTTGCTCCGTGTACCTCCTGCCAATTTTTCTTTTTAATCATTTTCACCCTGGAATATCCGTAATTAATCGATCCTATTTTGCATAAACTTCCATAACTTTCATTTCCTCTTTTTCCGTATTTCTTATGGAGTGCCTGATATCAGCCGGAATAAAAATCATACTGCCCGCTTTTACCGGCATCTTCTGCCCTGCAATTGAAACTTCCCCTCTGCCGGAGACTACATACTGAAACTCCTCCTTATCCGGATGGCCGTGTTCGGGCACAGCGGCATTTTCCGATAAGAGTAATAGCTGAAAGCTTGCATGTTCGGGATTAATTCCTTCAGCAAATTTACCCAGTAAAGCCCCGGCAACTACCTCTTTAAATTGCAGATTCTCCTCACTGTTCACCAGCTTATTTACATCAATCATAAAATTTTCCTCCCCTTGGTATTCTAAATTGAATCAAAACAGAAACGGATTCATATACTATTTGTTTTTCAGCAGTGCTTTTATAAAACCTACGGCCTGAACCTGAGCCAGCAGTTCATTATTTCCTTCCCATGGTATCCGGGGTATATGTTCGACAAATAAAAGCCCGTCATAATTTATATCTTTCAGTGTATTTATAGCTTCGGTGATATTAACCTCACCTTCTCCCAGTGGAACCTCTTCTATTTCTTCATTACTGCCTTTCTTTACCAGGTCCCGCACATGCACCAGAAATATTCTATCTTCTAATTCCCTGATACATTTTTTAAAATTATCGGCGGTGTAATGCAGACAGCCCATACAGAAGGTAAAACCATTCGCAGCCGACGGTAATTCCTTAAAAAGCCTTTCGTAACTGCTGCAGTCGTTTAAAAGGAATTTCTTTATCCTGTGCCCGTGAGTAGCTAACCGTATGCCTTTATCTTCCGCGGTTTTAACAACCTGACTATAGGAGCGTATAAATCTATCCCATTGTTTTTCGTTTTCCTCATGATTATCCGAAGCTTCGGGCCAGGGAAAGATAACCGCAGTCCGGATACCCGCATCTGCAGCAATACTCAGATTATCACAGAATTTGGCCATTTCATCCGGCGCCTCCCCAAGAAAAATATTCGAAGGGAGCAGAGGAAACTGTACAACCGGAACATTGAGTCCTCCGAGTTTTAAGATATTAATTTTTTCTCTAAGAAGCTTCTCCGAAAGAAGATCATTTTCGGTATCGTAAATGTTTTGATCCAAAAATACTATAACATCACGGACATCGAGACCCTCGCATAGCTTAAACAATTTTTCAAAATCATTTCCCGCAATATCGGCATTGAGTGATATTTTCATCTATCGCACCCCCATTTGTTTAATATTATTAATGTATACCATTTTAATACCAATTGGTCAATATGGAGTCTGTGTCAAATGAAATATTTTTATTGCCGAAGAACCTTTAATATTTATTTTAGTAAACTCAGCAGTGCCAACAAACCAAACCCCGTAATGACTGTCCCTGAAATTCTATTTATCCACTGCAATCCGTTATGGTTAAATTTCGCCCTGAATACACCGGTACTGCAGCTTAGAATAAGCCACCAGATAGTTGAGCCGGCAAAAACGCCCAGGACCAAAACTCCGGCCGGCATATAATTCCCATTTGTGCCTGCAAGTCCCAGACCGGCAAATATTGCCGCAAAGGAAATAATAGTCATTGGGTTTGCCAGCGTCAGGAAAAACGTCGATCCATAAACACTTAAGAGACCGCTTCTCCCGGCGGAAGCTGCCTTTTCCGCTGGTACGGACAGGAATGTTTTAAAACCGAGACAGCAGAGAAACACACCGCCTGCAACACGAAACCATACCTGTTGACTGACCAGGAAGTCAGATATAACTGTCAGGCCAAACCCGGCGATGCATCCATAAACTGCATCGGCGGTAGCTGCGCCCAGGCCGGAGACAAAACCGGATGTACATCCTCCGGCCAATGTCCGGCGTATGCACAATACCCCGATAGGGCCGACAGGCGCAGCAATCGAAAAGCCGATAATGAAACCTCTTAAGAAAAAACTAATATCCACCATAATATATTAACTATTTAATGGTCACTGACAACTCTTTTTACAGGGTTCTTTTTTTAAATAAAACTAAAAAAATCTTGACAGCTTTTTTAAGATGATATACATTATGAATATATGAACACATGATCATGTATTCATCAGAAAGGAGATAACCAATGTTTAAAAAGAGTATTACAGCTGTCTTTACAATAATGTTTCTGGTAACGGCTGTTTTCCAAAGTCTGGGAGCAGAGGAGATCAATGGCCGCACTATTATGGAAAAGGTCGAGAATCGTTTTACCGGCCATGACCGAGTTGCTGATATGACAATGACCCTGATTAAAGCAAGCGGCAGAAGAAGAGTAAGGAAGGTAAAAATATGGCTTAAAAAATACGGCAAAAATAACAAAACTCTTATGAAGTTCCTCCTGCCGGCCGACGTGAGAGGTACCGGATTTCTTATCTGGTCGCATAAAGGGAAAGATGACGATCAGTGGCTTTATCTTCCGGTCTTAAAGAGAGTACGCCGGATAAGTACCAGCGAAAAAGGAAAAAGTTTTATGGGCACGGACTTCAGCTACGAAGATCTCGGAAGCTACACAATAGATGATTACAACTACACGATACTCAGATCGGAAACATTCGACGGACATAACTGCTGGGTAGTTAAGAGTGTTCCCATAGCAGGAAAAAAGAAATCCTACAGTAAAAGCATCTTATGGATAAGAAAGGACTCATTCTTTGTTGTTAAAATCGATTTCTACGACAAAAGAGGCGATTTTCTAAAGAGGCTCCATTCCACTGACATTAAAAAAATAGACGGAATTCTTACAGCCATGAAAATGGAAATGGAAAATGTCCGGAAAAAACAGAGAACAATCCTTGAATTTGAAAACGTAAAATATAATACCGGCCTTAAAGACAGTATCTTCAGCGAAAGAAACTTAGAAAGGGAGGAATAATAAATGCATAAATATCCTGTTCTTTTTTTTGCAGTACTCATTGCAGTTCTTACTGTTATTCCCCGCAGAGCTGCAGCACTGGAAATAAACGGTTCTCTATCCGAAAGCCTTAATATGAAATTTCAGGATGATCAGAGATTTATCAAGGAGACAACCTCGTTAAGATTAAGATTAAGAGATAAAATAGAACCGGCAGCGTTTTTTACAGATTTTAATTTACATTATGACCCGCTTTACAACTCCGTGCCGGCAGGTGAAATAAGAGAGGCTTACATAAAACTAAGTCTCGGCTCCTTCGACTTTCAAGTAGGCCGTCAGATAACTATATGGGGCAAAGCGGATGAATTTAACCCGACAGATTTTATAAACCCCGAGGATTACCGGGAGTTCATCCTGACCGGTAAAGCGGACAGAAAAATAGGGATTTTCTATCCTAAGATAGATTACTATTTCGGAAATGGAAATTTCAGGGTACAGGGGATATTCATTCCCACATTTACTCCCTCTCGGATTCCTATGGACACCACCTCTCCATGGATACCCTATCAAATAAAAGAAATTCTGACAAATCCCGGCATAACTCTTAACACACCCCTGATGCCCGGTTATAAACTTAAGAATTCCGAATATGCCTTCAGGTTCGAAGGTATAATGTCTGCTTTTGACTTTTCGGTATCCTATTTCGATGGTTTTTTCGACCTTCCGGTTATGTTCCGGAGTATAAATCCGCAGGATATGACAATAACAATTAACCCCGAATACAGGAGGTTTCGGGCCGGCGGCTTCGACTTCGATACCAATTTCGGAGGACTGGGCCTGCGCGGGGAACTGGCTTATGTGTATAAGCGATATTATGCAACTACAGATACGATAGATACGGACGGAATAGTCGAAAAGCCGGACATTTCCTTTGTTATGGGTGCGGACTATACATTATTTGAGAATCTTTATCTCAACCTTCAATGGGCGGGAAAATATATTTTTGATTATGAAAAAGGTATCGAGGAAGATGAGATGGAAAACAGGCTTGTTCTAAGCTGCTACGATACCTTTTTCGATGAAGAGCTAAAGCTCGGACTGACCGGTATGATTTACAGGCTGAAAGACATGGATTATATGATTAAGCCTTATATTGAATATTCGGCTGCCGACGGTGTTTCCATCGAAACAGGAGCCTATCTGTTCGGCGGAAAGGAACAATCGATGTTCGGAGAGTTCAGTGGAAACAACTCCGTGTTTCTTAAAATTTCTTATTACTTTTAATAAAAGGAGATCATAAGTTGAGAAAATTTGGTGAGTTTATTCTAAAAAATCGAATTATCCTGGTTACAGCTATTATTATCATAAGTGTTCTGTTCTTTATCTACCTGCCCGAACTTAAAATGGAAGATAACGAGAGGACATGGTTTTCTAAAGAAGATCCGACACTGAAAAACTATGACGAACTAAAAAAGACCTTTATCGGTGCCGAATTTGCCGTAGTTGCTTACAAATCGGATAATCCGTTCAGTGAATCAGAGATAACCTACCTTTCCCGTCTGTCGCGGGAATTAAAAAAAGTTCCTTATATAAATAATGTCATAAGTTTAACGACTGCGGATGATATTACAGGAACCAGCGAGGGATTGGAGATTAAGCCTCTTGTCGGCAGGACCCCTCTATCTGCTGAGGAAATTTCTCAGTTAAAACAGAGAATCAATCTGAATCCGTTCTTTAAAGGAAATCTTATTTCCGATGACGCCGGCACGGTGGGAATAGCATTGTCATTTGAAATACCTGATAAAAAAAGAACAGGCGATTACTCTCAGAAGATTACCGAAAGCATCAAAGATATTCTGAGCAAAGAACACAAAAGGACCGGAAGAAAATTTTACCTCGGCGGCGGCCCGACTACGGATGCCGAATTAGGTATAATTATGGAAAAAGATATGAGCAAATTCTTTCCCTTATCGATGCTCATTGTGGCAGTGATGCTGTTTTTAATATTCAGAAGACTGCCTCATATTCTTTTTCCTTTGATCACCGTTTTGCTTGCTCTTGTGTGGACTCTGGGGTTAAAAGGTATGCTGCATTCACCGATAACACCTGTCTCCACGACACTTCTCGCTTTGATATTAGTCATAGGAATAGCGGATTCCATACATATTATAAGCTACTACGGTTTATCATTGAACCGGATAGGAGACAGGAAAAAGGCTATACTGGAAACATATCAAAGGGTGGGGAAACCATGTCTGTTTACATCTATTACTACTGCAGTGGGCTTTTCTTCCCTCAGCTTCAGTTCCATACCGGCAATAAGAAACCTGGGTATATCCGCCGGTTTCGGAATAATGAGTGCTTTTATCCTTTCGATGATTCTAGTTCCTCTCGGGATGCTGTTATCAAAGACACGGCCCGAAACAAAAGCGAAAGAAGAGCATAGGCTGATACAGAATATGCTTAAAAGAACAGGTGAGTTTAATCTAAAGTATCCCGGACCGATACTCATCGTCAGTATCCTTGTTATCCTGGTTATGGGAGCCGGTATCCCAAGAATATATGTAGAGGGTTCACTGCGTGAATACGTAAAAAAGAATACCCCTTTAAGAAAGGGTGCGGAGTTTATGGACAAAAAATTGGGCGGTACATCCAGCACCGAGGTTATTATCAGAGGAAAACCGGATGATTTCGAGAATCCTGCAACCCTTAAAAAGATAGAAAATCTGCAGAAACTGGTAAAAGACAGCCCGGGCGTTACCGGTTCCTTTTCCATGGTCGATTATATTAAACTTATCAACAGGGCGCTTCATGACAACGACAAAAGATACTTTGATATTCCTGCAAAAAGAGAAACAATCGCACAGAGTCTGCTTTTGTATGAAATGTCCGGAGGAGAGGGGATCGGTCATTATGTGACCATAAATTACGATACTGCAAGAATTTCCGTGAGGACAAAACAGACAAGCACAAAAGAGAGAAAGGCATTATTGGATAAGATAAAAAGGTATACTGATAAAAACTTTAATGATTTCACAGTAAAAATTACCGGGTGGAACGTTCTGCTGGATAAAGTAACCAGCCGTATTGTCCTTACCCAGATTAAAAGTCTCGGATCGGCTTTTCTGGTAATTTTAGGCCTGATGATGCTGTTATTCGGATTTAAGGGAGGGCTTGTCAGTATGCTGCCGAATATATTCCCCATAGTATTCGTACTCGGCTTAATGGGATGGGCAGGATTTCATTTAGATGTCGGCACGGCAATCGTTGCTTCCATAGCCATAGGAATAGTAGTGGATGATACAATACACTTTTTTTCCCATTTCAGGCAGGAATTCAACATAACAGGAAACAGAGAACTGGCCATGAAAAATGCTCTCCGGAATGTAGGCGGGGCAATATGTTTTACATCTCTGATGATTGTCGCGGGTTTCTCTGTCTTTCTTCTTTCCGAAATGAGCATCCTTGCAGCCTTCGGAATACTTTCCATCGTCGCCATTATTACCGCTCTTTTAGGAGATTTATTCATCGGTCCTGTTTTGCTTACCAGGTTTAATGTTTTTAAAAAGCGGGAGAAAAAAATTAATACGCTAATTAAATTAAGGAGGCAACACCATGACATCGATTAACAATATTTCAAAAGGAGGCAAAAAATGATGCGGATTTATGTTGTTCTGGGTATCTTAATAGGTATCTCGATAATACTGGGAATATTTGTTTTTCCCGGAATAAAAAAGACATACGATAAAAAAGGAACTTATACTAACAAACTTCTTTCTGCCTGGTATGGAATGTGGGCATTCCACCATGTGTCATTGGCGCTGTCGGCATTCTATGGCGTATGGCCGGTACCGGTGGGCAAAACATTTGCACTTACAGGAGGTCTGGTTTTATTTGTAACCGGAGTAATTATACTGCCGATGGGAATGATCGAGTTCCGCTCATTGCGCAGGTCGACAGGACAGGATATTTCGAAGCTTATAACTACAGGGATATACCGGTGGAGCAGGAATCCGCAGTTTGTCGGCTGGTTTTTAATGCTTTTCGGAATATCGCTTGCAGGGCGGTCGGGNNTTGCATTTGTACTTACAGGAGTGTTTGCCATTGTAATTTATCTGTACACTATCCTTCTCGCAGAACCTTACCTCGAGAGTTTGTACGGAGATGAGTACCGTTTGTTTAAAAAGAGAACTGCAAGATGGATTGGGATACCTAAGAAATAAGAAATGTAACAGAAGGAGCAGTTTAATGGGAGATTTTAATTACAAAGTAAAAGATTTATCCTTAAATGAATGGGGAAGAAAAGAGATAGAGATAGCCGAAAAGGAAATGCCTGGGTTAATGGCAATCCGTAATAAATATACTGCTGAGAAACCTTTTAACGGTGTACGTATAACCGGTTC
>JAADHF010000080.1 GCA_013151965.1 Spirochaetota bacterium
CTGATAATCAGACTCTAAGGAGTTATATTAAAATCCGCCGAATTGTAAATGAATGTAAACAGAAGTGTATGGTATGGTTCTGTTCCCTTTAGAATTGGTCTCTTTTTTGCTACCTGGCAGGTATGAGATCCGGGAAAACAGTGCACCTTTTAATACTCTTTATAAGTTTCGGCCTGCTAACCGGAATTTGTGCAGAGAGTACGGAAAAATCCGATGCTTTTTTGTTTCCCTTTAAACTGCAGTTCGAGCTTCACGAACTTAAAACCCTGAAGTTCCGGCTTACGGGGTATAATCTTAAAACCTGTCTGCCCGGGTTATCGCCGTTAAGAGTTGTCATTTTAGGCGCGGATACTTATGCCCCGGAGAAGGCTGCCGGCAGTTATGATAAAAAGAACCGGACAGAACGGTATTACTTTGATTTTGGTTTTTCATCCCTCTTTTTAACGGCAGGTCCTGTTGCCGTTTACGGGCTCCTGCGGGAAATTAATAACCCCCTTTCATATTCTCCGTGGAGCAGTGTTGCCGCGGAGAAAACAAAGCTTGGCCTTGACGGCAGTTTCCCGGTTACAACCGGTACTTCCGTTTATAGAAGAGTTAAACACGGCATTTCTCTTGCTGTTTTTCCTGATGCCCTTAATCTGTTTATGTACCGAAAGGGCGGATTATTTTATAAGCGGCTGCCGGGAGGACTGCCTATAGGACTTTCGGGGGACCTGCCGGTTGAACTTCCGGATGGCTATTCGAATGAAAGCCGGGAAGTATTTCCGCTGCATGCAGGTATTATTGCGCACTTAAATCTGTTTCCCGGAATTTTTTTTAACCATGATGATCTTGCCGGGAATGCCGAGCTGCTGATGAGCTTAACCGAACCGTATAATTCGGAGTTTTACAGATCCGGGATAGTCAGCAGTAAAAATCCCTGGTACCTTGATAAAATTCCCTTTCCGGGTGAAAAGCTGTATCATATTGCTTCTTCCTTTTCTCTAAAGCATAAAAAATTCCGCACACATCTTTCCGTATCGGTTTCCGGCGGAGAACTTGCGGCGCCTGGATTCTTGGGGCACGGTTTTGCGGCGTGGGAAAATAAGTTAACCAAATTGGGAATTTTCGGCGGTTTCTGCTCCCCCGCCTATCGTGATTCGGCCGGTTCGGTAAACAATGATATGCTGAATTATAAGGTCGATCTCGAATTGATGTCTCCCCAGAGGGGCGGGCTAATCCTGAACTATAAAAATACGCTTAAACAGCCCGGGTTTTCTGCAGGTCCGTTTATGGAAGGATGGGAATCTGCGACCTGTAAAATTTCCCTGATTACCCTGGTAAAAAGAGGAACGGAGTTTGTGTATTCCATGGAGGCGGAAAAGAGATTTGAGTATTCCGGTGACGGCAGTGTACTGGAAGAGGATCTCTTAAGTGCGGCTGTTTCTCTGCACGGAGAAACCGGAGATTCGCAGTATGATGTTAAACTAAGGTTTAATATCTTATCAAAGATTTTAAGCCTTAACTACAATTCGGGAGGAACAGGATTGAGAATTAAGATAACAGATATTCTTAAAGATGCACCTGCTGTCGATGTATCTTACAATTCATCGATCTATCTTAAGAACTACAGGATGTATTGGAGGGTCAAAACAGTAAAGCCGGCCGGGATAGATTTTTTTAATTTTGCCGGCATAAGGGATTGGTTTTTTAAATATTTTTCGGTTTCCCTCGGCTGGGCAACGGAGTAGGAAGGCAGCTTGTCCGGATGGCTGATTGGCTGCAGCTGCACTCCGGCCGGGTTTAGCCGTGTCCCGGCTGGTCTCCGCCATGTCCGGCAGGTTGATTGCAGCCTCGCCTATGCGGGCCGCACACCCGTCCGGACAGCTCCCCGGACGGTAATTCTTTCCGCTAAATTCGGGTAACCGCAGTTTCTGTTTTTTTTAAGAGTTCAAGATATTCCTCATTTTTTACCATTCCGGGAGTATAGTTAAGGCAGTTTGCAGTTCCCATGGCGGTTCCCCTTTTAACGGCCTGCTCTATTCCCTCTCCTTTCAGTATTGCCTGAGCAACACCTGCGGAAAAAGAATCTCCGCTTCCGATGGTATTACGTACGGAAACAGGAACCGGTACGGACTTTACAACTTCTGTTCCGTTATAACCTTCCACGCCACTACCGCCCATGGTTATTATAAGCCAGTTTATGCTGTGTTCTTTCTTAAAAGAAATGTATGCTTTTAGCCTGTCAGGGTAAGCGGCAAGCCGCCTGCCGGTGAGTTCTTCGAATTCGGAAAGATTTATCTTTAATACGTTAATAGTTCTGCCCAATGCTTTTTTTGCCTGCAGAGAGAATGAATCGAGAATTACGGGAATATTCTTCTGTCCGGCTTTTTCCGCCATATCTCTGTATCTTAAATTCGCTTCGCCTCTTACTGCAGTACCGGAGATAACGACCGCATCGGCCTTATTCAGCTTTTCTTCGTATAGTTCAAGGAAACTGTCACTTTCCTGTTCTGTTATCTCCGGAGCAGGTTCCACAAGCTCTGTAACCTTTTCGTTATCCTCGATAATTGTAGAACATATCCTTGTTTCACCTGTAATATTGATAAAAGAAGCGGGAAGTTTTTCCTCCTGCAGGTACGAGGTAAACTTTTTACCTGTAAATCCTCCTGCGTAGCCTATGACATGCGCATTAAATCCGGTCGATAAAAGGGCACGAACAACATTTACACCCTTGCCGCTTGCAAAACTGTGTACCTCTTTTACCCTGTTTACTTCATCGATATGCAGCTTTTTCACAAGCAATGTCCTCTGCCATGCGCTGTTTTCACCGATTACAAGTACCATTTTCCCTCTCCTGATAAATATAGCTGTTAATACAACTGTCAGAGCAGCCGGCGGATGCGGTTGTCAGTGCAGTCCCAATAGCAGTTTTGCGGTCTGAAAATATATTGTAAGCCCCGTAACATCTATTATAGTTGCCATTAAGGGACCTGCCATGACAGTGGGATCGAGTCCGAGTTTGTGAATTATAAGCGGGAAGAGAGCACCTATAAGGGTTGCAAAGATTATTACAAATACCATGGATACCCCGACAGCAGCGGCAACGTGGAAGCTTATATTGGGCGGAAGGTACATGGACCGTGCTATTGTCAAAAGCCCCATACTGATACCGATTACCACTCCTATTAAAATTTCTTTTAATAAGACTTTAAAAATATCATCAAAATGAATTTCATCTGTTGCAAGTCCGCGAATCATAAGAGTGGCGGATTGGGATCCGGAATTTCCTCCTGTTCCGGTTACAATGGGAATAAAGAAGGAAAGCACTACTGCCACCTCTATAACAGACTTGTAATGTGCAAGTACATTGGTGGTAAGAGTAGCCGCAAGCAGAAGAATTGTGAGCCATGGTATCCGTTTTTTTACGAGGTCCCATACCGAACTGTCCAGATACCTCTCGGTGTTTCCTGCCATGGCGCTCATTTTATATACATCTTCTGTCTGTTCATCCCTTATAACGTCGATAACATCATCGAATGTAACTATTCCAAGGAGCCTGTTATACCTGTCGACAACAGGAAGCGCAAGTAAACCGTAGGTTTCGAGGATTTTTGCTACTTCCTCCTGGTCTGTCTCTTCACGGACCGAAATAACCTTTTTTACCATAATGTCGTTTATCCGGTCTTCATCTTCAGCGGAAAGAAGATCCTTTAAGGATACGATTCCTATAAGCCGTTTCATCTGATCCAGTACGTAGAGGTAGTAGATGGTTTCCACTTCTTTAAGGTTCTTACGTACCCAGCGCAGAGCCTGTTTTACCGTGAGATTGGACTGAATCGCAAGGTACCTCGGCGTCATCAGGCCCGCCGCATCATCCTCATCGAACCTCAGTAAGAATTTGGTCTCCTCCCTGGCTTCTTCGCTTAAATTGTTCCAGACATACTCGCGGACTTCCGGTGAAACAGACTGAATAAAGTCGGTAATATCGTCAGGCTCCATCTCTTCCAAGAGGATTTTCTTGTTCTCCGCTGTTAATGAGGTTATAAGTGCCTCCTGTTTCGGCGGCGGCAGGGAGGTTATGAGGTCAACCTTTTTTTCCAGGTCTAGTAGAGAGAAGATCTTCAGCTCCTCCTCTTCCGAAAGGTCATCCCACAAATCCAGCAGTTCGGAGATTGTAATTCCGGCAACCATTTTCTTAAACTCATCATCCTGGAATTTAGACATGTATTTTTTAATATTCTCAAGAACAGCTGCCATTAAAACCTCCTGTCTCCGTGCTGCCACTGGCCTGCAAGCAGAATTTCTCTTTCCAGTTTAAAACCGAATTGTTTAAAAACCCGGTTTTCGACAAGCTCAATAAGCCTTAGAACATCGGATGCCCTGGCTCCTCCGGTATTTACAATAATATTTGCATGATAATCCGATACCTTTGCACCGCCTATAGTAAAACCGCGAAGGCCGGTCTTTTCGATTATTTTACCTGCAGGCATGCCGAAATCCCTGTTGTTTTTAAAAACCGAACCTGCGGAGGGAAATAGAAAATGACCCTTTTTCTCTCTGTCGACTTTTATTTGTGCCATTTTCTCCGAGATTTCTTTTTTAGTGCCTTGCGAAAGCCTGAAGGAAGCGTTTATTATGATGCCTTTCATTTTCCGGAAAGGCGACACTTTGTAGCCGAAATCCTCTCTCTTTGCCTGATATTTCCGTACGGTCAGGTTTTCTGTAAGAATTTCTGCGGAATCGAGGATATCCGAGACCGACCTGCCGTAGCAGCGTGCATTCATCCACAGGGACCCGCCTGTACTTCCGGGCATGGAGTAGATAAACTCCATGCCGGTGAGTGATTTTTCTTCCGCATACCGTGATGCTTCGCTGATTAATGTTCCGGCGGAAACCGACAGGTATGTGCCGTCGAACTTAATGCCGTTTAAAAGCGAGAGGTCGATCACAGCCCCGCGTATTCCCATATCGGAAACGAGTATATTCGCCCCGGCACCGAGGGTAAAATACGGGATATCCTCTTCCATGCAGAAGGAGAAAAAAACCTTTAGATCTTCGATATCTTCCGGAATACAGAACAGGTCAGCCGGCCCTCCTATCCTGAAAGTGGTGTGCTTTTCCATAGGTTCGTCGAAGAATAGCCTGCCCTTTATATTGATTTTTTTCGTTAATTCCCTTAGATTCATATGTGGTCTATATTACAGATAATATTTGAATAAATCTACCTGT
>JAADHF010000037.1 GCA_013151965.1 Spirochaetota bacterium
GTTTAAAGATATGACGGAATCCCGGATCGACAGTGTACTGCAGTCCTTTGCACTGAAGAACTGCAAACCTAACCAGGAACTGATCGGCATTGTAAAAAAGCATATGCTTGATACAAAAAGCTGTATCGACGGGTCATGAAATATATAAAAAATATATTTACTGTTTAATAAACCGGAAGGCGAAAAACTCGAGAAGACCGAGTTCGTCCAGCAGGTTCAGAAGGGTGTATTTATCGTTCATTTCTTTGGCGCAGATGATTATGTCGGATATTTCCGGAGGCGAAAATCCCATTTTTACAGGGTTAAAGGGAACGCCGGATTTATTCATTAGTTCCTCGAATTCATGAGTACTGTAGATATTGTTTTTTACAACTTCCTGCAGATATTTCCAGTTAACAGAAAGCAATTTAACGATTTTTTCGATACGTTTCTTATCCGGCTTTTTTTCTTTCCAATGATCAATAATTTTTTTTGAATCGTCATCGAATACGCGGGAAAACCTTTCATCCCTGGTTTCTGCGGATTCGTTTTTTACACCCCGGTCTAAAAGAAGATTACGGAAATCATTATAACGGAGAGCAAAAAGATTCTGATAGATCGATGTCATAATATATGCTCCGAGGGCTACTGTTTCTCCGTGGTAGAAAAAGGATGTTTTTCCCAGATTAATTTTGTATTCTATAAAATGTGATATTTGATGTTCCGAACCGCTTGCAGGACGGGAGCTTCCTGCAAGGGCAATAGAGAAGCCGGAAGCAACAAGACCTTCCATCAGAGTTTTAAGTGTTTCTTCGTGAAAGGCACCATATTTGTTCAGTTTTTTTATGCAGCTATCGAGAGGTTTTTGAATCATCTTAAGAGATTCCTCATTTACTTCCTCGTCATTGACTATATTCGAAATGTACCAATCGGACTTTGAAATTCCTTTGGATAAAAAATCTCCGAAACCTGCAGCATTAAGCCTCTCAGGCGCATTTTTAAGTATAGCCGTGTCTGCAAATATTGCCGCCGGCATTTTTGCCTGCAGAGTTTTTTTGATATTATTGATAAATACCGGACTTACGGAGGATGCAAAAGCATCTGCAGAGGTTCCTGTGGGCACGGATATAAAAGGCAGAGAGAGTTTGTATGCCAGTATCCGTGTAATATCGGTTATCGTGCCGGTGCCTACCGCTATTAAACAGTCTGTGCCTGCATCGATGTCCAGGAGCAGGGAACCGACGGATTTTTCATCTG
Organism: Spirochaetota bacterium; assembly: GCA_013151965.1. Taxonomy (GTDB): domain Bacteria; phylum Spirochaetota; class Spirochaetia; order SZUA-6; family SZUA-6; genus SZUA-6. The sequence continues at coordinate 1,237 of JAADHF010000037.1, forward strand.
CTTTGCATATTTCGCTGCACCCAAGCATGCAGACCTTAACCGGCATCTTTTCCTGTACCAGTTTTTTAACAGCTTCTCCCCCTGCTTTATATGTATTCTCATCACAGATTAATGCGGGATGAGATATATTGAGGTTCTTTTCGAGAAAACCGGGAATCCGCTCCAATGCGGACTGTGAAATTACTATTCCGGCGGCTGTAAATTCTTTCTTATTTATTTCCATATAACTCACTGTTTGGTTCCGGCACGGGGAACCCGAATTGATTTTCTACACTTATTTGCGGAGATAGTAGTATACATCATTCCAGCGGATTTCTTTTTTAAAATCATTTAACAGGGTTTTGCCGTTAATCGATAAAAACTCTATTCCCGCCATTTCTGCAAAATCTTCAAGGTGTTCGGAACTTAATGCCTGGCTGAATCCTGTATGATGTGCACCGCCCGCTAATATCCATGCGGCGGCAGCGGTGGAGAGATCAGGTTTCGGGACCCAGACAGCTCTTGCAACGGGAAGCCGTTTTAATTCAGACGGAGGCTCGACGACCTCGACCTCGTTTACTATCATTCTGAACCTGTTTCCCATATCTACGATTGATGCATTTAAGGCATTGCCGGTTTTTGTATCAAATACGAGCCTTACCGGATCGGCTTTTCCCCCTATGGCAAGGGGATGGATTTCCAAAGACGGCCTGCTGCCTGCAATCGAAGGGCACACTTCCAGCATATGAGCTCCGAGTACCATCATGTTCTTTTTTTCCAGGTGGTATGTGTAATCTTCCATAAAAGAGGTGCCGCCATTCAGTCCAGAGGCCATAACCTTCATGGCACGTACAAGAGCTGCTGTTTTCCAGTCTCCTTCGGCTCCGAATCCGTATCCGTCTGCCATAAGCCGCTGCACAGCAAGCCCCGGTAGTTGGGGCAGTCCGTATAGATTTTCAAATGTCGTTGTAAAAGCCTTAAATCCGCCTTCTTCCAGAAAACGCCTCATTCCGAGTTCTATTTTAGCAGCTTCTCTGAGTGAACTGCGTTTTCCCCCGGTTCTCTGTAATTCATCGGATAATTCGTACTGCTGTTCATACAATAAAACAAGACCATCTGTTTCCGCTTCGGTAATCCGGGCCATGGATTTAACCAGGTCTCCCAATCCATACCCATTGACACTATAGCCGAACTTAATCTGAGCTTCTACTTTATCCCCTTCAGTCACGGCCACATCTCTCATATTATCCCCGAAACGTGCTATTTTTAATTCATGGGAGTCCTGATATGCACATGAAGCCCGTATCCAGACAGAGAGTTTGTCTAACAGGTCCTGTTCCTGCCAATACCCGGCAAGAACTTTACGGCAGATACCCATGCGGGAAACGATATGTCCGAATTCCCTGCCTCCGTGAGCGGACTGGTTTAAATTCATAAACTCCATATCGATGTTTTCCCATGGTATATCCCGGTTAAACTGGGTATGCAGGTGCAGTATGGGTTTTTTTAAGACCTTTAAGCCGGATATCCACATTTTAGCCGGAGAAAATGTATGCATCCAGAAAATCAATCCGGCACATTTTTTCGAACTGTTTGCTTCATTACACAAATTGATAATTGCATCGGCTGTCGTTAAAACAGGCATGCTGACGATTTTTACGGGCATGTTTACTGCACCGGCTATGCCTTTTGATATTTTTTTCGAATGTTCTTTGACCTTATCGAGTATCTCCCGGCCGTAAAGATGCTGGCTGCCGGTGATGAACCAGAATTCATAATCTTTCAAATCAATCATCACAAATACTCCTTTTAAATATTACTGTCAGTCATTCTGGCCGTAGTATGCACCTGTCCCGTGTTTTCTGAAATAGTGCTTTTCCTTAAGGCTCTTTTTTAATACCGGAACATCCGGATTTATCATAATAGTATACAGGGCAATTTTTGCTATCTCTTCTAAAACTTTACTGTTATACACGGACTTTAAAGCGTTTTTGGCCCATGAAAAAGGGCCGTGACATGCAACCAGAACCATTTCGATTTCTTTATAATTAAGATTTTTAAAGCATTTTACAATCTGATTACCGGTTTCTTCTTCGTAATCTTTTTTAATGGCCTCGTCTTCCAGAATAGCAGTCACCGGGATATCCGTGACAAGGTGATCGGCATGTGTGGTGCCTAAAATGGGAACAGGCTTAAGCGCCTGTGCCCATGCAACAGCATACGGGGAGTGGGTGTGACAGATGCCTCCGATTTCTTTAAAAACCCTGTACAGAACCGAATGTGTTTTTGTATCGGAGGAAGGCCTTAAACTGCCTTCTACAATAGCATTATTCTCTATATCGACAACAACCATTTTTTCGGGCGTCAGCCTGTCATAAGGTACACCGCTCGGTTTTATGGCAAAAACTCCGGAACCGGCATCAAAGGAACTGACATTGCCGAATGTATAGATTGCAAGATTTTGTTTCGGGATTTCCATATTCGCTTCATATGCCTCTCTTTTTATTTCCGTGTATTTTGCCATTTTAAACCTCTGTTTTCGTATATTCTTCCACCAGGTTCCCGAATAGTTTGTATTTTTTATAGATACGGCCGTATATTCCGGTATTGGAGGGATCCGGAAAATACTCCGCATCAAACCCGCTTCCCATTGCTTCCTGGGCATCAAAGATGTTTTTAAAAGAACCCGAAACAACTGCTGCAAACTCAGCCGCACCAAGGGCAACCGCCTGTTCTGTTTTTGCTATTCTTATCTTTCTGTTAATGACATCGGAAATTATCTGTACGACTAGCGGAGATTTTTTGGAAACTCCGCCGATACCAATAACATCCTTGACGGGAAGCCCTTCCTCTTCGAACCGTTCGACAATACTCTTGGTCCCGAAAGCAGTGGCTTCCACAAGGGCTCTGAAAATCCGGGGTGCATCGCTTCCCAGTGTTAAACCTGTTATTGCACCCCTTACAAGCTGATTTGCAAAAGGGGATCTGCGTCCGTTCAGCCAATCCAGGGCAAGTACGGATGATTTGCCGGGTTTAATCTCCGATGCTTCCCTGGAGAGTTCATCTATTATCATCGCATCGATTTCATTTTCTATTCTTCCGGCTTTTCCCCTGTCAACGATCTCTGTCTTTCGGATTAAAGATAACGGCCATGCCAATACATTTTTAAACCATGCATAAACGTCGCCGAATGCGGACTGTCCGGCTTCGAGGCCGGTCATCCCGGGAATAATCGATCCTGCTACCTGTCCGCATATACCTTTTACCAATCTGTCTTTTAAAATATCTCCGGATACGACAATCATATCGCAGCTCGAAGTTCCCATGACTTTTACCAGTGTGCCCGGGGAAATACCTCCGCCGACGGCTCCCATATGTGCATCGAATGCGCCTGTGCCTACAACAACATCATCCTGCAGTCCCAATTTACCGGCCCATTCCGCGGATAAGGTTCCCGCAGGTACATCGGCCGTGTATGTCTCTGTGTACAGCCGTTCCCTTAATGCCGGCAGACGTGCATCGAGCTTACTAAGAAAATCAGCGGACGGAAGTCCTGTAAAAGAGGGATGCCACATCGCCTTATGTCCCGCAGCGCAGCGGCTTCGTTTTAATTTAAGCGGATTTGTATTTCCTGTCAGTACGGCGGGGATCCAGTCGCAATGCTCAACCCAGCTGTATGCTGATCTGCTGATTTCTTCATCCGTCCTTATTGTATGCAGGATTTTCGCCCAGAACCATTCTGCGGAGTAAACTCCTCCTTCGTATTTTGTATAATCGATTCCGTCCCATGAATGGGCCAGACTGTTTATTTCCCCGGCTTCCTTGACTGCCGTATGATCCTTCCACAAAATAAACATTGCATCCGGATTTTTATTAAATTTTCCGGTCAGGGATAACGGGATTCCTTCTCTGTTAACAGGAACGATTGTGGAGCCTGTTGTCGCAGCTGATATTCCTCTCACATCGGAATATGCACTGCGGGGTATTTCCTTAAGGGCCTTTAAAATTGCTTTTTCCATTGCTTCCAGATAATCGGAAGGATGCTGCCTGAATTGATTTTTACCCGGATCACAAAATTCTCCGTTCATCCACAAGGGGTAATTAACAACGGATTCACTGAGAATATAGCCGTCTTTAGTATTTACAATAATTGCACGACATGAATCCGTACCAAAATCAAGACCTATTACAAGATTATTTTTGTTCATTTTAACTCCAGAATATGATTAACGGAACCGCCTGTAAAATAAAAGCATTTACCGGTATTCATTATATTTTTTATGGAAATTACGTCAATATTACAGAACATGATTTTAATCAGTTTTTATGATTTTAAATAATCCGGTCAAATAACCAGTTAGATTTTTATCAGTGATTCTCTTTTTATATAAGGAGCGGGGAGCAGAATCTTTTTGCTTATATTATTTTTGTTAATATACTTTTCATTTAAAACGGAAATTAACTCGCCTATGAGACATTTAAAATCGAATCTGAATGTGGTAAGTCCGGGGACTACTTCTTTTGCAAGAGGAATATCGTCGCATCCGATAATGGATATTTCCTGAGGTATTTTTATCCTCGCTTCCGTAAGTTTCTGTATTAAACCGATAGCCATCCAGTCATTGGCTGTAAAGATCGCCGTCGGCCTTTCTCTGCCGTTAAAATCCTTGATAATAGATTCTCCGGCCTTATAACCGCAGCTCCAGTTCATTTTTCCGGGAATTTCACTGACATTTGCACCGGTACCGGCAAGTGCATCGAGAAACCCTTTTCTTCTATAGTAGGAGGAAGGATATTTAGCCGGGCCGCTAACCTGAAGTATGCGTTTATGGTTATATTCCAGAAATTTTTTAGCGGCCAGGTATCCTATTTTATAATCGTCAAAATATATCTGCGAAATATCCTCATCGTCAGGATAACATTGTACAGCTACTATATGTTTAAAAGTACTTTTTATTTTTGTGATTGTGCGGGCATTAAGAAGGCCTACAATTATCAGCGGTATATGTGACGACGCCCCGGTTATTCTATCATGGTCAAAAATTGATAATTGTACGGACTCACGTGAGAGCCATGAAGAGAGTTCCGCTAAAAATGCCGTAAAAAAAGGATCGTTTGTTTTGATATCCGGAGCAATAATAAGCTGTATGGAATTAATGTCGGCAATCGGAGTAATGTATGTGCCGCTTCCCTGTTTCTGTATCAGTAAACCTTCATCTATAAGAACCTTAAGTGCTGCCCGCAATGACAGCCGGCTTACATTGAGCTCCTGGGCCAGAACTCTCTCCGGTGAAATACGTATTAACTTATCTTCACGGAGGGTAAGAAGCTGCTTCCTCAGTATTACGGTTATATTTTCTTTTAGTAATGGTTTTGCTTTCACGAATACTAACTCCCTCCTCACTTACATAAATATAAATAATACCAATTTTAGATGATTTAATCAAGTAAGTGTTTATTTTTGAAATTTTTTTAATCCATATCACTAATGTTCTATTATAATTACTGATGATGCTGTACACTAACTGTCTGGTTATTGTTAATTGCAACAGGAAGGGATTCCATCTGAAATTCGGCTTTTTATAAAAATATTATTTGACATATTGGTATTATAATGGTATAGTCCTTTTTAATATAATTCCGGTTCCGGCGGGGTTTCTCAGGGAGGTTTTAGTTTTAAAGAAAAACTAATTTAATTAAACTACAAAGATTAGGAGAATAAAACAATTATGCTAAGAGCAAGAATAGTTATAGATAAAGAACGAATTTCAGGAAAGATAGACAGGCGTATTTACGGGTCATTCATCGAACATCTGGGAAGGGCTGTGTACGGTGGTATATATGAACCGGGTCATCCTGAAGCCGATGAACATGGGTTTCGAAGGGATGTGCTCGAGTTGATCAAAGAGCTTGATACACCAATCGTACGCTATCCGGGCGGGAATTTCGTTTCGGCATTCAAATGGGAAGATAGTGTAGGACCTGCGGCACAGCGCCCGAAACGGCTGGATATTGTCTGGCACGCACTGGAACCTAATGAAATCGGGGTTAACGAATTTGCGGAATGGGCAAAAAAGGCAAACACAGAGGCGATGATGGTTCTTAACCTCGGATCGCGGGGTATCGATGCGGCAAGGAACCTTCTGGAATACTGCAACCATCCGTCAGGCACATACTGGAGTGATTTGAGAATTTCCCATGGTGTAAAAAAACCTCATGATTTTAAGGTATGGGGCCTTGGAAACGAAATGGATGGTCCCTGGCAGGTAGGGCAGAAAACCGCCGGGGAGTACGGGCGGTTGGCAAATGAGGTCGGGAAAGCCATGAAACTTTTCGATCCTTCCCTGGAATTGGTCGCCTGCGGCAGTTCCAACAGGAATATGCCTATGTATCCTCAATGGGAGGCTACTGTCCTTGATCTTTGTTACGATCAGGTTGATTACATCTCCCTGCATTCGTACTATGGGAATGAGGACGATGATCTGCCGACTTATCTGGCTCAATCGATTGGCATGGATGAATTTATCAGGGGTGCGGTAAGCGCCTGTGATTTTATCAGGGCAAAAAAACGCAGCCGGAAAACGGTTAATATCTCTTTCGATGAATGGAATGTCTGGTTTCATTCAAAAGTAGAGGATAATGACGGTGTCCCCTGGACTGTCGGCCCTAATCAGCTCGAGGATATATACACCTTTGAAGATGCCCTTGTGGTGGGGTGTTTACTTATAACATTATTAAAGCATGCCGATAGAGTAAAGATTGCATGTCTGGCACAACTGGTAAATGTAATCGCCCCTATCATGACCGAAAATAACGGACCTGCCTGGCGGCAGACAATATTCTTTCCTTTTATGCATGCTTCGAAATTCGGCCGCGGTGTAACGCTGGATATACCGGTAAAATCTCCTGTATATGATAATAAAGAATACGGTGATGTTCCTTATCTCGAATCTGTTGTCACTTATGATGAGGAAAACGGTCAGATAACAATTTTTGCTGTAAATCGAAGTCAGAAAGAGCCGCTTCTGCTGGAATGTGATCTGCGGAGTTTAAGTGCTTTTAAAATCATCGAACATATCATTCTTCGGCATGAAGATATAAAGGCAACGAACAGCAAAGAAAATCCCGAAAATGTCGTTCCTTATCCGGGTTCGGATGTAAAAATCGAGAATAGTATGCTGACTGCCCGGCTTCCCGAATTGTCATGGAATGTCATCAGAATCGGTATAATATAATTACATGCGGTGTATAATCAATTTCTAAAGTCTGTAAGGAAAATACGGGAGGTAATTATGAAAGGGAATGCAAAATATTATAATGAACTGAGAGGGTATATAGAAGAGCTGCCCATTATAGATTGTCACGATCATTCGGATGTCTGCAAACCGAAATATATCGACCCGGTACAGGTCGTGGTAAATGGTTATTTTACCAGTGATATACAGAGTGCTTCATCCGACAGGGATATACAGATTATCAATGATTACAGTCTTTCCCTCGAAGAACGGTGGCCTGTTCTGAAAAAGGCATGGGACAGGACCTGTTATACGGGATACGCTAAAGTAACAAAACTTGTACTGAAAAAATTCTACAACGAGGAAGATCTTACCCTTGAAGCGCTTAAGCGTATGAAAAATAAACTTCTCGATCTTGAAAATGAAAAAACTTTTAAAAAAATACTGGATGAAGCCCGTATTGCGGCACGTATCGAAAATATCACAGAGATAGACTACAGGCAGATTGCGGACCGTTCTTATAAACTCAGCCCTTATGCGAGGCTGACTATCCCCCTTCCTGCATATCATGCCGTAACGAGTTATGAGGCGGTAGAACGTATTGCCTCTCCGCTGGGAAGGCGTATAACAAGTCTGGATGAGTATATCGATCTCTGTTTTGATATTTTCAAGGCTTATAAAGATTATGGTGCTGTGGCGTTCAAGGATCAGAGCGCCTATCAGAGAAGTCTGGCCTACGGTAATCCGGTAAAAGCCGGGGCGGAGAAGATATTTAACCGGTTTATGGAAGATCCGAGAAGGATAGAATCCTATCCGGATGGAATAAGGCCCCTGGATGATTATCTTTTTCATGAGTTTATGAGAATGGCCCGGGATCTAAAGCTTCCTGTCCAGATTCATACCGGTCATATGGCAGGAATACGAAATGATATCGTAAAAACAAATGCCGTCAATCTGACAGGAATTATCGAACTGCACAGGGATGTGCGTTTTGATCTTTTCCATGCTAATTGGCCGTATAGCGGAGAACTTCTGTACCTCTGCAAGAATTATCCGAATGTTTCGATCGATTTCTGCTGGGCGAATATAATCGATCCGGTTTACTGCCAGAATATGATTAAACAGGCAATTTCCAGTGTACCTCACGGGAAAATACACGGGTACGGTTCGGATTTTGTAGGTGCGGCGGACAGGGCGTGGGCGCATTCGGTGATTGCCCGCGACAATATTGCAATAGCCCTGTCCGACCTGGTGGAGATGGAATATCTGACTGCCGCTGATGCGAAAAAGATTGCCTTTGATTTGCTCTTTAATAATGCGAATGAATTTTTCAATTTGAAGATAAAAGTATAGAAGCCTGAATACGAATTGCCGGCCGGCTGCAAATACCTGTAACAGGCAGAAGTGCCCGGCAGAACTAAAAAATGACATTCAATGACTTTATAGGAGGAGGAGAGATAAATGAGTGAGAAGAAAACAGGAGAGAATCCCGGAATAGGTATTATCGGTGTAGGCGGTATTGCCAATGACTGTCACCTGCCTGCTTATAAAAAAGCCGGTTTAAAAGTAGTAGCTGCTGCCGACTGCAGTCAGAAAGCGCTCGACAGTGTCCGTGAGCGGTGGGGAATAGAGAAGGTTTTTACAGACTATCATGATATGCTGGATCTGCCGGAAGTTAAGATAGTGGATATCAGCACACCGCCGATGGTTAAACTGCCGCAGGTACTGGATTCTGTAAAAGCGGGGAAGCATATACTTGTTCAAAAACCCTTATCCCGCAGTTTTAAAGAGGCCAGGACAATGGTAGAGGCTGCGGAGGAGGCGGGTGTGTTAATGGCGGTTAACCAGCAGGCAAGATGGATTCCCTCTCTTGCGCCTGTTAAGGGCTGGATAGACGGGGGTTATATCGGCAAGCCGTACTTCTGCCTGATAAGTGAACGATTCCGGGTACAATTTCCCGCAGGTACATGGAAGACCGGAATGGATCCTTTTATTATTATACAGAATGGTGTCCATTATCTTGATATGCTCAGGGGATGGTTCGGAGAACCGAAACTGGTTTATGCTGTTACAACACGTGATGAGACAAGTATTACAATGGGCGAACATATTTCCGTAATATCCCTGGAATACGATAACGCTTTAAGGGTCTGTTTTATTAATGACTGGTGTAACCGCTGTGATAAGGGAAGCAGAACGGTATGTATAGAAGGTACCGGCGGAGGGATCAGCGGTGATATCGATGCCGGATCCATGACTCTTCATTCCGACAAACTTTCCGAAGGGGAAGTAAAAGAGTACAAAACAGACGGGAAATGGTTTCCGGATGCCTTTTCCGGCCCCATGCTGGATCTGATGGAGGCGATACGGGAAGGCCGGGAGCCTATAACGAGCGGCCGCGACAATCTTAAGACCCTGCAGGTTATTTTCGCGGCCTATAAGTCCGTTAAAGAAAAACGGGCAATAAAGCCGGAAGAAATAGTATGACAGGATAAAAAATGCAGCACAGTACAATTGCCGTTATCTCCAGTCTGGACACAAAAGGTGAAGAAACGGAGTTTGTGGCAAAAACAATTAAGAGATATGGGCACAATCCTCTGCTTGTGGACACAGGGTTCAGAGGGGTGCCCATGATTAAACCTGATATTACAAGGGAAGAGGTAGCCCGGGCGAGCGGCAGCGAAATTGCAAAGTTATCCGGTCTGGATGACCGGGCAGAGGCCATTTCGATTATGGGCAGGGGGTTGTCCCTGATATTGACCCGGCTGCATAAGGAACGAAGCGATTTCAGGGGGGTGCTCGCTTTAGGCGGCGGCTGCGGAACAGCCCTGGCTACCGAATCCATGCAGGTTCTGCCGCTCGGTTTCCCGAAGGTTATGGTTTCGACCGCGCTGAACGGAAATGTGAGCGGTTTTTTAAGGGGAAGAGATATTATTTTATATCCCTCTATAACCGATATAGAAGGTCTTAATCCGATTCTTACAACTGTGCTGCATAATGCTTCTGCCGTTATATGTACCCTTGCGGAAAAGGCTGTAATGCCCTCTCTTAAAAGTGAGAAAAGTATGATAGCTCTTACAATGTTCGGAATTACTACTCCCTGTGTAAGTGCAGTAAAAAAAATATTAGAGTCAAAAGGATTAATGCCTTTGGTTTTTCATGCAAATGGTGCGGGCGGCAGAATACTGGAAGAGCTTATTCGTTCCGGTTATATAACAGGAGTAATGGACATTACTACTACGGAACTCACGGATGAATTGATGGGCGGGATCCGTTCGGCCGGTCCTAAGCGTCTCAGTGCGGCCGCAGACAGGGGAATACCCCAGGTTGTCTCTCCCGGAGCCATAGAGGCAATAAACTTTGGTCCCGAAGAAACAGTGCCGTCATTTTTTAAAGACAGGGTGTTTTGCCGGCATACGGCTAATGCAACTCTGGTTAGAATCAATAAAGGCGAGAGTGCGAAGCTGGGGCGGATAATGGCGGAAAAGATTAATTCTTCGACCGGCCCGGCTGCAGTGATTATCCCTCTCGGAGGTTTTTCCGAATATGACAAACCGGGGAGACTTTTTTATGATAAAGAGTGCGACCGGGTGTTTATAAAATCACTGGAAAAATATTTAGCCGGGCATGTAAAACTGGTTAAAATCGATGCCCATATCAATGATCCGGTTTTCGCCCGGAAAGCGGCGGAGCTTTTTTTAGAACTTCTGGAATGTAAACAACAGGATTAATAGTTTTATCGGTAGAGGAGAAAAAAAGATGGCTGTAAGATTCAGCAGAGGCGAGGTACTGCTGCGGCTTAGAAAGAAAATTGATAGAGGACAGGCTGTTATTGCCGCAGGTGCAGGCACCGGAATATCGGCTAAATGTGAAGAAAAGGGCGGGGTCGATCTTATTGCGGTTTATAATTCCGGATATTTTCGTATGTCCGGCCTGCCTTCGGTTATCGGAATGCTTCCCTATGGTGATGCCAACAGTATTGTCATGAATATGGGAGAACGGCTTATATTGCCGGTGGTTAAGGATACGCCGGTTATTGCCGGTATCAACGGCACGGATCCTACCCGTGACATCGGGCTGTTCTTAAAGAAGATCAAAGATACGGGTTTTTCAGGGGTAATCAACTTTCCTACGGTTGCCGTATTCGACGGTAATTTTCGCAGGAAAATCGAGTTTCTTGGGTTGAGTTATGCCCGTGAAATGGAAATGCTTAAGAATGCAGGGGATATGGATTTGTTTACCATGGCCTATGCTTTTACCCCGGAAGAAGCAGCTATGGCAGGCAGAGCTGGAACGGATGCTATTATTGCTCACATGGGGACGACTATCGGAGGAAGTGTCGGGGTAAACGAAGACCTGAGCATGACAATCGATAATGCGGTCGATCGAATTCAGATGATTTTCCGTGCTGTAAAGGATACGGGGAGCAGGGCAATTCTCATGATTCACGGAGGCCCGCTTTCGGCTGTCGATGATGTTGCCAGAGTATTTAAACGCACGGATGCTGCAGGGTTTGTCGGTGCTTCGAGTATGGAGAGGGTGCCTGTAGAGCAGGCTATCGAAAGGACTGCCCGAAGTTTCTGCAGTCTTAAGATCGGACATATCTGAACAGGGTTGTCTCATTTAAAAACAGCGGCATATTCAGGTTAGAAAAACATTAATTTAAAAATGAAAAAAAAGAATACCGGACGCATATATGTAAAAGACAGGAGTTATCATTTGTTAAAACGGTTATTCCGGATAGGTTTAATTCCTTTCCTGGTACAGATTGTTACTTTCAATTACAGTACTATAATGCCGTTGCTGCAGAGGGAATGGGGTATGAATGCAGCCCAGGCGGGAGCTGTTTTTTCCGCCCAGCAGGTAGGATTTGTACTTGCAGCCGTTGTACTTACCGCCCTGACGGACTTTGTGCCGTCGTGGCGGATTTATTTTATTTCATCTCTGGGCGTGGGCCTTGCAAATATCGGGTTTGCCCTGTTCGCAAACGGCTTTACAGCAGCTCTCTGGCTGCGGGCAGCGGTCGGGTTCTGTCTCGGCGGAACTTATATGCCGGGACTTCGTGCCGTGTCGGAAGGGAAACCGGCAAATAAGCGTGGCAAGGTAGTCGGTTTGTTTGTCGGAGCAATGGTTCTCGGAGGTGCCGCTTCTCAGTCATTACCGGGTCTGCTTCTTGCCCGGATGAGCTGGCGTTTGATTTTTGTAATCGCCTCTTTAGGAGTTTTCGGTGGAAGTTATCTGGCCTGGCGGCTTATGCCGAGGACATCCCTGCTGCCGGAAGGTAAAAACATGCCCTACAATATCGGTATGCTTAAGAATGTGTTTAAGAATGTACCGCTTATAATGATTATTGTCATATATGGGGTGCATATGTGGGAACTTTACGGTCTCAGGGGGTGGCTGGTTACATATTTAGCTGAAGTATTAAAGAGACCGGGTGTCACCGAAATGCAGACTGTAAGTATCGCTGCGAACTGGTCGGCCTTTATTGTGGCAGCGGGGGCTGTTCTGGTATGGCTCGGCGGTCAATTTTCTGATCGTCTGGGCAGAACAGGAACAATATTGATATTCATGGCAGGCGGTTCACTTTTTTCGTTTACATTCGGGTGGGCCATGCCGCTGCCGGTACCTGTTGTCATCATTACCGGTGTAATTTATGGTTTTCTTGTGATCGGTGATTCGGCCGTTATCTCCACGTCCGTAATCGATCTTGCGCCTGCCCCGGTCCGCGGCACGGCAATGGCTGTTCAGACATTATTCGGCTTTTCAATTGCCGCCGCCTCACCGGTCGTTTTCGGGATCGTGCTCGATGCGTTTTCGGCATCAGGCTTTTCTCATACACAATTGGCATGGGGAATGGCATTCAGCATGCTCGGCGTGGTCAGTTTAACGGGAGTAATACTTGTTTTATGCCTGCGGCTTTTTAATAAAAAGCGGAACAATAGTAATTAGCGGTTATGATTATTACTATGTCATTAATACATGGTGTTAAAATGGTATGGCATAACTATAGGATATAGTTGCGCAAAGTGTTATAATAACCTTCCTTAGATGCTGTTGAAGCCCTTATGAAACTATCACAGAAGAATGACATTTATCCTTATGTATAATTTATCGAATAATCTATATTTTTTACTGATAAACTACTTGACATATTGGTATTCTAATGGTCTAATTCAAGATTAGTTTTTCTTGCTTTTAATAAAGGGGTTGACTTTATGAAACGATATTCATCTGTATTGTTCGCGGTGATAATGTTTGGTTCCTTAAGCTTTAACGCCGATATACTCCGCGCAGAAAATCTTTTTACCTTTGAACGAAGCGCAGGCAGCACTGCAAAAGTCGATATCTATGCTGAAAACAAAGCGTCGAAACCGGTCAGCCGCTATCTTTACGGTAAATTTACAGAGCATATAACAACAAATATTTATGGCGGAATGTGGGCACAGATATTAAATAACCCTGGTTTCGAGGGATGGAAATACTTCCTTGGGTGGGACCGCGGGAATGTAGGGCGTCGATATGAGCAGTATATGGAACTGATAAAAAAGAATACGGCCGGGAAGGGAAGTTCGGGGCAGGATACTGACAGCTTGTGGCTTAGCCGTGATATAGCTCCCTGGTGGATAGCTTACGGGAACGGGGATGTAATATATAAATTAGATACCGATTCTTTTAATTCGGAGCTGAGCCAGAAGATCACGGTTAAATCGCTTAAGAGCAGGTATGCAGGCGTAAGGCAGGCAGTCTATCTGCCGCTTCATAGAGAAAAAGATTATGAGTTCAGCTTCTATGCCCGAAGCGCCGGAAGTGTAAAACTAACTGTTGCCATAGGAAAAGTCTCGGATGAGAATGACGTACTGGCAGAGAGAAGTGTCAATATAGCGGGAAGAAAGTGGAAGCGCTACAGTCTGAAGTTCAGGGTAAATGAAGCCGTTAAAAAAGGCACGTTACTGACTTTTGACATGGGATTATCGAAACCCGGGACGGTTTGGCTGGACGAGACGGCTCTGTTTCCCCAGGATAACGTGAAAGGGTTCGATGTGGATGTAATCAAGCTCACCCGCGAATCCAGACCTTCGATTATACGCTGGCCCGGAGGCAACTTTGCATCGGGCTATCACTGGAAGGACGGAATCGGGCCGATTGACAGAAGAAAAACAACAATGAATGTGCCGTGGGATATGATAGAGTACAATTACGTGGGTATCGATGAGTTCATGGACTTCTGCAGAGCGGTAGGTACAGAACCTCTTATTCTAGTAAATGCGGGAGACGGTACGCCGGAGGAAGCGGCACAGTGGGTGGAATACGCCAATGGAAGTGTAAACACGAAGTACGGAGCTCTGCGTGCGAAGAATGGTCATCCTGAGCCGTATAATATAGTTTACTGGGAAATCGGCAACGAACTATACGGTTCGTGGCAGATTGGTTATACTACGGCCGAGGGGTACGCTGTACGGTACAGAAACTTCTACGATGCTATGACGGCTGTGGATCCGGATATCAAATTGATAGCGAATGGCCGTGACCGCCGGGCATGGAACGGGCCCATTATCCGGCAGGATGCGGATATTCTTCGTTCCCTGTCGATCCATACACTGATCGGCGGCGGTACTTCGAAGTACGAAGATGTAACGAAAGTATTTAAATCCCTGATGGCGTATACCTATTACTATCCGGAGCTGATAAACGGTCTGGGATCACAGATGGCTGAAAAGGTTAAGAAGCCGGAGTTCGCAATAACGGAACTTAACGTTTTTACCAATACGCTCGATCTGCCTAACAATAAAAACTTGAGCGAAGCACTTTTCTATTCCGGTATCCTTAATGTGGGCATCCGGTCGGGGGGGCTTATAGGCATGATCACGCACAGCGAGCTGGTAAATTCCAAGCGGCGTGAGATTGTATACCCCAATGCCGGTTACTATGCACGGAGGCTTTATTCCGGGTTGTCCGGCTCGGTTCCTGCCCGCATCAACGTTAGTTCACCTATGTACCGCTCGTCCGGCCGGTATTCCCCTGCAATGGATGTGCCGTATCTGGATGCAATAGACATGGTCGATGAAAAAAGCGGTAAACTAGACCTTATTCTTACAAACAGGTATCCGGAAAAAGCACTGGATGTGCGTATAGAACTGCACGATTTTAACCCTGGAGAAAACGTAAATGTGCAGACACTCACGGGAGAGAGCTTTATGTCCTACAATACGTGGAATAATCCTGATGAGGTGACATTGAAGAAGTCGGTTTTAAGAATAGATGGCAAGGAGCTTAATTATACTGTTCCTGCACATTCTATTGTATCACTGACATTCAGCAGGAAATAAAACTCCCGGCAAGCTGTTAAAGACGGGAAAGGAGGTGATAACGAACTTTTTGTAGAAAATATGGGAAACCATATATTTAAAAAAAAGACTTAATTTAGGAGGAAAAGCAAAGAATGAAACGAATTAAGAAAACTGGAATATTGATGTTAGCCATAGTGCTGCTATTTGCGTTCAGTACATCCGTATTGTTTGCAAAAGGTACGCAGGAGAAACAGAAGGCAGCAGGGAAGAAAGAAGCTGCACCTGCCGGAAAAGTGGTAGTGAACTACTGGAGCCGGAATGGTGCACCTCTGGGAACCGTTATGGGAAGTATGATAAAGAAGTTCAATACGGCAAATCCGAACATCAAGGTAAAAATGCAGATAATGACATGGGGAGGAGAGTATTACAGTAAGATCCGCGCTTCGATTATGGTTGGTAAAGCACCCGATATATTTGATGTGTCGGTGTATGCCCCTGCGATGTTCCTGAAATATGTCGAGTCGTACACCAAAGAAGATCTGAGTCAGTCAGGCATAAACATATCGGATTATGCTGGAAGTGCCTGGAATGCACTTAAATTCGATGGGAAATACTACGGAATACCTATAGGAATATTCCCGATCGGACTTTACTACAATAAGGACCTGTTCCAGAAGGCGGGACTCGATCCTGCAAAAGCACCCACAAATCAGTCGCAGTTTATTGCATACGGGAAAAAACTTACCAAGGATACCAATGGCGACGGAAAGATCGATCAGTGGGGAACGATGGAAGTAAATTGGTATAATCTCGTGGGCTGGATATGGGAGAGTTTCATGGTCCAGAACGGAGGAAGTTTACTGAATAAAGATAACACCAAAGCGGCTTTCGACAGCAAAGCGGGCATCGAAGCCTTAAACCTCTATGTGGACTTTGTCAGGAAGTATAAGATATCCCCGGCACCCGGGGATGTTCCGGCTGCATTCGCCTCCGGGAAGGTTGGCATGATTATAGATTTTGTCCATGGATTATCAGGATATAAGGGTAAAGTAAACTTTGGAATTAAAAGGATGCCTTCATTCTATTCAAAGCGTCCCCATATGTCATGGGCGAGTATGAATATATTCTTAAGTCCCAAAGGTTTGCGCAAGGATGCCGGAAAATGGAAGGCTACGATGACCTTTATTAAATGGATAATGGGAACCGATTTCCAGAAAAGTTTTGCTCTGGGAGCCGGAGAAATGCCCTCCCGCCTGTCTGCCTTTGATGCACTTAAATCAGATCCCCTCCTGGGTGATATTGCCGAAACGATAGCAAGCGGCCAGGTATTCTTTCCGCCCTCTGTAGTAAATGCTACTGAAATATTCTCTGTTATGGGCGATGCAATGGGCCAGGCCTTTGCAGGGAAAGGGAGTGCTGATAAGATACTGGGACAGGCCTCAAAACGGGTCGACCAGATTCTGGCACGTACGAAGTAATGCAGTATATCTCTCAGGCATAATAAGGAGAGATTTAGAAAAAATTATTCTCGTTCCCCGGGGGTTTTACCCCGGGGAACATATTACGTTTTATGGAGGTGGAAGCAACCATGGGAAAAATAATTAAAGGCTCGGGACTATTTAAGAAAACAATTAGTCCGTATTTGTACCTTCTCCCCTTTTTAGCCTTTTACTTTATACTGCAGCTCTTTCCGCTGGTACAGAATTTTTATGTGAGCTTCACTGAGTGGGATATGATGAGTCCGGAGAAACCCTTTGTGGGCCTCTTCAATTACAAGACTCTTTTTTTTAAAGACTACCTTTTCTGGGGCAGTGTATGGGCGACCCTGCATTATATATTCTTAAATGTTCCCTTAAAAATAGTCATCGGCCTTGGCCTTGCCCTGCTTCTTAACCAGAATCTTAAAGGGAAAACCTTTCACCGTGTAGCAATATTTATTCCTTTTGTTCTTAATACCGCTGTAGTGGGACTTCTGTTCAGGTGGATTCTTGACCCGCAGTTCGGAATGTTCAACTACTATCTGGAGAAGGTAGGTCTGGGTCCGCAGAAGTGGCTCATTGAACCGAAATGGACAATGGAGATCGTGGTTCTTGTAACCATCTGGTGGAGTATTGCTTTTAACGCCATAATATATCTGGCGGGTTTGCAGGGAATTCCTGAGGAGCTTTACGATGCAGGCAAGATCGACGGATGTAATGCCTGGCAGCGTTTCCTGCACATTACTCTTCCAGGTCTAAAGAATACCACTATGTTCGTAGTTATAATGCAGGTTATCGGTTCTTTCCAGGCTTTCGGCAACATATATATGCTCACCGGAGGCGGTCCGCTTAATGCAACCAGGGTTCTTATGCTGCACCTCTATGAAGTTGGGTTCTACTATTTCAGAATGGGACAGGCAGCCGCCATATCCGTTATTATTTTTATCATAGTTTTAGTGTTAACGATCATAATGTTGAAGTTCTTCAGAGAAGAAACAGAGTAATAAAATTAGGAAAGGAGTTTGTATGTCTCAGAAAAAATGGAAAATCAGGAATTTACATAAGTTTTTGCTGTGGATATTTATCACTGTTATTTCGATCCTTTTCCTTCTTCCGGTCCTTTGGATGATTTTATCATCCATTACTCCGAATAATGTTGTTATCCTGTATCCTCCGAGGTGGATACCCAAGCACCCAACTCTTATAAATTATATAAAGGTTTTTACAACCACAGAAACCACACCGGTAGGCCGTGCTCTGATAAACAGTGTTATTGTTACTTTCCCATCGGTGGTATTAACTCTTCTTGTATCCTCACTGGCTGCGTATCCGCTTGCAAGGATGAAGTTTAAGGGGAAAAAGTTTTTGCTGCTTCTTATTCTGATGGGACTGATGATTCCTCTGCAGGTTTCTTTTATTTCCCTCTTTTTGATCTTTAACGCCGTCGGTTGGCTTAATACATATCAGGCTCTTATTCTTCCCGCCGTTATCAGTCCTTTCGGGGTCTTTCTGCTGCGGCAGTTCTTTATATCCATCCCGGGTGAGCTGGAAGATATTGCCATGATCGACGGATGCAGCCGGTTTAAAATACTCTTTGTCATAATTCTGCCTCTATCGGTACCTGCACTGTCCTCCCTGGCTATATTTGCATTTTTAGGCAGTTGGAACAGCTTTCTCTGGCCGCTGATCGTAATGAGCGACCCGAACATGATGACCGTCCCGGTAATCTTAAGTTATTATCTGTATACATTGGCAGGTCTTAGAGAATGGGGAAGCATCATGGCGGTAGCCGTTGTAGCGAGTATTCCTACTATAATAGTGTTTATGGCATTTCAACGCTACTTCGTCCAGGGAATAGCTACAACAGGGATTAAGGGTTGATCTTTTTGGTGAAAGGGAGAAATAGAAATAATGAAAATATCGATTAGAGCGGATATTACGGGTAATGATCTGGAAAAGTTGTTCTCACTGTGCGATGGCCTCGGAGTACAGGATGTATTATTGTTATTGGGAGAAACCGAGGATGACGAGCTGTATGATAACGAAAAATACCGGGTTTCGGAAAGGAATTTCAAAGAGAGAGTCAACGCCCTGAAGAAGGGCGGACTAAACGTTCCGGCAGTTCAGTTCCCGCTGTCGTCTCCGGCTGTTTTCCTTGGAGAAGCGCCGGATGAACTTGACGGGTTGTGCGAGAGTATTCGTATCATTGCAGATGCCGGTATCCGGACGGCCTGTATTCATCCCTGGCCGGAGACCACGGGTGATAAGGAGGAGGATGAGAGGCGGTGGAATAGGTTTATACAGGTATACAGCCGGGTTATTAAAACAGCGGAGGATAACGGGTTGTATGTGGCTACACACGGACACCGTATAAGAAAATACCTGCTTAATGCCTGCGACGAGTACAAAAGAGTTTTTAAAGCATTGCCCTCGCCTGTAAGCGGTTTTACTTTTTGTATGGGGTGTCTGCACTACATCGGTGATGATTTAGAAAAATGTATAGAAGAGTTATCGGACAGGATATTCCTTGTGCATGTAAGAGATCTGATTAAGAAAAATGTAGGTACGGAAATAAAAGAGGTTGCTCTTGGTGAGGGAGAAGTAAACATCCCGGGAGCCATGGCAGCATTAAAGAAGGCCGGTTATGACGGGCTGCTGTTCGTTGAGCACATACCATCGATTCCCTGGGAAGGAAACAGAGATATATTAGCCCATGTTCAGGCTATTGGTTATATAAAAGCACTTCTCGGCAAAGATTAGTATATATGAATTTGTTGTTTGCACATAAGATTAGGGCCTGCAATAACTTCTCCGGGGAGCTGATCGCCCGGCGGCCGGGAGCTATTAGAAACAGGAGTAGAAAGTATGTTAAGCGAATCAAAACTTAAGACGGCAAAGTTAGGGAATACAGGGCTTACAGTAACACGCTTTGCTGCAGGAGGTCATTTTACTAATGGCCCCGTAGCTCACGAGGATATCCCCAGGCGTGTAAGTGAGCTTAATCATTTACTGGATCTTGGTGTGACATATTTTGATGTTCAGTGGGAACCTGAGGAAATTGCTACGGCAGAAATTATGAAAACACGTAAAGATGAGTTTTCCGTGGCCTGGCCTCTTCATGGCGTTACAAAACTTGGCGGCGAGATCACTGAGAAGTATATTCTGGACTACTGTGATGACCATCGGGCACGTTTCGGCATTCAACACGTTGACATACTCCTTTGGGTTGCACTGGAACTTTACGAAGATACTAAAGATAAAGTGATGGATGTGGTCCGTTCGGCTTTTTCTACTCTAAAGTCACAGGGATTTTGTGATTACCTTGCTTTTTCCTGTCATAAATCACCGAAAATGGCAATGTATGCAATTACGGAAACTGATGATTTCGATGTTATGATGGTGCCTTATTGTGCGCTCCACCCTGCAGCCGGAAGAGAGCTTTTAAAGCTTGCAAAAGAAAAAGGGATTGGAACGGTGGGCATGAAACCCTTCGGCGGCGGTGATGGTTTTTTCGGTGCGGTATGGTCAGGCAAAGTGGATCACCCTGAAATTAACAAGTGGCATCACAGCGAACGCCCGTATGAAGCTGCAATAAGGTGGGTAATGCAGGATGAGAATCTCGATTGCACGGTTCCCGGGGCACACTCGATTCAGCAGATCGATCAGCTTTTCGATGCCATAAAGAAACCTTTCACTGATGAGGATAAAGAAATCCTGGGAAGTATGAAAAAAGTCATGTATGAAACGGATATGAAGCTGCAGCTGAAAGGGCCGGTAGGCAAACCGGGCACCTGGGACTGAGTAAGGAATCAGCCGGCGTATCCTTCCTGTGAAAATTATGCCTGCCGGGTACTTATTCCTTTTTTGGTATTTCCAATCCTACCCGTCCCCCATCGACGCATAGGCATGTGCCTGTCACATACGAAGCATCGTCGCTTCCAAGAAAAGCGATCGCAGCAGCAATTTCCTCAGGTCGTGCGAGGCGTCTCATCAGGCAGTTATCGGTGTCCATCTCGAGCAGTTCTTTCTTCCGTTTCTCCGGATCTTCGGCTCTCATGAAATGTAATTCGGTAACAACCCAGCCTGGAGCGATCGCGTTTACCCGGATTCCGTAACCGGCAAACTCGCAGGCCATCGACTTACTGGCCTGAATGATACCGGCCTTGGCGGCGTCGTAAATCCACACCCCGCGGCGCCCCCGCAGCCCGCCATCCGAGGAGACATTTACAATGGCCCCTCCGTTCTGTTTCAAAAGCGGCAATACCGCCTGGGTTACAAGTCCGCAGGCCCGAAGATGTATATTGATAATCGGTTCAAAAGCATGAAGAAATTCTTCCTCGACCAATCCTCCGCTCGAAGGAATACCGGCGCAGTTAACAAGCAGGTCCAACCGGTCGATTCGTTCGGCCGTCAGGCGGCCCATACGCCGGATTGCCTCCGCATCAGCCAGATCACATTCTATAATAAAACCGTTCGCACCAGCTGCTTCTGCTTTATCCATTTCGTGCCGTGCTCCCTTTGCATCCCTATCCACAATAATTACCGTCTGCAGGCCTTCAGCAACGAGCCGGTGTACCGTAGCACGGCCCAGCCCGGCCGCTCCGCCGGTAACGAGGGCGGTTTTGCCATTGAACCTTCTGCTTATATCCACTTGCATCTCCCCGGAAAATTAATATCCTGTTTTGATTTTTAAAATATATGGAAAACTTATACGTGATGTCAAGCGGGAAAATATGAAAACAGCATAAAGATCTTTTTCATTTAATAAAATCCCGTTTGCTAAGATAATTGATTGACATATTGGTATTAAAATGGTACCAAAATTCCAGACGAAGGTCGGATTTAGTAAATTTGAGAGAAGTATACTAACTGTCCGGATTACCTTCGGCAGTGTATATGAAAGCAGGGCTTGCAATTGACGGTTGATATTTTATAGGAGTTGGTTTTATGAAACGGCATATAGTATTTTTGCTTGCCGCAGTAGTGCTGGGATTTGCCGGCTTAAACGGAAGAATTCTATGGGCCGATGGTTTGTTCACTTTTGAGCGGAGTACAGGCAGCGCTGCAAAAGTCGATATCTATGCCGGCAGAAGGGCCGAAAAACCGGTCAGCCGTTACCTGTACGGTAAGTTCGCCGAACATATCGGACGGGACATCTACGGCGGGATGTGGGCTCAGGTACTGGATAATCCGGGTTTCGAGGGGTGGAAATATTTTCTTGGACTTGGGAAAAATATCGAGCGGCGCTACCAGACAGGAAAAGATATCGAGCGGCGTTACCGGAGTTATTCGGAACTGCTGGGGATGCCGGAAAAT
>JAADHF010000068.1 GCA_013151965.1 Spirochaetota bacterium
CCCGAAACTAAACCGGGGAAAGGTTATGGTCAAAATAAAAGCCTGCGGTATCTGCACGCTGGAACAGAGACTCTATACAGGCGACATGAAGCTGTTCTACCCTTTAATTCCCGGCCATGAAGCGGCAGGAGAAATTACGGAAATCGCCGAGGGTGTTATATCCGGTTTAAAACCCGGAATGCGTGTGGCACTCGATCTTGTAAACCGCTGCGGAGAATGTTATTACTGCAGAACCGGCAGATCAAATCAATGCATAAACAGATTCAGGAAAGGCCAGCAGGTGCTGGGAGGATTCGGGGAGTATATCGCAGTAAATTCAAGACAGGTATTTACAATACCGGAATCCTTAAGTTATGAGGAAGCGGCGTTTACCGAACCAGTTGCATGCTGTATTCACTCCCTTAACAAAATCAGGCTTAAACTGGCCGAAGACCTTCTTATAATCGGTGCCGGGCCCATGGGACAGATGCACCTCCAGGTTGCACTCGCTATGGGAGCAAGGGTCTTTATTTCCGACCCGAATAAGGAGAGGTGCGAACTTGCGGTAAAATCCGGTGCTTTTATGGCCATTAATCCCGTAAAAGAAAATGCAGCGGAAGTAGTAAGGTTAAAAACGGAAGACAGAGGTGTCGATGCCTGCATAGTAACCACACCCTCTCATGCAGCACTGCAGACCGGAATCGATTCTATTTCCAAGGCCGGCAGATTAAATATCTATACATCATATCTCGATTCTCCTTCGCTGCCTGTGGATGCAAACACAGTCCACAGATCCGAAAAACTCATCACAGGAAGTGAAGGCAGAACGGAGTATGAATTTTATACCTCTGTGCGTCTTCTTTCCTTCGGCCTGATTAATGTAAAACCACTTATCAGCATGAAGGTTGCCATGAACAACCTCAATGACGGTTTTAAAAATGCCATGTCCAGCGATACATACAGGGTTATCCTTGTTAATGACAGCGAATAGAATAAAGCGATGATATTAGTTTACGATATAGGTACAACCTCGGTTAAAGGAGCCGTATTTAATGTAAAAGGAGAAATCCTATCCCATGCCGCTTCTCCTGTACGGTTAAAAACGGGGGCTAATCCGCTCATTAATGAATGCGACCCCAACGCGTGGCTGTCAGCGATCGGAATTATAAACACTCAGCTCGAAGTAAAAAAGATAGACTCCATCCGGGCAATCGTTGTAAGCGGGAACGGCCCCACGCTTGTGCCTGTCGGGAAGAGCGGAGAACCTGTAAGCTTTGCAGCCACATGGCTCGACAGAAGAGGAATCGAAGAATCAAAACTCATTTCCGAAATTACGGGAAACTATGTCGATCCTTCTTTTTTTCTTCCCAAAGCATACTGGTTCTACAGGAATAACAGGGAGCTCTATAATAAAACAGCATATTTCATGCCCTGCCCCGATTTTATCAACTACTCTTTTACCGGAGAAGCTTTTGCTGTTCTCCCCTCCGGAGCATTTAAAAAATACATGTGGAATCATGATGAAGTGGAAAAACTCAGAATGGACAGCGCAAAGTTTCCAGAATATATAAAACCCGGAGAGATTATCGGGAAGGTAAGGAAAGAAGCAGAGGACCGCTTCGGAGTGCCGGCAGGAATCCCGGTTTTCGGAGGAGGCCCCGACTTTATCATGTCGCTTTTAGGTACGGCAACCGTTGTGCCGGGAAGGGCCTGCGACAGGTCGGGTACATCGGAAGGCATAAACCTCTGTTCCGAAAAACCGGTTAACGATGGAAGGCTCCTCTCACTTCCCCATATTATAGAGAATCTTCATAATATATCCGGGATAATTTCCACATCCGGAAAAGCACTTGAATGGTTTAAAACCATTACCGGGAAAAAGAACCTCGACTACGAAACACTCTTCGAGGAACTCTGTGAAGTACCGCCCGGATGCCGCAGGCTCATTTTTCTGCCCTACCTTGCAGGAGAACGATCACCGATATGGGACCCGGATGCAAGAGGCACCTTTGTGGGTCTTACCTTAAACCACGGCAGACGTGAAATGACAAGGGCCGTTGTGGAGTCTGTAGGTTTTGCCATAAGGGATGTACTTGAAATAATGGAAGAGAACGATTTTATCATAAACGATTTAAGAGTAACAGGCGGCCAGTCAAAAAGCCCGTTATGGAATCAGATTAAAGCCGACATAACCGGCAAAAGAATACTGCTTCCGGACTGCACCGATTCGGAGCTTAAGGGGAATGCATGTGTAGCCCTTAAAAGTCTAAAGGTCTATAAAACATTCCTGGAATCGGCGGAAAAAACATTCCGGATCAGAAAAGTATACGAACCGCAGCAAAAACTGAAGGAGCTCTATGATGAGCTTTTTACAATATACAGAGGATCGTACAGAGGATTAAAACCTGTATTTAAAAAAATATCTCAGGTTACTTTTGAGGAGGGAAAATGGCAGTCGGAAAATCTTTAAGAATGAAGTCAATATTTCGGGAGAGCAGCGGCAGGTCCGTTATAGTTGCAATCGACCACGGCGGGATTGCCGGACCAATAACAGGAATAGAGAAACCGAAACAGGTGCTTAAAGAATGTATGGACGGCGGGGCAGATGCCATACTGACAACAAGAGGTTTTGTAAAAGCCGCAGCGGATAACTGGGCACGAGGCACGAGCCTCATATTAAGACTCACCGGCGGTTTTACAACTTTGGGCGGAAAATTCGAGGAGGAACTTGTATCGTCTGTAGAATCCGCACTGATGTATAATTCTTCCGGAGTTGCCGTTACCGTTAAATTCGGACACCTGAGAGAAGGCGAATTTATAAAGCAGGCCTCATTAATCGCAGACAGCTGTGAAAGGTGGGGCATGCCTTTGATGGTGGAAGCCATGGCAAAGGGAAACAGCGTTAAACAATCCAATGACCCTGCGGGAATTAAAATCGCTGCCAGGGCTGCCCAGGAAATCGGAGCGGATATTATTAAAACCTACTACACCGGCAGTAAGGAAACTTTCAGCGAAGTTACAGCAGGATGCCCGGTTCCCGTTCTGATATTAGGAGGCCAGAAAACCAGCGATACTGCCGTCATTTTTCAGGAAGTCCATGATGCAATCCAGGCCGGAGCTGAAGGGATCGCCATCGGCAGAAATATCTGGCAGCACGGCAATACGAGGAAGATGGTGGAGGCAATGTGCGGCATTGTTCATGAAGACTGGAGCGTAGAAAAGGCAATTGAGTTTATAAAACAGGGGTAAGACCCGGAAAGCTGCTCTGATTTTATTTTTCTATGCGGATTCCCCTGCCCTCGACCACTTCTCCGATAACCCATACCGGTTGACCGGCTTCTTTTACCCGCGCTAAAAAATCATTTAGTGATTCCCGCGGGACGGAAAGGAGCAATCCGCCGCTTGTCTGCGCATCAAAGAGAAGCATGCGGCTTTCCTCGTCGATACCCTCTGCGAATGTAACATGCCTGCCGAAAAACAGACGATTCTCTGACGAGCCTCCGGGAAAAGTCCACATTTTTGCATACCGGCGGGCACAGGAAATAAAGGGTATCTGTGAGTGATAAAACAGGAAACCGACACCGGAGGCATTGGCCACTTCCAGACCATGTCCGATAAGACCGAAGCCTGTAACATCCGTAGCCGCACGTACACCGCATTCCAGAGCAACTTCGCCGGCCAGTTTATTTAAACGGCTCATCCAGTTTACCGCCTCTGCCACATCTTCATCAGAAGTTTTCTGCTGCTTTAAAGCGGTAGTTGTAACACCGAAGCCAAGCGGTTTGGTAAGAACCAGCAGATCTCCTGCGCATGCACCGTTTTTTTTCATCATATGTTTGATATTTACGAAACCAAGCACAATAAGTCCGTACTTAGGTTCCTCATCCGCAATGGTATGTCCTCCCGCTATTACAACCCCCGCTTCCAGGGCTTTTTCCGCACCGCCGCGCAGGATTTCACCTGCCAGGTTAACCGGAAGCTTTGCAGGTATGGCCGCCACATTAAGCGCTAAAAAGGGCCGGCCCCCCATGGCGTAAATATCCGACAGACTATTGGCGGCGGCAATTGCACCGTAGTCATAAGGATCATCCACAACAGGGGTAAAGAAATCCACCGTCATTGCAAGTGCTCTATTCTCATCTATCCGCCAGACGGCAGAATCATCCGGATCATCAAGACCTACCATCAAATCAGTATAATCAGCAGAGTTAAATAAACTTTTAATGGGACGCAGAACCTGCGCCAGCGCATCAGCGCCTAATTTCGATGCTCACCCGGCGCAATTAGACAAAGAGGTAAGACGAATCTGTTTTCCGGATGGTTTGGGAACATCTTCCATTTTTTATATTCCTTTCATTTTATTTCAGGTTACCGGCAGGTAAATCAGGAAGTAAAGAGACATAAAAACGGATAATTGTTTTCCTGATCAGAATACGTAAGAAGCACCGATAACGATTCGGGGTCTGTCAATACTCAGTTCGATAGCCGGGGCAACATACATGTACATTATGTCCTCTGCAAAAAACTGGATGCTTGAAAACCTGAAAGACATTCCGATCTTCATATATAACATTTTAAGATCTTCGATTGTAAAGTGTATCTTGCTGTCTTTATCGATGTATGCGCCTATACCCGGTCCCGCATAAAAGGAAAACCGTTTAAGCGGCAGCTGGCCTACTAGAAACAATGAAGCCAGCCGCGCATTGTCATCCTGTTCAAGGCCGTAAACATCCCGGCTCACGTCTGCGGAAACAAGATCGAATGTCAATGTGCCGCCATAGTATCCCGCTCCGCCGACAAACCGTACATTAAAACCGGGATAAACGCTCATCTTTTCAGCAGCAAAATTTTCAGCATTCGCCTGAATACCCACGGAAATATCAACTGCAGCAACAGGAAAAACGCTGAATAAAAATATGGCTGATAGTATAAGAATGCAAAGACTTTTTTTATTAATATACCGTTTCATACCCTGCACCTCTCTTTAAGCCGATGGATTATTCCCACTACGGGTTTTTATCAATATAGGCCAGATTACAGAATTTAGCACTGCCGGTCAGGCATCCGGCCGGTCCGGGCATCCCTGTTTTACCGGGAGGCATTCTCGCTTTACCGGGGGACATCCAAGCTTTGTCAGGGTGCAGTCACATTCTTATCCTTGATAACTTTAGGATGAGGTGATAAATTACTACTATGAATCTGGAAGGCGGATTGGTACTTTTAGAAGAAAGCCTGCATGGACTCCCCGGTGCCGAGAAAAAGGTCGCTCAGTATATTCTTAATAATCCGGAGAAATTTATAAAGGAAAACATAACAGACACCGCAAAGGAAAGCGGCTCCAGTATTGCAGCTGTTGTAAGGCTATGCAAACGTATCGGGATCGGCGGTTTTAAAGATCTGAAGCTCAGGGTTACATGGGATATTTCGAGTAATAGAAAAATAAAAACGTTTCTCCATATCGAACCCGGTCTGTCAATAGAAGAAATTGCAGATACAATTGTACATAACAGCAAAAAGGTTATGGACGCAATATTAAAAATGCTGAATTTTAAAGCGATAGATACCGCAGCTGAGAAAATATTCAACGCAGACAGACTCGATGTTTACGGGGTTGGAGCTTCGGGAATAGTTGCACTCGATCTTTATCAAAAATTATTGAGGATCGGAATTAAGTGTATGTACAATCCGGACAGTCATCTACAGCTTACTTCCGCCTGCAGTTTACAAAAGAGTGATTGTGCTGTGGCTATATCATACTCCGGAGAAACGCCGATTGTCTTAAAATCCGTTGAGGAAGCCGGGAAATCGGGCGCTTTTACAATCGGAATAACAAGATTCGGGAAAAATCCGATCTCTTCAATTGTCGATTTAAACCTTCCGGTTCCTTTTACAGAGCCCCTTCTAAGGGAAGGCGCGATGGCTTCACGCTTATCCCAGCTTATAATTGTAGATATACTCTTCTCCGTAATCGCCTCCAGAAATTCAGGTATAATACTCGATTATCTTAAAAGAACATCAGAGGCTCTAAAACACAGTAAACACTGAACTTAAGTATCAGAAAATATCTCCGGACGGGTATATTATTAACAGGGACAGGGTCTACACTTGGATCGCTGTAAACCCTGCCCCTGTTTTCCGTATTCTCATTTCCTGCACCTGTTACGAAAGGTGCTCAGGCTGTCCTGTTATGCAGCAGATACATTCTGCCGGCTTAACTTTAGTCAAATCAAAGTCAGACACTATTTAAGTTAAACCGGCTTCATAATAAATGCAGGCTCTCTAACAGCAGCCGCCGCTTTTCCCTTTCTTTTCTGTCATCATGTATTGCATAGGATTCTTATCAAATGTTTCCTTGCACTCATCCGAACAGAAAGAAAAAGATTTTCCCATATGCGTGCTTGCAGCAGCTGCCTTGTCTGCATCCACTTCCATTCCGCATACCGGATCTTTTACCATCATACCCATTTTGGTACCTCCTGATATTAATAATACTACACCCCCCGGGGGTATGTCAAGGATAATAAAAAGATTTTTCTCCTCCCCCCCGGACGGGTTATAGGTTTTAGCCTTTAAAATATACGCTTTGTTCTGCGCAGGGAATTAGCATTAGCCACCACGGTAATAGAACTGGTAGCCATGGCTATCTCAGCCAGTACCGGATGCATCCAGCCCACCACTGCAATCGGAATCATTACTGTGTTGTAAAAGAATGCCCAGAAAAGGTTCTGCTTTATCTTGCGGAAAGTTGCCTTGCTCAATTTAATGGCGCTTACCACGCCGCCCAGATTTCCGCTGACCAGGGTTACATCCGAGGCCTCTATGGCAATATCGGTCCCTGTGCCGATGGCAATACCAACATTTGCCTGGGTCAGAGCGGGGGCATCGTTCATCCCGTCTCCCACCATGGCAACTATGTCGAACTCTTTCTGCAGTTTCTGGATTTCCTCCATCTTCCCATCCGGCAGGACTTCCGCCAGCACGTAATCGATGCCCACTTTATGGGCAATAGCCTCTGCAGTACGCTGATTGTCACCTGTTATCATTGCCGTTTTAATACCCATACTGTGTAATTCTTCTATGGTGCTGATAGAATCTTCCTTCAGAGTATCTGCTACCGCTACTACTCCTGCAAGTGTGTTGTCCATTGCCACCAGCATGGCTGTCTTGGCTTCTTTCTCTAACTGCTGCAGAGCAGATTCCAGAGGTACGGGGTCTAATCCGTACTCCTGCATCAGGCGCCTGGAACCTACTAATACTCTCTTCCCGTTCAGCGAAGCTATTACTCCCTTTCCCCGTATGGCCTTAAACTCCTCTATATCACCTATCTCCGATTCTTTTTCCGCTCTTGCCACAATTGCTTTTCCCAGGGGATGCTCGCTTCCCCGTTCCACCGACCCGGCGATCTGGATCACTTTCTTCTCATTAAACCCATTAACTACAACAATATCAGTAACTTCCGGTTTTCCCTTGGTAATTGTTCCTGTTTTATCAAAAACTACTGTTCTTACATCTTTCAGGGTCTGAATTGCACTTCCGGAACGAATAAGAATGCCGTGTTCTGCTCCCATACCGCTTCCTACCATAAGAGCTGTAGGAGTAGCCAATCCAAGAGCGCAGGGGCAGGCAATTACCAGAACTGCTACCGTAGAGACAATACCCAGGGTAATGATAGTCAAATTAGCATTTACCCAGGGAAGAAATGCACCGATCTGTACCAGGGAACTCATTGTCCCGGGAAAGATAATCCAGGCTAAAAAGGTGGCTATCGATATTCCCAGTACTACCGGGACAAAAACACCGGTTACTTTATCGGCGAATTCCTGGATGGGAACTTTAGAACCCTGGCATTCCTCCACCATCTTAATTACCTGGGATAGAAAAGTGTCCTTTCCTATCTTTGTAGCTCTGATTTTTAAAAGCCCTTCCTGATTAACCGTGGCTCCAATGGTTTCATCGCCGGGTTTCTTATTTACAGGCATGGATTCCCCTGTTGCCATGGATTCATCCACTGCGCTTTCGCCTTCTACGATTATACCGTCAGTGGGTACCTTTTCGCCGGGTCTTATCACCATTACATCTCCCAACTGGACTTCATTGATGGGGACCTCTACTTCCTTTCCCTTTACCAGAATGCAGGCGGTTTTTGCTCCAAGTTCCAACAACTTTTTAATAGCCTGCGAAGCACGGCCCTTTGCCTTCTCTTCCACATAACGGCCGGTGAGATGGAAAGCCATAATCATGGCGGAAACACCTGCATAGTTTGCAACGGGAAAGAAGAAAAAGAGAGGACCGGTGAGAAAAGATACACCTGTACCCAGGGCAATAAGCGTGTCCATATTGGCATGACCATGGCGGACTGCCGTAAGGGCGCTTTTATAGGTACGCCGTCCTAACCAGATAAGGACCGGAATGGAAAGCAGAATCAGCCCTGCATTGTAGATAGTTGAATTGGGCCAGATAATACCGAAAAACATATCCGCAAACATCCAGGTAATAATGGGTATTGTAAATCCCCAGGCAGCCCACATGCGGAAGCTGGCAATACGCATTTTCCTTGCCTCTTCCTCTTCTTTCTTGTCTTCCGCCATTTCTTCACTAATTCCCATAAGTTCGTATCCGACATTAGCCACTGCCTGCTGCAGGTCACTTATGATGGATACTCCGGGAATATAGGTTATGGCGGCTTTTTCCGTTGCCAGGTTCACATTGGCGGAAAGTACTCTCTCCACTTTTTTAAGAGCTCCCTCCACTTTATTTGCGCAGCTTGCGCAGGTCATCCCTTTTACAGGAAGAGAGAGGGTTTCCGAAGGAACTTCGTAGCCTGTTTCCTTTACAGCAGAAATAAGGCTGTCAATTTTAACCTTATCCGACAGTACTTCTACTGTGGCCTTTTCCGTGGCAAGGTTAACATTTGCATTTTCCACCCCTTCCACTTTTTTAAGTGCTCCCTCTATTTTATTTGCGCAGCTTGCGCAGGTCATGCCTCTTACAGGCAGAGTAACTCTTACATTAGTCATAATAGATCACCTCCATATCTTATTATACCATACCCCCCTGGGGTATGGTATAATAAGATATATTGCTTCTCCCCTTTTGTCAAGATATTTATTTTATAAAAACAATTGTTAAAGAATAGCAGAGGATATAGTATAGTAAGAGTAATGGGATAAAGATCCCGCTGAGTATATGCGGCATGAAAAAAAAGGCAGTTACTGCCGCGGAAGGGGATTTCCATGAAAGAATACCAGGTGATTATTGCAGGAGCAAGTTTTGCCGGGCTTTCCGTGGCATTAAAATTAAAGGGAAAGGTTCTTCTTATAGATACGGCGGATATCGGGAAAAGACAGATTTCCGCCTGCGGAGCACCTCTTGATGTGATAGAAGGAGTAGGATGTAAAGATTCTATCCTCCAGATATCCAACCTGTTTTCCCTCCATGTTAACGGGCGGGAAGTATACTTTAATCTTAAAAAACCTTACTGTACCTTCGATTACTTCCGGTTTTGCTCCCGGCTTTACTCCGGAACAAACGCTGAATTTTTAAAAGCGTCGGTGATAAAGATAGAAAAAAACGATTTATTTGTTGTTCATACATCCGGGGGAAAGTTCGCTTCCAGGATACTTGTGGATGCTACAGGCTGGAAAGCCTTTATAGCCGAGAAATTAAAACCCGGGTATGTCCACAGGAACATGTTGAGTTTCGGTATTGAGACAGAGGTTCCCTATAGAGAAGAAAATTTTCATTTCTTTTATGAGCCGGAATTTATGAAGAACGGAGTAAGCTGGATATTCCCCTGCGGCGAGTTTTCCAGGTTTGGCGTTGCAAGTTACAGTGGAGAGAGAAAGCTCTTACCCAGGTTGGATGTTTTTCTGGAGAGATACCGGCTACGCCGCAGGCAAGTCCACGGCGGATTTTTTTGTTACTCCCTTAAGGAGCCGGTAGTAGATAACGTATTTATAGTGGGCTGTGCCCAGGGACAGACACTTCCCCTTACCGGCGAAGGTATCAGAAGGTGCATAAAGTACGGTATAAAGTGCGGGGAGATTATCATGAGAATACTGGAGGGAGAAATCAGCATGGAGGAAGGTCTGGAGAAATACTCCAGGTCCGCTCTGGGGCCGAAAAGAAAATACTCCTGGCTGCTTCGTTTACAAAACGGAATTCTTAAGACACCGGAAAAAAACCTGGAAATAGGTGCAAGAATCGTTTCCAGTAGATTGTTGTCCGGTTTCCTGGAGAAGCGTTACCTGGGAATTTAAGAAAGCGGATGAGACAGAATAACTCACCGCTATTTTGCCCTTATTCCACGACCGGATTACGGCCGTTCATGCCCTTACCCCAATCCGGCCATGCTCCCGCCGGGCATCCCCATCATTACGTACTGCCCTATATCGACAAAGCTCTGAACGATGGTTTCCGGGTGAACTATCCCGGCTCGAAAGTCTGTCCCGCCGATTTCTTCGAGGCTCTCTATCCGTCCCCCGTAAGCCATGGGCAGATATTCGATGATTCCCGCATTGCGAAAATCCGTCATTCGTTCGGCAAGCGCCGTCTTTCCGCTTTTTGTCCGGTAGCCGTAGGACTGCAGACCCTGGTTATCCTGACCATCGCTTAACACGATCAGGAAAGACTGGTAGGCTGAGTGATCGCGAATGCTGCTCTGGATGTCATCCAGGGCTACCCTGACTGTCTTAAAAAGCGCAGTCGAGCCTTCGGCCTTAAGTCTATTTACCTCTTTCAGGATCAGGTCCTTTGCAGCCGGGGTATAGCTCTTTACCAGGGAACCCTTTAACCGTCCGGGCTTCGTGCTGAAACTTCTGATCGCCACCCGCAGCCCGGGAGAGGGAACAATCAGCCGCATAAAAGAGAAAAGAGCGGTCTTTGCCTGCTCCAGGGATCTGCCGAACATGGAGCTCGATGTGTCGATCAGTAAGTATATCACCCGCACGGAGTGATCGATCCGGATTCCGGAAAGATCTATTTCCGGGAGCGGACCGTTTCTTCTGCCCCCAGGCCCCGGAACAAGGGACTGATTCCGCCCTTTCCCCAGCATACTGTTAGCCATTTCCCGGCAGAGCATGGACTCCGAATAAGGGGCAAAAAGCCCTGTGATAAAAGGGCCGTCCAGGTTGTGTGCATCCCTGGCCATCCGGCACTGGAAAACGAGATACTTTCCCCGGTACAGCCGGTACTCCCTGCCGAGAATGCGGATCTTAACATTGTGATTGATGAGATAGATAACACTGTGGGGACTGACATTCCAGTAAAGACCGGTGTCTTCGATCAGTCCCTCTTCCAGCAGGCGTTCCAGAACAGCACGGAAACGTAAGTCTTCCTCTTTCCAGTCTCCCATCCGCATGACTTCTGTCCGCAGATCCTTTTCCAGGTCGGCAAGCAGGTACGGAGCGCCGCCGGGCCTGTTAAACTTGCCGGCCTGATAGTCCCTGATCGCCCCGGAGGAGGTAAAAAGAAAGGGATCCGAGGCAGGAAAACCGGATACCCCGGAAGCATCATCCACGATCTTCCAGTTCGAAATACGCCGGGATATGATCTTAACCGGCCAGGTCCACCAGGGTCCTCTTATCGATTGCAGGATCACCCTGATTTTCTTAAGCGCTGTCCTTTGCAGGGTATCCCTGCCTGAGTACTTCCCTGATTTTTCGATAGAAGCTCCTGCCACCCTCTTTGCAAGCGCAGTTATTCTGCGGATCTTCCTGCCCCGGGAAGCCTGGAAAGCCCGGAAAGTCCGGGAAGCCGTCGACATCAGCATAAAAAGCTTTCTTATTCCCTCTTCCATCAAGTCTTCCCGGACACCTTCCGACAGCCATTTAATAACAAGACCGGCTTCCTCTCCGCCTGTAAAACCAAACTCGCCGGCTGCACCGATTATCTCCCGGTTCTGCTTTTCGGTAATCTCATTACCTGCCAAAGCCACATAGACCGCAGGCAGCAGAAATATGGCATGGTAGTTGTTCCTGGTGAGTCCCAGCCCGGAGAGCTTCGAAAGCAGCCGGATGTCAGGTTCCTGTAAAATCTTATCAGTTTTCATAATGATCCTCCCCGCAGACATCTTCTTTTTGTTCACCTGAGTTTAACAAGCTCACTCCCCTGCCCAGCATCGCGTTTCTCATCTGGCCGCACAGTTTACTGATCCCTTGAGCCTGGAAGTTACCGATCAGCACCGGCACATCTATTCCGGCTAAATCCCGCATCATGGGGCATGCCCAGACAATGTCCTGCCCTTTTTCGAACCTGCAGCTTTTGCCTGCCAGGCAGAACTCACCCCGTTTTAAAGCCCTGTAAACAGACTGATGCGGACTGATGCTCCAGAAAGTGGCCAGCCTGTGGATAATACGGCGTATCTCCAGAGTTTTAACCTGCCTCAGATAGTCCAGGTCCTGTTCCTGCCACGGCTGTTCCCGCATGACCTCGTAACGGATGTCGTTCTCCAGAAGGCTCAGTTTCCCTTCCTGCTCGTAGCGGGCTCTGGCAATCGGATCGGTCATGAGGAAAATGTCCTCAGGGTTAAGACTGGCAGAGGAAAGGGAAACAGAGCGGGTAATACCGGGGCTCTCTATCTCCTGGGCAGCCAGTAACCATAGGAGAAATATCTCGTTGTAGAGACGAGCCGTCCACAGAAGCTCAGGAGTACGCTCGGGTACTTCCGAAATGATAGCCTCTATCGTGGCTGTCTTTGATTTGATTCGAGCCGCCAGAGCCCGAAGCTCCCTTTGACTGCCCGGCGCGAGCTGCAGATCTGTGCTGTAGATCTCATTAAGATTCTGCTCTGCCTCCCGGAGGACGAAAAGGTCCTCTGCTCCGAGTTCGAAGGGACCTACAAAATCATAGCGTACAAAAGGAACCGGAAAGGGGAAAAGACCGGTTTCCCCCCTGGATTTTTCTATGAGCACCAGTACATCCCGGTACAAAGAGGTGGTACGTTCCATCAGTGCAGCCCAATCGCTTTTTCCCGGCACTTTGCGGTGAGCATGTATAAACAGAAGGCCACGGTGTGTCTGCTGCCGGAGACTGTGTGTAACTAAGTGTAAACAAAGTGTATCGGCAATCGTCTTTAGCACCCGGGCCGAAGCTGTATAAATACGGGCCTGTGCCGGACGCCGCTTCCTCTCTTTGGCCGAAAGTTCAAAATCTGCCGTACCCTGATATTCCGACGCCTCCCTTAACCTTTCCAACATCGAAACCCGTGAACGGAACCATGGCTGGACTGCCGTTTCTCTTTTCCGGTAAAACAACCGGGAGGGAAACAGCCTCAGGAGCTTTAAAAACCCGGTAAAGATTATTACTAATATTTTCATACACCACCCCCCGGGGGTCTATATAATTTAAAGATAACACAGTTTCAGGGAAAGTCAAGGGCAGCCGCTTTTGGCAAGCTGCAGCGGCGGTTAAAGCAGGCCCCTTAAATACCGCTTAAAAAAACCGCTCCGGCAACAGGAATTTATTCGTATCTAAAAACTTGACACGGTTTGGCTGTCGTGTTATTATTTTCGAAATCGTAACACAAAGAGGCGTCCATGCAGCCTACAGTCCGCCCCGGGATACCCTTGGGGAAAAAACTGTTACGGGAACTGCAAAACAGGATACCAACAGGGATGGTCTATGACAGTGTTAACTTTACCGGAACTACTGCTCCTGCTGACTGCTTTTATAGTCGGAATTAAGCATGGAGTGGACTGGGACCATATCGCCGCGATTATGGATATTACCAGTACCCAGACCAGCAAAAGACGCGGTATTTTTCTAGGTTTCCTGTACTCGGCCGGGCATGCAAGCGTGGTAGCGGCGCTTGCCCTTGGGGTGCTGCTTATCGGCATATCTCTGCCAAAGAGCATGGATATTCTCATGGACAAGGTTGTGGGCATTACTCTTGTTATACTCGGCGGATATGTTTTCTATGCCTTGTATAAACATAAAGGAAAGGACTTCAGGATACTGCCGCGCTGGGCTCTTCTGGCCAACGCCGTACTGCGGGTTTACGACCGGATCGCGGCAAAGATCTCCGGAGCTCCCGGGAAACGTCATCAGGTACTTAAAAACGGATACGGAAATACAGCGGCCTATGTTATCGGAACAATTCACGGCATAGGCGCCAATACACCTACCCAGGTATTTCTCTTTACCCTCGCTCTCGGAGCAGGGGCAGAATCCCGCAGGACGGATGCCGCCGGAGGCAGGGAATTCGGTATCTTCGTCATCCTTGCCTTCGTTATCGGGCTTATCGTAACCAATACCATCATGGCGGTCATGGGGTCGTACGGATTTGTCGGCTCATCGAACAAACATAAACTATACAGAATCATCGCACTTATAACCGGATTGTTCAGCCTGTCAGTGGGACTGGTGTTCGTTATCGGCGGGGCCGGATACCTTCCCGACATCCAGACCCTGTTTCCGGGATAAAACATTCCCGTCAGGAAATTAAAAATGGTTTTCCTGCCGCCCTGATGCAGGGATAGTATTACACCGTAACATGTTTATTAATACAGGCAGTATATCGAATAAATCACATACGATTCCAGCAACCGGAAACCCTATTTATGATAACTATTTTTAAAGCAACCTTTCGGCACCGGGAGGTTCCATCAATATTACCGTTATATTTGTCCCGGAATACTTATCCTTTTAACTGCTCTTCCCGTAAGCATCGACTGCCAGCCCTATTCTCCCCTCATTTTCGTTAAGAAGAATTTCCGCTGTTTCTTTATCTACACCGAGCAGAACCATTACAATTGCTGTTTTGGGTTTTTTTCCCGATTCTTTAAAGACCTTCGCCGCTGTTTCCGCATCGCATCCCGCTGCAAGCATAATTATTCTTTTCGATCTCTGGATCAGTTTATTATTAACAGGAACAAGATCTACCATCAGATTATTGTAAACCTTGCCCATTTTAATCATCGATGCCGTTGTAATCATATTTAACACCAGCTTCTGAGCCGTTCCCGATTTCATCCGTGTAGAACCTGTTATAATCTCCGGCCCCACATCTATGTGTATTATATATCCGGCATGATTAAAAGTCTTTGATTTCTCATTACAGCTTAATGCAACAACACTTGCCCCTATTTCCCGCGCCCGCTTCATCGCACCGATTACAAAAGGCGCCTGGCCGCTCGCCGTAATGCCTATCAGTACATCCCTCGAGGTAAAGCCTCTTTTATCAATCTCTTTTCTGCCCTCTGCTTCCTTATCCTCCGCCCATTCGACAGCCCTTACAAGCGCTTCCCTTCCCCCCGCAATTATAGCCTGTACCATCTGCGGGTCTGTTCCGAATGTCGGGGGACATTCCGCAGCATCTAAGACCCCAAGCCTCCCGGAGGTTCCGGCGCCGACATAGAACAGTCTCCCTCCTCTTTTAAAAGCAGCTACCACTATATCCACAACGATACCAATGTTGCTGATTTCTTTCTCTACAGCCAGCGGAACAGATTTATCCTCTTCATTAATAATTTTAAGAATAGAAATAGTATCCTTTTTATCGATTCCAATGGAGTTAGGATTTCGCTGTTCGGTTGTAAGCCCCTCAAGTAAATTCATATTATTGATTTATCCTCATCTTTTTCCTATAATAACTCATACAAAAAATATTTTCTATAATAAAATCTAATTTTGGAAATATTTTTTAGTATATTTTCAAAGACGAGGTAAATATTATGAAAAAAACTAAGTATACCGCAGTCGGTTTAATGTCCGGCACCTCTGTAGATTCAATCGATGCATCGGCAGTACAGGTGGATTTGGATAATCAAAAGGTTTCGCTGGAAACAATCGGAAATCTATCATACCCGATACCCGAATGTATAAGAAAGCAGATCTTCGGTTTATTTAAAGATTCCGGAGGTTCTCTCTGCAATTTAGCCGTTCTAAATATCAGGCTCGGCTATCTTTTTGCGGAAGCTGTTACAAAACTTCTAAAACGTACAGGTTTAAAGCCGGATGATATTACAGTTATAGGCTCTCACGGACAGACAATTTATCATGTGGCCGATCCGCTGGAATTATGCGGAAAAATGGTCAGGGGAACTATTCAGACAGGAGAGGCATCCGTAATAGCACAGGAAACGGGAATACCTGTTGCATCGGATTTCAGAACAGCCGACATCGCAGCAGGGGGAAGCGGAGCTCCTCTTGTGCCCTTTCTCGATATCATTCTATTTAAAAATCTTAATAAAAATATTGCAGCCCAAAATATCGGAGGCATCGGGAATGTGACCTGGATTCCGGGAACAGGGGATTCGATAACGGCATTCGATACCGGGCCGGGAAACATGATAATCGACGGCCTTGTAAATATTTTTACCGGCGGGAAATACAGATACGATAAAAACTGCTTCATCGGAAAACAGGGAAAAGTATTACAGGATGTGCTGAAAAAATGGATGGAACACCCCTACTTTAAGCAAAAACCGCCGAAGACTACAGGCAGGGAAGAATTCGGAAACAAATTCTTAAAAGAAGAGCTTAATAACATTAAAGTTACCCCTGATGTTATAAGGACTGCAGAGGAGCTTACGGCCTGTTCGATAGCAGATTCGTATAACCGCTTTCTGCCTGAAAAACCTGAAACCGTTATAGTAACAGGAGGAGGAGCCCATAATTCCATTATAATAGACTCATTAAAAAAATACCTGCCGGAATCCGAAGTTGTTACAGGCGATGAGTATGGTATAGATCCCGATTTTAAAGAAGCTGCAGCATTTGCATTAATGGGACTCTGGACAATCTTAAGAAAGAAAAACAATGTTCCGAAAGCCACAGGGGCGAACCGTAAGATAATCATGGGTAAAATTTCGTACCCGTAATTTCTACTGTACAATACCCCGATGTGTAAAATATTTTCGATATAAAATAATATTAACGTAAATTATTATTGACAAAATGACTCATCAGAAAGTATAGTAAAACAAGGAGGACTTAATTATGAAAAAAAATATTTTTTTGTTTACTGCCGTTATTTTAATAACCGGTATGACCATAACAGGCAGCCTTTTTGCAAAAGGACAGCAGGAAGGGGGTGTGCCCTCTAAACTGATATATATGACACCTTCCTGGGGCGCTCCTTCGGAAGAACTTCTTGCCAAATTTAAAGATGAAACGGGAATTAAAGTGGAAGTCTCGACACTCTCATCCAAAGATTTAAAGAATAAGGTGATGACCGCTGCTGCAGGCAAGGTAAATCCGGCAGATGTAATTTTTGTCGGCATAACCGATTTGGGCGTTTTTAAAAGCACGGGAATTCTAAGACCATTGGACGGGCTTGTTAAGGATAAGGTCTTTAATGAAATATACGGCAGAGATTCTTTTAAAATCGACGGCAAAACCTACTGCGTCCCTCTATACCAGCAGATGGTAATGATAGACTACGATAAAAAAACGCTCGGCAAAGCCGGATTAAATGGAGGGGATATTAAAACCTGGGATGATTTTGAAAATGCCGCATTAAAAATTAAAAAAGAAGGTATATTAAAGTATCCCATAGCCTTCGGAATACGCCACTGGTCATGGTACTTAATCGCTCTGTCCTCAGGTTCAAAATTGTTCGACAGCGATATGAATCCTACCTTCGACAAACCTGACAGCCCCGGCTACAAGGCTTATGAAAGATTAATAGGATGGTACAGAAAGGGATTGATATCTCCGGAACGTTTAACTTCCCCCAATCCGCACCCTTCATTCTGGGCAGGCCAGGCTGTTTTCCATCAGGCATGGCAGGGGTCTCTCGCAATATCCAATAATCCGAAAAAATCAAAAATTGCCCCCAATGCCGCCTATCTTCTTCTGCCTGATAAACACTATACATGGGGACTTCCCGCAGGACTTGCAGTGTCCAGCTATACAAAATATCCGAAAGCATCGCTTAAATTCATCAATTTTATGATTTCCGAAGAAACACAGAAGTTTATGTATACGACAAACGGCATGTTCCCGGCATTAAAATCGCTGTTTAAGCAGTTAGGCGATCAGGGCAAAATCGAAGGTTACAAAGTGATGGCGGAACAGGCAAAATACGTTACAACGCTGCCCTATTCGACACCCTGGTTTTCAGAATTCGAAACGGAACTTACAAACAGCCTTATAAGAGTTGCACGAAAAGAGCAGACGGTGGATGAGGCAATAAAAGCGCTTGCCGCTTATCAGAAAAAACTTAAAAAAGAATACGAATAAATACCGCACTGGAATTCCGGAGGTATGCATAGTATGCATATCTTCGGAATAAATTACCTTTAAAGAATAACCGTATGAAAAAGAATCTTTCGGTATGGCTCGATAACAAACAACACCTTGCCTTTACAATAATTATTCCCGCTGTGATTTTACTTATAGCTTTCGCATACTATCCGGCTTTTCAGTCATTGCGTTTCAGCTTTTTAAAGTACAATATAAAGCAATTGTCCAGAGTGAGATTTTACGGATTAAAGAACTATATAAATGTCATTAATGATCCGGTTTTCCTCTTTTCCGTAGTAAGGGTTCTGTACTTTATGGTTATCGCAACATCCGCAGTACTTTTAATTGCCCTGGCAATATCCATGGTTTTAAATCAGAAATTTCCGGGAAGAAGCATCTTAAGGGCAGTAATTATAATACCATGGGCGATTCCGCCTGTTGTTAACGGACAGTTATGGAAATGGATATTTAACGGCGATTACGGAGCACTGAATGGTCTGTTGTTTCAACTAGGTATTATAAAACATTATCAGTTCTGGTTAAAACAGCCGTTTATCGCTCTTAACTTTGCAGTTTTCCTGTTCGTATGGAGATACACCCCTTTTATTGCAATACTCTTTTTAGGTGTACTGCAGTCCATACCGGAACAGCTCTACGAAGCGGCACGGGTGGACGGAGCCGGTGCGGTTATGCGTTTTTATCATATTACTCTGGCTTCGCTGCGGAAAATAGGCGGGATCGCCGTTATACTTACATTAATAGCATCCTTCAGCGTATTCGACGGCATATATGCACTTACAGGTTTTGACGAAGCAACCAAAACCCCGATGATATATAACTACGAAGTAACCTTCGACATGGGCCGGTTCGGGAAAGGTTCTGCCATGGCATATCTTGTCGGATTATTTTTAATGCTCCTCACCTTTGTATATATCAGAATGAGCTTTAAAAAGGAATCGGAATGAGAAGATCTTTAAGTTCCGGTATTTTCCTTACAGTAATGATTTTTTTAATACTCTTCTGGTCGGCTGCGCCTCCGCTATGGATAGCAATTTCATCGATATCTACCAGAACCGAGCTCTATTCCAGGCCTCCGCATTGGATTCCCCGGCACCCCACTCTCGATGCATATAAAAACGTATTAATAAAGGGTGAGGGTTTCAGAGGCGGAGGAGGTGTAAGTGCATCACGGCTCTTTAGAAAGGGAATTCTTAATTCCATTATTATCTCCGTAATTACAACAGCGCTTGTTATGTTCTTTGCTCCGCTTCTGGGTTACGCTTTCTCGAGATTACAGTTTAAAGGCCATGATATTTTCTTTTACTTAATTATAGGAATAATTGCATTGCCCGGGTGGCCGGTTCTTATCGGTCTGTTCTCCGAGTTCAGCGCACTTAAGCTTCTGGACACAAAGACAGGATTAATTCTTCTGTCCTTTACCTTTCGCCTGCCCTTCGAAACATGGTTTATGAAGGGCTACTTCGAAGCAATACCATCGGAGGTCGAAGATGCAGCAAGAATAGACGGCTGCACCTATATCGAGGCACTATTCCGTGTAAGCCTGCAGATGGTTATGCCGGGTCTAATTGCAGTTTCTATAATTTCATTTTTAAGTACATGGAATATGTTTGCAGCTCCGCTTGTTTTAACGTATACACTTAAATCCAAACCGCTGACAGTTACTATGACGGAATTTATCGGACAATACTTTGTAAACTGGGATTTAATGTCTGCGGCTACAATAATTGCGATTATCCCGCCGGTTGTAATAGTAATTTTCTTTCAGAAATATATAATACGCGGTCTCTCTGCCGGAGCCATAAAATAGACCGCCTTCCGCCTAAAAACTCCCGGCAAGCCAGTCAACAACCTCATAAGCCCAATCCTCTTCTATGGAGGAAAAATACTCAAGCATTTCTTTCTTCCGGCTTTCCGGAATATTATCTATCCCGCTTAAAAAGTCTCCGGTATATTTAAGCATTTTATCCGAATATCTACTTCCGCATACCTTTTTTACCGCTTCCCCGACCGAATACTCAGGGTCATACCGGTATTCGGAAATCAGTTCGTCTTTAATTGTCAGTATCGGGATTTTCGACAGATATGCCTGATTCATCGGATTAACCATATACCCCGAAATATGTTTTAAAATATCACGGTCCCTGTTTTTAAACGGTTTGATGTACAGAAACTTTTTATGTTTTTCGCCGTCATTGGCAATATAGTTGTCCCAGATAAAGGGTTTCCGTTTTAATATTTCGCGGACTTTTTTAAGATGCTCCGTATCGATCGATTCGGAGCGCACCCTGGGGCCTGTCCAGATTATATCAACCCCGGTATCGAGATTATCACCTATGTACTTAAGATAGCCTCCGGGTCTTTTCCCGAAAAAACTATCCAGAAGCGGATCGAATGAGTAATAGGTCGGACAGAATAGTATCCTTACCGAAGGAACATGCTTCCTTATAAAATGAACAATCTCAACCTGAACTGCCGCGATATTTTCCGTATCACCT
The DNA here is from genome assembly GCA_013151965.1 of Spirochaetota bacterium. Taxonomy (GTDB): domain Bacteria; phylum Spirochaetota; class Spirochaetia; order SZUA-6; family SZUA-6; genus SZUA-6. The sequence goes on from JAADHF010000068.1 coordinate 20,682, forward strand.
CTCATATCATCGAAGAGAACGGAAATAATATCCGGATTCAGAGAAGCTATTTCATCGAGCTTCTTCCGCATTCTTGATTTTACCGAATCATCGAAGGAAATGTACGCCTTAAACGGCGAAAGTCCTATTCCCCATTTAACACCCTTCTCACGGAATATTTTAGAAAGATCATTTAATTTTCCGGCCTTATCCTCTGTAAAAGGCTCTTTCCAATTTTCCCGCAGGTACTCATCTTCTTTGGGAGCATATATATAAAAATCAAAATCTATCCTGCGAAGAAAATCCGCATAGCCGAATCTTGCCTTCCACTGCCATGCTTTTCCATAAAAACCCTCTATAATACCAATCTGCATACGGTATTTATGAGCTTAATTTAACTATACATTTAGTCGGACATTTTTCCAGCGGTTTTTCCCAGTTGTCGTTTTCCTTAAGTTTCGGAGTATCGAGCCGGGCAAGGTTATCATCTATCTTAAAAAGTTCAGGTGCTAATTTCTCACATATTTTGCAGGCGATACAGCCGACAGGACAGACCTTCCTTACCACTTTGCCTTTATCGAGAGAGTTGCAGGCAACAGTAACCAGGGGATAGCTGTCGTCCCATATTTCCAGGGAAATTATCCCGCGGGGACATGCCTCTACACACTTTCCGCAGCCGGTACACTTTACCAGATCTATCTGCGGAAGTCCGTCCACCATGCGGATAGCATCGAAGGGACAGGACCGGTCACAATCTCCGTATCCGAGACAGCCGTAGGTACAGGCCAATTCCCCGCCGGCTACCATGACTGCGGCACTGCAGGTCTTAAGACCGCGGTAATCCGCACGAAGTTTCCTCTCCTTAAGCCCGGCTCCGCAGTGCACGACGGCTACCTTTTTTACCGTTTCCCCGCTTTCCACACCCAGTACAGCCGCCAGCCGCTCGGCAACTTCCGCGCCGCCCGGCACACATCCGTTTACGGCTACCTTTTTTGCAAGAAGCCTTTCCGCAAACAACTGACAACTCGCAACACCGCAGGCCCCGCAGTTAACCCCCGGAAGTATGGCTTTTATCTCCTCCACACGGGGATCATCTTTAACGGACAATTTCTTACTGAGGATAGCCAGAATAAAGGCAAAAAAAGCTCCCAAACCGGCCATACTCAATACAGCTACCAGGGTTACAGTATTCATTCTTTTTACTCCGAAAACATATTTCCTTTAGTTTTAAGCGGATAAATTAATGAATTATCATACTTTAAAGTAATTCATTTTTACCAATACATATCCGCAGCTGCCCTTTTTAAGGCGGCAGCCGTCCTTTTCTTAAAGGCCGAAAATTCCGGTCTTTAAGCGGCAGCCATTCTTTTTTCAGGCAGAAGGCATCCCGGCAAAGCCCATAAAAGCCAGAGCCATTAAACCCGCAACAAGAAGGGTAATGGCGGCTCCCTTAAAAGGCTGCGGAATATCGGCAAACTCCAGTTCTTCCCGGATACCGGCCATAATTACAATAGCAAGGGTAAATCCTATACCCGACCCGAAACCGAATATGATACTCTGTATTAAATTGTACCCGCGCAAAACCAGAAATAAGGCACTGAAAAGGATCGCGCAGTTTGTAGTTATCAGGGGAAGGTAAATACCAAGAGTATTGTAGAGTGCCCGGCTGGTTTTCTTAATAAACATCTCTACCAATTGAACGAGAGAAGCAATAACAATAATATCGGTGACATATTCAAGAAAGGGAAGGTTGAATCTTGCAAGAATAAACGTATGAATCAGCCAGACTACAGGTGCTGTAAAAGTCATTACGAAGGTAACGGCCATTCCCATATTTAAACTGGCTGTAACCTCGTCGGATACACCGATAAAAGGGCATATTCCCAGAAAGTACTTCAGTACGAAGTTGTTTACCAGAATAGCACTTATAAAAATTAAAAGAAACTCACTCATTTCTTATCCCCTTTATTTAACGGCAGACTGTCTTTTAATTTTTTTACCCGTGAACATATTGATAACACCGATCATTGTTCCCAGAGTAAGAAACGCTCCTGCAGGAAGCAGCATTATAGCCCATGGACGGAACCAGCCGCCTTCTCCCAGAAGGCCTAAAATTCTAAATCCGAATATAGTTCCGGAACCGAAAAGTTCCCTGACGCTGCCGAGAGCAATAAGGGCGGCGGTAAAACCAATTCCCATTCCCAGAGCATCGGCTGTAGCACGATGAACCGGCTGCTTGGATGCAAAAGCCTCCTGCCGGGCCAGAATTAGACAATTAACAACTATCAAAGGAATATAGGGCCCCAGTGCCTTACTGATAGACGGGTAGTTCCCTTTAAGAAAGAGATCCACTATTGTTACAAATGTTGCAATAATCACTACAAAAGAAGCGGTCCGCACCTCATAGGGAAAAACTTTTCGAAAAATAGAGATTATAATGCTTGTGCAGAGAAGAACAAATGCGGTAGCCA
>JAADHF010000029.1 GCA_013151965.1 Spirochaetota bacterium
TCCAGAGAGGATGAACCTGAAACAATTATCTTAAGGTTCGTTTTAAAACTATCGAATAGTACTTTAAGGAATAATCCAGGGTCGGAAAGGTACTGAAATTCATCAAGAAAGAGATACAACCTTTCTGAGTTTTTAATAGAGAATTGTTGTTTCAAAAATTTAAAAAATAGTTCCGGTGATTTAAAAAGCGGATTAAATAATTCTCTGTCGATAGAAAAATATGCTGTCTTTTCCGCTGACTGCTCAAGTTGCAATTTTAAATATAGAAGTAGTGTTGTCTTTCCTGTTTGTCTTGCACCCTTAATTATTATTATTCTGTCTTCATGGAGCCAGTTTTTTACTTCATTTAATATTTCTCTCTCAATCATAGTACAATTATAACATGGATTTTATTGTAGAACAATACAATAAAATCAAGCATATTATTGTAGTATCTTTTCTATAAGAATGAAATGACCGTGTTTTGATGGGCAAATATAAGTAACTGTCAAAAGACCCCCATCTTCCTTAATAAAAAGCAAAGGCCTTATTGGAGAATTTAAACTGTACATGATTTAACCTCGAAAATATACACGTCCCGCCTGACCGGAACTGTAAAAAAATTGTTATCGACGAATTAATACCAGCCGGAAATCGGCTTATAATATTTTTATTGTTGGAAAAAATTAATGAATTACTGCTGTTATTTGAATCAATTTGAAAAGTATTGTATTTTATATTATTGTAGATTATGGGAGATGAATAAAGGATAGTTTTATGAGTTCGGAAGTTAAAGAAAAGGTTGAATCTCTCGAGTACCTTGTTAAACAAATAGCAAAAGAACAGCTAAGAACCGAAAAAACTCTTAACCGGTTTATGGAAAGTGTCGAAAGCTTCAAGGACGAAATGCGGAGCTTCAAGGACGAGATGCTGGAGTTTAAAGCTGAAGGGCAAAAGTACAGGGAGGAGGCGAAGCAGGATAGGCGTGATATGAATAAGAAATGGGGGGACCTTGCCAACAAAATGGGTACCCTTATCGAGGATATAGTGTTTCCGGCAACGGCACCTGTAATAAGGAAGTATTTTAAAGAAGAGCCCTATGACATGTATATACGGAGGAAAGTAAGGAGAGGAGATAAGTCGGCAGAGTTCGATGTTATAGCCGTAACAGAGAAGAAGGTGTACCTGGTAGATGTAAAAAGCAATCCTACTGTAAGGGATATAAATGATTTTAACAGGGTTATAGAGATATTCAGAGAGATGGCTTCCGAGTATAGAGATAAAGAACTTGTACCCATTTTTGCCAGTGTATATCTGCCGGAAAGTCTGGTAAATCTTTGCACGAAAGAAGGATTTTATGCCATGAGTTATCGGGAATGGGATTACATGGATATACTGAACTTTAAAGAGGTAAAGCAGTAAGGTATAGGCGGATTAACTGGTTTCCGCATTACGCTGTGAATTCCAACTATAGATCAATTGATAAAATCTAAATAATAAGTTTCGACCGGAGGGTAACCTGTACGGTTCCGTTTTCCGGCATCTTCATGGATTCGAGAAGAACCCATGCGGCTTTTAATCCCATTTGATAAGTCGGCTGCACGATATGCGGTATGTTATCCGTATACGGCGGAACAGGGTTCGAAATAAAATCGTGTACGGCAAGCTGTACGTCTTTGCCGATTTGTACATTAAGCGATTTAAGAATCGATATGCCGGCATTCAGAATTCTCCCGTTAAGTGCATAAAAAACGTTAAAATCTCCGGCTTTCTTAATTTGATCCTTCATTTTAGCCATTTCATGCGGATATTTCATTTTATAGATAAGGTTATCATTTACACGGATAATGAGATTCTCATCAACCGGAATATTTGCCTCTCTGTGTGCATCCATATATCCCTGAAGACGGTCGTCCATGCTGCTGCATTTAAGTCCTTTAACGACAAGGATTCGTTTATATCCCATGTTAAAAAAGTGTTTTATAATATTCTTGGAGCTTTCACGGTGATTGCTTACCACCTGGTTTGTCATTACCCCGGGAATGTAGCGGTCGACCAATACAAAGGGCAGTTTTTTCTGTTCGAGAAATTTAATAATTTTTAGATTATTTTTAACATATCCCTTATCGATGACGGGTGAAAAAATAACACCGCTTATGTTATTCACAAACAAAGACTCAAAGTATTTCTCCACTTTTTCGAAATTGCGGTCTGCATTACAGATTACCGTAAGGAATTTGCGTCCCCATAGATAGTCTTCGATTCCGCGGAGCAATGTCGCGCCGAAAAAATCACTTGCATCGTCGATTGCGACTCCGATAAGACGCCTGTTTCCCAATACATTTTCATATTCCCTGACAAACGCCCCGCGTTTGCCCGAAAGCCGCTCTAATAATCCCTCGCTTATTAAATCGGAGATAGCCTTTTTTACCGTTACACGGCTGATTTGAAATTCTTCGGCAATTTTCCTTTCGGGAAGAATACGGCTCCCCGGAAGCCAGAGTCCTTCTGCAATTTTCGCCTTTATAATTTCTTTTAGATGTCTATATTTTATATCCGGCAATGATTTCCTCTTCTTTAATGATAAAAATACTGATATGTTCAAAATAATCCTTATTTGGAAATGTAGCAACACGTTATTTAAAAAAGTAAGTCACTTCTATAGCCCTTTAAAAGTTAATAATAAACCGGTATATTCGGTTAAAGCATTAGACAATATGCTTTAAAGGATAAAAAGAATTATTTTGTTAAAAAATATAATTGACAAAGGAAATGTTAACATTGTAATATGAGTATATCCATGATTAATTATGGATAATACCATAATCAAAAGGAGTGATTGTATGAAAAAGATTTTTCTATCCTTTGTGCTTATCTGCACTGTATCTTTAACCGGTTTATTTGCTGCCGGACAGTCAGAAAAGCTAAGCGGTTCCCTTACTGTTTACTCACCGCACGGTGCGGAAATAACAGGGCCTATTGTTTCGTTGTATAATAAGAAATACCCCGATATTAAGGTCGAACTTATCAAAGCCGGAACCGGAGAACTTCTTTCCAGGCTTCGTGCGGAAAAAAACAATCCTGCAGCGGATGTCATGTGGGGCGGTTCCACTATTCTTTTCGAAAGCGCCGCCGATCTTTTTGCGCCGTATAAAGCGGCTAATGACAAAGATATGATCAAACAGGATCCCAATAATAAGTGGCATCCTTTTTCTATTCTCTGTCAGCCTGTTCTTGTAAACACAAGGCGTCTTAAACCGGCGGAATATCCCGAAACCATCAAAGAACTTGCCGATCCCGTATGGAAAGAAAGAGGCGGAATTGCACTTGCCGACCCGAACAAATCAGGAACGGGATTTACAATCGTATCGGGAATTTCGAATGCTTACGGATGGGGTTTTGTAAAAGAACTCGTTAAGAACTCTAAGGTAACACCCGGCTCCGATGCTATGTTTAAAGCCGTTCTGGACGGAGAGGTGCCTGTCGGTTTTATTAATGAGGATCTTGGCATCAAGTGGGAACTGGCAGGACAGCCGGTTAAAATGATCTATGCTTCGGATGTTGTTACTGTTCAGATCGATGCTTATGGCCTGGTAAAGGGAGCTCCTCATTCGAAACTCGGAAAGACTTTTATCGATTTTCTCGGAAGCAAACCTGTTGCGGAAATAGCACGTAATACAATAAAACGCCGGTCTGCCAGAAAAGATGTATCACCGCCTCAGGGACTTCCGGCATTAGGCGATCTTAAGCTTTACCCCGAATCCGAGCCCAGAACTGTTGTAACTGCTAAATTCAACAAGATTCTTAAAGAACTCGGAAAATAAAGTTTTAAAAAAATAAGAATAATACTTCATTTCCGGTATAGGATAAAAACCTGTACCGGAAATCTATACCTGAAACAGATGCCGGGGACAAGTGCCGGTAACAGATGCCGGAAACAGGTGCCGGGAAATAAATCAATTCGGATAAAACATAAAATGAGGATAAGATTGTTAAGTAATATAAAGGATCCATGGAGAATCTTTACAGCAGCCGCGTTAGTAATTCTAATCGGGCTTATCATTGTTCCTCAGATCTGGATTGCGCGTACCTCCGTACAACAGCAGGGCGGAGCTTTCGATTTTAAAGCAGACAGCAAAGCCGGAACTATCAGCCTTATTAAAGAAACGGTAAAAGGATACGATGTCGAAACCAAGGGTCCGAATTTGTATTACATATCCCGTAACGGGATATATTATTTCAGCATACGGAGAGAGAAATCCGGATCTCTCATTTTATCTGCAGGCGGAGATAAGCCTCTTAAAGCCTCGATACGTTCCGGCGGAACTGTAATAGTTAAAGTACGCGGCAGCCGCTTTAATATCCGGCAGAAGGTTTTTTCTTCCTTTTTTTCCACACAGAAAAAAGTAACGCCGCTGTTCATTACAAAGATTTCGAATAATTCCATTCGTTTAAACTACTCACGTAATGCGTTTCTATCCTTTATCGACAGACAGAAACACTACACTCTAACTAATTATCTTGTATTCTTAACACGCAGCCGGTATGTAAAGGCAATTGTAAATAGTTTGATAGTAACCGTTGTTTCCACATTTTTTGCAGCCTTAATAGGAATAACCCTTGCGTATTTTCTCTCGCGGTATTCCATACCCGGGACAAACACTATCCTTGTGCTGTTTACAATGGCTTCTGTTTCTCCACCCTTCCTCGGTGCTTATGCATGGAGAATGCTGCTGGGAAGTTATGGAATTATTACACGGATATTCGGACTGCATTGGACTATAGTTGGAATTCACGGCGTAATATGGGTTATAATATGGCTCGTTTTCCCTATTATTTTCCTGTTGTCCTATGATTCTTTTACATCCCTCGACAGTTCTTTCCGGGAATCTTCCATCAGCCTTGGTGCGGACAGAAGGAAAACCCTTTTAAAAATCGAAATTCCGCTTGCATTACCGGGAATAATTACCGGTCTTTACCTTGCAATGATGGCTGCATTTTCCGATTTCGGAACTCCGTATATCATATCGTTAAATCTCAATGTACTTCCCGTACTTATTTATAAAGAGTACATGAGCGAGGTCGGCTCGAATCCTTCGATTGCAAGTACGGGAAGTATACTGATGATTTTTGTTTCGACATTAATTCTTACAGGCCAGCGGATATACCTGGCAGGCAGAGCTTATGCATCGATTAAAACATCCAAACCTTCGGTTCTTAAGCCCTCGGGCAAAATGAAAACCTTAATCTATATGTTTACCATTACGGTTGCTTTTTTTGCATTTCTGCCGCATATAACCGTGTTTATTCTTTCTTTTCTTAAATGGAATGTCGGTATTGTAACAGGCATCCTTACAATGGGAAACTATACAAAACTCTTTGTATCTGATTTAAATGCAATTTTTGTAAGTTTTTTTCTGGGATTGTCAGCAACATTCCTCGATTTTATCTTCGGGATCGGAATCGCCTATATTATTGTAAGAAAACGTTACCCTGTAATCTCTAACCTCCTTGGTATTCTTGTAATGATTCCATATCTTATTCCGGGGACTGTCCTTGGATTGGGGTTTATACTGATCTTTAATCAGCCCCCGGTCCTTCTTACCGGAACATGGCTTATTCTTGTGCTTGCATATTTTATTCGAAAGCTGCCGTTTTCGGTAAAAAGTTCCGAAGCTTCCCTTTACCAGATACACCCGGCTCTGGAAGAGGCTGCCAAAAGTCTGGGAGCTCCTCCGTTTAAGAGTTTTTCGACGGTAACTCTGCCTATGATGCTCGGAGGAATAATTTCCGGGGTAAGTCTTTCGTTTCTCCAGATTATGACGGAACTAAGCTCCACCATAATGCTCTACCGTCCGCCCTGGAAGCCCATGACCGCGGTAATATTCGAGAATACAATCGAGGCCGGTGCGGATTTCGGAATAGCGGCATCTATGACTGTAATTCTGATGTTACTGCTCTATCTGCCTCTTTATTTTATCACTCTTAACACACGAAAGCTGAAGGAAAGAAGAATTGAAACAATTTAAATCAACCAGAACCACCTCTATCAGGATAGAGAAGATCGAAAAAAGTTTCGGGGAATTAAAAGCTCTTCAGAATATAGATCTGCATATAAAAAGAGGAGAATTCTTTACTCTGCTTGGTCCGTCCGGATGCGGTAAAACTACGCTCCTGCGGACAATTGCAGGTTTCGAAAACCCGGACAGCGGCAGCATAAGCTTCGGCGGTCAGAATATAATTCATCTGCCTGCGTGGGAAAGAAATATAGGATTTGTTTTTCAGAATTATGCGCTCTGGCCCAATATGACGATTCTGCAGAACATTGCATACGGACTTAAGTTAAGAGAAATACCTGCGCAGGAGATTAAAAAACAGGTTAAAGAGGTTCTGGACATAGTTTCATTACCGGGCATAGAAAATAAATTCCCGGAGCAGCTTAGCGGGGGCCAGCAGCAGAGGGTGGCCATCGCAAGAGCAATCGTGATCGATCCCCAGATGCTGCTGCTGGACGAGCCCTTAAGTAATCTCGATGCGAAGTTAAGGGTCAGTCTGCGAAAGCAGATCAGAGAAATCCAGAAGCGCCTGGGGTTTACAGTTATATACGTTACCCATGATCAGGAAGAGGCTCTGGAAATATCGGACAGAATCGCTGTCATGAATAAAGGCAGAATTTTACAGATCGGAAGTCCTGAGGAAATATATGAGGACCCAAAAGATAATTTTGTTGCTGATTTTATAGGAAAAGCAAATTTTATAAAGGGAAAGGTAACCGGTGAGAATGTATTTTTAGCCGGCAGCGGGATAGAGATTAAGATCGATTCATTAAAAGACAGTGCCGGGGTTATTATGGTCAGGCCGGAACAATGTCTTATTACCTCAAAAACCGGCCCATGGCATGTCTGCGGAACAGTTGTAGAACAGTTTTACTTAGGGAATATAATCCGTTATTTTGTAAAAATCGGGGAAAAAGACACGATATTAATCGAGACAAGAGAAAAACTCAAATTATTCGATACGGTATATATCTCATTTAATCATTATAAGGTTTTATAAATGGCAGAAAAATGGAAATTCGATCACTTACGGGCATTAAAATCTCAATTCGGCAATATGATAGCCATCGACGAAAGCAGGAATACAGGTTTTTTGGGTTCGGCAGGTGTGTTTTTATCCTCGATTGTACAATTTCAGCCTCTTGCGGAAATAGAGCTGTTAAATGAGGATATGAGCCCGGTATCCTTAACCTGTTCGAATGAGGAAATAACTCCCTTAAGTGTCTGTAAAGATTTTAAAAATGAAACTGTTACCATCAGGGAACATCAGGTTCTTTATGATGATTTACTCAAAATCGATCTTTCCTACGGCAGAAAAGGATACGGAAAGTCAGGTAAACAGGATAATTCTTCCGTACGTAAATTGTTAAGAATTTCGGGTGCCTGTCTCTTTTCACCGCAGGGAGTCCCTTATCATTGGGATCAGAGGAAACAGATAACAGGACAGATTGTCGATCGTCATACTATCTCCATAAAGTGGCAGGATAGTTTCGAAATTAAGATATTTTCTACGGAAGCTTTCGGGAATGCTTATTTAAACAGGATAAGTGATGAAGAAGTCGGTAAAAAAGAATATTTTTCAAGTTTTAATTTAAAAAAGCGTTACAACTACTGGGTCGAAAATAAATACCGTACCGGAGATTACGGAAAAGGCCAAAAAAAAGTAAAGGCGCGCAATATTTTATACTGCATAACCATACCGCTTATTTTTAATGAAGGGGAGCCTGCTCATCTGGAGTTCGGCATGACCTTTAAAATCATCGATGTAAAGGATAATAATTTACACTTTAACGATTCAGATGTAAAAAGTCTCGAATCTAAGAAAAAAGAGTCGCTTAATGCCCTGTTCGACCGGGTTCCTTCTTTTAAATCCGATAATAAACAGCTGGAGCGGATATACTATACCAGCTGGTATATCTTAAGTGCAGGAAAAACAAACTTCGGCGGGTCGAGACTGCCGTATCCGTTTACCTCGGTAAACAAGTTTCATTACTACAACCAGTTCTTCTGGGATTCGGCTTATCATGCACTTTCGTGGCTGTGGCTTAACGACAGCGGCCCGGCGGAAGATGAGATGAAAAATTTTATAACCAGTCAGTACAACTCGGGGATGATACCGTACGAACTATTTCTTTTTCCGGCAAACGGAAGGGAATGGATGGAATCCGACGGCAATTCCACAACAGCGACTCAACCCCCTGTTATCGCCATTACATGGATGGAAATCTACAAGAAATTCCACAATAAGGAATACCTTAAGTTTTTTTACGAACCCCTCCTGCGTTACGAAAACTGGTTATGGCTGTATCGTGATCTTAAAAAAAGAGGTCTTTCCAGTGTTACTAATATCTGGGAAACAGGTTGTGATAATAGTCCGAGGCTCGACCATATTGCAAAAAACCGTGTTCTGGATCCTTTCCTGGAAGAAGTCGATTTTAATGTACTGATTTATCTTCTCCGCGGCAGTTTAATTTATGCTGCCGGGGAGCTCGGACTGGATGCTCCGTCTTACATTAAAGACCATATGGATTTAACCAGACAGTCCATGAATACCCTTATGTATGACCAGGCGGATGCTTTTTACTATGACCTGCATTCGGGGAGCACCGAAAAGGTAAAGGTAAAAACACATGCGGGGCTTTTCCCGCTGCTTACGGACATACCCGGAGAGAAAAGAGAAAAAGAGCTTGTAAACAGGTATCTTCTTGCGGAAGATGAATTCCTAACAGCCTGTCCTGTGCCGACAGTCAGTATTAAGGAACCTGTGTACAGCAGTAATGATTTCTGGAGAGGTGCAAACTGGCCCCAGATAACATGGACGATTATTTACGGGTTAAAAAAACATCATCCGGAAGCGGCATCGGAAATCCTCGACAGATTTTTAAGCACTACAATAGCTAATGACAACTGTTATGAGTACTACGATTCGCAGACAGGAGAAGGAGCAGGGCTTTCCTACCAGGGCTGGGGCACACTCTATATAGATATGATTCTCCGGCATGTCGCGGGGATAGAGCCCGAAGTTTACGGCTTTCGGTTTTCTCCGTTATCAACACGTTTCGACCGTTTTTCGGTAGAAAATCTTATACTGAATAATACCGTAATATCGATATACAGAACCGGAAACAGGTTTAGGATCCGGTTTGATAGCAAGTTTAAGCTGGATTTAACATCGGCGGCGGCTTTTTCCTGTAAAATAGAGCCCGGTAAAATATCGGTTATCCTCGACAATAAGGATAATATTAAAGATGTTGCCGCAGAATCTATAGACAGCGAAATTATAATAAATCCGGAGTCCGGTTCGATACTCTGCATCCTGTAAAAGCATAAAGTTCTACAAAAACCTTACAGTATCGCAAAAACCTTGCAGAGCTATAAGTACCGGGTTCTGGACCATAAAAACCTTTACAAAAATATAATATTCCTGTACTATCAGTATTAACATGTATATACATGTTAATATACTAAAGTTATTATATCGAGTAAGAGGAGTTTAAAAATGGATTCCCGAATAAAGAAGAGTTTTATAGGCAAAAGATTGTTTATTTTTCTTTACCTGTCGGTAATGCTTGTTAACTTCAGCATACCGTTTTTACTGCCGCCGCGCATTACAGGCGCATACCTGTTCTGGGTTATTCTTCCTCTGTCTGTAATAGCGTTAAGCTTTACTGCGGAGTAAAAAAATGAACACTTTAATTGTATTATCTGTCCTGGGAATATGGTTTGCCGCGGGATGTCTTATTTCGTATTTCGCAAAAAGGAAAACAGGCAGAGGATTAACCGAATATTTTATAGCGAACAGGAAAATCGGCGGTTTTATTGCGGCAATGACTTACAGCGCAACTACGTACAGTTCCTTTATGATGATCGGCCTTGTAGGCATGACTTATGCCGTAGGCGTCGGAGCGTTCGGGTTCGAAATTACCTACCTTGTAAGTACGGTTCTCCTTCTTCTGTACTTTGCACCGAAGTTCTGGGAACTCGGGAAACGTTACGATGTTATATCGCCTGCGGAACTTCTAAGGAAATATTACGGCAGCGCCTTTTTAGGTAAATTCATTACAATTTATTCATTTTTAATGCTCATCCCGTATATGTCTGTCCAGTTTACGGGCATCGGTTATCTTCTTAAGGGACTTGCGGGAATCCCTTACGTCTATGCTGTATTAATAGCCCTGATTATAATCCTTACATTTACATTGTGGGCGGGTATGAGATCTGTTGCATGGACGGATACTCTCCAGGCTTTTATCATGTTCGTATCGTCGGTTATCCTGGTTCTGTTTCTGATCCGCACCAGGTTTAACGGTTTTTCAGCCTTCTTCGGGACATTGGAAAGGGAACATACCGGTCTGCTTTCTGCGGATAAAATTCCATACATGAAATTCATAGGCCTTTCCATACCGTGGATGTTCTTTGCCCTGACAAATCCGCAGGTTTCCCAGAGGATGTTTATTGCGCGTGACAGAAAGAGTTTAAAAAACATGATACTGGGATTTGCGGTTTTTGGCTTTTTATACACAATAATTGTGGTCAATCTCGGTTTTATTGCAAGATCTATTTTCCCGGCCATGGAAAAGGGCGATACGATTACATCGCTGCTGCTTACTAATGTCCCCGTTATTCTTGCCCTGTTCGTGTTTACGGGAATTGTTGCAGCCTCTGTTTCCACTGTTAATTCCATAGCCCTGACACTGGGTTCCATGTTCGCTGTTGATTTCTCCGGAGGGCAGCAGAAACACGGGAGCATACTGTTCGGGAAAGCGGTTATCCTCATTATTACCATAACGGCCTTTGTCTTTTCTCTGGGCCGCTTTAATGTAATTGTGGAACTTTCCGTAATGTCTTCTGCCGGTCTTTTAGCTACGGCTCCGAGTTACATAGGCCTTTTCTGGAAAAAATCTTCGAAAAATGCTTCTATTGTAAGCACGCTTATCGGGGGCATTGTAACTGTTGTACTGTACTCAACCGGATGGAAGCCGCTTGGCCTGTGGCCGGGTGTGTGGACAGGAATAGTATCCGCAGCTATATTTGTACTTATGAGTTTAGCGGAATATTACAACGGGGGTGTATTTAATGGAAAGCAGGAAGAGAAAGGAATATATCCTGAATCTTCTTCGGAGTAGAGAAGGTGCCGTCAGCGGTTCTGAGCTCGCAAAAGAGTTGGGCATATCCAGGCAGATAATTATTCGCGACATTGCTGTACTTCGGGCAATGGGACACAGAATAGAGGCTACGTACAAGGGATATGCCATCGGAACCAAAAAAGGCAGCCGGGCGCTTTTTGCAGTAAAACACTCGTCTGAGGATATCGAACGGGAACTTTCTCTTATTGTCCGGGCTGGAGGAAAAATTATTAATGTTATCGTCGAACATCCTCTGTATGGAGAGATAAAGGGAAACATCCAGGTCGAGTCGCTTTCGGATGTTAAAAGATTTCTTGCACGGATGAAAACCTCGTATGCAAAACCGCTTCTGGCGCTTTCCGACGGTATCCACCTGCACACTGTCGAAGCCGTTTCTACGGAACAACTGGAAAAAATCCGCCAGGTCTTAAAAGAAAACGGCTTTCTTATATCCTCGGATTAGCATACCGGGACAAGAGCCTTAAAATGGTGCTAAAATAAAAAAGATTATGGAATACCGGTTACAGACGACTTTTTCCGGACACGAAATTCTATATATATTTTTCTAAATCCTGCATCCCTAAACAGACATATTCAATAGTAAAGTTTTTATACTTATTAACTAGTTTTTCTGACTTCATTTTTAGAGCATTCATATTTATCTTATCCTTGTTAAGCTTTATCTCCCCAATAAGTATTTTCTTTTCTATTTCATTTATTGCAACTATATCGATTTCATTCTTATTACCTCTTTCCCAATAATTGCCTATCTCATTATACTCATTTGTCTCTTTTAATATCTCATGATACAGTTTTTCAAGAAACGGCCCGCTATATGTTCTTAAATGGGTAGCTATTAATTTCTTTAAATATTTAAAATTTCCTGTTTCAATGGCCGTTCTGTATTTATAGACAAATCGAAACCAGAAACTCAAAAAATTATCTTTTATAAAATACTTTTGTACACGTCCGGTTGTTTTTGATCCAATTGGTTTACGTTTTGAGATAATATCATAATCTGATTCTAATTTTTCCAGATATCCTCCGATATTTTTTTCCAGTATTGATTCTATCTCACTTCTGGATGTACGTCCCTCTGATAATAATTCCAAAATTGAAAAATATGTTCCATACTCTTTACCAAATTCTTCAATCAATATTGTTTTTCCCTCATCTATAAATGATGAATTTTCATCAAAATAATAGTCGATTATTTCAGTTTCTGTGAATACATTATTTTTTAACAATATTTCTTGATATCGCGGAACACCTCCTGTTATTAGGTAATTTATAAATAGATTTTCTTTTGTATATTTCCCATTGTCCTGAAGGATTTTTTTAAGCACCTTAGGATGAAATGGCTTTATATACATTATCCTGTCAGCTCTTCCAAATAAAGGCTCTTTGCTGTTCTTAAATATTTTTATCATTAAAGAATATATTGAACCTATAAAAATCAAATGGATTTTGGTCTTATCTTTATTCTGATCCCAAATGTTTTGTATATCAGAATATACTGATGGATTTATATTATAGAATTCCTGAAATTCATCAATTATTACTACTATTTTTTCTTTCTTTCCAATTTCCATTATCAGGTTAAATACTGTTCTGAAATCTTTAATCTCACCAATAATAGGTATATTAAAATTTATTTTGATAGTTTCTATAAATTCTTCACAGAGCAATATTTCACTTTTCTTGGATACAAAGAGATAAATATATTTCTTGTCCTTTGCATAATTTAACGATAATGATGTTTTACCAATACGTCTTCTCCCTGTAATTACAGTCATTGTTGATGAACTATCGGTTTGTACATATTGTTTTTTAAGGAAATCTAGTTCTTTTTCACGGTCATAGAATTTCATATATCCTGCTTATTTATAGTAATGTATTTTACTGTAACACGAGTTACTATAATTTACAAGTACTTTTTGGGTGTTTTAAGACGCGATCACTTGCGCCATCACAGCGAAGGGAAAAGCGTCAAGTGCATGTATTTGATACTTATTAAGGCCTCCCCCAAGTGTGGTAAAATTATACCACAAATCTAAAACTTAAGGCTGTAGCTGTAGAATTAGAAATACTTTAGAAAGGCAAGACAGCACAATCCTATTTCATTACACATGCTAACTAACTCTGTTTATCCGTTAACTATAAAAGCAGTTTGATAAATTCCCGCTTTTATAGTATTGTAGCATTAAAAGTGGCAGCGGTCTATTAATGGACGGGCGGCGGAAAGGTACGCTAATAGGTATGACGAAACTCGATGAACTTGTTAATCTCTTAAAAAAGGCTCCCGATGAGGTATTCCTGCAGCCCCACGATGTCCCCGATCCGGATGCCATAGCGTCGTGCTATGCGCTTGAGCATCTGCTGCGTGTACGGGGAATAGAATCACAGATTGTGTACGAACATACCATAGAGAAAGCAAACTCGCTTAAAATGCTCGACCTTTTCAGTATAGATATGAGACATTCCGGAGATATTGTAACGCTTGGAAAAGAGGACTGGGCTGTACTTGTGGATGCCCAGAAGACTAACAGCAATATTACCGATCTCATAACGGATGAGGTTGCCGTAATCGACCACCATGAATATGCCGGCAATCATGGCTACCGGTTTAAAGATGTAAGGCCCGACGCCGGGGCCTGTTCATCGATTATTGCGTCCTACTACCTGGAAAATGGGGTGGATATTCCGGGGCCTGTGGCAACGGCACTTGTGTACGGAATATTCATGGATACGGACAATCTTACCCGCGGTATTTCGGAATTCGATGTGGAGATGTTCTACAGGCTGTATGCTCTTACCAACATTGCTTTAATTAACCAGTTAAAGGGTAATCAGATCTCTCTTAAAAATTTAAGAGAATATGCACAGGCCTTCCGGAATGTCGAAGTTTACGGCCAGCTTGCATTTCTGCGTCTGGATAACAGCAACGATTCGCTTCTAGGTTCCGCAGGGGACCTTGTTATCACAATAGCGGGAGTCAATATCGTTGTAGCCTACTCCATACGGAAAACCGGTATCAGATTCTCCATACGGAGCATCAACAGGGATATCAAAGCCAATCTGCTGGTACGCCACATCCTTAAAGATGTTGGTTTCGGAGGCGGGCATAGCTCCATGGCCGGCGGTTTTCTCCCTTCCGAAAATATTCCTTCCGACCGGGGAATCGACACTTATATCCGCTATCGTGCAATATCATTTATAAACAGCCAGGGGAAATAGGTCCGCAGTGCGGAAAAAGAACCGTAGCTGTAATTTACTGATTAAACTGCGGCTGCGGCGGTAATTCCTCAAATGGGAATAAAAAAAGCGGTTAAAGCTTTTTCTTGACATGGACAATAAGTATGGTAAAATAATTAAAGTTGTTTAATCGAGCATACAAATATAATAAAAGGAGATGTTAATGGAAACACTTAGGATTAGATTCTGGATCCTGGCCTTAATCCTTATGCTTGCTTCGTTCAGCACCTTCGGCAAGGGGCAGTATGAAGAAGGGAAACCTGGCGCTAAGTATGTCGGTAAAAAGACTTGCAGTAAATGTCATTCACAGATTTATAAAACTTTCATGAAATCCGGCCATCCGTGGAAACTGACTAAAGTTGTGGACGGGAAACCCCCGCAGTATCCCTTTACCACGCTTCCGGAGCTGCCAAAAGGGTATACCTGGAATGATATTTCTTATGTGATAGGCGGGTATAATTGGAAAGCCCGCTTTATCGGGAAAGACGGATTCATCATTACAGGCCCGAAAGGGGATTCCACCTATCTCAACCAATACAACTTTGCCAATCCCATTGTGGGCACTAAAGCCGGCTGGACCACCTATCATTCCGGCCAGAAAAAACCGTATAGTTGCGGGTCCTGCCATACAACGGGCTATTCCGACTGGCCGCGGGATTCCCATCAGGATGGATTGCCCGGCCTTATAGGCACCTGGGCGGAGCCGGGTATCACCTGCGAACGTTGTCATGGTCCGGGCAGCCTGCATGCGGAGAATCCGCGTGGCGTCAGTATGAAGATCGACCGCAGCTCAGCGCAGTGCGGCGAATGCCATTTGCGGGGAGAGCCCGAAGCGGTCAATGCCAGCGGCGGGTTTATCAAGCACCATGAGCAGTACGAAGAGCTGTTCCAGAGCAAGCATATTGTGCTGGACTGTGTGCTCTGCCATGATCCGCATAAGGGTGTAATCCAATTACGCAAGGCGGGAGAGCAGACAACCCGTACTAAATGCGTTAACTGCCATTTCGAAAAGGCAAGGTATCAGGCATCTAAAGTCATGAAAGCAGTAGGGGTTAAGTGCATAGACTGCCACATGCCCCGGGTTACTAAAAGCGCTGTAGGGAACGCTGCTAAGTTTACCGGCGATATCCGTACCCACTTGATGGCAATCGATCCGGAGCAGATCGGTCAGTTTACTGCAGATGGAAAAACTGCCCTTTCTCAGCTCGGTCTTAATTTTTCCTGCAGAAGCTGTCATGTTAAGGGAGGGTCGGCATCGGTGCTCTCTGATGATGTGCTTAAGGAAAAAGCATACGGCTATCACGATAGACCCAGAAAGCTTTAGGGTTTACAATTCGGAAATAATAGAAGAGACGGGTTGGATTCTTCCGGCCCGCTCTTTTTCATCCGCTTCTCCGTTAATCTATTCATTACTGTTATGTCCGCTGTCATTCATAAAGAGCCCGGGCAGAGAGGTGCGCAGGGCTATTCGAAGAGGTTCATTATTTCGCTTCTGTCGAGTGATTTAAAAAATGATTTTTCCGTTGTGATTATATCTTTTACAAGCCTGCTTTTCCGCTCCTGAAGCTTAAGAATCTTCTCCTCCACGGTGTCCTTTGTTATAAACTTATAAATTGTAACTTTGTTCTTCTGGCCGATTCGATGGCTCCTGTCAACCGCCTGCATTTCTACCGCCGGATTCCACCACGGATCAAAAAGTATAACATAATCGGATGCGGTAAGATTAATCCCCAATCCGCCTGCCTTTAAACTTATAATAAATACCCGCTTTTTCTTATTTTCCTGGAACGAACGGATCTGAAATTCTCTGTCCTTTGTCGAACCGTCTAAGTAAGTGTAATCGATTTTAAGCGATTGTATCCACTTTCTTATTGCAGAGAGGCTGTCCAGGAACTGGCTGAATATTAAAGCCTTGTGATTTTCCGAAAGAAGTTCGGTTACCTTTAATTTAAGAAGGTCTAACTTGCAGGAGGGAGTATCTTTGTACCGGCCGGATACCATTCCGGGAAGAATCGCCGCCTGCCGGAGCTTAAGAAGGGCCTCGAAAATACAGATAGAAGACTTGTTAAGCCCTTCATCTTTGATCTTTTTATTGACCTTTTCTCTGTAGTATTCCCTTATCTCCCGGTACACCCTGCTTTGATCTGTGTCCATGGTTGCATATAGAATTATCTCTTCCTTCGGAGGCAGATCCTTAAGTACGGTTTCCTTTTTTCTCCTTAAAATAAACGGGAAAATCATCTTTTTAAGGAGCGCGTTCTGTCCCGTATTGTTTCCTTTTTCTATGGGTTTTGAGAATTTTCGTTTAAAATCGGAAAGATTCCCTAAAATACCGGGATTTAAAAAATTCATCTGCGCCCATAGATCGATGGTACTGTTTTCCACAGGCGTACCGGTAAGGGAAAGTTTGTTTTCGGTGTCTATCAAATTTATGCTTTTATAAATCTTAGATAACGGGTTTTTTGCAGTCTGTGCTTCATCGAGAATAAAATAGGTAAACGGAATCTTTTTAAAAAGCTCGATATCGTTTCTTAATGTATGATAACTGGTAACGGTAATGTCCGATTCCATTATTCTATTCCTCCCTTTCAGCCGGAGCAGGCCGTGATGCATATATACGGCAAGGCCCGGAGTAAATCTTTTTATCTCTTCCATCCAGTTGGATAATGTGCTTACAGGAGCAGTAATTAGTGCCCGCTTAAGTTTGTTTTTATTTTTCAGTACTAAAAGCAGTGCAAGCGCCTGTACTGTTTTTCCCAGGCCCATATCATCTGCAAGGATTCCGTTTAGTTTGTATTCATTTAAAAAGTAAAGCCAGTTAAGACCCGCCTGCTGATAGTTTCTTAAGGTGCCTTTAAAGGAATTGGGAAGCCTTACCTTCTTAATTCCTTTAAAATTTTTTAATCCGTCGATTATTTTTTTCGTTCTAATAAGTTCTTTATCTTTCTTGTTCTTTAAGTCCTTATATATTTCATCGATAACAACGAAATTATATTTGGAAACCTGTACCCGATCCTGCTTCTGTTCTCCGTGTCTGTAGAGTTCTTTAAGCTTTTCGATATCCGATTTTCTTAAAAGAAAATATGAGTCATCCTTTTTAAGAAACAATCCTTCTATGATATCGGAGCCGGGATTTACGGATAAAACTTCTCCCCCGTCAACTTCTATTTCAGTTTTTATATCCAGCCAGTCGATATTCCACTGGGCGGTAAAAACAAGGTTAGATGCCTTCCTTATTTTCTTTCCTTTTCTCCTTAACTCGAAACCTTCCGAGATAAGCTTTTCTCCCCGTTCAAGTAAAAATTCATCCATGTTCTTCGAAATAACAAATGTATCGGAAGCATGTCTGTCGGATGCCTTTGTGGTTTTTATGATATCCGCCGAAAGATAGCTGTTAAGGAAAAGGATGCATTTTGTTTCGTAATCCTTATCCCTGTTTGCTGTAACTATCTCTTTTTCCCCGCTGTCCAATATTAGAAATTGATATTTCTCTTTATAAGCTGCTGTTCGTTTTCCGTATTTAAAGATTAAATTCAGCCGGAGCCCGGGATACTCGTATTCCAGTTCTATTATCGGTTTCGGCCTTTTATAGACGATTCTTATCTGCCTGGCGGGGAATTCGATTTCCATAAGGCCGGGGAAATTCTTCTTAAAAAAATCGTTTAATTTAAGAATATCCGAATAGCTGTATTCCTGTTTTACGGAAAGCATATTGCTGATTATATTTCTATAGAGTAAATTCTTTCTGCTGTAGAGGATAATATCCTGCTTCTCATTTACGATAAAAAAGGTAGTACTGGCGGAAGCCGTTCTGTAAGGAGGAGTTATCGTTGTTATATGCCCTTTATTATCAGAGAATTCAAAAAAAAGATTAAATACCGGATCTTCCTCTCTTAAACCTAACAGTTTAAATTTTATTACGGTTTTTTCTATTGCTGCAAACGATACATTTCTTAATGCTCTTTGCTTTTTAATAAAAAGTTCAAGTGAGGGATTGGAAACAAAATAATCGATATAATAATCGAAAAGGGCCTGTTTATCTTCATTTTTGTTAAGAATGGACAGGATAATTTTTTCCTCTTCCGTTATAGGTTCTGTTAATTTATCCGGATTGTAATTTTCCAACCTTCCCGGAGTACCGTTCTTTTTTATGTATTGTAACTCCGGTTTTAATCCCCACGGCGAGTGCTGTTCGCCGAAAAAAAAGCCGGTCTGCATGTTTTCTATTGTAAATACGAGTCTAAACCTTGTATTGTTCTTCGTTTTATCTTTATTTTCTGAAAAGGGAAGATTAATAAGGCCGTTAAAAATATCTCTGTTTATCCTGCCGTCATCCTTTAAAGGAATAATCTTATCTTCTTTTTTATAATCCTCATCAGACTCTTTGGTAAGGCTGAGCTCTACCTGATATTCTCCGATACCGGGGTAGATTGTTTTATCATCGATGAATTTAAGAAGAACGGCTCCTATATGCTTGCAGTAGTATGGATAGGGGCAGCTGCAATGGGCTTCTTCGAAATCGCCGTTGGAATTAAACAGTATTTCCACCGTATATCTGTTGCCGCCGGAGCCTCTTACTACCGCATTTATTCTTCCGGATTCGGAATAGCTGTTTATAACCATTCCGTTTTTATAATAAGAAACAGCTCTCCGGAAAATAGTGGAACCAAGGAGCTCTTTTATAAAATTTTTTTCACCTGTCATTTTTTTTGATTTTATAACGAAACAGCATAAAATATCTACCACTTGTTCCGGAACCTCATCTATTATAAAATTAAATAATCAGGATATTACGGATATTAATCAAACAGGAGAAAGCATGAAACGGGTTTTAAAGGTTGGAATTTTCGGAGCCGGTGCCTGGGGGACGGCAATTGCAAAAGTCTTAAAGGAGAAAGGAAACGATACGGATATTTGGAGCTTCGAGGAAGAGGTTAAAGATAGTATTAACAACAATCATACGAATAAGTATCTTTCCGGCGTTACCCTGCCGGATGGAATAAGAGCTTTTACATCACCGGAAGAGGTTGCACAGGGCAAGGATTTTCTTCTTTTTGCCGTACCCTCTCTTTTTATTCTCGCAACAGCTAAAAAGATACTCAATGCTTTAAATGTACGGGAAGGGAAAGCCTTTATTGGAGTTTTAACAAAGGGATTTATAGAAACGGATAAGGGAGTGCGGCTGCTGACGGATGTTCTGGAGAGTTATCTCCCCGGTTTTTACACCGGCAATCTTGTGTATATTTCAGGGCCGAGCCACGCGGAAGAAGTTGCACGCGGAAAACTCACAGGGCTTATAAGTGCATCGAGAAACGGAAAAAATGCAATTAAATTCCGCAAGCTCCTTGCATCCGAAGAATTAATTGTTTTCCCTTCTCTGGATATTACAGGAGTGCAGGTAAGTGCGGCACTTAAGAATGTTATTGCCATAGCTTTTGGAATCCTGGATGCGTTAAAGGAATTCTCCGATAATTTCGGTGATAATACCGAATCGCTTCTCCTTGCGGCGGGCTTAAACGAGATACAGATTTTAGGGCAGGCGCTCGGCTCGACGCATCCGGAAACCTTTACTTCCATAGCCGGGGTGGGCGATCTCGATGTTACCTGCAGGAGCAAATACGGACGAAACAGGAGGTTCGGGCGGGAAATAATACTGAACAATGTGCTTAAGGGTTTTAAGAATATCACCGACCTTGTTTCCAGGCTTCCGGAGTTAGGCTACATACCGGAGGGAGCTGTTGCAACGCGTTGTGCCCATAAATTATCAATCCGGCATAAATTAGAAATGCCCATCACAAACGGCATCTACAGGATATTAAATAGGGAGCAGGAACCTGTGGATGCGCTGAAAAACATACTGTCGCGTCTTTCGAAGGTGTAGAAGATGTATCCTGCCTTTTTTAATAAGTATTAAAAAGGCAGAGCACATTGATAATCTTTAATAATAGAAAAAAATACCGGTAAATAAAAGCAGCAGGGTAATTTCTGTGTTTATTCATTGTAAAGTTTGATTTATTAAATTAATATATTAGGGATGGAAAACGGAATGCAGGCTATAATAGAAGTATTGGAACAGGAGTTGGAAGAAGCCTTTGAGGTAAAGAATAAAAAATCACTCCACCGTTATATAGTTCTGTTAACGGAAAATATTGTAAAAAAAGAAAGTTATGAAAAGCAGCAGCTCGAAATAAAAAATGATATAAAAACTCTGGCGGAACTTATGAAGCAGGGTTTCGAATCCATGGACAAGCGCTTCGAGTCCCTGCAGCACCAGATGGACAACCGTTTCGAATCTCTGCAGCACCAGATGGATAAGCGTTTCGAGTCTCTGCAGCACCAGATGGACAAGCGCTTCGAGTCCCTGCAGCACCAGATGGACAAGCGTTTTAATGCTGCAGATAAACGCTTCGATGATATGAATAAGCGGATAAATTTCATGAACTGGTTTGTGCCGTCCATTATTACTCTTGTGGTAGTAATTTTAAAGTTCTTATAAAATTGCTTTTTAAGCATAACGGATAATTATATATTTCCAGTGTGATGATTAATAACCGTTCTCAACAGGAAAAAGGACAGGGTTCCTGCAATAATATACGAAACGGCAAGTGCGGCAAAAATACCTGCAGTTCCCAGGTAAGTCTTACCTATAAAAGCCAGGGGTATATAAATGATAAACATCTGGAAAACCGTCAGAAGTGCTGCATGTATCGGTTTATTCAGGGCATTTAAAATCATCGATGATATATTAAAGATTCCCTGAAGTCCGTATGCTATCGGAACAATTCTGAAATATGTTACCGCAACCTTAATAACAGCAGGGTCCCTGGAAAAGATGGAGGCAAGCGGGCGTGCCAGTATCCATAAAATTATTAAAAGCCCTATTCCTGTTATCATAGACATCTGCGATGCGAAATTTATCCCCCTGTGAATCCGCTTAATTTTTCCTGCCCCGAAATTCTGTCCGACAAAGGGCGCCATTACCGTGGCCAGGGACATGATAAAGAGCAGCGCAAACCGCTCGAAACGTGTGGCAGCACCGAATCCTGCTACTTCCGCTGCTCCCACGGATGCAAGCAGCGCGGTTATGATACCCGCTGAAAAAGGCACGATAATTCTTGTTATTGCCGCAGGGCCGCCTACATAGAAGATTTTTTTCCATGAATCGATCATCTCGCTTAAAAGTACATTCTTAAAAGAAATCAGTTTTTCTCTGTAAGTAAGTACATATATTGCGACAAAAAATGTTATGCTTCGCGAAAGAACGGTTGCTATGGCGGCCCCCCTGATTTCGAGCCTTGGGAAGGGGCCCAGGCCGAAAATAAAAAGCGGGTCGAGCACTATATTGGTTAAACCTGCGATCAGCATTATAGTACCGGGAGTTTTTGTATCGCCGAGTGCACGGATAGCGCTGTTGCCGACCATTGGGAAGACAACAAACAGCAGACCTGCATACCATACCTGCATATACTGCTTAACCATTTTAAGTATATCGCCTTTAGCACCGAGGAGTCCGAATAGAGGATCTATTGTTAATTCTCCCGCAGTTACAAAGAGGACGATTAAAAAAAAGGAAAGGGTTAAACTGTCTGTTGTGTACCTTACGACCTTTTGATGATCACCATGTCCCAGAGCCCTGGCAAGTACCGATGAAACTCCCACACCCATGCCGAGAGCTATACTGTTAAGGATAAGAACAACCGGAAACGTAAAGGAAAGTGCTGCCAGGGGTTCCGTTCCCAGGAGTCCGACGTAAATGGTATCCACAATATTAAAAACCGAAAGACCCAGCATTCCGAACATCATCGGGATGGCAAGATGGACTATCTGTTTTTTTAAATTTCCCTCTGTAAGGACAGCCCGGTCAGAGTGTCTTTTCATTAACTTTTTTCTTTTTAATTACCAGCCAGAGTGATACCGCACCGGCCAGGTATAGAATATAGGCTGTGACTTCTATTAAGCTGGGGTTGCCGTTATAACCTAAAAGACCTGCCGCCATACTGCCAACATAACCTTTATCATGAAAAAGAGGGAATATTCCCTGTGAAATAACAGGAGGGTTTATATCCCAGACGTGTTCGATTAATACCGGTATCCATCCCGCTTCCTGCAGTTCATGAACGGCATTTGCAATTAAACCGGCAGCGAAAAGAATAAAAATTATGTTAACCCAGGAAAAAAACTTTTTTAAGTCGAGTTTTAGAAATCCGATAAAAATCAGGTAGCCTAAAACCATTGCCGTAACAAAGCCTGCAACGGCACCGGTAAGGTTTCCCCGGGAGTATACATAACTTGCTGCATTTAAAAATATTACGGATTCTATCCCTTCCCTGAGTATGGAAATAAACACGAGAAAAAAGAGACCGTAATAGTTTTTTTTAGAGGTTTCCAGAGCAATTTTCCGTTTTATATTCCGGATGCCCTTACTCATTATCCAGAGAATTAAGCTTGTTAATAACAATGCGCCGATCAGCATTGTTATTCCTTCGAATATCTGCTCATAGAGGCCGCTGAAACTGCCTGCAATAGACTCAAAAGCCCATGCACCGATAATACTGCCTGCGATCCCGGCTGCAATTCCCAGGTATATATATGGCCTTGCTTTTTTGATTCCTGCTTTTTTTAAATAACTGAAAATAATACCGATAATTAAAGC
>JAADHF010000033.1 GCA_013151965.1 Spirochaetota bacterium
TCTCCTCCATGATTAAAGCCGGGAAAAAAGCAAATGAATTAAAAATACCGGTTATTCTAGACCCTGTTGGTTCGGGAGCTACAAACTTAAGAACCGATTCCGTAGGAGAAATAATCGACAGAGTAAAAATAACGGTAATAAAAGGAAATGCTTCCGAAATTTTATCGTTAAAAGATGTAAGATTTAAAACCAGAGGTGTCGACTCCGTAAACTCCGTTGAAGATGCCGCGGACATTGCAACCGGTATAGCAAAAGAACTCGATACTACTATTGCAATAACCGGCCGGGTTGATTTTATCACCGACGGCAGCAGAACTTGCCGGGTTTACAATGGACATCCTCTGCTGAGTTATGTAACAGGGACAGGCTGCACGGCAGCAGCGGTAATAGGAGCTTTTCTTTCCGTTGAGGACGATCCTTTAACTGCATCCGCGGCGGGACTTGCAATGTTCGGACTGGCCGGAGAGTGGGCTGCAAGAAAAGCTGAAACGCCGGGGGCTTTTCAGATTGCTCTTCTTGACAGCCTTTATGAAATAAAGCCTGAAGATCTCAAAAAGGAAGCAAGGATAAGGTGAAAAGGAAAAGTATAGACTTTACCCTTTACCTTGTTACTGATAGAATTTTATCCCGGGGCAGGAGCACTTTAGAGATAATAAAAGCCGCTGTCCGAAGCGGGGTTACAGTTGTTCAATTAAGAGAAAAGAATGCCTCGACAAAATATTTTGTAGAAGAAGGGCTGCAAATAAAGGACTTTTTAAAAAACAGGGGAATCCCTCTCATTATCGACGACAGAATAGATGTTGCACTTGCAATCGAGGCAGATGGGGTTCATCTGGGACAGGATGATATGCCTCTTGAATTTGCCCGAAAGATTCTTCCTGATGAGTCCATAATAGGCGTATCGGTTGGGTCTGCGGAAGAAGCTATAAAAGCAGAAAAAGGGGGAGCTGATTATCTCGGATTAAGTCCGGTATATTCCACATCTACCAAGACAGATACAGGACCGCCTCTGGGACTCGACGGAATAAGAAAGATCAGGGAAAAGGTTTCTGTCCCTCTTGTGGGAATCGGCGGTCTTAATCATAAAAATTCGGCTGAAGTGATAAAAGCAGGGATTACCGGAATTGCAGTTGTTTCCGCCATAGTTGCTGCAGAGGACCCTGGAAAAGCCGCTTTATCCCTTAAAGAGATTATACAGAGAGCTAAAAATGAAACTTAGAGATATTGGCGAATTCGGCTTTATCAACCGTATAGGAAAAAATTGTATAAATAACCGGGAAAAAATAATAACAGGAATCGGCGATGACGCAGCGGTAATTCCCGTTGATAAAGATATGCTTCTGCTTGTAACAACGGATATGCTGATAGAAAATATCCATTTTAAAAGAGAGAGCATAACCGGAAAAGAACTGGGACATAAATCGATTGCGGTAAACTTAAGTGATATTGCTGCAATGGGAGGAATCCCTGAAAATGCTTTTATAGCTGTTGGAATTCCCGGGAATGTCGATCTGGATTTTCTGGACGGTTTTTACCGGGGAATAAAAGAAATATGTAAAAGGTGGAAGGTTAATATAAGCGGGGGCGACACAACATCTTCGATTACAGATATAGTTATATGCGTTACAGTTACAGGAGCTGTAAAGAAAAATGAGGTTTTACTCAGAAGCGGCGCTCTGCCGGGAGATATTATTGCTGTTACCGGTTATCTTGGTGACAGCGGAGCAGGACTTCGAATAATTCTTGAAAAACTTCCTCTTAAAGGGAATTCTGAGTATCTGCGGAACAGACACATACTGCCGGAACCCTGTCTTAAGGAGGGGAGAGTATTAGCCTCTTCGGGTTTTGTAACGTCGATGCTCGATATCAGCGACGGGCTAAGTTCTGATATCTTCCGGATCCTTGAACAAAGCAGCTGCGGAGCCAGAATCTTTGAAGAAAAGATACCCCTTTCCGTTGAGCTGGTAGATTACTCGAAAAAAAAAGGCAAAAATCCCCTGGAGTTTGCCCTTAATGGCGGAGAAGACTATGCCCTTCTGTTTACCATAAAGAGAGATAAGGTCGATGAGCTTAAGAGTATCTACAAAAGAGAAATCGGCAGAGATTTCTTCGAGATCGGCGAAATTGCAGAAACAGAAGAGTGTAAATTGATTTCTTCTTCCGGCAGAGAAAAACAACTGAAACGTGAAGGGTGGGATCATTTTAGAAAATGAAAAATCTTCTTATAATAGCAGGTTTCGATCCTTCCGGAGTTTCGGGGATAATCGCTGATGTAAAAACAGCCGGCCTTTTAAAGGTCAACAGCATGGCTGTTGTTACTGCTGTTGCGGTTCAGGGAGTGGGAAAATTCGGAAGGGTAATTCCTCTTGAACCGGAAATAATTAAAGATGAAATTGATGCCATATTAAGAGATTTTTCCATAGATTGTGTCAAAGTCGGCATGTTGTATAGTAAAGAGATTATAGAGGCGGTTTACGGAAAACTGAAGTCCCTCGATTCAGCAAAAGTTATTCTCGACACACCCATGATTTCCTCTTCCGGAGGCAGGCTGCTTTTAGAACAGGCTGCAGGATTTCTTGCCGAAAAATTGTTCCCTGCAGCGGAATTAATAACCCCGAACATTCCGGAAGCCGAAGTTTTTACGAACACCCGCATTAAAAATACAAATGATATGAAAAAAGCCGCATTAATTCTAAAAGACATGGGAGCAAAAAAAGTTCTTATTAAAGGCGGGCATTTGGCAGGGAATGCCACGGATATTCTATATGACGGATCGGAAATTAGAGAAATAACCGGAATCCGGTCGGCTAAGGATAAAGTCAGAGGCACGGGATGTGTTTATTCCGCCTCTGTTGCCTGTTACCTGGCTCGCGGCAATGGATTGGAAAAGGCGGTAATAGATGCAAAGAAACTTATCCGGAAACTTATCGAAACAAGCCGGCCGGCCGGGGACGGATTTAATATTATACAGTTTCAGTAATTGCCTCTAAAAGATTTAAAAGATCAGACATTAAAACCCGCATTCCGGACGCTGTATTTCTTATCCGGTTCACCCTTCTGTTTTTATTTTCCGGAGGTAATGGTAAAGAGGTGCTAAGAGTTCGAATCCGGAGATCAGATCGTCCGCCAGCGCACGGCTGAAAAGACGATTGTCAGGTTTTCTGTTGCAGGCCAGATAAAGATTTCTTCTCCGGTACCAATCGATAATTATTTCAGGTTTCTTTTTATCCGGTATCTTTTTATATTTTGCTCCTTCCAGAACAAAAATTCGTTGTTTTGAATAAAAAGAAATGGCCTGCAGAAATTCTTCCGGCTTTTCATCGATCATTTTCCGGAACCTATCCATGGTGCTTTTGGAAGCACTGTAAAACCCCATCCCGTAGCGGTAGGAATCCGGAGAGATTTCGAAAAAGTATGCCGGAGCATCCCTCCAGTCTTTGCCGGGTCTTTTAAAAGTTATCCACATGACATTTTTAAAAAGAGATTTGTCTTTAGAAAACCGGGTGTCCCGGTAGATTCTTGAAATTGTCTTATTAATTAAGGGGATTGTCACCAGGTACGGGTCGATAGTCAGCATGGATTTGCCCATCTCCTTCACTAAGCTCCGCATTGGGTCCAGAAGGCATTCCCGGTAATCCTGCTTGTGAGCATCGAACCAGGCTTTACTATTGTTGGATTTAAGATCTTTTAAGAAGTCGAGAGTCCGGGGAAAAAAACCGGTAAACTTAAACTCTGTTGAAGCAGTTAAATATTTACTCATCGGGTACTTTGCTCCTTTGTCTTAAACGCAGTGAGGTTATCAAGGATTCGCCTTAGATACTCCTCGAACTCATCAATTTCTGCAGTGGTGAACCCGTCGTAGAACAATTCGGTCATTTCTCCTGATACTTTAGCATAAGCATCCCGGAGAACTCTGTCTTTTTCTGTGAGTTCGATCAGAATTATTCTCCGGTCTCTCTTTGACGGAACGCGGCGTAAGTACCCGGCTTTCTCCAGTCTGTCCAGCATACTGGTTAGAGTTGATTTTTCCAGAGATGTTTTTTTCGCTAATTCCCGGATGGAAATGCCGTCGCTGTGCCACAGTACAAATAATATTCTACCCTGGGCAGGATTAATTTCATCGAGATGGTATTGTTTTAACTTTCCGGCCAGTATCCGTCCCGCCAGGTAATGAACCCTGGCAATGAGAAAACCGCCTTTCCTCTGCTCTTTCATACCTTTTTCAGGTTGAACTGTGTAAAATTTAATTGATGATAATACCTTGCAAACCGGGGCAGGAGACGTAAAATTGTATAGTCGGGATCGTTAGCACCGCCGGGATAGTATAATTCCCAGCCCTTCTGCCATATTGTTTCTTTTACTCCCGGATCGGTGACGACTTCTATGATTCCCCCTAACATCAATCCTCTCCATTCATCCGGTTTGCAGTAGTAAACGGAAACTCCGGGGTTTCCCCTGATTTGATCCATTTTCACCGAAGAAGTATTGGTCGTAAAATAGACTAAAAAATCGCTCCGATGCTCTTTGAACATTTCGATTAAACCGGGGAATTGTTCGGTTCTTCTTAAGTTTAACATACCTCTTGTATAGGGGAAACCATTGCCGTCAATCGTAGTCAGGAGAGCGGCTTCCGCTATTTCCATTAATTCGATACTCAGCTGTTTTGCTTCTGTCTCGTCCATTGCGTTATTTCCTTTTTCTTCACATTTGTTTTATGTAATATAGTACTATATAGAACTAATGTCAAGGGAATTTACTTCTGTAGTTTTCTTGTGCTGCAGATGAATCAAAGGATTTCTCATCTTGAAGCAAGTAAAGGATATGAGATATACTAAAATAGCAATGAATTTTATATCACAGAATGACCGTATCCTGGATTTTCTTCGTTTTTGTTATCATGAAATCGGTAATAAAGGTTATCCCGGGGCACTGCTCGAAGCATACACGGGACTAATTAATGTAAACAGGTGTCATTTTGCAAGGCAGAATGACTCCGGGCGGCTGGATTATTTAGCGGAATACGGTGATAGCAGTATATGTACTCTGGAAGAAAGTTACAAGAATCAGGATCCGCTGCGAAAAAGAGAATCGTATGTAAAACCGCACAGAATAATCAACCTGAATTTATGTAAAAAACAATTAACAGAAATTGCAAAAACGGTACCTTTAATTGAGATGTGCATTAAAATATTTTCTCTTTCCGATTACCTGGCGACGATCCATCCTGAAAATTATGGTTTAATTTCTTTCCGGTTTGGGAAAACAGAACTGTCTGCAGAGGAAAAGTCGATTTTCGAGTCGGTTTCCTCTGTCGTTCTTCAATGTTATGTGCTTCACAGGAAGTTAAACAGGTTCGAGACTCTATCAGAGATAGCCTGGCAATTACAGAAACAAAGTAATAAAAATCCGAGCGCTGTAATAACCAGGAATGGAGATATAATACACAATGATCCGAGCTTTTTACATTTATTAAACAAATATAACTTTTCGATGAAGCAACTTATACATTTTGTAAAAAATATGTTTAATAAAGAGCAGATAGATTTTAACTTGTTGGATTCCGAGTATCGATTTCCGGTTTACAGGGAAAATTCAAAGCAGGTATCTATAAAAATTGACCCGGTTAAGATCGATAAATCGGTCTACTATCTGGTTTCAATTCTGTCTGTTTTCAAGGGTGATCTCACCTCTATTACCAGACGTGAATCGGAAATCATTTCATATATAAAACAGGGATGCACAAACAGTATGATTGCTTCGATCCTTGGAATTTCGGAAGAGACTGTAAAACGTCATATTTCCAACATGTTTATGAAGACGGGTACCCGAAACAGAATTCAACTAATAAATAGAATAAATCCTTTCGGTGAAGTTTAAGAGAGTTTAACTAATCTAACCTTGAATTAACAGAATTAACCCGGCTGGTTGACAAAATATGACTGATCAGGTAATATAAACTTATCTGCTACAGGTTATTAAAAAGGTTTAAGAATAATAAAATCTAAGTATCTTGGTTATTAAAATTTACCAAAAAGTAAGCGTTAATTTTAAAACAACCTAAAATGGAGGAATATCATATGTTAAAAAGATTAATTTTAGGGTCTGTATTAGCTGCAGCACTTTTAATAAGTTCTGTTAGTTTGGTTTTTGCCGATTCATCATGGATTAGCGGAACAACAGATCAAAAGATCGATTCGCTCGCCAAAATTCAGCCCGGACTCGGAAC
Organism: Spirochaetota bacterium; assembly: GCA_013151965.1. Taxonomy (GTDB): domain Bacteria; phylum Spirochaetota; class Spirochaetia; order SZUA-6; family SZUA-6; genus SZUA-6. Next base: position 6,227 of record JAADHF010000033.1, read on the forward strand.
AGTGATGATTGAGTATGGTGACCGTATTGGAAATATGTATTATGCTGCACAAGCTGGTAATTGGGGTATGGCCGCTTATCAACTAAAAGAAGCACTGGAGATTCAGGAAGTTGGCGAAATGACACGTCCGGGGAAAGCCCCGCTTCTTGTTTCATTTGAGAAACGTAGTTTAAAACCTCTTGCATGGGATATCGTTAATAAGAATTTTAAATCTTTTCAGCAGGATTTTAAAGGCATGGTTAAAGGCTGCAACGCCTGCCATGCAGCTACAGGCTATGGTTATATTGCTTATCAACTGCCGGATAAACCTGCGGTTCCTGCAAAGTTAAGGACCAATGTTACTGTTACCAGAGACCAATTGATGAAACTTCTAAAAGATCTGGTTAGTGAATAGATAAAAAACCGTATCTTTTAATAACCTGAGCAGAAATTTATCCTATTTTTTTAATTAAAAAGATTAATGTATGGGAATTCTCATTAGCAGTATTAAGGCCTGCAAGCTGATAAATCAAATCGGCTTATGTATTATAAATATACTGCCCGGAAGAGGACTTGAACCTCCACGGCCTTTCGGCCACTAGACCCTGAACCTAGCGTGTCTACCAATTTCACCATCCGGGCGTTAAAAGCTATAAAAAGCGAATACAAAATTATCAGAAAGGGCTTTTCTTGTCAAGAAACGGAAAAGCCGTATATATACTCTTTATCCCGTACTCCTTTACGGTGCAAGCAGATTCGGAAGTTTTGCCGTGTAACCTAACTTAAAATAAAGCGACCAGTAATCCCATGTGTTTAAATCCGCTGCATCCGGCGAATTATAGCAGTATGTTCCGTTTGCCATGGCGCCTAAATAATAGTAGCCGCTTCCCGAAGTGAGATTTATATTGACCTCTCCTTCCAGTTTAAGCCTTCTTTTAGTCTGTGCAGGATCGAATATATTCTCCTGATACGTGCCTCCGTAACCCCTTAAACTTAAGCCCAACACATTGCTTTCCCCGATACCGATCCAGGTCGAGCCTGTCAGGCTTGCCCCGCCTATGATAACACCGACAGGTGAATAATAATTGTATTTTTCGTTTCTAAGGGAATGCTGCATTGTAAAATTCCCCGAAAGGGTGATAAGGGAATACGGATTTCCTCCTTTGAAAAGATTAATATAAATTTCCTGGACGCCTGTATATATACTGTTGCCGTCGCCTAAAATGTCTGCTTTGCCGTAGGTCCTGAATGATGTATCCTGTATAAGCGGTATATCAAGGGAGGAGAGGGAAAGCGAAATATTCATCTCTGCAGAATTATCGTAGATACTTTTCCTTGTCGGAGCAAATGTTTCCGGATATCGGCCGTATCTATAGGTGCCTGTAAGGTATAAAAATTTGCCAAGGCCGAGTGCCGATTTTAAACCGAAGAAGGGCTCCTCAGCATAGCTGCCAAAGTTGTCTTTACTGTCGGCCGGTTCTGATACACCCTGCTGTGACTTGTAGAAGAGTTCATTGGAAAGTAATGTTGATCCTGCGAATGGAGTAAGCTTAAGATTCATAAAGTACAGGTCCAGCGGCAGCTCTGCAGATATTTCGTGTGTCTGGTATGCGGAATGGTTCGTATAATACTGAACCGAACCGGATGAGTCATCTGCCAAAGATTTTAGTATCCTGATATTATCGGTATTGTATGAGAGGTTAAATCCTAAAAAACTGTTTAACAGGCCATTGTATCCTGCATGGGCATGCCACTGAATTCGGGATGAATCTGCAAGGTAGTAGGTTGAGAACCGGAGTGCATTGGAATGTTTCCGTGCAAGCTGATTGTACAGAGAAGCGGTGTTTTCGTAGAGCGGATCAATTTTATATACACGTTTGTAGTACTGCATGGCTTTACTCCAGTTGTTATTCCACTGGTACACGGTTCCGATTCTGTAGATAGCGCTGATGTTGTTTGGCTCTATTGCCAGTACATGCTTAAACTGTCTTATTGCATCATTAAGCTTTTTCTGGTTTAAATAGTAGCCGCCGAGCTCATTTCTGATGAGGTACGTGTTCTCTTCATAGTGATAGAAGGTCCTTACCATACGCTGGTATAAGAGCCCGTGAAGCAGTTTAAGTCTGCTGTTAATTTCTCTCTGCGTTTTATCAGCTTCTTTTGTAATGTTGGTCAGTTCCTGTCTTTTTTCCGATACATCCGCAGAGGGGTCATCGCTTAAAAATGCTTCTCCGGTATTTTGCTCCTGAAGGGATACGGCAAGTTTTTGTAAGTCCGGGAAATAGGGAACAATTTCCGCAACCCGTGTTTCCATGGCTGCAAGTAACTTTTTTGCTTCGTCCGTTTTGCCCTGCCACAATAGTGTCTGGAAAAGAGCGTACTGATACTCTGCGGAACCTGGAGATTTTTCGGTCAGCTCATTAAATATTGTTTCGGATGTTTTGTATCTTTGCTCGATCTGGTTAATCCTGCCTGTAATGAATTTGGACAGAGTAAGGCCCCTTTTGGAATCCTGTTCCATTTCATTTAAGAATTCCGTTCTGTTCCATCTCCATCTGTTGAATTTGATGATTTTGTAAAATATTGTCTGCTCTTTTTTGTCCTTTTCTTTTATGGAATCGATTTTCTCCGATTCTTTTTTATAATCGGATATGGAAGATCTGATTTTCTCTGCAAGCCCGGCGGCACTGCTTACCGCGTCTGTCAGTTTGTCTTCTGCATTCTTAAGTACATCATACGGGTCTTCACCCTCCGGCTGGGGTAGTTCTTTCCCCTTTGATCTTGCATTTTCCACTTTTTTCTGGAATTTATTATTTTCTTTAAGTGCTTTCTTATAGTTGTCAAGCGCATCGGAAAGTTCTTTATTTTTACTGTTTACCGCTTCCTTTACATTTTCGAAGTAGTTCTTAAAGATATAAGCCGTATCGATAAGTTCGAGAAGAGGAAAAGATGATTTTTCCATCGAGGTGAGTTCCCGAAATGCATGATTTGCAAGAATATTCAGATATTCATTTATGGCTTTTTCCTTAAACCCGTTCCAGAAGTAGGTCTGTGCAAGCATGGCACGCAGAGAGAGGTTGTCAGGATTTGCCTTTAACTTATCTTCGTACTCGCTAATCACCCTTTCTTTTAAGCTCTGTTTTAACTTGTAAATAGAAAGATACCGCGACAATTGCAGGGATTTGTTAAAGGTATCCTGAATAAGTTTATCCACTCCCGCCGCATCTTCTTTTTTACCTGTCTTTAGATATGTATCCTCTAAGAGGAGATATGACTCGAGGTCGGCAGGTGATATCTGTATGGCTTTCTTGTAAAGAGGAATTGCATATTCGGCGTATCCATTGATTATAAAGATTTTAGCAAGTTTTTTAATGAGTTCCACATTATCAGCCGTAATTTTACCGGCTTCCTTAAAACTCTTTTCCGAATCAGAGGGATCACTTGCCCACATATATGTTAATCCGAGGTTAATTAACAGGTTTAGATTGTCTTTGAAATGTTTAAGCCCGTCCTTGAAAAATGAAATGGATTCCTTATAGCGGCCTGTCCATGCGGCCACCTTTCCCGCCTCTATCCAGAGATCGAGTTTGCCGGGATTTTTCTTTAAAAGTTCCCTGTATTTTTTTAACCCGATAGAAACATCTCCCCTCCATATTCTGTTCTTTGCGATTAAAAGAAGTATGTTAAAGTTATCCGGAGCTAAAAGGGATGCCCGTTTTAAGTATTTCAGAGCATTCAGATAATCTCCTATGAGAGTATAGATTAAAGACAGTTCAATAAGCGGCTGAGGGTTATCCGATTTTTCTCTTATTATAATCAGATAATCATCGATGGATCTGAAGGGGAAATTTATGGTTCTGTTTTCCATATTTTTAGGAAAAACATCCGGAAGAGGCGAGCCTTTAATGAGCCTGCCGTTTTCCTTACGTATAAGGAAAAAATTGTCAAGGTAAAAGTAAAACCTGTTGTCGTAGCGGCGTTTTTGATTTACTTCGAACCGGATTTTATGGATACCTGCTTTGAGTTTTTCATCACCGAAAATATTCCAGTAATAGGAAGGTGCGTAATTCTCTACTACCGTTATATCTTCTCTGTATCTGTCGACTGTCTTTTTATTATCAATCGTATATTTAAAGGGTGATACAAAAGAAGGATACAGGTCGTCCTTGGGCCCCGGGGGTGTACCTCCGTACCATAATTCATACTCTCCTCCCTCAGGCACATAAAAAACATAATCCGCATAAAACGATGCGCCTCCCTGCAGTCCCGACGCTCTGTTAAGCTGAAGTGTCCTCCTGCCCGAACAGCTGTAGTTAAGGGTTGGTTCTTTGTTGAAGTTAGTGGAAACGGCATCCTCCCCTTCGACAAAAATTATATTGGGATTTTCTTTGGGGAATTCCGCATTTATTTTTGATACCGGTGCCTTATTTTGAACTGTTTTTTGTTTGGTACTCTTTGTCTGTTCCTGTGTCCACCCGGAAACCAATACCAGTGTTATTAAAAGAACATTACCAATAAACCGTTTCATTTTAAACTCCGCTTGTTTTAAAATATTCTATACTATATAATAGTGTAGAATTGGAAAAAAAACATACTCCTTTGAAAATTATAGGCGAATTATCGCTTTTCTCAATAATTATAGGCTCTGTTAATGTAATTTTTTCCAATGATCCGGGGTTTTTTAATATTCCGTTTAATCCTTACATAGATTTTGCACTCGTGGTTGCCGCATATTACGGCAAATATTACGGATTCTATTCACTGTTTGCATCGGCCTTTACAATTTCTCTTCCGCTTCCGCTTGTCTTCTTCCTGATAAAGGGGAAAATCGACATAATTTCCTACTGGAAGGAACTCGGGGATAATTCCCTGATACCCTTTGCCGTGGGCCTGCTGGGGATCTATCTTTTCGGACTTATCCGTGAAGCACTTACCTCACGTTCCGTCAGAGACCGGAACCGCCTTAAGATAATCTCGAGAGATAAAGCAACCCTGATGCGCGAGGTAAAGGGATTGCGTACTGTAAATCTGGAACTTGAACAGAGAGTTTCCCGGCAGGAAGATTCTTTAACTACGCTTTATACACAGATACAGAGCATACGTTCGCTTAATGTGGATAAGGCCCTTTTTGCTCTCCTTGAAACCGTGCAGCATTTTTCAGGCGCTACCAAATGTTCGGTATGGGAGTATAAACCGGAGAGCAGCAGTCTTGTGCTTTCCTCGACACTCGGATGGGATTCGAAGGAAAAAGCGGAAGCTGTGCTTACCGATTCCGACTGCATCGAAGGCTGGGTTGTCCGTAATAATACTATATTTTCGGCGACAATGCTCCTCCAGTACGAAAATCTCAGGCAGATGGATACGGGAAGAAATTTGTTTACAATACCTATTCTGGCGGGCAGAAAGGTATGGGGGATTCTTAATATAGAGGAGATGCCCTTCGAAAAGTATAATCTTTATACAGGGCGGATGCTTCAATTAATCGTTGCTCTCGCTGCGAACGCTCTGGAGAAGACATTGGAGTATTCGAGTGTTTTAAAACAGGCGGAAACAAATCCTGTTACCGGGCTGCCTTCCTTTGTATATTTTTCAAAAATAATTAATAATGAATTAAAGCGTGTAAAATATGAAAAAGGCAAGTTAAGTGTAATTATTTCAGAAATTCAGAATTTTGGTACATTAGCTGATAGGTACGGGAAAGATGAAGTTTTAAGACTTGTTGTGGAGCTTATAGAGACCATGACTTTTATATCGGAAAATAAGGCAAGATTTTTTCACTATAAGAGTGAAAATCAAATTGTTATACTTTATCCCAATCTCGATTTTGACGGGTCGTCATTGTTCAGTCTGAATCTATTGGAGGCAATAAATAAGCGGGATTGGGAAATACGCGGAGAGAGTATTTCCATGGATCTGATTCTGGGGTATTCCTCTCTGACCGGAACGGAACAGACTCTGGAAGATCTGCTCGGGATAGCAGAGAATTTACTTGAGATGCAGAAGATTTAAAATATGTCCGGTTTCGATTATATAAAAAATGTTTCACAGGGCTTCAGACCCAAAACTCCTTCGGCGGCTTTAAAAGCGGTGGAAGAGAATATGTTTCCGATAGAGGCATTTATATACCTTGGAACTTCCGTAAAACCTATCAATGAAAAACCATACGATCTCGATGCACTGGAAAGAATTCTATCGCGCCGCGACCTGGATATAAAAACGTATATTATTTTAAATCGTATTTTTAGTGAACTTACCAGGAGCAGCGACCAGGAAACAGCCCTGCTCGCAGCGGAGAGTATAAACCTGATAGAGAACAGGTACAACACAAGAATAGAGGAACTTAAAACAAAATTAAAGACCGGGGAAAGCGATGCGGTATATCTGGAATTAGCCGAAACCTACTATGAATTCGCTCTCCTTAATGAAGGCAAACTGGAGATAAAGAAATTCTACTTAAAAGAATCCTTTGAATATTTAAAGAAGACAATTCAAGACAAACAATACAGGAAAACAAATATTTTCCTCCTCATAAGAATCCTTATAGAACTTAAGATGTATGATCAGGCGTTTGTAATACTTAACAAGATAAAGAATAAATCGGAACCTATGATTCTTTTTCTGAAAGCGGAGGTCGAATTCCACAGGAGAAACCTCTCCGAAGTTTTCCAGTACTGCATCGAACTTACAGAATATGCGGATAAAATGGGGGAATCGATGAGATCGGTTCTGTCTTTCTGGGTGGGTTTCTGATGAGAGAAAAAATACGTGTATGTCTTGTACTGGAGGGTTCCTATCCGTATGTAACGGGAGGGGTCTCTTCGTGGGTTCAGCAGCTTATTCAGGGAATCCCGGAGGTGGATTTTATCCTTTATACAATTTCGCCGAAGAAAAATCAGACGGTTCATTATACATTTCCTGAAAATGTCAGGGGACATACCGATGTGGTAATTTCAGAAAAGTTAAAGAATTCAAGAAAAGGCGGATTTAATAAAAAGGAGCTTTTTAAGAAAATAAACGAAATGCACCAACTCTTTGAACTGGGAAGTATTCCTGATATCGATTCGGTAGTAAACTTTATTCCCGAAGGGTATTTTCTTTACCATGATGCTGTCAAGAGAAAAGAGGGGTGGGAACTGATTACGGAGAGTAATCAAAAGAGAAATCCGGTATATCCTTTTTCCGACTATTATTGGGCATGGAAATCCACACATGATATGATGTTTACTATTATGGGCTTCGCACCTCCGGAGGCTGATCTGTATCATGCCGTATCAACGGGTTATGCAGGACTTGCCGCATTGATTGCAAAAATAAAAAAAAGGAAACCGTACCTTTTAACGGAACATGGGTTGTATCATAAGGAAAGAGAAATAGAGATAAGACGTACAAGTTTGATAAAGGGCTATCAGAGGGATATGTGGATTAAGATATATTCCGCTTTGAGCAAGCTGAGTTACAGGTATGCCGATTTAGTGATAAGTCTGTTCGAATATAACAGGAGAATGCAGATTGAGTTTGGTGCTGATGAAGATAAAACACTTGTTATACCGAATGGAATAGACGTGGAAAGGTTTTTGGCGGTAAAAAGAGAAAAGCGGCCGGGCTTTCATGTTGGTCTTGTGGGCAGGGTTGTTCCGATAAAGGATATTAAAACCTTTATTGCCATGTCCAAAATAGTATCAGGTAAAATCCCCGAAGCGCAATTCTACTGTATCGGGCCAGCCGATGAAGACGCCGGCTACTATGAGGACTGTAAATTACTTGTAAACAGCTTCCACCTCACCGGCAGATTTCACTTTACAGGGAGGCAGGATGTCAGGGAGTACTATGCCTTTCTCGATGTTCTGCTTTTAACAAGTATCCGGGAAGCGCAGCCGCTGGTACTGCTGGAAGGCTTTTGCGCCGGGGTACCCGCTGTCGCTACAAGGGTGGGGAATGTACCTGAGCTTCTCGACTATGACGAGAGGTTCCTTTCCCCTTCCAAAGATCCTGAGAAATTAGCGGAAGGTGTGGAGTATATTTATAAAAATCCGGGAATAATGAAAATTATAGTGGAAAAAAACAAAGAAAAGGTACTGCAGTTCTACGACAGGCGGGAAGTATTTAACCGGTACCACAGGATTTATAAGAATCTGACGGAAGGGAAAGAATGGCAGGAATAGGTTTTGAACTCCAGAGGGTCCTTAAAAAAGGCGGAATCGGTTCCTTTTTTAAGGTTGTGCTGGCAGGGAGTATGGTTGTAGCGGGTCCGTGGATACTGACAATTCTGGGAATATTCTTTATAGGAAAGTTTGCCGAAAATGAGCTTGCTCAGTATCATAAGCTTTTCACGGCCGCAATAGTATACAGTTATGCTTTTTCATTGATTTTTTTCGGCGGCAGTCACTATATATTTACACGTTACGTTGCAGACCTGATATATGAAGATAAAAATCAGGATGCAGGTTCCGCACTTGTCTCATTCTCTCTTATTGTAGCTGTGATTGCTCTTATAATCGGTATTATAGCTGTCGTAAAGCTTAAGATCAGCTATATGCCCTATTATTTTCTCTATAAAGTATCTGTAATTATTTTATTTATCCTGATTAATCTGACATGGCTCCTGATGATTTTTATATCTCTTTTAAAGCGGTTTATGGCTATTTTTATGCTGTACCTCATCGGAATGGTGCTCTCCTTTGCCGCTGTCAAGCTGTTGGGACATAATTATTATACAGGCGGCGCTTTGCTCGGTTATACACTCGGCCAGCTTTTTATCGTAGTATCTCTCTTTCTGCTTGTATTTAAGGAGTATAAACCGGGCAGATTAATATTCCGGGATTTTATCAGCTACATAGTCCGCTTTAAGTATCTTCTGTTGTCGGGTATTCTGTACTACTGGGGAATGTGGGTGGACAAAGTGGTGTTCAGGGCTATTCTGGGAACAGAGATTCCGGGAACATTTTTTAAATTATTCGATTATTACGACATACCGGTCTATATTGCAAATCTAACTATTATTCCGGGTATGATCTACTATGTTATAGTAACAGAAATCGACTTTTACATACATCTTAAAGAATTCCTGCGCGGGCTTAATAACGATATGTACAGCTATATGCAGGCAAAGAAGTATGCAATGGTCAATTCCATAAAAAACGGGCTGCGGGAACAGGGTTTGTTTCAGGGAATTCTGACCTTTGCTTTTATACTTCTTTCGGGAGAAATATCCAGGCTGCTTTTCCATGGGCTGCTTTCCGTTTCCACTCTCCGAATAGTATTGGGCGGTGTATTCTTCCATTTTATGCTTCTTACTCTTCTTATTTATCTGTTCTATCTGGAACTATACAGGTATGCATTCTTTTCGAGTATTATGTTTTTTGGCGTTAATCTTCTCCTTTCTCTTCTTATCGCCTTTACAAAGTCATATAATCTCCTTGGCGTCAGCTATCTGTTAGGAGGCCTGGCCGCATCTGTTTTTGCGGCTGTTCTCCTTTTGCGGTCTGCACGCTATGCGGACCGTGATCTCTATGCCAGACAGAGTGCGTAATTAAACTTATTCTGAAATATTTTACATTTATTACCGATATCGTTATATTTTATACCGAAGGTTTAAGGAGTTTTATAATTTGAGTGATCTAAGAGTTCTCTTTATAGGCGAGATAGTGGGGAAAGCCGGTGTTTTCTGTGTAAAGAATATGCTTCCCCGCTTAAAAGAAGAACATAGTATAGATTTTGTAGTGGCAGACGGCGAAGGAGCTACAGGCGGCTTTGGCTTGGGGAAAAATCATTCAATATACCTTCACAAACTGGGTATTGATGTAATCACTTCCGGTGAAAGGATTTACTATAAAAAGGATATGGTATCCCATATTAAAAAAGCATCCTATATCCTGCGGCCGGTAAACTATCCGCGCGATGATCCCGGGTATGGCTGGAAGGTCTATGAGAAGGATGGGAAAAGTATTGCCGTGATAAATGTACTTGGAATTTCAGGATTCGGCAGAGTACATCTTGAAAATCCGCTGCTGTTTCTTCCTGAATTAATAGAACATATCCTTAAAAAAACACAGCTTATCCTCATCGACTTCCATGCGGCTACAACTGCAGAAAAGAGTACTCTTTTCTATTTTCTGGACGGAAAGGTTTCTGCCGTTATAGGGACTCATATGCGCGCATTAACAGCCGATGAGAGGGTTATGCCTGGAGGAACAGCGGTAATTACCGATGCCGGAAGAACAGGAAGTATAAATTCCGTCGGCGGTTTAGATTCCGAAATAGAAATAAGGAAGTTAATAACACAGGTTCATGAATATTCAAAGGATACATGGGGTGATGTCGAACTTCAGGGTGTTATTGTGGATATTAAGGAGAACGGGAAAGCTTCATCGATTAAACGATTAAGAATCGAATACAGGGAGGGTAATAATGACTGAAAAAGGAATAGTCGACTCGATAGGGGATGATATAATTACAATACTCTGTTCGGAAAATCCTTACTGTTCCTCATGTAATGCATGTGAGCAAAGTGAGGAGGGGAAGAAACTTAAAGCAAGAAACCCCAAAGACTTATCAATTTCAACGGGTGATTTCGTGGAGATTTATCTATCACCGGGAAAATCTATTTTAGCCGGTTTCATGGTATTCATCATGCCCATTATCATGTTTTTTATATTCTACTATTCTGCCATATATATCGTTGGAACAAAAATTGAGGCTATTCAGATTTTGTTTGGGCTAAGCGGAATTGCTGTCGGGTTTGCTGCAAATTTTATGTACGGACGTATCAGAAAGGACTCCGATCTGCCGGAGATTACAAGGGTCTTAAACAAACCTGATCCGAATGAGTATTATGCCGAACTGATGGCAAAAAACCGGCAGTGATCCCTTATCTTAAAGTCAGCCTGTTAATTGTTTCCGCCATTTTACTTAAGGGCACTATATGGCTGATGACATTATTTTCGATCGCAACCCTTGGCATTCCGAAAACAATGGAGGATTCTTCATCCTGTGCTACGGTTATACCTCCCATGCTGTAAATTCTACCGATTTCCCACGCCCCGTCTCTGCCCATGCCTGTCATAATAACGGCAAGGCTTCTTCTGGCATACACCTTTGCAATGGATGTGAAAAGCACGCCGGCGGATGGCCGGTGTCCGTTGGCCGGCGGTGCATCGGATAAGTGAATCCTGTTGGTATCCGCTTTCGGAATTATTTCCATATGATAATCTCCCGGGGCTATGAGAACGAATCCCCTGACAACAGGGTCGCCTTCTTCCGCTTCCTTTACTTTAAGCGGACAGATTTTGTTAAGGTTCGCTGCAAATTCACTGGTAAAGCCGGGCGGCATGTGCTGGACTATTAAAACCGGAACCGGAAGGGAAGGGTTAAGATGGGGGAGCATATGTCTCAGTGCATTAGGACCTCCTGTGGAAATTCCAATCGCAACAATTTCAATGGGAAAGGAAGGCCGTTGTACCCGGATTTCTTTAAATACAGCTGCCTGTTTTTTATCATGTACAGCCGCCTCTGCAGCAGATATGCTTTCCGGTTCTTTCTTTATTTTATACCTGGTTCCATAGACCCGTATAAGTTCGACGAGCTGGTCTTTGGTTTTATGAATATCATGGGAGACGGATCCGGACGGTTTCAGCACAAAATCAGATGCTCCCAATTCCAGAGCCTCTATTGTGATCTTTGCCCCTTTCCGGGCAAGGGATGAGAGGATAATTACAGGTATTTTTATTCCCCTCTTATTTCTCTCTTTTAAGAATTCGATACCGTTCATCCGGGGCATTTCGAGATCAAGAATAATGATATCGGGGTTAAGCTGATCTATTTTCTGCAGTGCAAAGATACCGTTCATTGCAGTGCCTGCAACAGTTATATCAGGCACATCATCGAAGATTTTGCCTGTAAGATTTCTCATTAATGCCGAATCATCAACAATAAGAACGGATACGGAGGTTTCCTGCACTCTATTGCTCCTTGATCATACGAATTTCCTGTATATTGTCGCCCAGCCGGTTTTGACAAATTCGAACTTTGTGTTCATGCCGAAGAGCGACTCGGAGTGTCCTATAAAAAGGTACGAGTGGCCTGTCATGACATTCCAGAAACGATTAATAACGGATTCCTGCGCTGTTTTGTCGAAGTAAATTATAACATTTCTGCAGAATACAATATCGAGGTTCATAAGATTGCTTTCGAATTTTAAGTTGTGATAGTCGAATTTAACCATCCCTTTTATTTCCTGCTTAATCTGATAGCCCTCTCTTTTAGTTTCGAAGAAACGATCCAGGTATTTACCGGGTATTCCGTTTATTCTGCTGTCCGGGTAGTATCCTTCCTTCGCAGTCATCAGCGAGGTCAGACTTAAATCCGAGCCTGTGACCTCGATGATAAATTCAGGGGGCAATTTATCCTTTAAAACCATGGCGATAGAATATGGTTCCTCACCGGTGGAACAGCCGGCACTCCACACCCTGAAATATTTATTTCCGCTTTTCTTCTTATATGTAAGTATTTCCGGTATAACATAGTTCTCTAACGTTTTAAAATGAGGTATATTCCTGAAGAATCTGGTTAAATTTGTCGTTACCGAATCGAGAAGGATTTTTAATTCTTCTCTGTCTTTTAATATGATGCTGTAATACTGCATAACATCGGATAAATTAAGTCTGCGCAGCCGTTCTTTTAACCTGCTTTCCAATATGGTACGATTGGAATCGGAGAAATTTATCCCGCTTTCATTGTAAATGAGACTCTTGAATTTCTCAAATTCCCGGTCATTTAAGTATTTTTCCATGTTTTTTTCTTTATTTTAATATATTGTATTATAACATTGTATAATAGCGTTAATGCAGCGTCAATATGAAATTTAGATGGCAGGAAATACTGAAAAACTCAGTACATAACGGTGCAATAAAGGCTGCACATTTAAGACGTATTCCGCATCTAAAGACCTGCCGGTATTGGGACCGTGCCGTTTTTATCGGAAGGGTTTACTATAAGCTTCGCCACTGTACTTTCGACGGGGGACTTATCAAGTATGATAACAGGATATATTACATAAACAGTGCACAGATAAATGCTTTAACTCCTTATCTTAAGTGGAATTTAAGTAAAGAGATTACCGTCATAGAAGAAGACTGAAATATTTTGATTTTTTTGCTGAGTTTCTCTTTGGATGGTGTATAATAAAAGTGGGAGTAAACCGCATGATTAGAGTATCAATAAAAGGCTTTATGATAGATAGTGCAACAGAAATGCCTGTTGTTCTCCTTAAGAATGATCAGTCGGGGAGCCTGATTCCTCTGCTTATAGGTCCATTTGAAGCCGGTGCTATTATCCTGGAACTGAAGGGCATTAAGCCTCCGCGTCCGGTAACACACGACCTTCTGGCCGAGATGTTTAAGAGAAATAGAATACACATGGAATATCTCGAAATATACGATTCTTTCGAGGATATTTTCTTCGCCAGAATAAAATACAGAAAAGGAATAAAGTCCTATACCCTGGAGGCAAGGCCCGGCGACGGGCTTGCTCTTTCGATACGTCTTAATTCCCCTATCTACGTCAATGAACGGATCGTATTAAAATTAAAGCAGGATGTGTCTGCAGGGCGTATCTCTGATGTTAACGGTTTAATCCCGGAGAATCAATTTCTCTATCTCGATAATGACCAGTATATGGAACACCTGATGTAGTACTTAAAAGTGCTCAATTAATATTTATCCTGTTCGTATCTATTCCATGATAATTGACACGCTATGTTAAATTAAGAGATAATCCCTCCCGATGAGTAAATATATTTTTGTTACCGGAGGGGTATGTTCCAGCCTGGGTAAGGGTGTTGCCGCTGCGTCTTTGGGAAATCTCCTGGAAAGCCGGGGTCTTACCATGCGGATGGTTAAGATAGACCCCTATATAAATGTCGATGCCGGAACGATGAATCCTTATCAGCACGGAGAGGTTTATGTAACGGATGACGGTGCGGAAACAGACCTCGATCTTGGAAACTATGAACGGTTTACCCGGTCTCCTCTCTCAAAAGCGAATTCCATAACTACCGGACAGATATACCAGGAAGTTATAAGAAAAGAGAGGGAAGGCAGGTTTCTCGGGCGTACGGTACAGGTTATTCCTCACATTACCGATGAAATAAAGCACAGAATCGTTACGGTAGGCGAGCATGAGGGTATCGATGTTACCATTATTGAAATCGGAGGAACGGTAGGCGACATCGAGTCCATCCCTTTTTTAGAAGCTGCCAGGCAGTTTATACACGATTTCGGAAAAGAGAATGTTATCTTTGTGCATCTTACCCTTGTTCCCAGTGTTTCGGAGGGCGAATTAAAAACGAAACCTACTCAGCATTCGGTAAGTGCTTTGCGGGAAATAGGAATTCAGCCGGATATTCTTCTCTGCCGTGCCGAACGGCCATTGGAAGAATCCATGAAACGCAAAATCTCTCTGTTTACCAATGTCGAGACAGATGCCGTTATTTCCGCTTTTAATATAACTACGACAATTTATGAAATTCCGCTGATATATTCAAAGCAGGGATTGGATGGGATTGTTGTTAAGAAACTTAAACTGAACAATACTCCGAAAAAGAACGGCAGGTGGAGAGAACTTGTTTCGGCATATATAAATGCCGGGAAAATTGTAAAAATAGGTATTGTAGGCAAGTACACCGATCTTCATGATTCATACAAATCCATTTACGAAGCCCTTTACCACGGGGGAATTGCCAATAAGGCCAGGATTGAACTTTTAAAGATAGACTCCGAGCAATTGGAGACCGGTGATGATATAGGCGGTTTTTTTAAAGAGATAGACGGCATACTTATACCCGGAGGTTTCGGACAGCGGGGCATAGAGGGGATGATTAAGGCGAGTGAATTTGCAAGGCTTAATAATTATCCCTGTTTCGGAATATGTCTTGGTATGCAGATTATGGTAATAGAGTATGCCCGTAATGTTTTGGGCCGCAGGCATGCGAATAGTACGGAATTTGATATAAATACGGATTACCCTGTAATAAGCCTCCTTGAAGAACAGGTGGATATAAAAGCTTTCGGAGGCACCATGAGGCTCGGAAAGAGCGAAACCATATTAAAGCCCGGGACTTTAATTCATCGAATCTACGGGAAGGACAGTATTTTCGAACGGCACAGGCACCGTTACGAAGTTTCCTGCAAGTATCACCAGGATCTTAAAAAGAGCGGTTTGGTTTTAAGCGGTTTTACTCCTGATAATAATCTTGTCGAGGCTATCGAGTGGAAAAATCACCCATGGGGAATCGGTGTTCAGTTTCATCCGGAATTCATATCAAAACCGGTATACCCCCACCCTCTCTTTGCGGGGTTTATCAGTGAATCTCTTGCCTGCAAGGAACAAAAAGGTTGAGGAAGCTTTTCTATTTTTTTCTCTTTGCACTCGTGTTTTCAGGATGCAGCCTCGATTACAGGGAGGCTATGATAGGGAAAGAGCTTTTGGAAACGGTGCCTGATACTATACTTATTAATTTTAAATATACACGAGTCAGGCAGGGGCAGACACTAGCGGTAGTCGAGGGGAAAAGCGGAAAGACATTTTCTAAAAAAAACGAGACTGTATTAAAACATGTCCATTTTATTGAATATAACGGGAAAGGTGATATTCTGAATGAAGGCTGGGCGGATAATGCCGTTTACAACAACGATACCGGTAATGCCCGTATTACCGGGGATATAAAGGTTTATTCTGAAAAGGAAAAGGCAAGCATTAATGCGGAAGAACTGCACTGGACGGCTGAATCCAAACTGTTAAAAGGAAATAAAGATGAACTTATCCTGTTAAAAAAGGATGATGGGTCTTATATTGAAGGTAAAGGTTTTACTGCGGATTTAAAGGACAAGAGCATTGAATTCTTTTCTGATGTTAAGGGGCAGTATGTCGGCAAGAAAGAGTAGTATTGTTATTCTGTCTTTTCTCATTTTTATGCGGCCGCTTTTTTCGGATACCTTCTCGTTTAAGGGCGACAAGCTGGAGACTGTACTGGCACAGGGTAAAGAAAGAACCGTGTTAACGGGCAATGTGGAAATAATTTCCGATGAAAATATAATTACAGCCGACAGGGTAGAACTCTATGGAAAGGATTTTAATTTTGTCCGCTGCAGTGGTAATGTCGATGTTAAAAACGCGAAGAGAGGAATACATCTGATAAGTGACAATCTGTTTTATAATCGTAAGGAGAAAGTAATACGGGTGCAGGGAAAGGTTGTTATGGAGGATAAGAAAAACGAAATAGTCGCAAAGGGAGGATTTTTAGAGGATTGGGAGAATGATGATATTACAATCATACAGATAGGAGTGCGGATATTAAAGAAGGACCTTGTCTGCAGATCAGAGTTTGCGCGTTATCTCCGCAAGGAGAACAAGCTGGAACTTTCCGGCATGCCTGTGGTATTCTGGAAAGGGGATGAATACAGGGCATCGAAGATTTTTATCAATCTGGATACTAATGAAATCAAACTGATCGGTGAAATTAAAGGGAAGATAGTATCAGAAAATGAGTAGTACCGGTTTACTTAAAGTGGAGGGACTCGTTAAATATTTCGGGAAAAAACAGGCTGTAAAAGATATCAGTTTCAGCATGAAAATGAGCGAGATCGTAGGCCTTTTAGGTCCCAATGGTGCGGGAAAAACAACTGTATTTTATATTATGGTCGGCTTTATTCATCCCACACGCGGTAAAGTATATCTCGACGGAAGAGATATATCGAAACTTCCCATGTATAAACGTGCCCGTGCGGGTATTGCATATCTGCCTCAGGAACCATCTGTTTTCAGGAAACTTACCGTGGAAAAGAATATATGGGCGGTTCTG
>JAADHF010000097.1 GCA_013151965.1 Spirochaetota bacterium
AATATAGCGACCTAATAGTTTTTTAACTATTAAACGGGAAGTAGGAGATAATCCAGAGGCCGATATTAAGCATGCCTATAACTTCTTAATAAATCTTATTAAGGATATATAAATTAAGTTTAAAAAGGATTATTTGACAGCATATGTAAATTAAATATAATTACAAAAACCAGGGAGGAATAAATGGCTAAATACAAAGTCGGCGTTTTTGGTGTGGGAGGGGTTTCTATAGAGTATATTAAAGCTGTTAATAATAACCCTCTATCTGAAGTAGCGGCTGTAGTCGGCAGAGATAAAAAAAAGACAGAGGTAAGAATAAAAGATTTAAATATTTCATGCGATGTTCTGGAAACTTATGATGATCTTTTAAATAACAAAGAACTCGATGCAATAATAATAACAAGCCCACATTTTATGCACTCAAGAGAAACTATAAAAGCTGCAAGAGCAGGCAAGCATGTGATCTGTGAAAAGCCGATTGGAATGACATGGGATGAGGTAACTATGGTCCATGATGAAGTTAAGAAAGCCGGAATAAAATTTGAATGCGGTTTTGCTCTACGATGGAATCTGTATATAGAAAATATAAAAAGGATGCTTGATACGGATATATTTGGTAAACTGTTTTATATAGAGGTAGATTATTTCCACCGTCTCGGCCCCCACTGGAATGGTTTCACATGGGGAGGCCAGAAAAAGAGTGGTGGTCCATCAGCAGCACTTGTTGCAGGTATTCATGCAGTTGATCTTATACGCTACCTATATGGAGAAGTGGATGAGGTATTTGCAGGTAAAACTCGCGGTCATAGAACCGATTTCGAGTATTGGCCTACCTATATCTCTATCCTGAAATTTAAGAATGGGGCAATCGGAAAAACAAGCTGTAGTTTCGAAATTGAATCCCCATATCTTATGAACTTTATATTACATGGGTCCAAAGGATCAGTGGTTAATGATAAATTCTATTTTAAAGAATTATTTCCCGGGCAAACAGGCTGGCAGAACTTCGAGACAATCATGCCCGACAGTGGATCAGTGTCCCATCATCCTTTTAAGTCTCTCATTAATGATTTTATTAAATGCATTGATGAAGACAAAGAAACAGTTGTAAATATAGGAGAAACTTTAAAAACACACGAATTGTGTATGGCCATAGATAAATCTATAGAAACCAATGATAAGGTACAGCTCCCTCTTAGAGTGTAAATTCTGTTTGCTTACTCTAATTTAGTCTGATATAACATCAAGCCATTCTAAAATATTTTTTTATCAGAACTTGATAAAAGCAGCAGGAGAGATAAGAGGACCTAATCTGTAATCCATCCATGCAGTCCATTAATAAAATCGAACTCTAACACACCTTTATACTTAGGAGAGTTTACATACGGAATAAATATTTATCTCGTTTTTTACAACGTTATAGTTGCATCTTAAAAAGCATAAAATGTTTATGCTTTATTTCAAAAGTCAATATTTCAGTGAAATATTATCGGAAATAGTTTTTTATAAATAAGGAGCAGGATTAAAGTAGAAGGTATAGCCAATCCGGACTATTAACTCGCAAATTAATATTTTTTGTTAAAATCGCTCAATTTGAGTTGTTTCATTATTTCGCATCTATTATAACTAAGACGTATGTAAAAAACATTCTTTATTTTTAGTGAGGTTTTACATGACAGAACAGGACAGCCTTATCAGAACGGTAAATTTTACAAAACCGGATCATATACCTATGACCTTTCATATAAACTCAGCATGCTGGAATCACTATCCTGAAGGTACCTTGCAGGATCTAATGGCCGGTCATCCGTTTCTGTTTCCTGATTTTATTA
Source organism: Spirochaetota bacterium (assembly GCA_013151965.1). Classification (GTDB taxonomy): domain Bacteria; phylum Spirochaetota; class Spirochaetia; order SZUA-6; family SZUA-6; genus SZUA-6. Next base: position 1,833 of record JAADHF010000097.1, read on the forward strand.
AGACAGACAACCCCTCTGCAGTAGATCTGCCGCCCTTTCTTAAAGCCGGCAGAGAATTTACCGATCCCTGGGGCTGCGTCAGGAAGACGACTATAGACGGCATACAGGGAACGGTAATAAAACATCCGTTAGAAACATGGGATAACTTTTCTTCCTTTAAACCCCCTGATCCTGATAAATTTACACACAGGGGCCCGATTGATTGGGAAGCAGAGGCAAAAGCAGTCGGCCCGTCCATTTCACAGCACAGCATCAAAAACGGCGAAATCGGCCACAATCATACATGGTTAAAACTTAACGATATAAGGGGCTACGAAAATACCATCTATGACATGGTAGATGAAGAACCGAAGCTTTTAAAACTTATAGATATGCTGGAAACATTCAACATGGGCCTTCTTGAAAATTATCTAAAGATAAAGACAGAGTGGATGACCTTTTCCGAAGACCTGGGAATGCAGACAGGCCCCATGCTCTCGCCTGGGCACTTTAGAAAATATATTAAACCGAGTTACCGGAGGTTAATGGGTACTGCTAAAAAATCAGGCTGTATTGTCCATGTGCATGCAGATGGAGATATACGCGACTTGATGGATGACCTTTTCGAGTGCAGTATTGATATCATCAATCTACAGGATATTGTAAACGGAATAGACTGGATAGAGAAACATGTACAGGGCAGAATGTGTATAGAATTAGATATAGACCGGCAGGAAATAACTTTCGAAGGGACCCCGGAACAGATCGACAGCCTTATCAGGTCCGAAGTGGAAAAATTGGGAAGCAGGGACGGCGGTTTAATGATGATTTATGGGTTATATCCGGGTGTGCCTCTGGAAAATGCAAAGGCGGTAATGGATGCCATGGAACATTATACAGGTTATTACAGATAACAGGGGGAAACCCATATGCAAAAACAGATACCGGATATCCTGTTTTCTTATAGAACCATAAAACCAGATCAAAATAATGTATTAATTCTTCCAGTATCCAGGAGCCGACCATGTTTCTATTGTAACGCCAGTCATCAGCTCAGTCATCAGCTCCTTTTCGAAAAGGAAAACGGAAAATACTTACCAGTGCATACATGGGTTTTCCAATTTCGCCCTCATCGTTACAACCACCACAGGCGGTTCCGCGACATATTCCGGCATATGTATTTTTACCTTTCGTTTTTCCTGCAGAAATGAACCCGGGACCTTCGGGGTTACCGGGCCGAAAAGACATTTCCTGAGTATTCCCGAATGCCATTTCCGCAGAAGATACAGGTGTATTTCATCTGCAGCGAGCAGCTCTTCCATACCTATTGTAACGGCAAGCGGCGGCACCAGTTCGAGCAGTCCTCTTGTACCTCTCAATGCATTCCGGCTGATCGTCTCACAGGATAAACGGATTACTCTTTTGGTTATAACATCCCGTCACACTACATCCTCCTGGTTCTTACTATTCGTTCCCTTGACCGGGATCATTGCCTATTTTATAATCGATATATATTTATTCGGCTGTCAGGAGGCCTTTATGAATAGAGTAATGACCTTCTTTCTCTGTTTATTGGTGTTAACTGCGACACTCAGAGCGCAGGGACGTTCCATCGACTACAACAAGTACTACCGATTCCCGTTATCAATAGGAGTGGAATACCAAAACCTGAGCCCCTTTGCCGAATACAAAAAAGACTACAACATCTTCGAGCTCGCCACAAACATAATTGTTCCCATTCCGCACCTTGCCTCATTGCAGCCGTATCTTCGTCTGGGTATGATGCGTTTCGATAGTTTGGGCGAAACCTCTCCGGAAAAGTGGGATCATTTCCATTTGTATGGGGCATTAGGATTGGGATATGCCTACCGTTTTGCCAGGGACTTCGAGGTCGGCGGTGAGTTCTATACGGGTTTTTCCGAAGCGATCTTTCCGTCTATAGTAGCAGGAAGCACACTGGGACTTCCTAATCTGCTATTCTCTCTGGGCGCAAACATCAGCCTCGATCCAACATTTAACCTCAGTATAGGGATCCATCCCAGTGTTAAATACCTCTACTCGCTTGGTTTGCTTAAAGAGTTCGACAGTCTTATTTTTGGTATTGGTTTTTCCTTCAACTACCGTTTCGGAGAGGATCCCGACTCAGCCAGAGCTTTGCTGCGCCAACTCGAGTTCAGCAAACTCTCACTGCCGCCTGTGTTTGCTGCCATGCAGTCGTATTACACAAATCATCCAGTCGGCAGTGTTATGCTGACCAATACGGGAAAGGATCCTGCCACGGACATCAAAGTATCGTTTCTGCAGGCTGGGTATATGGATTCCCCGACTCCCTGTGCCGAAGTGGAGAAACTGGCTCCGGGGGAAAAAATCAGTATAGATCTTTTTGCTGTGTTTAATCAGGAAGTGTTTAAGACCGAAGGGACCACCCCGCTGACCGGAGAGGTGATTGTACAATACCGTTCCCGCGGCCGTACAGGAGAGCAGCGCCAATCGGTAACCTACGATTTGTACGATAAGACTGCAATTACCTGGGACAACGATCAAAAAGTGGGTGCTTTTATTACTCCTTCGGACAGCGCTCTACGGAACTATGTGAGTTTTATTCGTCATGCTGCCAAAGAATATACCAGGGGATTCTACCCGGAGAAGGTTCTGACAGCCGTTCAGGTATTTCAGGCTCTTAACACGCTGGGCGTCATCTACCAGGCCGATCCCACTTCACCCTTCACAACGGTACAGCAGGATGTTCTCCAGGTTGATTCGGTTAATCTTCCCCGGGATACTTTGCGGCGGACTACTGGAGACTGCGACGACCTCACAGTCCTGTACAACAGCCTCATGGAAACTCAGGGAATTGCAACCGGATTCATCACGACTCCCGGACATATCTTCTCCGTGTTTAATACCAGGATCCCATCGAATAAATACCGGAAGGTGCATCCGGAGCGGGGTATGACAATCAGTTATAAAGGTGAGTTATGGGTTCCGGTTGAGATTACTCTCATCGGCAGGGGGGATTTCCTCGATGCATGGAAGACCGGCAGTAAAGAGTGGCTGACTTATAAAAACGATCCTGAAAAGCGGAAATTCTACATAACCAGCGAATCTCAACAGGTTTTCCGCCCTGTTGGGCTAAAGGAGACAGATCTGGGACTGCAGTACGGAAGTATTAAAGCTTTTGCAGACAGCTATCAGTCCGGACTGCGCAGGCTCAGCAATGATATCCTTCGTTATTACCGTGCCGTTTCGGACAGGAAAAAAAGTGCGCGCAGCTATAACAAACTTGGAATTGTCTACAGTCAGTTCGCACGCTACGAGGAAGCAGAACAAGCCTTTCGGCAGGCTGCCCGTATAGAACCCGGTTATGCCGGTGTAAAAGTAAACCTTGGGAACCTCGCCTATTTGCGGAAAGATTACCGGAATGCACTGGATGTATATGGTCAGGCTTCGGAGATACTAAAACGTATGGGTAGGGCATCTTCCCTATCATTTTCGGACCTTGCCATCAATATTTCAAAAACTCATTATGCTTTGGAAAATTACGATAAAGCAAAAGAATATTTCGACTTAGCATCAGCGATAAATTCCAAGAATGCAAAACGTTACTCCTACCTTTCCGAAGCAGGCAGCGGAACATCGCGGGCGGCTGTATCTGTAAAGGATTTCGGAATCGTCCGCTTCATCGATCAGGAGGAGTAGGAAATGAACCGGATAAAAATTGTTATCTTACTGCTTTGTGCGCTTATCTTTTTAGGCTGTCCTATTCCTATTACACAACAGCTGTTCAACCGGATCACCGATCGTACCGGCCCGGGTATCGTGATTCTTTCTCCGGAGGATAAGAGCTACTACACCGAGACGGTAACTGTAACCGGTGAGGTGGCCGATACAGCCGGCGGTTCGGAAAGCGGCTCCACCAAATCGCTCAGCTACAAGATCGTCAGCCTTAACAAGATTTCCGGTGCAGTTTCGGTGGATATACAGTCAGGCGGCGCTGCTGTTCCCTTTACCTTTCAGTTTTCCACCAGTGATCTGGACGGCACCATTGTCGTACAATTAACAGCTCTGGATTGGAACGGCAACCAGAGCACGGTTTCGATGACTCTCCTCGATTCCGGTAATGACATTCCCTCATTTCAAGCGGAACCGGGCAACCACGAGGTTAGTCTTTTCTGGGCTGAGGTGCCGGGAGCTGACAGGTACACTTTGTACTACACAACGGACGGTACTCTGCCGTCTCCGTTGTATGGTAAACGGATCGAGAACATTTCCACCATTTATACACAGTCGAGTCCTCTGGTGCTGACCAGGGATATTCATGGAATTACCAACGGGAATCTGCACGTGTTTCTGCTCGAGGCTTTAAATAACGACGGCAGCAAAACCTGGGTCTCCGGCTATATTAAAACAATTCCTCTATCCACTCTGTCCCTGGCGCCAAAAGTTATGGGAGAGAACGGTTCTATTAATGTTTCATGGCAATCCATCGCGGGTACAGACGAGTACGAAGTTTTGCGGTCCACAACATTGGCGGGAAGCTACATAAATATTTCCGGTACTTACCGGGGAACCAGTCTATCCGACCATCAGGTTATAGACGATCAGGCCTACTACTACAAGGTGAAGCCGGCTATGACCGGAGCGATCGAAAGCCAGGTCGCTTCCGGGCAGACTTTTCCCATCCTTGCAGATGGCGGGGAGATTGTGGGTTCTGTCGATACTCCCGGAACCGCCTATGGCATAGATATTTACGGTTCCTACGCCTTTATTGCAGACTACCGCACCGGCGGCAGTTCAACGATGCAGGTCATCGATATCAGCACGCCGTCTGCCCCGTACCTTGCGGCTGCCCATACATTGGACAGTGGTTACGCATTTGATATTGCGGTCGATGGTACGTATGCATACATAGCAGCAGAAGGTGTACTGCAAATCGTTGATATCTCGACCCCAGGCTCTCCTAAACAGCAGGTAAGGCTCACAGGTCCCTCGCCCAATGGAGTACAGGGAGTGGCCTTCTACAATGGATATCTCTACGTTGCCTGTGGCAGTACCGGAGTTTACATTATTAATACTGCAAATGTTCCCTCCATGGCAGATGACCAGCCGCTGTCGACCTATCAGGAAGCATTAATTTCTGTCGGCAATTTTGCCTATGATGTGTTTGTCCGGAACAACAATGTCATCTATGTGGCGGATGGCAGCAACGGCTTTTTAACAGTTGATGTCAGTACAAAGACAGCCCCGGTAACCGGCAAGAAATACCCCAATAGTTCATCAGCCTTTCCCGGCAGCGGCTCGGGAAAAGTGGTAAGCGTGGCCGTATATGATGACGGCAGCCATCCTGACGGAGCCTATGCCGTGGTTGCGGATAGTAACCTGGGTTTCTATACCATCGACCTGTTCAGTGGAGCTGACTACGAACTGCTGGCAAGCTCCTATTTTAACAGCCCCGGGGTGCCTCAGGATGTAACTGTGGATGGGAATTATGCCTATCTGGCCGATGGAAGCTCCGGGATCTACCTGCTGAGCCTGGCGGATGCCTCTGAGGTAAACATTACGGCTGTGGTGAACACACCCGGAGTTGCCGAAAGAGTGAGTCTTAGCGGCGGTTATTTGTATGTTGCAGACGGCACGGTTGGCGGTATGCAGGCGGTCTCTTTCTCCCTTCCTGATAGTCCTGTAAAAATTGGTAATATCAGTACGAGCGGTGATGCTAAAGGCCTGGCCATAAACGGCGCGTTCGCATATATTGCCGATGGAAATAGCGGTTTGCAGATTCTGGATATTTCCTCGCCGGACTCTCCATCGACACGGGGAAAACTCTCTCTCGGGGTTCCTGCCAATGATATCGAAGTGGTTGGAAACTATGCTTTCTTAGGCTGCGGAGAAACTTCCTCGAACGGATACCTGAAAGTTGTCAATGTCGCCGATCCGGATGCTCCGGTGCTGGTCGGGTCTGCCGTGACCACTTCTACAGCAGGAGCTATGGAACTTCGGGGGCACTACCTTTTTATTACAGACCGTAATACCGGCTTTGAGATATTCGATGTCTCTGATCCTGCCAATCCCGAAATCGTCGGTTTTTACAGCCATTCGTCTTCAATTCTGAGTAACGATATCACGGTAAACGGCCAGTATGCATATCTGGCCGGAGACTATTACATGGGGTTGGTGGTAGTAGATATATCCGATCTCAGGGAACCGGCTTTTGCTGCTCAGTTTTCGACAGGCCAGGGTCTTGGTGTGCAGGTACGTGACAGCACGGCCTATGTAGCTGATCAGGCTGGCGGTCTGGAGGTGGTGGATGTCGGTAATTTAAGCAGTATTTCCTCGTGGCCAAACAGCTCCTCAGTTCTGTACGATTTAGCGCTTGGCGGGAACTATGTATTCGGTGTTGATTATTCAAACGGGCTGCAGGTATATAATGTGTCGCTGCGGGAGTGGCCGGGTTATGTAGGTTCCGCAGCTGCGGCGGGAAGTCAGGTACGAGCAATCCGTATTCTGGGCCGTCACGCCTTTCTTGCTGATGGTACCGGGCTGAGTGTAATGCTGCTAGAGTAGATAGGAACTGTAACGGCTGCAGTTATAATGGAGAACAATTTCCATGTACTCAGTCAAGGGGAATTTCACGTTTTTCTTTTAATGAATGTTCTGCTTCTATACATATTGCAACGACTTTTCTGGCATCTTCGGCAGGGAAAAGTGCTTTATTTATCTTAAATAATTCCACTGTCTGCTTTAATTCTTCTTCCAGCTCGAACAATTCACCGGAAGGAAGGGGAATAGGAATATTTTTACTCTGTTTATCACCTTTGCGATGAAGTTTTAGAATAAACTCGGGATTTAATGTTCTGTCCGAAGCTCCCGACCATATAGAACGGATAGAGCCTTTTTCTCCGGTAATCTCAATAACCTGATGATGTTCGAATCCTGTTAAAGCCTGGGTAAGAACGGCATAAGAACCGCCGGGGAATTTAAGGATCGATGAAAAATTATCATATAAACCTTCGGTCCTGTTTATTGAATTTCCATATGCAAAAACGGATACCGGGTCTCCTGTTTTCTCATAGAACCATAAAACCAGATCAAAATAATGTATTAATTCTTCCAGTATCCAGGAGCCGACCATGTTTCTATTGTAACGCCAGTCATCAGCTCCAGTCATCAGCTCCTCTGCGGAAGGGAAAACGGAAAATACTTACCAGTGCATACATGGGTTTTCCGATTTCGCCCTCATCAATAATATCTTTAAGCTTCTTCCATTGACTGGACAGGCGAAGTTCATGCCCTATGGTTAAAACTTTACCGCTTCGGCTTGCTGCATCTATCAAGCGGTCGCATTCTTTAAGGGAACCTGCAATCGGTTTCTCTAAAAGCACATGTTTCCCTGATTCCAGGGCTTTAATTCCGGCTTCTGCATGCAGATATGTCGGAAGAACGATATCCACAGCATCGATATTACTGTCTTCTAAAAGGTCTTTATAATCCGTATATACTTTTGTTTCCTTATGATCTTCTTTTGCCGCCGATGCTGTTTTTTCACTGTTGCAGGCGATTGCCGAAAGCTCGGCTCCCGGGATGCGTAATATTGCTTCGGCATGATGTTTCCCCCATGCCCCATAACCGATAAGACCTATTTTCATAAAATCTGCCTCCGTATAGTATCATGATAGTAACTTGAAAATACTATTAACTATATTTAAATATCCAATGTTACAACCACCACAGGCGGTTCCGCGACATATTCCGGCATATGTATTTTTACCTTTCGTTTTTCCTGCAGAAACGAACCCGGGACCTTCGGGGTTACCGGGCCGAAAAGACATTTCCTGAGTATTCCCGAATGCCATTTTCGCAGAAGATACAGGTGTATTTCATCTGCAGCGAGCATCTCTTTCATACCTATTGTAACGGCAAGCGGCGGCACCAGTTCGAGCAGTCCCCTTGTGCCTCCCAATGCATTCTGGCTGATCGTCTCACAGGATAAACGGATTACTCTTGTCGTACTGTTTTTTACATTTTCTACCGTGCACTCGGCTTCTTTGCCGGGAGGGTCGTTAAAAGCGAGGTGTCCGTTTAAACCGAATCCTCCGAATACGACATCGATGCCGCCTGTCTCCTCTATTTTTTTCTGATATAGATTAAGATCAGAAGGATCGGGAAAATTCAAATTATCCTTCTTTATTCGTAATTCCGGTTTAACAGAATCATAAAGCAGGGAATAAATAAACTTTCTAAACGATAAAGGATGATTATAATCGATTAATGTTTTCTCGTCCCTGCAGTATTCATCCATCATAAAAATGTATAAGTTTTTAAGTGATATATTTTCCTTATTCACTTTTTCCACAAAGAAACTATAATCTATCGGACCGGTAGGAAGTACTACGGAAAAACGGGAATTTGTTTCATTCGCCTTATTTATTCTTTTTACCATATATTCTGCAAAATGCTTATTCTGTTCTTTAAGAGTTTTAAATATAAACCAATCCCAATCCGGTCTCAGCTTTGCAAAGTCATCTTTTGTAACCTTCATGTAATCTTTTAAATAATCCATTTCTTAATACCTCCGCTTAACATTTGGCTTCTCCGGCGAAAGCCTATAAACCTTTATTTATCGCTTTAAATATAGCTTTAATGTCCGCCTTAAGCCTGTTTTTTACTTCCTCCATTACTTTCCATGCATGCCCTTTATGGTTTATCCCGGTAGATAATTCATTGAAATATTTTATGTAGTTCATTCTAAAGGCTTCTCCGAAGTTAATCTTTCTCATCCCGCATTTAACGAGCTTTGTAATAAGTTCAAGAGGTATTCCGCAGGTGCCGTGCATAACCAGAGGTATACCGGTCATGGCATGAATTTTCTTAATCAGATCAAAATCGATCATTTTCTGTTCTTTATAATAGCCGTGCGATGTTCCCACGGAAACAGCCAATAAATCCGCATCTACCTCGTTCAAAAATATTTCCACCTCCCGAATATCCGACTTAAAAGTACCGGCTTCCGGTTTTTCAGCCTGCGCCATATGCCCGACTTCAGCTTCTACGGATACTCCGACGGGTTTAACATACTTTATTAATTCCTGTGTTCTTTTAATATTTTCCTCTAAAGTGTATTCCGTATTATCCATCATAACACCTGTAAAGCCCGCTTTTACAGCCTGCATGATAGATTTAATGGAATTCCCATGATCGAGCGTAATTGCATACGGTACTTTACTGTTTTCAGCAAGGTGTTTTACTAACAGAACGAAGTACTCATAGCCTCGATAATTTATATTATGCTCATAAGCCTGTATGATTACAGGTAAATCTTCTTCATCTGCGGATTCGATAATTGCCCGTGCTATATCATAGGTCGCTCCATTGGCATTCATCGCTGCTACCGAATAATTATTTCTATAAGCGTCTTCTATGAGTTCTTTTGCATTCATTAATTTCATTACGTATTTAAATTACCCTCCTGAAATAGTATATTTTTTTGAGCCAAACTTTTTTCCCGTTCCCATTCCGCGATTCCTGTTTAATTACTTACCAGAACTAACTAATATACTGCCTGAATTTATCAAACTCCGCACTGTTTGTAAAGTACATGCTGCATAATAATTATAATTTTCTTTTTCCGAAAGCCTGTGATCAGCCGTAACGGCCAGGAAGGTAATATAATCAGGTATCCGCTTACCGGGAGGTATCGGCAAAAAAATTATCAAAAACAAGATCCGTTGCGCCTGCTCCGGCCAGAATGGGATCGTACTCATCGGATAGTATTATGAAATTACTTTCTCCGGACAGGGAATCGTTTTTTAATCTTTCAACTATAAAGTTTTCCAGTAACCCGGATACAATTTTTGAACGTGTAATAATAAGAAAGCTCTGCGGTGTAAAAACCTGGTAAAGATTCTTAATTCCTTCGAAAAGATAGTATGACTGCTTTTCTATTACTTTTATGAAATCATCATTAACTTCTCTGTCTGTAATCCGGCTTAAGGAGATTAACGGGTTTACCTTCTGTAGTTCCGAAGAAATCGTATCCTCGGAAATATATGCTTCGAGACACCCCCGTTTGCCGCAGGAACACCGTTTTCCGTTAAGATCGATCGACATATGGCCTATTTCGAGGGCGGTTCTGTTCTGGCTGGTAAATATTTTCCCCTGGTCTATAAGTGCTCCGCCCACTCCCGACCGAATCAGAATAAGAAGCAGGGAGTCTATATTTTTAGCAATCCCGTAGCGGTATTCGCTTAAAGCAATAACGGAACTGTTGTTGTGTATAAAAATCGGAACATCGAAAAACTGTTCCAGTTCTTTTTTTAGGGGGAAATTGTTCATTCCCTTTATCCTTGCGTATGATATGATGCTTCCCTCTTTAATATCGACTCTTCCCGGTGCACCTATTCCTATTCCCAGCAGCCTGCCCGGTTCTATTTCTGACTTTTCGATAGCTTCGTCTATATGTTCTTTAAGAGATAGTTTGATTTCATCTGCAGTGATGTTCTTTTTAAAATCATATATCTTTTCAAAGATTGTATTTCCGCAGAAGTCAACCATCACAATTGATGCGGATTTAGACCAGAAATCGATTCCGACGGCGTTAAAAATACCGGGACTGACGCAATAAAAAACGGGTTTGCGGCCTTTCTTTTTTATCGTATCTTTGTCCGTCCCGCATTGCCTTATGTACCCTTCGTCCTCCAGCTTGGAAAATATTCTTAAAACTGTTGGCGCTTTTAATCCGGTAATCCTCGCAATTTCCGACTGCGAAATCCCCTTATTCTTATGAATAAGGTTTAGAACGAGTTTTTCATTGTACTCTCTTATGTCGTTTCCTCGCAGAGGCTGTCTGTTCATATAATTACTTTCCGAAACTAATTATTAGTAGAATATCAAATATTTAATGTACTGTATAGCATTATTAAGGAATTATTTAAAGTACCCTTTATATATTGAAAATATCATTATGAATTATGTCGATTAAAGGTTCTTTACAAAGAAGTCGGTTTCTGTTAATCTTATTAAGTTAGTTACTGAAAGTAATTATAAATTCTACCGGAGAACCGGGAAAATTAGAGAGGTTTATATGAATAACGCGGAATTAGTGCTGTTAAAGAGGAAGGCAAAAGAGATACGTAAGCTTACAATAGACCAGATAGGTTATTTAGGGGTGGGCCATATCGGGGGTTCCTTATCCGTAGTTGAGGTCTTAACACTACTGTACTACAGGCACATGCGGATCGATCCTGCGAAACCTAAGAAAAGGGACAGGGATCAGCTCATTTTATCCAAGGGGCATGCAGGGCCGGCACTGTACAGTATTCTTGCAGACAAGGGCTATTTCCCTAAGGAATGGCTCCATACGCTGAACATAGGCGGAACAAATCTTCCCAGTCATTGCGATATGGTAAGAACTCCCGGCATAGATATGACGACCGGCTCGCTCGGGCAGGGAATTTCCGCAGCAATAGGGAAGGCTCTCGGAAACAAAATTGATGGTATTTCCAGTTATATATATGTGATTATCGGAGACGGAGAGAGTAATGAGGGCCAGATATGGGAATCCGCCATGGCGGCGGCTCACTTTAAACTCCCGCAGATTATCGCTTTTACCGATTATAATAAGCTCCAGATTGATGGCTACACATACGATGTTATGGATCTTGAGGATATTACATCAAAATGGCTCAGTTTCGGATGGTTTGTTCAGAGGATAGACGGCCATGACATGCAGGCCGTCGACAGGGCCATTGTAAAGGCAAAGGATGAAAAGTGCAGACCTTCCATGATAATACTCGATACAATAAAAGGCAAAGGAGCTTTCTTCGCAGAGGGCGTCATTACAAATCATAATATGGTCTTTAATTACGAAACGGCAGTTAAAGCGATTAAGATTCTGGATAAGGAGGAATAGGGTGGCTCTTAAGGATATGCGTGATATATATAATGAAACACTTATGGAAATGGCGGAAAATGACGACCGCATTGTTGTTCTCGACGCCGATTTAATGAGCTCCAATGGGACAATGCCCTTTAAAGAACGGTTTCCCGGAAGAGCTTTTGATGTGGGAGTCGCAGAAGCCGACATGGTGGGGATTGCAGCAGGATTATCGTCGGTTGGGAAGATCCCTTTTGCGGCCTCTTTCTGTTCATTTGCCGGCAGAAAAACATACGATCAGTTCTTTATTTCGGCTAATTATGCTCACCTTAATGTAAAACTGGTAGGAACGGACCCGGGAGTTACTGCGGTTTTTAACGGCGGAACGCATATGTCCTTCGAAGACGGGGGAATAATGCGGAATATACCGGGGCTTATTGTTTTTGAACCGGCTGATGGTGTAGCTCTAAGAAACCTGGTAAAGGAAGCTGTAGAACATTACGGTTCGACTTACATGAGAATGCATAGAAAGGGAAATGAAAGATTTTATTCCGAAAACGAAACCTTTAAATTCGGCAAAGGTAAAGTTCTGCAGGACGGAACGGATATTACCATTATTGCCGTAGGTCTTATCATGCTGAGGGAAGCGATGGATGCTTCTGAACTTTTAAAAAAAGAGAATATATCAGCCGCTGTTATCGATATGCATACGGTAAAACCGGTAGACAGGAAACTTGTGCTTGAGTATGCGAGGAAAACGGGTGCTGTTGTGACATGCGAGAATCACCAGGTTAATAATTACTTAGGTTCCGCGGTGGCGGAGGTGCTTTCCGAATCCTATCCGACTCTTATGACAAGAGTCGGGGTTCCGGATAAATTCGGAGAGGTGGGGGATTTGAATTACCTTAAAGAGCGGTTTGGTTTAACCGCTTCTAATATAAAGGGCAGAGCGATCGAGCTCTTACGTAATAGGGACAGGTTAAGAGGAGGACAAAGATAATATGAAAATAGGAATAGCCAGTGATCTTTCCGGCTTCCCTTTAAAACGTGCAGTTGCTGCGTATTTAAAGAAAAGAGAGAATACGGAACTTACGGATTTCGGCATCGATGCGGAAGATAAGCCTAAAGTGTATTTTGAACAGGCGAAGAAGGTTTCACATGCAGTGCAGGCGGGAACAATAGAAAGGGGTATTCTTATCTGCGGCACGGGCCAGGGTATGGCAATAGTAGCAAATAAACACAAAGGTGTTTATGCAGCCGTTGCAGTGGATATATTCAGCGCCGAAAGGGCGAAAATAATAAACAATGCAAATGTTCTGACAATGGGCGGCTGGATAACGGCTCCGTTTCTCGGAATTCAGATTGTAGAGGCGTGGCTGCAGATGGCCTTTACCGAGAAGATGGAATCTAAAAAAGACTTTTTATCAAATGCATTTAATCAGGTCCTTAAGATAGAAGAAGAGAACTTTAAACAGCCGTAAAGGGTCGTAAAAAAAATGAGAATATTTGAGTATGAGGCAAAAGAACTGTTTAAAAAAAACGGGATTCCGGTACCGGTATCCGCACTTGTAGAGGAGCCTTCGGAACTTGAAAAGGTTCTCATCGATATTCCCGGGCCCTGGGTATTAAAACCGCAGGTGCTTTTCGGTGCGCGCGGCAAGGCGGGCTTGATCAAATTCGCAGATTCAAAAGAGGCGGCAGTAACAGGAGCAGAGGAATTATGGGGTACAGGAAGAGGCATTAAAAAGATTCTCATAGAAGAGAAAATACAGGTGCAGAGAGAATTATATCTATCCATAACCATCGACCCCGGGAAGGCCTGTGCCGTGATTATTGCATCCGCACAGGGAGGCACGGACATAGAAACACTGGCAGTTTCGGGTAAAAAAGATATTCTCTGCGAATATATCGATCTTGATATTGGAATTATGCCGTTTAATGCAAGGAAAACAGCGTATGGGATTGGCCTGGATAACGGATTAATATCCCAATATGTTTCGGTTGTTACATCTCTTTATAATATTTTCGAAGAGAGTGATGCCGGGCTCGTGGAGATAAATCCTCTGTTTATTTCCGGCGGCGGAAGAATAGTTGCAGGCGACGGAAAGATGATTGTAGATGATTTTTCGCTTTACCGTCATCCGGAGATTGCAGTAACAGGAGAACGTTTCGAGGATGACCTCGAATACGAAGCTTTCCAAAAGGGTATTCCATACCTGAAACTTAACGGGGATATAGCCCTTATGTGTGCAGGGGCCGGCTTAACGACAACGGTGTATGATCTTATAGTTGATAACGGCGGAACTGTTGCAAACTATCTGGAATTCGGCGGCCCTAATTATACCCGTGCTACGGCTGCTATGGAACTATGCTTAAAAAGCCTGTCGAAGGTTATCCTTATAGTTACTTTCGGAACAATAGCAAGAGCGGATGTCATGGCCGAAGGTGTTGTGAAGGCGATTAAAAAATTAAAACCGAAACAGCCTGTTGTAACCTGTATCAGGGGCACTAACGAGGAAAAAGCGGAGCAGATACTAAAAAAAGCCGGACTGATACCCCTGAAGGATACCGAAGAGGCTGTTAGAACCGCAATTGAATTGGCGAATTGTTAAGGAGTGGAACTTAAGATATGAGTATTTTCATTGATAAAGGTACTGCAGTGATAATTCAGGGCATAACCGGAAAGGAGGGAAGGTTCTGGACCAGCCACATGAAAGACATGGGAACGCGGATTGTTGCGGGAGTAACACCGGGAAAGGGCGGACAGAGAGTCGAAGGTATAGATGTCTTTAATACGGTTAGTAAGGCCTGTGCCGAAACTCCGGTTGATGCATCCATGCTTTTCGTTCCTCCGCGTTTCGTTAGGGATGCCGTTTTCGAAGCCATGGATGCCGGAATTAAAAAGATCGTTACAGTTGCCGAAGGAATACCCTTACACGATGCAGTAAGGATTAGAAAGGCAGCCCTGGATAGAGGCGCCATGGTTATCGGAGGCAATACATCCGGTGTCATTTCTCCCGGGAAAGCGATGATGGGTTTTTTCCCCTACTGGATCGAACGTGTGTATAGACCGGGAAATGTAGGTATTATAACGCGCAGCGGTTCCTTAACCAATGAGGTAACCGCCATGGTAGTTAAAGCCGGTTTCGGCGTTTCCACGTTAATCGGCGTAGGCGGAGATACTGTTCCCGGTACCAGATTCGCAGAACTTCTTCCGCTCTATCAAAATGACAGAGAAACCCGGTCTGTTGTTATAATCGGCGAATTAGGCGGCACTATGGAAGAAGAAGCCGCGGAACTGCTTACAGCCGGTAAATTTTCCAAACCTCTCGTTGCATTCATCGCAGGGCGGAATGCACCGCAGGGTAAAAAGATGGGCCATGCAGGTGCAATTGTTACCGGCGGAAAGGGCACTGCATCGGAGAAGATCAAGGCACTTCGGGATGCGGGTGCGCTTGTTGCGGAAAAGCCTGTTATAGTCGGAGAACTTTTAAAGCAGGCGCTTAAGATACAGAATAAAAGGTCACAGAGAAACGGGTGATAAGAGATGAATAAAATATTTTCAGGCAGATCAAATGTAAACCTTATTGTATTAATCGCAGCGATTTTTGTTATGTTTGCCTTTATGAAGATACCTCTGCCTGATTCCATTACAAGAATCAATGGAGCCGAGCTTTCTCTATCCGGTCAGAGTGCACTTGCCGTTCTGCTCTTTGCACTTATTCTGTGGATGACGGAGGCATTGCCGTTTCATATAACCGGACTAATCGGGGTCTTTCTCCTTGCAGTTTTTAAGGTCGGCACCTTTAAGGAGGTTGTCAGGGCTGGTTTCGGAAATCATATCTTTATCTTCTTTATCGGCGTGCTTATACTTTCCGCTTTTATAACACATTCGGGGCTCGGGAAGAGAATCTCTGTTTTCCTCCTTTCCCTTACGGGAAACAGAACATCTATGGTCATCCTTGGATTTTTAATAATCGGCCTTATATTATCCATGTGGCTTACCAATCTCGCCGTAGCTGCAATGCTGATGCCCCTTGCGCGTTCCATACTGATAGAAGAGGGTGTAGTTCCCATGAAGAGCAAATTCGGAAAGGCTTTAATGATTTCCATCTGCTGGGGGGCAATAATCGGCGGTATTGCAGCCCCGTCGGGTGCAGGGCCGAATCCTATTGCAGTCGGTTTCTTAAAAGAAATGGCTAATATCAATGTGAACTTTATCGGCTGGATGAAGTACGGTGTTCCGGCATCCATTCTGCTGTTGTTACCTACCTGGGGAATTCTGCTTCTCTTTTTTAAGCCCGAGATGAAATATCTGAAAAAATCCGGAAAAGATCTTAAAGAGGAGTTTAAAAAACTTCCTCCCTTAAGCAGAGAAGAGAAGGTTACACTGATAATTTTTATTACTACGGTATTCTTATGGCTTACAACGCCGCTGTTCGAAAAGATGTTAAAAATATCCATTCCTATATCGATGCCTGTACTTATAACAACTTCGATTTTCTTTTTCCCGAAGGTGAGCACGATTCCATGGAAGAAAATCGAAACGGAAATTTCATGGAGCAGTATTTTACTTGTTGTAAGCGGTATTTCGATGGGTATGATGCTATATAAAGCCGGTGCTGCAAAGTGGCTTGCCGTAATACTGCTAGGCGGGATCGGATCGTTCCATCCGTTTGTGCAGGTTTTTCTTGTAGTCCTGATGGTTTCGGTGTTAAAGATAACCTTTTCGAGTAATACTGTTACGGCAACAATCGTTATACCGATTATGATTGCTCTGGCGCAGAATATCGGTGTAGAGCCGCTTGCAATAACCCTTCCCGCTGCAATTACCGCTTCGATGGCGTTTATTTTAGTGACTTCGAGTCCCACAAATGTCATTCCCTATTCGACAGGTTATTTCGCGATTAAAGATATGGCTGTTGCAGGAATTCTTATGACCCTGGTTGCATCGGTTATTGTTGCATTAACTATTTACGTTGTGGGAAGCTTTACCGGGCTCTATTAAGTATTTATACTAATTCATGCTGGATGATTAATACGCCGTCCTTGAAAGAATATCTACGGGCTATCTATTATGTGGCTGCAGGCGGTAGGTATTACCCCCTTCGGCTCTGAAATATAAGGTTGTTCCGTATGCTTTCGTGGCAACCCTGTTTCCCCGGGAATCCAGCACTCTGCCGGCACCTGTGACCATTACCGGTGTATAGGTACCATGCACGCCAGCAAAGGTAATTTCTGTTCCTGCAATACTGACAATGGGATAACCGCTGTAAACAACCAGTCCCGGGGCAACTTCCACCAATGACAATGCCGCCATTGTGATGGTCATGCCTGCACCGTATACTTCCTGGCCGATTACACCGCTTACATTCCAGCCGTCCCGCAGGTCTTCAAGGGGGATGTAAAGCGACGGATCGTTTTTCGTTACGGTTTCGTAGGCTGCCGGGTACAGGGTGACCGCACCGTCCGGAAGGAGGGGCGGTAAACTCCAGAAAATAGTCAGCAGAGTGTGCTTTAAAAACTCGGCAATAAGCTTCTCCACTGTGGGATCCAGCTTGCCGTGAACGCGCTGCAGTGTTTCGGTCAGATAAGTCCACGCTTCATATTGTTCCTTGGCGGTGATTACCGCACTTTGTTGAGTGGGATTTAATCCAAAGAATGTGCGCGGTATAAAAGCGCGCCACCTTGCATTCTTCTTTTGTTTAACCTTCATCCATCCGTAATCGCACTCCCAAAGCCACGATAGACGCATCAGGTTAGCCGCTGCCATGTTGATGATTTTAAGATAGACAGGATCCTGTTTTATCTGGTAAAGCCGTGCCGCAGCGGAAGCTGTCAGTGCCGTCATGTGAGTTTCGTATGACAGCCGGAAGCCGTATCCGTGCAATGCCAGCAGTGCCTTCTGTGCTTCCTTAATATAGACGGGTTTTCCTGTCAGATCGTTAAGAAGCATCATGAAATAGGCAAAACCGCCCCCGGCATCCGGTTCGCTGCCCGTGCCCTGCCATGTATTAAAAATGTAAAACCTGGGAAACCGATAGGAAACGGTATGTGCAAAATCAATCCAGGTCTCCCCTGTTCGAATGGTCATGCTGCGTAATTCCGTATCGCCAGGGTCCATCAGGGATAGTTCGGCCGCTTTGATTGCATGGCCGATTTCATACCAGGTGTCGCCTCTTTCCTGCGGTCCTGTTATTGTTAAGGGACCGCTGTTCTGAAACATGCCGGCCGGGCCGAAACCGGGATTAAAAAAGTCCGGTATCACTGCCCTCAGGCCGGAATAATATCCTGGCGCAATACCGAAACGTTTCCGGTAACGGGCCAGTGCCGTGTACACGTCCAGCTGTGTAATGGCTTCGGCTGATAAACGTGTATCGGATACATAGGAACGAAGGTACCGCCTGCCGTTCAGGGTAACCCAGTTCTCCGCACGGGCTAAATCGCGCATTGTAAGCTGCTGAATACCATCGGGAGCGCCTGTTCCGTTCCATTTATGCATGCCGAACCAGTCGGGCAGGGGATCCTCCGGCACAGCCATCAGATCATAAATGTCGCCGAGGTTGTGCAGGTAGCGTATAAACATGGCATCTTCATCTGCCGGTTCGCCCGGGGACAGATAGAGGTAGCTGTCATAAACTGCTGTTGCCTTAGATAGAGGCAGGTTAGACAGGTCGGTTACGGAGATGTTGTGGCCCAGACGCTGACCGGTACGGACCGGTGTAGCCGACGGAGTATAGCGGGCCGCATTCATGAAGGGATTAAGGGCCGTCAGGTCTACCCAGTAAAAAATTGTGCTGTCCAGTGCCTTGCTGTAGCCGTATAGCTGCGGAGCGGCCATCGGGGCATGACCGGCATAGATCTTCAGCAGGCCGTGTGCCTTTGCTCCTGTGGTGCGGTCCACGAATTCAAGTTCGGGTTCAGGGTTTCCGGGAGGTTTGCCTTTTCGGATAATCTCAAGCCTCCAGCGGAACAATCCGGGGTGAAAATCGTAGGCATATAGTATTGCCTTAAACTCTGCCCAATCGTTTTTGCCGGTTAAAACGATCTGTTTAAATCTATCCGTATTATAGGTCTTAACCGTTGAATTCATTGCCGGCATGTTGAGTTCTTTTCCCCCGGGAAGGGTAAGAGCCAGGGCTGTATCTTCTGTTTCGCGGTATATGAGGAAGCGGCTGCCGGTATATTTAATGCGGTAAAGCCCGGAATAAAATCCGACAGCGTTCTGCAGAAAACCCGTATCATCGCTGCCGGTACGGGCTGTCAGGGGTGATGCGAGCCTGCGGTACCGGGCCGGTTCTTTTGCAGACGGTATTTGCCCTGTGTCAGTAACTGCAGCGGGAAAAACCGGCATACCTGTCTGTCCGGAGGGCGGTCCGGAAGAGGATACACTAATACAGGTGTTAAGTAATATGAACAGGAACAAAAGGAATATCATCAGCAGGATGCGGCGCATCGGTGGCCTCCTGATTGACAAGTATTTTTTATTATAAGTGTATAAAAGTCAAGTAAACCGGTCGGTGCCCGGCATATCTCAGCCTCCTGGACGGGATGTATAAAATGCTCTTTAAATGGGAACTGCTTTTATGGGCATTATACGTTTTAAAGTCTTGTATAGTTTAGAAGTATTCTTAATAATAAATATATGGCGGAAAAAAAGAAAAAATATGGAAAAACGGCAAAGAAAAACAGAAAGCCGGGTTCCGGAAGAAGCGGAAAAAAAGGAAACAGCGGAAAGCTTCGCATAGGCGACAGCTGGAATGCAATAACAATTATTGCTCTCTCTCAGAATAATCCCTTAAAAGCAATAGCGGAATTTGTGGAAAACAGTATCGATGCACATGCGGGAAATATTACAATTGTGAGAGGGCGGGAAAGAAAAGAGCTTTATCTTAAGGTTATAGATGACGGTGAGGGCATACCTCTCGATGAAACCGGCCTTCCCGATTATAAATATGTAGCCACTCATATCTGTGATTCGATTAAGAAAAGATTAAAGAAAGAGGGGGTAAAAGGCCTGCAGGGTGAGTTCGGTATAGGATTGTTAAGTTTCTGGACAGTTGGCGAGCATCTTATTCTTTCGTCTGCGGGTTCGGACGGAAAAACGTATCAGATGGAAATGAGTAAGGGAGAACAGGGTTATACAATTACACAGAAAAAATCTCTCTTTTCACACCCCGGCACCGAACTTGCAATTCACCCGCTTCTGCCCGGAATTCGGCAGTTGAACGGGGAGAGGATTCAGCATTATCTTGCATCGGAGCTGCGGGATAGAATCAGAAAATCAGGTGTTAAAATAAAGATAATAGACCGTTTTTCACGTAAGAATTATGATGTTGTCCCCCGCCAGTTTACCGGAAGGCATCTCCATGAATTTAATATGATAGAGACAAAGGCAGGCGATATTTATGTTGAGTTATACTTGAATGGTTTTCAGCAGGGGAATTCTGTCAGCCTGTACAGGTCGGGAACCCGTATTCTGGAGTCTCTTTCCGAACTTGCACGGTTTAATACGGATCCGTGGACATCCGGTTATCTGCAGGGAATGATCGATGTTCCGTTTCTTCAGCTTACACCTGCAACAAGGACAGGTATTATCCGGGATGACTACTTCCAGGTATTCACGGAAACTGTCAGTGATCTGGAAGAAGAACTTAAAGAGATTATTCGACAGGTAAAACAGGCGGAAGAGGAGGAGGCTAGCAGGAATATACTTAAATCGGTTCAGCGTGCCTTAAAAGAGGCATTCCTGATGCTTCCCAGGGAAGAGTACGACTGGTTTGATATATATTCAGAAATTCATAAGGCCGGAAAAAAAGGGAACAGAGAATCGCTTTTTCCCGATAATGCGGATAAGCCGGAAGGGGATGAAGACTTAACAAAAGACAGGGATACAGGGAAAAAGATAGGAGAGACCGGTTCAGGGGCAGGCGAAAAAGCATTTTATGAATATGCGGGTGATCTATATAAAGCGGTTATATCTCCATCGGTATGTATGATTAAGGTGGAGGATGAGAGGAGTTTCCGGTGCATTCCCAGGGACAGAAAGGGAAGAATCGTGGAAGAGAATATAGAAATCGCATGGACCATCAGCGAGGGTGAAGGCAGTTTAAACAACAGTAACGGCGAAATAGTTACCTTTAAATCACCTTCCGAGCCCGGTATTACGATTATAAAAGCGGAAGTATCCCAGGGCAATATAAAATGCATGGCGGAAGCTGTAGTAACGATAACGGATTCGCTTATTAAACAGCCAGAACAGATTGGTATGGAGAGGGATAAAGGAATTCCCGGTTACACATTTCTCAGGGCACCTGCAGAGATGTGGCGGTCGAAGTACGATGAGGCGAGAAATCTTATAATAATAAATAACGGACATAAGGATTATATCTTCTCGGCACAGAAAAAATCAAGGAAACTACGCTATATATGCCGTCTCTTTTCCAAGGAGCTTGTGTTAAAAAATTTTCCCGGATTTAATAGTGCTGATCTTCTCGAACATTTTGTCGAGCTTTCCCTGTATGCGGAAGAAAACCTGCACTAAAAATGATCTCTGCTCTTTATAAATAAATATAAATAGAAATAATATTTGACAAAATGAAAAAAAACTTACATAATGAGTTCGATTATGCAAAACATATTTTATGCATGATGGCTTTAAAGAGAAAAATTATTTTAATTAAACTGCTTATGGAGCCGGATGATTATGGAGAATAAAGACCACAGTTTACAAAAAATACTTATCCATTATGACTCTCTTTCCAAGCTGCAGAAACGGATAGCAGATTATATTGTCGCAAACCTCGGTGAAGTAGTGTTTATGTCGGTAACAAATCTTGGTGAAACGCTTGGGATCAGCGATGCAACGATTGTACGGTTTGCACAGGAGGTTGGATATACAGGTTTCCCGGAGTTAAAAGAAGAGCTCATTAAGTATTACAAAATATATCTCGATCCGGCGATACGAATAGAAAAATATATCGGAGATACCGGGGGAGAGGAACTGACATACACAACAATAACTAAGAGGGAAATTAAACATTTAGAAGAATCTGTAAAAACCGTAAATGAAAGGGCATTTAAACAGGCTGTGGATGTTATTTGTACTACAGATAATATCTATATATTCGGAACGGGTTCTAATGTACCTCTTTCGAGCCATCTTGCCTACAGGCTTGCACGGTTCAGTTTAAATATTACATTGATATCCGTTTCCGGAAGGAATCTTTTCGAAAAGCTTCTCCGCGCCGGGAAAGACGATCTTATGATTGCATTTGCCTTCTATAAACCTTCCCTCGATTTTCAGAGGCTCATGAGCATTACAAAAGAAAAGGGTGTAAAAGTAATCCTGATAACAGATTCGCATATCCCGCCTATGATTAAAAACGCCTCTATAGTTCTTTATGCAAAACGCGGGCCCTTTGGCTCTTTTCATTCTCCCTTAGTACCAATGGCTATCACGAATGCCCTGATAATAGAATCTGCAAATAAGCTGGGCAAGAGGGCAATTG
Organism: Spirochaetota bacterium; assembly: GCA_013151965.1. Taxonomy (GTDB): domain Bacteria; phylum Spirochaetota; class Spirochaetia; order SZUA-6; family SZUA-6; genus SZUA-6. Next base: position 24,195 of record JAADHF010000097.1, read on the forward strand.
AATCACTGAAACAGTTGGACGAAATGCGAAAAAAATACTACAGAAATAATCCGGAGGACTTTAAATAATGCATTCATTAAAACTAGGCGCTATATGTTTTGCAGAGTACGAAGGTGATTACCCCGGCTTTTTAGAGCTGGCACATAAAAACGGGTTATGCTGGATCGAATATAAGTATGAAAATCCTGTTTCCGCCCGTGAGAATTCTACTAAAACTGATAAGATAAAGGAAAGGGCGGAAGAATACGGCATAGGACTTTCTGTTCATACCAGGTTTTCCGGATTTAATATAGGTTCGCTTGATGATGCGGAGCGCGATGAATCTATTCAGGTTATAGAGGAATCGCTTAGATTTGCCAATGAGGTTGGTGCGAAATACGCAACTGTCCATGCAGGATTTCTTCCTGTAGAGAAGTACTCCGAGGAAAATCTGAATGAATCCTTTTCCAGAAGTATTAACGGCATAAAGCGGCTGCTTCGGATATCGGACAGATTCGGTATTACACTCTGCATAGAAAACGGAAATGGTTTTACTAAAAGCAGAATTAAACATGCGGTTATCCCTTCTTCATTAAAAAGGATTAGAAAGGAACTTGGTAATAGAATTTTTTTTACAATAGATTTCGGACACGGACTCTTCTTCGGTTCTGATCCTTCCTATCTTGTTAATGAACTGGGCCCTGAAAATGTCAAGCTAAGCCATCTGCATGATAATATGGGGTTTAAGGATACCCACCAGCCCCTCGGCACAGGAATAATAAGAGTAGAAAATCTTTTTACAAATTATATAGAAGGAAAATGGGAGTTCCCATTGAGTCTGGAACATAAAAACACGGAAGACCTTCTGGAATCGATAGAATATGCAAAATCCATAGCCGGTAAGATGGAGTACAAACTATGTCGGAAGCCGCAGTAAAAAAGAGGCCCGGAATACTGTTCTTAAGGCGTTTGCTTCGTAATTTAAAGCTGCCGCAAAAAATTATGGGAATTATACTATTTGTCCTTCTGGTACTGTTTGTTCTTTTACCTGCCATAAACCTCTTCTATACTGCCTTCTCTTTTTCTTATTCGGACAGGGTGCTTCCGCAGGTTATAGAGCGCGGAATAAAAGCGGTTCCGGGTAGATTTACCCTTGTCCATCTGGAAAGGGTGTTCTTTAGCCCCTTAACAAAGAATATGTTTCTAATCCCATTATTAAATACATTGCTGATCACGGCCGGATTAACAATAGTCGCTCTTTCTTTCGGATCGGTTCTTGCCTGGATAGTTGTCCGAACAGATCTGCCGGGACGGAAACTTATTGCAAACCTGGCGACGATTCCATACATAATTCCAGCCTGGCCGATTGCCCTTGCATGGCTCAATATCTTTAAGAATACAAAAGTGGGCGGTACTCCCGGATTGTTTGAGTATATATTTCACATGACACCGCCAGATTGGATGTCGTATGGACCGGTACCGATAATAATATGTCTCTCTCTGCATTACTACTCGTATTCTTTTATTACAGTTTCCGGTGCTCTTGCTACAATAGATTCCAGGCTGGAAGAAACCGGTGAACTTTTGGGGGCGAATAAGTGGCAGGTTATGAGGAAAATCACCCTGCCTCTTGTATTACCCTCTATATTATCAGCTTTTATTTTAACATTTTCCAGAGGAATAGGTTCTTTCGGAACGCCGGCTTTTCTCGGCATGCCGGTTCATTTCTTTACTCTTTCCACTCAGTTGTACAGTAATATTAAAAATAATCTGGGCGGTGACGCATATATTATTGCTCTTGTGATGATTCTTATGTCCGGTTTATCAATATATATGAATGTAAAGGTAATAGGTGCCAGAAAGAGTTTTGTAACTATAAGCGGCAAGGGTTTTAAGGCAAAGCCTGTTTTGCTGGGGAAGTTAAAGTATGTTGTGCTTGTACTTCTTATTATCTTTATTATTCTTGGTGTCTTTACTCCGCTCTATGTACTTACATGGCAATCGTTAATGGAACAGGATGGTAATTACTCATTAAGTAACTTTACACTTCATTTCTGGACGGGTAAGTCGGATGAGGTAAACAAACACGGTATACTTATCGGCGAAGGCCAGGCTGGTATCTTAAGAAATCCCATGATATTAAGGGGGGCATGGAATTCTGTCAGGCTTGCACTATATGCAGCGTTCTTTACCTCTTTCCTCGGTATAATTATCGGGTATGCAATTGTTCGTGACAGGGGCAGCAGGTTGTCCAAACTTAATGATGCTTTATCGTTTGCCCCGTATATTTTCCCCGGAATTGCTTTCGGGGCGGTTTATCTTACCATGTTTGCCAGGCCTTTCGGTCCGATTCCGGCTCTCTATGGAACATTTGCAATACTTGTGCTTGTGTCTGTTGCAAAGCATGTTCCGTATTCTTCCAGAACAGGTACAGCTGCCATGATGCAGGTAAGCAAGGAACTGGAAGAAGCCGGAGAACTTCAGGGTGCGGGTTTTTTAAGGAGATTCTTTAAAATTATTTTCCCGTTAACGAGAAACGGGCTTGTTGCGGGTTTTATGCTCTCCTTTATTACTGTAATGAGAGAACTTTCGCTTGTTGTCCTGCTTGTTACTCCAAGCACAAAAGTCCTTACTACGATGATATATTATTATGCGGAGATAGGTTTTCATCAATTCGGTGATGCAATAACGATGCTCGTTGTAATAATTAGTTTATCAGGAACAATAATTATCCGCCGTTTTCAGAAAACAGCTCTCGGGAAGGAAATTGGAGGTTAGTAGATGGCAGAGTATGCAAAAATAAGGATAGAAAATCTATGTAAAAAATGGGGAAAAGTCGTAGCTATAAAAGATATGAACCTTTCCATAGAAGAAGGAGATTTTGTAACTCTGCTGGGCCCTTCGGGATGCGGAAAAACGACAACCTTAAGGGCTATTGCAGGTCTGGAAGAACCTACAGGCGGTAAGATTTATCTAAATGGTAAACTCGTTTTTTCAAAGGAAGAGGAAATAGTTGTGCCTCCTGCAAAGAGGAATCTTGGGCTGGTTTTCCAGTCCTATGCCTTATGGCCCCATATGACTGTATTCGAAAACATAGCATTTGGTTTAAAGATAAAAAAACTTCCGAAAGATGAAATCAGAAAAATGGTTTTTGCTGTGCTGGGCGATGTAAAATTGGAAGGCTACGAAAAGCGGTACCCCCAGGAGCTTTCCGGCGGCCAACAGCAGAGAATTGCCATTGCAAGGATGATTATAAACCGGCCTGATATCTATCTGCTGGATGAACCTTTATCCAACCTGGATGCAAAGTTAAGGGTGGATATGCGTGCAGAATTAAAGGAGCTTCATCAAAAATCGGGAGCAACAACTGTGTATGTAACCCATGACCAGGTAGAAGCTATGACAATGTCATCGAAAATCTGCATTATGAAAGATGGTATTATTCATCAGGTTGGAAGTCCGGAAGAGGTATATAGAAAACCGGCGGATCTTTTTGTTGCAGATTTTATAAGCAATCCGAAAATGAATTTTTTTGAGGCTGCTGTAACTACGGAAAACAATAAAAGGGTAATAAACGCAGCCGGATTTAAACTTAAAATTGGTCCGGAAATGCTGGGGCCGGAAGAAAAAGTTAAAGTAGCTGTAAGACCTGAGGATTTTGTTATTACGGATAATGGAACAGAATATACTGTTGTTAATCAGCTTCCTGCAGGGTCTTCGAGCATCGTTATTGCAGGCCGGGGCGGAGAAAAAATATCACTTCTGTTTGAAGGTAATTTTAAAGTTGCTGTTGGTTCTAAGCTTCGTCTGAGCGTAAAAGAGGGATTATTTAATCTGTTTAATTTAAAAACAGGAAAAAGAATTTATTAACAGGAGGTATCTATGTTAAGGAAAATCCGGTTCGTGTTGGTGGCTTTAGTTTTACTGCTGTCCGTATCTGCTCTGTCTGCAAACGGAACGCAGGAAAAGGCAAAGAAAAGCAAAGTTAAAGCATGGGAGAAGTCTGCACAGCTTGGTGAGTATCGGCCTGCCGAAGATGACTGGGCGGCAATTGAAAAAGCGGCAAAGAAAGAAGGTGATGTGGTTGTATACTCCAATTCATCCAGAGTTACTAAATTCTGCCGTTCTTTTACTAAAAGGTATGGGATAAAGGCAGAGGGGAATTCTTTTAAAACTCCCAACCTGATAGAAAAATTAAGAAGAGAGCAGGATGCCGGGGTATATAATGCCGATGTTGTGATGACGGGGAATGCGACTCAATTTGTTACGGAATTCGCAAGAACAGGAAGAGTATATAAATTTATCCCCACAGATATATATCCATTGCTGACAGCGAGTGCAAAGAAAGAGCCGCTTGCCATAGCTCATTATGGTGCAAAGGTTGTTATGTACAATACGGAAACGTACAAAAAACCCCCGATAGATTCCTGGTGGGATCTAACGCGTCCGGAGTGGAAAGGCAGGCTCGTAACAGTGGATCCTCTTAAAAGCGGTACAGAGTTTAACCTCTTTGCCCTGTTTATAAGACATTCGGATGAAATGGCGAAGCTCTACAAGGAAGAATTCGGAGAAGATATTGTTCTGCACGGTACGGAAAATGCGGGTTATGAATTCTTAAAGCGATTAATAGAAAACGGTCTTGTTCTTTTCTCCGGCGGTAATGATGTTGCGAAGGCAATCGGTGCAAAAGGCCAGGCCAATCCACCAATTGGAATTAACTCCTATTCCAAACTGAGAAAAGCTGCAGAAAACAACCTGGCTCTGGGTGTAATTACAAACCTGAAGCCTACAGCCGGCATCAGTACAAAATCAGTACTATCCATACCTGAATTTGCAAAACATCCTAATGCGGCAAAACTGATGATTCGCTGGATGATGGGAGGCATTAACGAAAAAGGTCTGGCAGGATATGCACCGTATCATGTCATGGGAGACTGGTCGCCGAGAACGGACATAAAACAGCCAAAAGGTCAGCCGCCTCTGGATAAAATGAATTTGTGGCCGGAAGATATAAACTGGCTCTATACAAACCGGGTTAAGGTACGTGATTTCTGGATTCAGCATATGTAGTTTTTTGTAATCTTTGTCTGACTTACTAAACCGGCTGAAGAACCTTAAGCTGTCCTTCAGCCGGTACCTTTTAAAACGGGAGTTATAATATGATGGTACCGATCGGATTAAATACAGCATCACTTCAGAAGCGGAGAGATATCGGGATTGATGAGATTGTGGATTTTGTCCTTGATAATAATTTTTCGGCTGTAGAGTTCAGAGACGAGTACCCTTTTTCGGAAAATGTATCTAAAGAGGAAGCTGAACTGATAAAGGAAAAGCTTGCAGGTAATAATATAAGATGTTCGGTTCATCTTCCCTTTTATGATATTAATCTCTCGGCCTTCAGGCCGGATGTCAGGATTGCGGGGCTAAATATCCTTAAAAAATCCCTTAACAAGGCATGGAGACTTGGAGCGGTAACAGTTACCGTGCACGGCGGGAGCATGAGGCGGAATTACTATTCCGAAAGTTGGGAAGAATATGCCTATAAACTCAGTATCGAATCACTTAAGGAGCTTGCCGATGAAGCGGAAAAGTATAATATCAGAATTCTTGTGGAAAATCTTAACCTGTTTAAAAAGAACGAGCTTGTTGTGCATTATCTGCCGGATATTATGCTTAAAACAAAAAAGGAACTCAATGACAGAATAGGTTTTACCTTTGATGTAGGCCATGCCGTATCGACTCCGTTAAATCCTGTTGATTTTGTAGAACATTTAGGTTCCGGGAACATAGTTTTAGCGCACCTGAATGATAATCATCTTAATTCGGATGAGCACCTTGCAGTAGGCGACGGGGCAATAGATTATGACTCTTTCGTAGAGGCATATATTAACAGAGGATGGGGATTTACACTTCTCTTCGAAACTGCAACAGTAGAATCGGCTTTAAGGAGTAAGGCATATTTAAACAGGCTTGTTGCAAAATACTCCTTATAATCGATTATGCGCTTTTCTCTATCCGGTCATAAAATTAACGAACTCATCAAATGAGACGGATCTTTTCCTTAAGTTCAAGGCTTCCGGATCCGGAAACTATATACTTATAGGGAAGATTCATATCATAAATGCCTTTTAACCCGATTATTTAAAAAGTCATTTAATTAAATTCTCGTATTAAACTACAGAAATGTTTTTAAACTGCTGTTTGTAAAATTAATTGCCCGGGATTTTGGAAATATTGTTCCAGGGCAGGATATGACATTGGGATCTTTTCTGTTCATCATTACCGGCATAAATGATAAATGAATTTTTCCGGCCTGTTAAACTCTGCCAGTAATTAATTCCTTTAAAATAATCACTTGTTATCGTTTTTCCGGCTTTAACTTCTATTGATATTTCTCCGTCCTTATTCGGCACGATAAAGTCAACCTCGTGGCCTGTTTTATCACGCCAATAGTACAATTCTGCAATTCTCCCCCTATTAAAAATAGTTTTGACCAGTTCACTATATACATACGTTTCGAATATTGCACCTTTTAGAGGATGTGTATTGTATATATCTTCATTTGTGATATTAAGAAGATGACATAGAAGCCCGGAATCCAGAAAATACAGCTTTGGAGCTTTAACTATTCTTTTATTAAAATTCTTATAATATGGGGGCATTAATGTTACAATATAGCTTGCCTCTAATATGGAAAGCCATGACCTGGCAGTGTTATGTGTAATTCCGCAGTCGTTAGCAAGGGAAGAGTAGTTTAGTATTTGACCGCTTCTACCAGCGGTTAATTTTAAAAAACGCTGAAAAGTATTTAGATTTCCGATGTTAAGAATACTTCTTACGTCTCTCTCTATATAAGTCATAATGTAGTTCGAATACCATTCGGAAGGATTTACTTGTCTATCATATACCGGTGGATACATGCCTGAAACGATAATTTTCTCTAACATTACACTTCTTTTATTTAACCCAAGTTCGTTCTGATTAAACGGAAGTAATTTTAATATTGCAGTTCTTCCTGCCAGTGATTGTGTAATTTTTTCCAGAAGAAGAAAATTCTGTGATCCGGTTAAAATAAACTTTCCGGTTTCCGAAGAATTATCAACTATGCCCTGAATATAGGAAAAAAGTTTTGGAGCCTTTTGTGCTTCGTCAATAATCATGTCTTTATTACTCTGGCTGAGAAATCCTCTGGGATCTGTCAGTGCAAATTCGAGATTATCAGGATTTTCCAATGAGAGATATTCTTTCTCAGGGAACACTTTTTTTACCAGAGTTGTTTTGCCGGCTTGTCTGGGTCCGGTTAGGGAAACGACCTTGTATTGCCGTTCCAGTTCTTTTAGTTTTAAAGAAATATCCCGCTCTATATACATGTGATAATTGTATCTTATTAATGGACGGATTGTCAATGGTATTTACAATCCGGATAAAGTGTTTGTTACACCTCCGGTTATAATTCAACCGGACTTTGACCTGCGAGCGCATATTTTAATATAGGATCATTGATATATGGAGCTGTTGTACCAATACAAGTTTCGATGGAATTTAATAGAATAATAGTTA
>JAADHF010000081.1 GCA_013151965.1 Spirochaetota bacterium
AATTTCGATAAAAATACGAAGCAGCACAGATTAAAAAGAAGCGAATTAATAAAGGCAATACTCTTTATATTCTCGGAAGAGTACGAAGAAGGCAATGTCGATACAATCTGGGATATAAAGATTCCCATAGAAAAATTACGGTACCTGTTAAAGAGAAAATACAAGGTTAACTACACAAGCAACTCATGGATAAGTCATCAGATCCGAAGGTATGAGAATAAAATAGGATCAAAACTGTTTCTTATAGAAAAATCAAATACAGAAGAAAACAAACCCTTGATTGCTCTATACGGGCTTATGAACGCTTTTGATCAAAATCATCATATATATATTACTTATAAAATTAAAATCGCTAACGGTGTTTATGCCCTTGTTCAGAATCATATCAAGAATAACAGGATCGAAAGGCCGCTAAATATTCTCCTCGGCTCAGGCAACAACCCGTATTTCTTTGCCAATATTATTGCAGGCAAATCCTGGCAGAAAGATGATAAGTACAACATCTACACTCATAATATAGGTATTATTAAAAGATTCTGTAATTCACACGTAAATTCAGAGAATATCAGGCTCTTTTCTCCTGCCGGCAGAGTGGATCAGAAAAAAAATACAATTATGGGAAGCGATAATGAACTCTACCTCTCGGTTGATTTTGATTTTATCATACAGTCGACCCACGGCCTGTACAATGGCACACTGTACGTCGAAACAGAGGAAGAAAGTATACGTAAAAGAACGATTCTGGAGAAATGCCGGGGCATCAGGGTTCTCATGCTTGTAATGGATGAACTAATAGACACTCCTGTCCCGAACATGGTGTCCTTCGGTTCGATAGAGAGTTATAACTACGTCGTGATACCCAGGACAAGATCGAACAGAATAAAGAAACATGATGCCAGATTTAACGAGTATAAAAAAATATTGGAGCCGGAGATTATAAACTGGAATTATTGTATTTACAGGCTGAAAAGCTAAGATTTTTTAATCATTTTTATCCAGGCTTCGGGTGTATTAGTCATTATTCTATCGATCCCCATTTTTATCAGAAGTTCGGCTTCGCCTCTTTCGGAATCATTATCCATATCCACCGTCCATGCACATGCTCCGGCTCCTTTTTGATGAAGAAATTCTACCCAGTCAAAACCATCCTCATACGACTTTATAAGAAACGAATAACGAATATACCAGATATTGGTTTTGGCCCCCAGGTTCCACAGAGAAACCGCCCGTGAAGAAAGATAATCTTCCGGTTTATTCCAGTTCTGCATGGAAATAGGATGATCGTCCAGGTAATCAAAAACGTTTTTTTTAAACGGAGGATATTTAACCTCTTCCCTTTCCCTGTAATCGATATAGAATTGAGGATCAAAACCGAGTTTTATACTGCTGTCAATCTCACAGAGCTTAAGTATTACCCAGTCTGCACAGCTTGTTATTCTTATCCTTTCCTTTACAGGGTTTATTATTCCGATAAGTTTATTAAGTATCTTATCGGTTACCAGGGAAGACGGGTACATTTTAAAATCAAGCTGCAGTTCTCTGATTCCTTCATCTTTTTCCATTATTTCCACCAGCTCATCTAAAGATGAAACGGGACTTACTTTTTCCTTTTTTTTATTGATATACCATAGATCCTTCATGCCGGATTTATCCAGGTTAAAAACACTTCCGCGTTTATTGGTAATCGCATCGAACTTCTCGTTGTGAAAAAGGAAAAAATCTCCGTTCTCGTGCGCGGAAATATCTACCTCTATATGAGAAAAGCCGGAGCCGGCACAATCGACAATACCTTTTAATGTATTCGGCGGATAATTTTTATTTAATCTTGCACCATGTGCTACTACTATAGGATATTCCATCTGTCTGTTTACTCCATAGATACTCTAAAATGTCCTGCCCTTCAGGTCAAACTAAACATATTAACAACAAAACAAAGATTAAGCCGCTTAAAAGTTACGAGCAGGTTATGAAATATATTTCGTTTATTAAGCATCTGCCGGCTTATTATGCAAAATCGCACATAGCATCTTCGATTTGACACATAAAAATTGAAAATATAAGCTTTCTAAAAAAGGTGTACAATAATACATTATGATCAGGCCTATAAACACCAATAAAACGTGAGGAGGTTTCTATGAAACGATTGTCCCTTCTGATTTTTTTACTTGCACTGCCTGCCTTTATCTTTGCAGGCGGACAGAAAGAAGCGGCCAAAACTACAGGCCCGCAGACAGTGACAATAACTGTATGGGCAAAAGCTAACAATGTGGAACACTGGAGGGCAGATGCTGCGGTACCCGCTGCCAAAGCTCTTAATGAAGAGCTTAAAAAAGAGGGCAAGAATATAACCGTAGTTGTAAAGCCTATTTACGACAATACTCCATGGGGACAGTATAAAAACAAGTTCACCATGGCTGCAGATGCAGGAGAAGGTCCCGATATAATATGCTCCGGACATGAAGACGTTCCGGTATGGGCACAGGCCGGATATATTATGCCTCTTGCTGATTCCGTTTCACAGGTTCAGGGCATGTACCCCCAATTCAAGGATGTTATCGACAGTCTGTGGAATGCAACGAAGTGGCACGGGAAAGTTTGGGCGGTTCCCCAGGATACCGAAGCAAGACCTATGTTTTTCAGCAAAACAAATCTGAAAAAAATGGGCTGGACGGATGCGCAGATAAAAGCACTTCCGGAAAAGATTAACAGCGGGCAGTTTACTCTTGCCGACTTAATTAAAACCGCTCAGGAAGCCATTAAAAAAGGAGTCGTAAAACCGGGATTCGGTTTCTGGCACAGACCGAAAAGGGGCGGCGATTTTATCCAGTTCTATGTTTCCTACGGCGGCAAAGTATACGATCCTGATAAGGACAAACTTATTCTGGATAAAAATGCTCTGCTTAAATGGTACCAGTTTCAGAGGAAAGTTGTCACAAGCGGCATCACTCCTAAAAATTACATCGGTACGGAATGGAAAATATGGCACGATACTGTAAGTCACAACAAGGCCCTATTCTGGAACGGGGGAATATGGCAGTGGGCGGATTGGAAGACGAATTACTTAAATGGTGATGAATCCATATTATTTAAAAATGTCGGATATGCCCTTATACCATCGGGAATCCGCGGCAAAGAAGGCAATACGCTGTCTCATCCGCTTGTTTACATGGTAACAACGGAAAAGGCATCAGGGAATAAGTACAGAGACCTTGTTATACGGCTCCTGGCATTAATGACAACCAAAGAAATAAACACAAAACATGCACTCGAAAGCACACACTTAGGGATTCTTAAGTCTCAGATGCAGTATAAACCATATCTCGATGCCAAATTCCTGTCCAGTGTAACATATATGCTAAAACACAACTGGTATCAGCCCAATGATTCCTACTACGGCCAGTGGTTCGACACAGTATGGAAAGGCATGTCAGATGCAGAGAACGGAACAAAAACTCCGCAGGCTGCCGTCGATTTAGTCGTAAAGGAGATGAAAATCGAACTTGGCGATAATGTTATAATCAAATAAAATTTGATACTATTATGCCGGGTATTCTAAATGCCCGGCATTTTTTATTTTTAAAGGAGTAACAAAGTGGGCAAAGAAACAGAGGAAATAAAAAAAATTAAACCCGGCAGGCCGGACTGGTTCTGGTTCCTTTTTCCTTCTCTACTTCTTATAGTACTGTTTTTCTTTTTGCCGGTAGTAATAACTCTTATTATATCGGGAACCAATATGAGTTCGAATACCGGTTTTCATGCATGGAAATGGGTGGGTTTTGATAATTTCCGTAAAATCGCCATACTTCCGGAAACGGCAGGCCATTTCTGGCTGACGGTAAAATACGTTGCAGTTACTCTTGCATTCTTTAATATCGGAATGGCCCTGGTTGTTTCTATCATTACAACCCATATATCCAGGGGAACAGGGTTCTTCTTCAGGGCGCTGTGGCTGCTTCCCAGGATTACACCTACGGTTACCTATATATTGATGTGGAAATTTTTAGGGGCAAATGCACCGTACGGAGTTTTTAACCAGCTTATCATCCAGCCGCTGGGACTGGAACCGCAGAATTGGGTAGCTGCCGCATCATTTCTCTTTATTGTCCTTGTAAACGGTTATATAGGTGCGTCATTCGGAATGATAATCTTTACTTCGGCAATCGAATCAATCCCAAAGGATATAACGATCGCATCACTTGTGGACGGAGCATCCATGCTTCAGAGAATCAGGTATATAATACTTCCGTATATTAAGTGGCCTCTGCTCTTTGTTACAACATATCAGACCCTTTCGCTTATGACATCATTCGAGCAAATCATGGTACTCACGGATGGACAGTTTAATACCGAAGTCTGGTCCTTATGGGCATACCACAGGGCACTTCAGAATTATTGGGGGAATTTCCAATGGGGCTTTGGAAATGCTCTCGCAGCGGTATTAGTGGTAATAGGAATAATACTGGGCATTGTCTACCTGCGTTATTTTAAATTTAACGAACTCGTCCAGGAACCCAAGATCGAATCCCTTTAGAGGAGAAATAATAATGAAAATAAATAAGCTCTTTACCAAAAGTTTTCCATATATACTGTTAATCATTCTTACGCTCCCTATTATATTGGGGTACTTGTGGATAGTTATTTCGACCTTTTCCACAAGAAGTTACGGACTTATACCTGTCGATCAAAACGGAAACTATTTTAGAGGTTTAACCCTCTCCAACTGGACGTTTTTAACGGACAAAACCAAAACGCTGAACGTATCAATCTGGCTTTTGACATTCAATACCCTGATTATCGCAGTGGGACTTACAGTCGGAGTGGTTCTTATCTCCATGATGGCGGGATATGCCCTTTCACGAATAAAATTCCCGGGGCGCAATCCCGGGGCGCAAGCCTTATCTCTCTTTGACTCTTATTCTTCACTCATTTCCCAGCGTAACTCTTCTAATTGCAATATATTTTGTTCTCCGCTGGATAGCGAGAATACCAATCTTAGGCAGAGGGATTCCGATAATCGGGGGGTTCGGCTACAATACTTTAGGAGGCGTAATTCTCGTAAGCATAGCATTACAGCTGCCCCTTGGAATATGGCTCATGAAAGGTTTTTTTGATAATGTATCATGGGACCTGGAACGGGCAGCCTTAATCGACGGCTGCTCACGCTGGAGGACCTGGTGGCAGATCATGGTTCCGCAGATTATGCCGGGAATAGCGGCGTTATCCATCTTCTCCTTTATGGAAGGCTGGAAATCATTTCTTATCCCGTATTCGTTCATGACAAGCCATGCAAAGGCAACTCTTTCCACACTCTTAAACGAAATGATGTCGGAAAGCTCGCCGACGGATTACGGAACCCTGGCAGCAGTAGGTTTATTTCAGCTTCTTCCGATAATCGTATTCTATTTATTTACCCAGAAATACCTGCTGA
>JAADHF010000129.1:0-4778 GCA_013151965.1 Spirochaetota bacterium
TTCTCAAAAATACATCATTTTAAGTTTATAACTTCGGGGTAGGTGAAATTCCTTACCGGCGGTTAAAGCCCGCGAGTTCCTTAACGGAATTGAATCAGTGAAATTCTGATGCCGACGGTTAAAGTCCGGATGGGAGAAGTTATTCTCATATCGATTAATCCCTGTCAAAAATTTAACCCCGATAAAACCATTTTAGAGGAGATTCTGTGTTCCGGAAGGCAATGAGTCTTGCGCTAAGCGAAGCGGAAAAAGGATTAGGGAAGGTTTCTCCCAACCCTATGGTTGGGGCGGTGCTTATTAAAAACAGGAAAATCATCGGAAAGGCATTCCATAAAAGGTTCGGCGGACTGCATGCCGAGGCGGAACTCATCAAGTCTTTGCCCGATAAAATTATAAAAAATGCAACACTTGTTGTAAATCTGGAGCCATGCAGTCATTACGGAAAGACACCTCCCTGTTCTCTCTTGATCGCAGATAAAGGTATTAAAAAAGTTGTTGTTTCCACAAAAGACCCGAACCCTCTTGTTTCCGGCAGGGGAATTCGATGCCTGGAGAATAGGGGAATTCGTGTTGTTAAGGGAATCTGCAGAGAAGAGGCAATAGAAGTTAACAGAGGATTTTTCTTTGCTCAAATGGAAGGGCGTCCGTTTATAACAATAAAATACGCCCAGACTATCGACGGCAGAATAGCTTTCCCCGGCAAAAAAAGGTACCGGATATCCAATTTTTCGTCCCTGATATATACACATACTTTAAGGAAGTATCATGATGCAATTCTTGTAGGCATCGAAACTGTTCTGACAGATGACCCCCTATTGAATGTGAGACATGTAGATGGTGTTTCTCCTTTAAAAGTTGTTCTCGATTCAGGTTTACGCATTCCTCCGGAATCAAGATTAGTCCGTAATGAGGAAAAGGGAAAAGTAATTATTTTTACATCCAAAAGGACGGGTAAACGGAAAATAGAAGAATTAATAAAATTAAATATCCGGGTCGAACAGGTTGATGAACAAAACGGAAAACTCAATCTGCTCCAAACGGTAAATAAACTCAAGGAATCGGGTATTACTTCCATTCTTGTAGAGGGCGGCGCCAGGATTATTACTTCATTTATAGAAGACGATTTATACGATGACCTCGAAGTATGCATTTCACCGAAAATCCTGGGAGAAGGGATACGTGCTACAGCAGATCATTTTAAAGTGCCGATACGATACGAAAATCAAATGAGACTATTAAAAATAAAAAACATAAGCAATGATGTCTGGCTGCATTACCGAAAGATAAAAACTATCAATATCATGGAGAAAATATAATGTTTACCGGTATTATAGAGGAAGTAGGCAGCATCCTTGGAGTTGTCCGCACCGGAAGGGGAATGGAACTGTCCATAAGTTCCAGCCTTATTATAAAGGATACGAAGACAGGTGATTCGATTGCAGTTAACGGAATCTGTTTAACAGTCGAGAAAAAATCCGAAAGGAATTTCAATGTTACATGTTCCGAAGTCACGCTTAAAAAGACAGACCCCGGAATATTAAAACCCGGAGCAAGAGTAAATCTCGAAAGAGCATTAACCCCGTCATCCGGAATAGGCGGACATTTTGTCCAGGGACATGTTGACTGCACCGGAACGGTTCTGCGGATCGAAGAAAGTTATCCGGGGAAAAAACTCCTGGTGGAAATCCCTTCGCTTTTTATGAAATATGCGCCTCCGACCGGATCAATAGCAATTAACGGCATAAGCTTGACCATTTCCAATACCTATAATAATCAGCTCGAAATTGCATTGGTTCCTTTTACCATAAAAAGTACAAATATTTCGGATTTCAGGGCAGGCAGTAAAGTTAATATCGAATTCGACTGTCTTGCAAAATACACAGAATCCATCCTGCTAAAAAGGAAAACTACAGCATGAAAGAGAAATACTTCGATTCGGTTAAAGACGCAATAAAAGCTTTTAAAGACGGAAGAATTGTTATTGTGTGTGATAATGAAAACAGGGAAAATGAAGGGGATCTTATTTTCGCTGCAGAAAAAGCGGCTCCTGAAAAAGTCAACTTCCTTGCCGGAAATGCCAGGGGAATAATCTGTCTTGCAATTACAAAAGGCACAGCGGACAGGCTTGATCTGACTTACGCGGCAGCTGTCAGCACAGCGCTTCATAATACGGCATTTACAGTTTCGATCGATGCAAAAAAGGAAGTTACAACGGGAGTTTCGGCGTTCGACAGATCCCGGACCATTCTAAAAGCAATAGAACCGGATGCATCTCCTGATGATTTTGCAAAGCCCGGTCATATTTTCCCCTTAATCGCGAAAGAAGGCGGGGTTCTCAGCCGTCCGGGGCATACCGAGGCCGCTGTAGATCTGGCGAAACTCTCCGGACTCCGGCCTGCAGGAGTTATCTGCGAGATATTAAAAGAAGACGGGTCGATGGCCAGAATACCCGATCTTATTAAGCTTAAAAAAAAGTTTGGTTTAAAGATGATCGGGATAAATGACCTGGCGGACTACCGGAAAAAACATGAACAGCTTGTCAGGGAAACCGTATCCGTTGATTTGCCTTCGAAACACGGTAGTTTCCGGCTTGTACACTTTGCCAGCACGGAAGATCTCGACCATCTTGTCTTAATTAAAGGGCGGAAATACAGGACAGCACCCCCTCTTGTCCGGATACATTCGGAATGTTTAACAGGAGATGTATTCGGGTCGCTCAGGTGCGACTGCGGTGTACAGCTTAACACAGCTCTTAAAATGATAGAAGAAGATGGTAATGGAATACTAATTTATCTTCGCCAGGAAGGAAGAGGTATCGGACTAAAAAACAAGTTATTTGCATACAAATTACAGGAAGAGGGGCTGGATACCGTGGAGGCAAATATTAAATTAGGTTTCCCGCCGGATTTACGTGAATACTGGATCGCGGCTCAAATTATAAAGACCCTTGGAGTAAAAAAAATCCGGATACTGACAAACAATCCGGAAAAAATAAAAGATATGCGGGAATATGGTATTGCAATCGATGAACATATCCCGCTTTTCGGTGAAGTTACAAAAGAAAATTATACATATCTCAAAACAAAAAAAGAAAAACTAAAACATCTATTAAATCTGACAGGAGCATAGACTATGAAAGAGATAAACGGAGAACTTTCTGCAAAGGGTAAAAGATTCGGAATTATTCTTTCCCGGTTCAATGATTTTATCGGCTCAAAACTGCTTACCGGTGCTGTGGACTGCCTTATACGTCACGGTTGTGACCCGGATGATCTTACCGTGGCAAGAGTACCCGGAGCATTTGAAATACCTGCCGCTGCAAAAAAACTTTTAGAAACCCTGCATTTTGATGCGGTTATATGTATCGGAGTTATAATCCGGGGAGCCACTCCTCATTTTGAATACATTACCCGGGAGGTGACAGAAGGAATTGCCCGTCTTAACCTCGAATCCGGTATTCCCCTAACCTATGGGATAATTACTGCAGATACACAGGAGCAGGCAATAGAAAGAGCAGGTGCAAAGGCAGGAAATAAGGGATGGGAGGCTGCATTAAGCGCTATCGAAATGGCTGATCTGTTTCATCGAATAAACAGGGAACAGGTAAAAGAGAATATGAACAAATTAAGATTATAGACTTTTTCCGTGATATAATTATAACAGAAGGGACAGACTAATACTGCGAGGTGTAATATGAAAAGGAAAAGAGTATTCTGCCTGTTTTTACTTATACTGGCCGTACCGGTTTTTTCTAAAGAACCGGGTGTTATCTTTGAAACTGAGAATTTTAAAACAGGTAGTACGGCAGAAAACACTGTAAAAACAATTTATCTTAATGAAGGAACCGTTCCTAAGGAAACCGGTAAAGCCAGGAAATTTATGTTTTTAGCTTTCGGGACGCTTAACTTCGGTATGGTTACATTTTATCCCTGTAAGCCGGTAACAGGCGATGTCGCCCAATATGCATCCGCCGGCGGCCCGAATCCGGCAGCTCCTTATGATTTAAGTTACGGCTTTGGAATAGGATTGGATTATAGAATCCTTAAATCCCTTGGCATCTTCTTTGACGGAGGATTCCAGACATGGCATAAACTGCTCGCAAAAAAAGACGGTTACGGATTCGGCCAGTGGGTATGGGAGCAGTCGGATTATACAAACGCTGTTGTGGGACCATTCCCGATGGATACATACTACTACATGGACACAACGGTTATGAGATTAGGGGCAAGATATATATTTTCGGACGGAGCTTTCCAGCTATGGACCGGCGGTGCAGTAGGCCTGTATGCATGGCAGGCAACAATCGGGAACAGAGAAGAGGAATTAAAATACGGCACCCCGGGCTCCGGTCTATCCGCAGGTTACTCATTACTCGCAGGGATCGATTTTAAGGCTGATGATTTTGTATTCAGGGTATATGTAGATTACGGCTCTGCCGTTGCATCTCCAAAAATTACAGATCTTTTTAATACCGGATGGGTTTTCGAGAATACAGGGGGCGAGAATATAGCCGCCCCTTTTAAGGTAGGGCTTGCAGTAGGATTCTATTAGAAATCAGGAACTTTGCGGAAAGAATATGCCGGATTAAGGAAGTACCGGCACGGTGGGAGTACAGCTATTGCTATGTATGCAGCGCTTTTATCCTGATTTTCCGGAATTATTCTGAAACAGTATACTCATCAGACACACGGACATTCACCATGCATCCTGCAAGTTCCCATGTCCCCTTCTTAAGCCCCAGTTTCCTGGTATTCTCACCGTCCCGGACAAGAATAAAG
>JAADHF010000129.1:4897-8731 GCA_013151965.1 Spirochaetota bacterium
CCGTACGTCTTCCATTCCTGTACTCCAGGCTCACCCCGTCGTCAAACCTGTAGGTATAATTGTATGTACCATCCGTTTCCCGCTTCACAAACAGGTGGAGCTCAATATCGGAGAGATCGTTCTCATTACTATGCCGCTCTCCGGTCTGCATGGGGATAACAGCTCCTTCCCGGATAAAAAGGGGAGTCGACCACTCGGTTTCCCTGACTGTATGCTTCCTATCTCCTTTAAGCCACCCATCCGATGGGCTGAACCAGGTGCATGCGGGAAGCACCACAACTCGCTCGGTTTGTCCCTCATAGAGAAGAGGTGCCTGCATAATAGACGACCCGACCATAATCTGATTATCTATCTTTGCTAAAAAAGAAGATCCTTCATTGTCAAACTCATAGACCAAAGGCCGAAGCACAGGCCTTCCGGTCTCCTCCTGTTCAATGAACAGGTTGTAAATATAGGGTAAGAACTTGTACCTGAGAGAGATGTAGTGGGCAACCACCTCCCGGGTTTTTTTTTCGAATGCCCATGGTTCCTGATTTTTTCCGCCTGCACAGTGGTTCCTCAGAAAAGGGAAGAGAAAGGCAGCCTTATACCAGGCCCGCATGAGCTCAGAGGAGGCCTCGCCGCCAAAGCCCGGAACATCCGGCCCATTAAAAGGGATACCCGAAAGGGAAAGATTCAGGGCCATGGGTATCGACTG
Organism: Spirochaetota bacterium; assembly: GCA_013151965.1. Lineage (GTDB taxonomy): Bacteria > Spirochaetota > Spirochaetia > SZUA-6 > SZUA-6 > SZUA-6. The sequence goes on from JAADHF010000129.1 coordinate 5,595, forward strand.
CCGGAGATGATGATAGTTGGAACAGTTGTCTCCCGTCCATACTGCGGAATACCTGCTGGTGCCGATAAAACCACTCCGGCTTAAGAGAAATGGGCGCAGATGAGGATTCCTTTTTACCAATCCCTCTCTACTTGCCATCTGCATTCCCAGTGCGTACTGGTTGTGATTGGTCTCGTGGGCGTGCTGTCCCCTGTTAAACCTCATTTCATCCAGGACTCCGGAACCTGTTGCCGGGTCGTTCATATCGAGCCATACACCTGAAATTCCTGTGCCGGCGAATTCGTATACCTTTTCTACCCACCATCTTCTTCCCGCTTCCGTTGAAAAGTCAGGAAAAACACTGGCCCCGGGCCAGACAAATCCCACGTAATCCCTTCCTTCTCTGTTCTTGCAGAAAATATCTTCTTTAACTCCATCATCATATACAGGATATCCCGGATCCAGCTTTACACCAGGATCAAGGATAGGCACAACGTGCATACCACTCTTTTCAATCTCCCGTATCTCCTTCTCCGGGTCGGAGAAATGATCGCCGTTAAAGGTAAAAATGCGAAAACCATCCATATACCCGATATCGAGCCAGAGTCCGTCATTGGGAATTTTATACTTCCTGAACTTCCTTTTCAGATCGTCGAGATCCCGGAACGATTCGTACCCCCACCTGCACTGATGATGTCCCAACGCCCAGAGAGGCGGAAGAGGCGTTGTGCCGCAGAGCTTCTGGAGCTTACAGGTTATCTCATCCATTGTTTTCCCGAGGATGAAGTAAATGATAGGTTTCCCGCCGGTAGAACCGAAGTAGAAATCCCGCTCCCCCTCCGCATCCTGCTGCCGGGCTACCGTCTCCTTTGACCCCAGATTCATGAAAACAGGAAAAGGATTATCGATCAGGATGCCCAGACAGTATCCCTTGCTTTTCATAAGAAGGTAAGGCACAGAGAGGTACATCGGGTCCGTTGTTCCGTTCTCGATATCGCCTGCAGCAAAATCCGCCCACACATCGGTATTCCAGAATTTCGTTTTTATCCCTGATTTCTCGAAACCATTGTTCTTTTCTCCCATCCCATAGTAGAGGGTTTCCGGATCCGGATCGAAGCAGAAGATCCATTTTTTCCCACACACCCCGAAACCTGCCGTCCTTCTGCTTTTAAAGGCACGGATTCCTCTGAAGGTAAGCCGAAGCTCTCCTCCTTCCTCAAGGGATAAAAGAGAATCCGATTTATCATTTCGAAATTGATTCTGCCGGAGATCCGCCTGGCTGAAAGAGTCTTCCCACAATCGGCTCCTTACCTCAAGCCGGTGTAGATCCGACCCGAGGTCCCGGATAATGAAGTCGAAGCCCTCCTCACCGTTTTTAATGAAACTGAAATTAAGAGGATGATCGATCTTGTGTGAGTACATCATTCCTGCTCTTCAATGCCGATCCATGGCGCTTCCTCGCGTCTGTATACGGGAATCTTATCCAGCGGCGCCGGGGCCGTAATCTTTTCTCCTCCGGTGATCCTTTCTCCGGTCCAGAAATTAATCCACTTTCCTTCCGGAAGGTAAACGCTCCGCCTGGTCTCTCCGGGATAAATAACAGGGGCGATAAGAAGAGCCCTGCCGAAACAGTACTGGTCTTCTATCTCCCAGGCAGCCTTATCATCCGGCCAGTAGAAAAAGAGAGGCGCCATCAGGGGCGCTCCGGTAGCGGCACAGTGCCTGGCCTCCATTTTTATATAGGGCATGAGCTTTACCCTGAGTCTGGCAAACTTCCGGTATATAAGAAGTACCTCGGGGTTTTTAGTACGTTCGGCAATGTTCCAGGGCGTTCTATCGATCACCGGTTCCCGGTGCTCGTTGAACTCCGAGTGATACTGCATAATCGGGCAGAATGCGGCCATTTCGGAAGACCTGATATAAAGTTCAGCCGTGGGGAGCTCTCCGCTGAAGCCCCCGATATCCCAGCCTATAAAGGGAATACCGGAAAGGCCGGCGCTTAATATCCCGGAGAGAACCGCACGGAATTCCTCCCAGGTAGATTCCTGGTCCCCGGCCCAGTGTACCGGATACCTTCCGGCACCGGTAAATCCGGCCCTTGAAAAGATAACCCCGTTATCTTTCTTTTTATCACTGACGAACCTGGAGTAGGCTTCCTCGTACAGGTTTGGAAACAGATTTAACAGCACATCCCCCTTTCTGCCGTCCGAGAAGAGAAGATTATCCCCCCAAAGATGCTCTCCCCCATCAGTCTTAAAACCATCTATCCCCATATTCTCCACGAGGTAGGCCCTTTTATCGAGCCACCAGGACACGGCTTCAGGAGCGGTAAAATCAGGAACCAATCCGTCTTTAAACCACTCAGGCCGTACCCGGTAAGGGCTGCCGTCGTTTTCCTTAACGCAGAATCCCTTTTTAATCATGTAAGCTTCATCCAGATCATGCTGCTGATCTTTCTCCCCAAGGCGCTTTAAAACAGGTATCTGCCAGAGGATGACCCGTATCCCAAGATCATGCAGGTAATCGATCATTCCCTTAGGATCCGGCCACCTGCCATTTTCAGGAAAGGTAAAATCATCCAGCTTTAAAGGGGAGCCCGAAACTTTCGGCTTGTACAGGGCATCGTTCCATATATAGAAATTCTTCTCATCGCTCCACGCTTCTATTACAAGGACTGTTGCCGGAATATTGTGCTTCAGGGTCATGGCAACCTCCCTCATTACTCGCTCCTGACTGTTCCACTCATTTCCGCTCATCCACGGTCCGAAAACCCAGTTCGGAGGCAGAGCAGGTCTTCCGGTAAGCACGGTAAAAGCTTTCAGAATATCGGCGGGCCTTCCGGTGAAAACAAAGGTATCCATTATGCCGTCTGCTCCCATCCCTGCAGTATAGCTCCACATGCTGTGGCCGGAGACAGCGAGATCGAATTCCACCAGGCGGGCTGTATCCAGATACAGCCCGTACCACAGGGAACTAAGAAAGAAGGGAACCGGCAGATAGGTCTTGTCCCCCTGGTTCCTCCATTTCTCAAAAACCCGGATATCGACTTTCTTTCCCCTCTGGTTAAGACCGTTATAGCGTTCTCCGAAACCGAAAAATCTCTCTTCCTCAGGGCTGATAAAGGTCTGAGATAGGGCTTTTACCCTGCCTGCAGCCCT
>JAADHF010000079.1 GCA_013151965.1 Spirochaetota bacterium
ATATATGGGGCAGAGACAGAGCAAAAACACGTGCCAACCCGGCCTTTGGCCGGACACATCGGCAGCTCATCCTTGTAGTTAGCTTTCTTTAAATAATAAAAACTTGCCATTAGAATAACATTGTTTTATAATCTTACCAGTAAGAATTAATAATAAGGAGAAAATGATGGACGATATTGCTACAACAAAATTGTCATCAAAAGGGCAAGTTGTAATTCCTGAAAATATAAGGAAAAAACTAAAGTTAAAACCTGGAACTCGGTTTATCGTGATTGGAGAAAATGATGTTATAATTTTAAAAAATATATATCGTCCGATAATGGATGAGTTTGAAGAGCTTATTTTCAAAGCCCGTAAATCTGCCAAGGAATCTGGACTTAAAAGTAAAGATATTAAAGATGCTATAGCAAAGGTCAGAAATAAGAGGTGAAAATAATTCTTGATACCAATGTGTTAATGTCTGGTATTTTCTTTTCAGGAGTACCTTACCAAATACTAAAAGTGTGGAAAGAGGGAAAAGTAGGTATTGTAATATCAGAAGAAATACTTGATGAATATTACCGTGTTGCTATCGAATTATCACGCAAATATCAAGCAATTAATATTGACGATATTTTGGAATTGTTGATGATTCATACAGAAGCAGTAGATGCTCATGAATTTCTTGTTACAGTTTGCGAAGATATGGATGATAATAAATTTCTATCATGTGCTCTTGCGAGTGGAAGCAAAATAATTATAAGTGGAGACAAACATTTATTAAAATTATCAGGTTATCAAGATATTGAGATTTTGAAGCCTCGACAGTTTATGGAAAAATACATGAAATGAAAGAGAAAGCAACCATTTGGAGTAGATTTCACGATATTTTTCTTCGAGTTTTAGATTTAATTGCAAAGAAAGTACAGTGGGTATAGAGTAATTGTGAAACTACTCAAATATATCGTTATCCATAATCAGCTGAGAGGAGTGCGCCTCTCAGCTGAGTGCAACTATTGATTGCAGCGATGACACGATATCCTTTTCAATTGAGAGGTGATCTTTAAATGGATGACCTAGAACTTGCGCTCGATAGAATGAAGGCCATGCAGGACCAGATGCAAAAGCAGCAAGGCCTTGGCAGGCCCATTATCTCTGCCTTTTTCCAAGGTTACCGCTTTATCTCCGTAGCATCCAGGCTATTCTATTCTAAGGAGTGGGAAACTTTTCATGACTTCTTGTTCTACTACATTCAGCATCTTTTTACGGAGCAATGGTTTGAGAAGGAGAACAAGAATACCGGTAAAAGCAGGCACCCAATTCTCGTTTGGTTTGACGCCCTCAGGCAGTTTCAGAAAAGGAATGAAAGGTCCGATGCAAAGATCCAATCGGCGCTAATGACTGGCGCAGGTGCAGCATATTTGGGCCTTTCGTACAACCTGTACCTTATCGCGCACAATGCTAGTTTGCAGGAGCGCCTTATTCGGCCGTTTACGCAACGTGGAACAGTTCTACGGCGTAAATTATGAAACCTATGTTGCGGCGGCCTTCATTAAGGCCGGGTTCAAGCTTGAGATTGAAGATGAGGCACAGGGAGAGACCCCCCTGTGTCAGGATAAATGTCGCGTGTAGGAGCAGCAAGGCAGTGGGGGGTTTCCCCCACTGCGCGAAAATCGGAGGTATATAGGGGTTTTTATAATGAGAGGTAACTTTAGCGAAAGTTTCAAAGAAGTGATGGTTAAAAAGATGAGTGGTCCGGATGCCGGGAATGCGGCAGCATTAGCCGGAGAAGTGGGTATATCACAAAGCACCCTCTCGCGAAGGCTTTAGAGAATATGGTAGATTATAAAGGACTCATACTTCAATATCTTAAAATCCAAGAAATTAAAGATTGAAAAAACGTTATTTTCATTTTTTCAAAGATGTGCAAATTTTGACGCTTACGTAAGGGCAGCGGAAAGTTTTTGATTTTCACAAAACCTGTTCTAAAAACATAATTAGCAGGATATTTTCTTATAGAAATATGCTTTTATCAATTTTGACATTATGCGAACAGGAAAACAGAAGCTTTTGTTTAAGGAATTAAAGCTATAGATCAGACCATGTTGACAAGCTTTTAGAAACTATTACTATAATATAATGGATGCACAGGTTATCTGCACAAAAATCTTTAAAAACGCCTTTACTATTTCCAGAATCCCAACCGGCAAATTTAACGACTCCTACTATGTTTTTTCCGGAAAAAAAGAATATGTACTAAGAATAGCACCGCCGGATTCGACACCGGTTCTCTTTTATGAAAATAAAATGATGAGGAAGGAACCCGAAATTCACAGAATCGTACAGGAAAATACAAATATCCCTGTGCCCGAAATCCTGGATTATGATTTTTCCCGCTCTGTTGTAAACAGGGACTGGCTGTTAATGAAACGCATCCCAGGCAGAGCACTCTCCGAAACATCTTTGAACAGCGTAAAATTAAATAAACTGTTCTTTACACTCGGCAGGCATATAAAAGAGCTGCATCTTATAACAGGAAATAAATTCGGCTATCCGGAAAGCCCATCGACCGGCCCTATGAAAGAAAACTGGTTCAATGCATTCCGGTCCATGTGGGTAAAAATCCTCGACGATATACTTAAAACGGGTATCTACACAAAGGCAGACAAAACGGCATTAACGGGACTTCTGGATTATCATTCCGGTGCGTTTCCTGCTCTTACAGAATCATCACTTCTGCACATGGATATATGGTCACAAAATATTCTTACAGATACAGCCGGCACAATAACAGGAATTATTGATTGGGACCGCGCCCTCTGGGGAGACCCTGAAATAGAATATGCTGTGCTTGAATACTGCGGCACATCTCCGGCTGCCTTCCGGGAGGGCTACGGGATACATCCTCCGCGGGACAGTAAATATGAAATTCGCAGGATATTCTACATGCTCTATGAACACCAAAAATATATTTTTATACAGTCAAACCGAAGTAAAAACAGACAAATTGCAGAACGGTATGCCAGAGAATCACTCATCTTAGCAGAAAGACTTAAGTAGATACCCGGAGTAACATGATAAGGGCAGACATACCTGTATCAGGATAGGTGTCGCCTGTAACAGGAACAAAGCGGTGGGGATTTTCGGCCGGTATCCTGAACCGCAGCTGTTTACAGGTGATATCGCTATCTTTATTAACACATCCGTTGAAAATTCAAAAAGAGTAGTAAAAAGCCTTAATGAATTCGGCTTTGCAGAATCGATATTATTACTGGTATCGACGCCGTTTCGTGGGATACTGCCTGGAAGAACAAAACGGAAGGAAAATTAGGAGATGTACCTGTTTATTTTATCAGTAAAGAAGACCTGCTTAGAAATAAAAAGAAATCCGGCAGAAAAAAGGATTTAGCAGATATGGAAGCTCTTGACCCGGAAGGTTTATCAGGATAATGGCTTAATCATCCTGTAATATTATACTTTTGCCTGAATCGAGCGGGTTTTCAGATAGCCTGAATTATCTTTTTGATGTAATATCACCTTATTCAAATATTACGGAGAAGATTTATGGGTATTAAAGCTTTTTCTGATGATTTTTTATGGGGTACCGCAACGGCATCGTATCAGATCGAGGGTTCTCCGCTGGCGGACGGTGCGTCTCCTTCGATATGGCATAAATTTTCCCACATTCCAGGTAAAACCAAAAATAACGAGAACGGTGATACGGCATGCGACCATTACCACAGATACGAAGAAGACATAGACAACCTGGTAAAGCTCGGTGTTAAAGCGTATAGATTTTCCATCGCATGGCCCAGAATTATTCCGGAGCCCGGAACAATAAACCGGAAGGGTATCGATTTTTACAAAAGAATAATAGACAGGTTGTTAAAACACAATATAGAGCCGTTTATAACCCTTTTCCACTGGGATACACCCCTGTGGCTGGAAAAGCTCGGAGGCTTCCGTAAAAGAGAATCGGTTGACCATTTTCTTTTCTACGGCGAAACACTCTTTAAAGAATTCGGTGACAGGGTAAAGCACTGGATTTCCGTAAATGAACCCATGGTCTATACGATAAGCGGTTATGTCATAGGTGATATGGCCCCGGGCTACAAAAGGGATTTAAGGGGGTTATTCCATGCAGCACACCACCTCCTTTTAAGCCATTCAAGGTTAGCTGATGCCCTGCACGGTTTTTCAAAAGGCGCAGTTATAGGTATCGCAGAGGCTCAAGTCTGGGTGCGCCCGTTTAAATCCGGTTCCGAAAGGGACAAAAGAGCGGCGGATCTTATGGATAAGCTTATAAACAGGCTGTACATGGACCCGGTAACAACCGGCGGATACCCTGAGAAGCTGCTTGCAAAGGCCGGACGCTATATGCCGGCAGGCTTCGAAAAAGACCTCGAAGGGATGAAGAATACCTGCGATTTTATCGGAATCAACTACTACACTTCACAGAGTTACAGGTATTCTCTGTTTACTCCGATGATACATGCAAAGGAGATGCAAACTCCGGGCTGTAAAAGAAGTGCCATGTGGGAAATATATCCGGATGGCATATACAATCTTTTAAAGAGAGTAAAGGATGAATACAACAACATCCCCTGTTATATAACGGAAAACGGTTTTCCCCTTAACGACAAAGGCAGGAGCGACCTGCTCGATGATGCGGAACGCATAGAATATTTAAAAGACCATATCCGAAAGGTAATGCAGGCACATAAAGAGGGTGTTAATGTCAAAGGCTACTTTCTCTGGTCGCTCATGGATAACTTCGAATGGAACCACGGGTACGATATGAGATTCGGAATTATCAGGGTGGATTTTAAGACTCTTAAGAGAAGCTGGAAAAAGAGTGCTTACTGGTATCAAAATATCATTAAAACGGGACTATCCGGCTGAATAAATTATATACTCTACCGGTCCGTTTATATTACGTTGTTCTTTACTGCTTCGGCGGGTAAAAATTCGGCAGCAGGTTCTTCGGAAAAGTTTAGTACCTGTTCCGGCAGGAGTTTATCAATAAAGTAACCCGCAAATCTCATACGGTACATTCCGTTTGCACAATGTTCATCAGTGGAAAAGATTACCTTCATATCTCTCCGTTTAATCTCATCCAGAAGAAGAAGGTTCCCTTTAAAATAGTTAGGAAACATATTCAGTTCTACAGCTTTTCCATACTGCTGCACAATATCCGCTATGTCGCCGGTAAATTCGCCGTAAATATCAGAGTCCAAAGCAAAAAACGGATGGGTAAGCGCAATAACTTTTTCATCCGACATTGCCTTTTCGATCCGTTTAAGAACCGTATCGACCGGATGATCGTAAAGCCTGTGAAGACTTGCCAATGCAAAGGATATATTATCTCTGATATCATCGGGAATATCCGGAGAACCATCTTCCGTGATATTCGCCTCTATGGAATGATAAACCCTGATTCCTATTTCCTCCGAAAGTTCACGGGCAGTCTCTGTCTGCCTGATAAATTCTTCCGATGACATCGTGTATAAACGGTTATCCGGATTCAGCGCATGGTCTGTAAGGGCTATCCATGAATACCCCAATGCCTTTGCTCTTCTCAGTATTGTTTCCATTGTATCCATACCATCCGAAAACTCGGTATGAGTATGAAAATCCCCCCTTATCCCCCTATGGATTGCAGGATAATCTTTCCATATCCGGAGTATTCTTTCGGCAAGCCCATCATCATCCAGTACTTTGATATAATTCCGCAGCACCTCCAGGGACATATGTATTTTTCTATAAGCCCTTTTATCCCTCTTATAAAAGTCCGCTGTATGACCTCTGCCGTTTCTAACGTAATAATCGATGGCATATTCGATAAATTCATTGTCCACTCCCGAAATATTAAAAAAATCATACAGTTTGTCTTTTCTCATACTCTTCTATCCTCTGGTTCTATAGCCCTGTTCCGGAATATAGTGTAATATTTAACAGCAATACGTTTATTCTAACCAAATATAATGAAAGAACATGAAATGGTAAACTTTAAACAGTTAAAAGGTTCAGGTAATTTTTACTTCATAAGGCACGGCCAGAGTACCGCCAATATAAAAAAGATAATACAGGGCCGCTTAAACTGCCCGCTTTCAGATGCCGGGGAAAAACAGGCAAAGCAAACCGGAACATGGCTCAAAGATAAAAAGATCGACACCATTCTTACATCACCTCTGGACAGGGCGAAGACAACCGCAGAATTGATAGCTGCAGAAACGGGCTCCTGTGCGGCAGAGGTTGTTCCCAACCTTATAGAACTCGATACCGGAGTGTTCAGCGGATATTCCCTTAAGGAAGCCGCAGAAAAATTTCCTGAGGATTACATGAATTTTCATCAGTACAGCTGGGAAGGTGTCCGCAAAGCGGAAAGAAAAAAACATATCTACAACAGGGCCGTAAAACACTGGGAATACCTGTTTTTACTTTTCAATTCAGGAAAACGAAACATTGTAAGCGTAAGCCATGCAGGGCTGATACAGTGGCTTATCAAAGCATCCTTCGGACACAGGGAATGGTTTCCCCTCTTCCCCATGACAAACTGCGGTGTTTCCCAGTTTGCAGTGCGGAACATACCTGTAGAAACATTAAAAGAAACCGCTTTCCCTAATAAAAGCACGGGTGCCTCCGGCCGGACGGATATTAACGTCTTATCCTCTTCGGAAAATACGGAATACACATACCGGTGCGAGTGGAAACTGATAAACTATCATGCTGATCAGGCCTTAAAGTAATATAGTTGTTACAGGATTACAGAAACCATTCAATCATACTCATCTCTGTATGCCGGATGCCGAATGTTTTCTGCCATGGAATCGAGCATTCTTATATCCCGGGGAACCGGCAGATCGAAAGGACAGCGTTCCACACAGATACCGCAGTCAGTACAGGCCCTGCTGAAGGGTTCCGCATAAGCCTGCCATGTAAGTGCGGGATACCCGCTGGTTTTATACTCATTCATATATGTGAGATATCTATAGTAAAGGGGAATATCGATTCCTTCCGGACACGGCATACATACCCTGCACTGAGTACAGCCGCTCCCCCTGCCCAGACCGAATGAGCGGAACACAACCTCCGCGGTTTCTTCTTCGGTTAAAGGGGCGGTATCCAGCGCAGAGACAAGTTCTTCCACTTCACTGCCCGAGCGGACACCGGCAAGCACCACATCCACTCCGGGGTTGGAAAGGATAAAACGAAATGAAGCAATGGCTGCAGGCACCTCTTTACCGCTGATTAAAAAGGGGTATCTTTCCACAGGTACACTGAAAATACCCCAGGCAAGAGCACTGATTACTATATAACCTCTTTGCAGTTTCTCTGTAAGCGGGATAACGGAATCTTCTATACTCCTTGTTAAAGGATTATACCTTCCCATAACAACATCTATTCTCCCGGATTTTAACGCACGGACCAGTGCCTGGTTATCATGTCCTGTTACGCCTATGAAACGTATTTTCCCCTCCCTTTTAAACTCCTCATAAAGATCCAATAGCCCGCCGGATTCTGCAATATTCGAAAATTCGGTCTCCGACTTGACATCATGTATATGATAGATATCAATATAGTCCGTCTTAAGTTCTTTAAGGCTCTTTTCCAGGCTCTTCCTCACTTCCCGTACATCCCTGAAATGACATTTGCTTGCAACAATTACTTTGTTCCGCCTTCCTTTAAGTGCGCCGCCAACCTTGTTCTCACTCCCGTAGAGCCTTGCATTATCAAAGTAATTTATTCCCAGGTCCAGTGCTCTATCAACCGCCTTCTTTACATCGTTTTTTGGAGTTATACAAAATGCAACCCCGCCGAGACCTATCCTCGACACCTCCAATCCCGTTGAACCTAACTTTCTGAATTTCATACTATCAGTATAAGTAGAAATAAAACATTTTCAATAATTTAGAAGGAAACTATTGAAAATCAATTAACTAATGATTAGAATCAATCAGATTCGTTAAGGAGAGTTTTATGTCTAATTATTTGTATCTATTACTCACTCCGGAAGCTCTGGTTGCATCCATGCTTCCGCCGGAAGAGTTCGGTGCATATTTAGCGGTAGGGACGGAAAAACGAGCACACGGACAGGCCGTTTTCTTTAAAGTCGAAGATTTGCCGAATAAAATATTCAATTTAGCTGATATGGAAAAACGTTGTATTCCTCATCCGAACGGCGAACCGAAACATTCTGTTTATCTTTCTATCTACAGGGTACTGGAAAGAGTTCCTGTAAATTCTTTAAAAAACCTCTACCTCACTACTCCGGACGGAAAAGTTCTGGAACTCCGGCAGAGTAAAGATTTGCCGGAGCATACACATAAGTATAACCTGTACCAGGAGCTTGCTCCTGTAACATCCCGTGTTGTAAGCGGCCTTAAACCGGTTGATCTTATACATTATATAACCGATAAAGAGCACAACTTATTTGTTCCCAGAATATGCTTTGTGGATTTACGGCTCGGAGAACTGGCGGAGAATCCTGCAGAAGGTATAGTCGGAGATCTTCCGTACAGAAATGTGGAACACCTCAGAGATTGTATCATCCAGATTCAGAAAAACCCGGAAAAATCGACCAAGACCGTAAACAGAGTAAATCCCCAGTGGTTTCCCTATAGAGCGGTAGCAACAGGTATCTATGCCGGCGACAGGGAAAACACCTGTTACTATCCGTTTCCATCGGAAAAAGAACTGCAGACAAAATATTACGACTGGTGGCGGTCTGCATCTATTATGGGCGATTCATTCGGCACCCTGTTTTAAGAGTTTTTAATATACTTTTAAAGAAGCATTTCGACTCATATGGAATCAAAATAATTTCAATTTTCCAGAATAGTAATCTCTACCCGTCTGTTTAGCTTCCTGCCCTCCTCTGTGGAATTGTCGGCAGCAGGTTCACGGGAACCTTTGCCCTGAAAGGTCATCTGCATCTCGCTTTTGGCACCGATAGAGAGCAGGTAATCACCGACTGCCTTTGCCCTTTGTTCGGAGAGAATCTGGCAGCTCTTTTCCGTTCCGATACGGGCTGTATGTCCTGTTATAAGTATATCCCTTTCCGGATACTGTTTTAAAATAGCCCCTATTTTTCTCAATTTCTCCCTCTCCGACGGAACAAGCACAGGTGAATCGGGCGGAAAATGTATATTTTTAAGATTTATAGTTACCCCCCTGCTATCCGCCTTTACTGTTGCATTGGGAATATTTTTCTCTCTGATCTGTTTCTTAATCTTCGCAACCGCTTTCTCTTTATCCAGGTCTGTTGTATGAATTACCTTTCCACTGGCCGTACCTTGATACTCGACATAATCGCCGGAAGTAAGATGATATATAAAATCGAATTCTTCTTCGTAGCTTTCCGGTTTTCCGGCGTCATTATCCCAGTAATATGTCTGATGAGAATATCCCGTGATTACAGACGGCACCGTATTTGAATATTGATACTTATATTTTACCTTGTAAAACACCGAATAATCGATACCGATTACTGCAAGTTCCTTTCCGTTTTTCTCTATCCGGCCTTTATAAGTATAATTAACCAGTACCGGAAAGTGGAATGCATCATTTATGCCGAAATTTCTCCTTAAATCATGAACTTCTTCACCCTTTGCAGTCCACGTATCGCCCTCTTTTAAATCATTCTTCGGGAAAATAGGCACATTCCGTACAACAGGCATAAAATACTGCGGATCTATAGTGTAATGGCCCTGTGCATCACGCCAGAACACCGATAAATAATTATCCGACAGCTTGTAAGTAGAATTTCTGCCGTATGCTCTTTCCGATGTCTGAAAGTTACAGAGGTATTTTGCCGAATTACCCCGAACTTCCGAAACCTCTACGGATATTTTATCCAGTATATCTGCGTTATGAGAAAATCTGCCGTTAATGGAAACTCTTTCAGTTACCGAAGTAACAAATCTGTATTTCTCTCCTTTTGTATATTTAAATGTAAAGATATCAGAGTAAACGTTTAAAACCGCTGATGCCATCAAAATTACAAATAGAACCTTTTTCACAATTTAATCCTCTGCTGAATATTTCATCCGTCAAATACAACCGTATTCCGCCTGTTAATACATTCGGCCTTAAGCTGTATAATATTTAAATATCTACTGATGCCGCCCCGTGTGAAAAGATTAAAAATAATGCCTTCCGAAGCGATGCATGCCGGTATAACGATCTATTTTTAAAATTACTTGACAAAACAACAGGGTAACTATTATTTTATAGATACGTTCTTTGTAAAATAAAAACAGACAGAAGATTATGCTTTTTGGAAACAGGAAAAGGGAAAAGCCAGATGCGGAATTTTTTGGTTATCTAGGAGAAGCAGGTTATACAGGGCCGACATTACTGCAGACAAAAGTAATCCCCTTAATTCTAAAGGGCGGGGATGTAGCTGTCGAAGCCGGGGAAAAAACAGGCAAGACTGCCGCTTTCATTCTGCCGATTACAAAAAAGATTAAAATCGGAAAACCAGGGATAAAGGCGGTAGTCCTGAACTCAGATTCGGATAGTGTCAGGAAAACGGTTAAGGAGTTGAACAAGTTTCTACGTAGTGGATCCGAAATCAACTTTATAGCTTTACATGAAGAAAGCGAAATCCGAAGAGAGGTACGGCAGCTTTTAAAACCTCATGATATTATCGTAGGTACGCCTAAACGGTTTATAGATCATATTCGAAGGGGCAATATAAAGTTTGACCATCTACAGGTTGCCGTTATAGATGTGCCCGGCACAAAAGACAAACAGAGTTTTGCTGCAGATGCCGAATTTGTTATTTCGAAGTTTCCGCATACAAGGCAACTTGTAATATTTACTCCGGACCTTAAGGATGAGAGCGGGCTTTTTGCCCTGCTTTCGCATCCTGATGTTATAGCTATGTCCGATTGGAAAGGCACAGGTAAGAAAGCGGTACACACGTTCATCGAAGTTAAAGAAAGGGAAAAACCTTCACTCGTCAGGAATGTGATACTTGCGGAAAAACTCGAGAGGGTGGTGGTCTTCTGCAATGCAGACGCGGATATCCCGGGGCTTGCGGACAATTTAAAACAGGCGGGTTTCTCTGTAGTTTCTCTGCAGAAAAATGTGTCTTTTATTAAAAAAAACGGGATTGTTCATGACTTTAACGAAGGCACTACGGATATTATCGTCACAACAGATTCTGTTTTAGATGACCTTGCATGCAATGCACGGCATATATTGAACTATGATATACCATCAAATACAGATGGCTATAAAAAGAGAATGAGTATTAATCGGGGGAGTATTATACATCTCGATTCCGTCACAACATTTCTTTCCGGAGACCAGTACAAGGAATTATTACAAATACAGGAGAACATGGAAATGGATATCAAAAAAACAAAAGCACCGGATACGAATGATATAATAAAAGGAACTATACAAAGAATAGTACAAAAGATAAAAGAAGAGGAAGATCCGGATATTCTAAACAGTTATAAAAAGGTTATTAAAAGGAATGTGCCCTTTTTCTTAAGATCTTATTTTTCCGCATATCTCTTTAAACAGTATTTCGAACAGGGAAAACCTGAAAACCTTCAGGTTACAAAACTATTCATCAGTGTGGGGAAGAACCGCAGAGTATTCCAGAAAGACCTTGTAAATCTTTTTATAAAAAATTTTAACATAAAGAGATCGGAAATCGGTTATATACGAATTCTGGATAATTACTCTTTTATCGACGTTCCCTCTAATATTGCAGATGAAGCGATAAAAAAGCTCAATGGTTCCGAATTTCACGGACGCAGGATAACCGTAAATTTCGCCAGGAAAAGAGAAGATAAAAGGCCTTAAGTGAATCCCCTTATAATTCCGGAGAATACAACTTTTCAAGAATCGATTACAGAAGTAGAGATCGGGTGCGGCAATGGACATTTTATTTCACAGTATGCCGAGGCAAACAAAGAAAAATTATTAATAGGAATAGAATTAAAACAGAAACGTTGTGTAAAGGCTGTTAAAAAGATAAATGAAAAAAAATTAACAAATGTTAAAATACTTCAGAGCAGGGCAGAAGCTGTCCTTACTCAATTACCGGCATCATCCATTGACAAATTCCATATCTACTTCCCCGATCCATGGCCGAAATTCAGGCACAGGAAAAGGCGCTTTCTGCGGATGCATAATCTAAAAATCCTGCATAGAGTTTTAAAACCGGGCGGCGGAATATTTTTTATAACTGATTTTTTTGACTATTACATGCAGGCCAAGATTCTGCTTCTGCTGTACCCGGGTTTAAGCCTCGGGGAAGAACCATTTCCGGATGAAGTATTTATATCCATATACGGTAAAAAATTCACAAGAGCCGGCAAACCCATTTACTATCTCTCGGCGGAGAAAGTACCGGATACGGCATTTACTTTATATAGTAATGCAGAATAAACAGAACGAAGAAAAGATTTATCAGAAGATCACTGAAAATAAAAAGAGCGGAAAGCAGTTCGTAAAATCTGGCCCATTTCTGACGGCGATATGATAGTTTTTCGGGGTCCCCCGGAATAGCCACCATTTCAGCCATCGGATCATCGGGTTTCATAATATAACAATTATCATTCTCTTCCAGGTACTTTCCATAAATATTAAAACTTCCGTCTTTTGATTTTTTTAGTCCCGGCTGCACAGGACCCCTGAGCGGAAGTTTTTCCGTAAGTTTAAATATTTTCGACTTACTCTTAACAATTCCCTCTTCTCTGTTCCAGACGCCTTCGGATATCTCTATGCACTTTTCACCCGTAGGAAACCTTGATATCCTGAGTCCCTCTTTCCTGGGGCTCCCCGCAGGAAAATATCTCAGAGGCAGGCGTATAAGGTCACGCTCCGCCCGTAATATTCTTCCCTGCTTCCATGACCTCTTATAAAAAAAGTAGAGAATTACACCGGGCGGAAGCATCGACGAAATGGGGAAAAAGCTCAAAGTAATTGCAAACAGGGCGGGTATCCTTAAAAGAGGATTGTACAGCATGATATACGCCGCGAGGATAAGAGAAAAACTGCCGGTTATCAGGGACGGAACGGTAAACTGGTTAAAGTACTCATTTCTCTGTCTACCGCCCCATATTGCTCGCTTTAAAATACTTTCCTTTTTTCCGTCATATATAACGGCAATAAGGCTGCGGTTTTCCTGCGCTTTAAATATCCCTCTTCCCTTCTCGACGAACAGACAACCTCCTACAAACACCTGCGTGCCCATGGGCAATGATGAAATTTTACTCCATAAGATACTCTGAGGCTCCTCATCCGGCAGAATCTTTTCCAGACTTTCATATTCCGTTTCTTCGGATAAAAATGAAAATGACGGCAATATATACACTCTGACATCTTCCATGTTAACAGCGACAGACAGATCTCCGCTTTTTACCCAGATTGTATTCTCTCCCTGAATTGCCTCTAATGAGCCGAAAAATCTGTACTCTCCGATTAACCCTTCCGAACTCCCGCTAACCTCAGAGTAAGTTATAAACGGTTTTAAAGATAATTCTACAATCCGTTTCCTGAATTGTCTCCAATGAGACCTTACCCAGAAAGCCCCTAATCCGGGTATTAAGCCGAAAAATACAAAAGCGATAAAAAAAACCAGAAAAAGATAGCTAATTATTATACTCATCCTTTTATTGTATTGAAAAAAGATAATAAATATTTTAACGTTACTATAACATGATCGAACGAATTATTGTAGATCCTTTAAGAACCAATTGTTACATATACTCCAGTGTAAAAAACAGGTGTATAATCATCGATCCTGGCGGCCAGGAACAGGAGATAATTTCGAGTATAGATATGTTAAATTTGATCCCCGAAGGAATCGTATTTACGCACGGACATTTTGATCATACAGCCGCGGCCGGAAAATTAAAAGAATATTACACAAACCGGAACCTGGACATCAGGCTGGCTATCCATGAAATGGACAGGGAGTACCTCGGCAAAACAGCCCGTAATAGAAATGAAAGAGATTTTAACGAATTGGGTTTTTCTGCGATGGATATAAATGGCGACATTTATTCCGGTTTACCGGAGGCGGATATTATT
The DNA here is from genome assembly GCA_013151965.1 of Spirochaetota bacterium. Classification (GTDB taxonomy): domain Bacteria; phylum Spirochaetota; class Spirochaetia; order SZUA-6; family SZUA-6; genus SZUA-6. The sequence goes on from JAADHF010000079.1 coordinate 14,038, forward strand.
CTTCATGAGGGTGATTCTGTTTTTGATACCAATCTTACCGTAATCGAAACACCGGGACATACCAGGGGCAGTATTTGTCTATTCGGAGAAAGCGAGCATATTTTATTCTCCGGAGATACGATTTTCTTCGAAGGCATAGGCAGAGCGGATCTTCCCGGAGGAGACGAACAGACACTCATAAACAGCATAAAGGAAAAAATTCTTGTTCTGCCGGGCGACACAAGGATATTCCCGGGCCACGGACCCTTAACCAGTATAGAAAGAGAACTTAAGGGAAATCCTTTTATAATATAACCTGTTTAATACAGGGGTAATTAAGATTCATCCATGGATTTAACCTTTAAAAGAAGTTCTTTTAATTTGGGATGCCGGTCGATCTCGAGAGTTACCTCTTCTTCGTCCTTATCTTTGATTAAGATAAGATTACTCTTTATCTCACCCTTCCAGTCATAACCGCAGTTTAAGCATTTCGAAAAAGATCTCTCCTTTGCATTGTAGTGAAAAACATTAAGAGAACCGCATTTAGGACATTTTTCTTCTATATATATAAGGTCAACTGCAATCTCTTTTATTCCATCCAGCTCATTCGGTTTAACAAGATGAAAAGTTTGATGTACACCTGCAATATTGGAAAACAGCAGTATATTACCATCTTCTAAAAAAAGTCTCGTCACTGAACCGGATGCTACTTTTACCTCGGGCAGAATAAGCGAATAGAGCCTGCCTTTATTATCTTTTTCAAAAAATTCAACCTCATCGCCGGGTCCGACCCAGCCGGGTATTATTGCATGATAGCTTCCAAGGACCGGTGAAAAATAAAACCAGCCTTCTCTCCTGTCTGTGATCCTGATTCCGAATAGTTTTACAGAGGGAAGGTTATCTACAAGAACAGTATTATCTATCAGGTTTTTATTCTCCGGATAAATAACCGGCCTGTCATTTTTTAAATCTTTCATAGCATTTGCAACAATCCTCTGTAATAATGTGTGACTTAAAACAATCTGTCAAGACCGCTTTTTAATGCCTTTGCTATGCTACGAGATTTATAATTAAACCGGTATCAGGCTTAAACACCATTCCGTACTGCTCTGAGCTTAAGGACTTTATCCTTAGTTGCGCAGACACTCCGGATATTAAAGAATCGATATTCCTGGCCGTAATTTTTACATTTTTTATTTTATTAACGGTTTTGCTTTTCCGGCCGCTTAATATTCTATCCAGAAGATCGTCCAGAACACGCAGTTTATAGAGAGGAATATCACCCTTTCCCGTTCTGGAAGGCATCGGAGTTATATGCTTGAACGCAGCAGAAATGGCATTTAAAGGCGCTACCGGAAGCAGTAATTTACCACGCATGCCACGAATGCTTATTATGTTCGGAAATGCCGTATTTATTATGGAAGAGACCGCTCCTATCAAAATTCTTTCCGCCTCCGATATTAATTATCGGCAAAACAGAAAAACATTATTATACAGGAACAGTTACCTTCAGCTTATTTTTTTCTCTTCCCTGGATTTACACTCTACACACAGCAGAGCATACGGAATGGCTTCCAATCTCTCTTTAGGAATTTTTTTACCGCATTGCATACATATCCCGTAACGTTCATTCTCTATTCTGGACAGCGCAGCATCTATAAGATTAAGCCGGTTTACATCTTTCGAACCGAGTATTTCCAGAGTTTTCTTATCAAGATCATCTGCAGCTATATCCGCTAAATCTTTAGGGTCTATATCTTCCAGAATATTTTGAAATTCTTCACTCTCAGCAGCAAGATGCTTAAGGATTTCTTTTTTCATCTTAATAAGCTTATTTTTCATATTAAAAACGAAATCTTTTTCCATCCTACCTCTCCATTTTTTAATATACGCACGAGCAAGACAATTTGAACTAAAAATAAAAAAATGTCAAGGGTGCTGATGTAAGCAGGTTGACACAATAGGTACTTTATCTTTAAATTCCAATTATACGCCATTAATAAAAGGAGGGCTGTTTGGCTAAAGAGGAAGCAATAGAAGTGGAAGGGACTGTAAAAGAATCCTTACCAAATACAATGTTCAGAGTGGAGCTTGGAAACGGACATCTTATTCTGGCTCATCTCTCTGGAAAAATGAGAAAGCACTACATAAGAATAGTACCGGGAGATCGTGTAAAAGTTGCTCTCTCCCCCTATGATCTTACCAGAGGGAGAATAATTTACAGAGAGCGTTAACGGAGTATAACCCAGAGGGCACCTTTTCCACCATATTCCCGTTCTGCAGACCCGAATTCACCGGTTGATTTATTTTTTTCCAGGAAATCTACTACAACCCCGCGTAGTACAGGTCCATTCGTGGAATGTATGCCCTTTCCATGAATTATCAAAACTTTCTTAAACCCCCGGTTTCTGCTTTTCGTTATAAAGGCACCTAAAGAGGCTACTGCATCGGCTTTTTTAAGGCCGTGCAGATCGAGAATATCCTGTGGTTTTAATTTTCTTAAGAATTCTCTTCTCTTTACCGCCTGTTTTTTTGCATCCTCATAACCCTTTTCATCCTCTCTCTGTACCGGGGGGTATTTATCTATTATTTTTCCGAAATCATAGCTCTGTTTTTTTTCTTTACCGGTTTTATTCTGTTTTTCCCATTCTTCCAGGATACTTCCGAAGTCCATAGTGTTATAGAAAGTACTTTACAGCTAAACCCTTCGTCAAGTATTATTAAGAAATTACTATGGACACATTGAATAATATTTTAAAGCAGGTACAGCTTCCCGGACTGATTCATATAAAACAAAAATTTAAAAGACAGGTTGTGTCCGATATTAAGAAACAGCTTATCAATAAATTTTCTCAAAAACAGATCTTTAGACTTTTTAAGCCGGAACAAAGAATTGCCATTGCAGTAGGAAGCCGGGAGATATCCGATGAGCTTACAGTCATTAAAATTCTTATTAGCGAATTAAAAAAACACGGCATTAAGCCTTTTATTGTACCTGCAATGGGAAGTCACGGAGGTGCTGCTGCTAGCGGCCAGAAAAAAATACTGAATTCTCTGGGAATAAACGAAAAAACAACCGGAGTTCCTGTCATTTCATCCATGGAAGTAGTGCAGACAGGAAAAACGGATAGCGGACTGCCTGTTTTTGCAGACAGGGAAGCTTATAATTCGGACGGCATTATCCTGATTAACAGGATTAAACATCATACATCCTTTAGCGGACACTACGAAAGCGGCCTGTGTAAAATGATTGCCGTCGGTCTGGGCAAACAGAAAGGCGCGGAAACCTGCCACAATGCCGGATTTTCTGCAATGTCCGGAAATATTCAGGAAGCCGCAAAGGAAACAATACGAAAAACAAATATTGTATTCGGTATAGCTCTGCTGGAAAATGCGTATCATGAAACAGCATCCGTACATGTCTTAACAAAAGATGAAATTATAAAAGAAGAACCCGCACTTTTGGAACAGGCCAAAAAACTGTCCGCCGGGCTGTATTTTAACAGTATAGACGTACTTGTGATAGAGGAAGCGGGTAAAAACATAAGCGGCACGGGATTTGATCTTAAACTTGCAGGCAGATCCGGCACCTGCACAATCAGCACGGATAATTCACAGAGGAATTATCCGGAAATATACCCTTCTATAAAGAGAATTGCCGTACTGGATCTTACCGATGCATCACACGGAAACTGCAATGGAATTGGTCTGGCCGATTTTATTACAAAACGCTATTATAAAAAGGTCGACTTTAATCAGACCTACCCCAATTCTTTAACCACAGCCGACCCTGCAAGAGCTAAAATACCAATGGTACTGGATAATGATCTGCTTGCAATTCAGGCTGCAATAAAAACATGTAATATAGGAAATAAAAATCACATAAAGTTAATCCGGATCAAAAACACACTTCTATTAGATGATCTTTATATTTCACCGGCTGCAGTAAACAGTATTACCGATGCATCGAATGTTGCACTATTGGAGAGAGGATTACACTTTAAATTCGACAGCAGCGGAAACCTCGTATAACTCTAACTCATTTATCGAACATTACGGTTCCCGATACAACCCATCCGAGTATTCCGTCTCCGGTTCTTATCAATCTATACCCGCCGGCGGTTTCCAGAACCTCCACTGCCGTTCCGTTTTTAAGATGAATCCACGGCCTGGCTATGTTTTCAGGTATTTTCTTAAGCTCGCTTTTCTCCGCGGCGATGATTCCTGTCTTTTTATGCAGATAGTGCACAGAATATGCGAAAAAACCTGCACAAATAAAAAGAAACACAGAAAGCATTATGAGCAGCAGAACAATTCGTATATCCTTCTTACGAAGATATACAATAAGAAAAAGGAAAAAAACATTAAAAATAACTATAATTAAAATAAAGAGATAATTCGGATCGGGAAATACGGAAGGCGTAATCTGATTATCAAGAGCATTTTTAAGCTCCAGGCCTTTAAGATACTTTCGTGCAGTATAATCCGAAGGATTTAACTTAAGCACTTTCCGAAGATAATGAATCGCTTTAACATAGTCGTCGAGCTGGTTGTAGCACGCTGCAATATCAAAAAACAGCGCTGTACTACTGACATGCTCCGGATCCACCGAAAGGAATTCATCCAATGCCTTTGTATAATCCGAGTTATTGTAAAAATTTATTCCCCTGCTTATGCTGCCGTTACCGGCCTCTGTATTGCCGTTTTTATGTACTGCACCGTTAAGGAGCAGGACAGACAGAACGAGGACAAACGGAATCTTCCATCCGGTATTTCGGTCCGCGATTCTCCTGATTATCATAAAAAACAGGAGAAAAACCGGACCGGGAAGAAATAAAAGATATACCCATGGTATTTTATATATTTTTACATCGGCCATACCAGCCATGCCTGCGGCCGAATTTATATCTCTTAAAACCCATTTTTGTTCTCTTATTTTTACGGAAGCTGCTGCAGACTGTTTTTCTTTTACAACCGTAAATTTCAGAATATGTGATTTAATCTTCTTAACCCTGCCGGATTTACTGTCAATATAGTAAAAATCAGGGATAATACATTTATAGGAACCGGGATTCTTTTTCCGTATCTCATAAGTTCTGCTTATATATCCGTTATAACCGTCTGCGGCAGCTGAGAAATTCTCTTCCTTCACCGGATTCTTTAACACTTTTCCGTCTATAACAGGAACAGGCAGATTTAAATAATTAAGGTTGCCTCTGCCGGATAGTGTAATTTTTACCGTTAACCTGTCCCCGGAAGTTATCTGTTCTGTATTAAGAGAATACTTCATATTAAAGTCACCGACAGCCCCGGATTTTTTTACTGCCCTGGGAAGGGGAACAACACGGAGAGTAACCGAATTGCTGTAGAGACTTTTGTTATTATTTAACAAAACCCGGGCAGGCAATAATTTAAGAAATCCTGTCCTTATGGGAGTTATGAGGTAATTCTTAAGCGGGACAATAAAGTGCTGAGTGCCGTTGGTTTTATCCGCCTTTATCTTTGAACCGGAATTAAATTCCTCGAACCAGGAATGTGCAGGAGTACGAACCTTAACACTTCCCGGTATCTCGAGCGTATTCCAGACGGAAAACTCAAGACTTACAGGTATCGTTTCCCCGATATACACATTTCTCTTTGGAATCCTCCACATGACCTTCGGTTTTATCCCTGTAATGGTTATCCATTCCGGCTTGGTTTTAATAACCGCCTGCCCCGATTTTACAGTAAAGCTTCTAAGCAGATGCTTTCCTTTTCGCCTGCTTTTAAGAGTAAATGTAATAATGATACCATTCCGTGAAACATCCGGCCTGACATACGGTCCTCCTGTTATGGTAAAAACTCCCAATCTGTCAGGCGGTAAAACAACAACATCAGAAAAAAAGTTTCCGTAAAGGTATATCTCTACCTTAAACTCCTGATCCACAGCCGGACCCTGCGGGTATACCTTTAACCCGACCGGATTCCCCTGAGAGAAAACAGCTGCTGCTGTTAAGAATAACAGCAGGCTTACCAGTCCCTTACGGTATCCGGAGAAGGTTCTGTCTGCCTGGAACTCCAAATGTATTCCTCCCTTGACTGTATATATTCAAGAAGCCTTAATGCGGAATTTTTTAAACCGGTCTTTTTCTGTTTGTCGGATTTATTATTCTTAAGGGTTATACTGCTGCGTAATTTCTGCAGTGAATACTCCAGATCGATTTTAGAATCCATATCGGACGGTTTTATCTTAAGAGCCTCTATAAAATAATGATATGATTTTTCGAAATCGGCAAGCTGGTAATAAATAACTCCGAGATTGTAATTAGCCCTGAAAAGAATTCCGGTATCCGCAGAATGAGAAGATTCCTGAAATTTATCAATTGCGGCAGGTACTTCACCCAGAGCAAAATACACATTCCCGAGATTATAACTTAACCGGCCGTGTGTATTGCCCGAATTAGTGCCCTGCATATATGCTGCAGTTGCACGCTCATAATCACCTCTGTAATAGTAAAAATTCCCCTCTAACACATCCATGTACCGACCCGGAGAACTGCACGAAACGAGAACACCGAAGAAACCCAATATTAAAACTAATTGTATGCTTAAAGTGTATCTTTCCATCGAACCTTCCAGATTAATCCTGACAGAGTTAAAAATATTACCGAAAAGAGAAGCAATAAACCGTAACGCTCCCTTTTTACAACACGAAAACCCGAACCGTACTTACCTTTCTTTATCCTGATAAATTCTTTAACAATCCGCTGTAAGATATTATTTGTACCATGCATCTCTATATATGCACCTCCGCTGGCTTTTGCAATATCTTCTAAAATCTGTTTATGCAGACGGCTTAAAACTTCCGTACCTCTCCGGTCTTTTACTGTTTTTCCATTGGACAGTTTTATAATTCCCCCTGTCTGTGTACCTGCCCCGAGGCAAATTACCGGAATGCCCGTTTTACCGAGATATTTAGCATAGCGGACAGGATCACCACTTTGATTCTCGCCATCGGAGAACAGCAGGATAACTTTATTACTGTCACTGGTGCCGGAAAAAACCTGGTATGCTTTTTTTAACCCCTTTTCTATATTCGTTCCCGGTGAAGTTATCCAGTCAGGCTGTACCGCATTCAGAATAGCCGTTAAAGAAACAGTATCATCCGTAATAGGCATACTTTCCTCTGCATCCCCTTTAAACAGAACAAGTCCGAAGATCCCGTCTTTTATTTCTCTTATCAAATCTTCTGCCACTGAAATTGATTTTTTAAGTCTCGAAGGGGATATATCCCGTACAAGCATACTTCGGGAATCATCTATAAGAATAACAATTTCATAGCCTTTCTTTTTTTCCTGAATAATTCTTTCGCCCCAGCGAATATCAGCAAGAGCAAAAACCGCCGAAATAACGAACAGGATAAATAATAATCCGCTTAAGAAACTTTTTACAGTATAGACATTACTGATGATACTGTTTCTTTATCTGTGCCCGCCGCCGAGAATCTTTAAATTATTAAGTCCTCTTCTGAATCCGATATAAAGCACCGCAATAACAGGCACCAATACTATCAGCGTTAAAAGAAAGACAGGTTTATTAAAATCCATTACTGAACAATTTCCTTTAATACGGTTTTTCTGAAAATCATATCAAAAAGAATCAAAAAAAGCGCAGCAATTATAAACAGAGTCTGTTCAGGTTCTTTTTCCACCTTAATTCTTGTTATACTTTTAATTTTCTCACTCGAGTCGATCCTTTTAAAAATGGTATTCAGCATTTCTACATCGCCGGCATAAAAGTACTTGCCTCCGGTTACTTCCGCTATTCTCTGCAGTACCTTTTCATCAAATTTCCCCTTATAAATTCCCTCGTAAACTTTGCCTGTGGAAATATCTGTAAATTCGATAAATGTCTCTCCTTCTTTTCCGATTCCTATCGTATATATTTTTACACCTAGCTGCCTTGCTATTTCGGCTGCATTTTCCGGCAGTATTCTGCCGGCATTATTATCCCCGTCTGTAAGGAGAATAATGAATTTTTTCTTCGACGACGTTTTCTCCAGATGGATAAGAGCTATGGATATGCCCATGCCGATCGCCGTACCGTTTCCGAGCTCCATAATATGAATGTTCTTAAGAGAATCAAGAAGATAGTTGTAATTAAGCGTAGGAGGAACAATGAGCGAGGCCTCTTTACTGAATGCAACCAATCCGATTTTATCATTCTTTCTATCATGAATAAATTGTTTTATAACGGATTTCGCAGCCTCGAACCTGTTTTCGGGTTTAAAATCCTGCGCCGACATACTTGGAGACTCATCAAGTACAATTATTATGTCAGCACCCTGTGTCAGGTATATCTTCCGTTTCGATACCTTCGTTGGCCCTGCAGCTGCAATAATAAGTACAGTAACCCCTATCCAGAATAAAATCCTTGTAAATATCAACAGGTTCTTCGGAGTCCTGTCCATATTCCGTATACTCTCTGCAGCGGAATTTCCCCATATACTGAAACCGAAAATTAAACGTGCACCGCTTTTTTTCTGCCAATCCGTACTGTAGATCAGAATGGGAATTAATGCCAGTAATAATAAAGCCGCCGGATATTCAAAGCTCCACATTATCCGCATTCTCCAGTAAAGTTTCTATCCCCTTAATTAATACCGTTATCCTTTTCAGGTATATCTCCATATCGGAGCGCTTCATCCTTTTCCCGCCGAATTTAACAAGATCCGACCTGTGAAGAATATCCACAAGTTCCGAAACCAGCGAAGTATCGTCCATCTCTTTTATTAATTGTTTCTTTATCTCCTCTGTTGTAAGACTTAAAAACGGCATCCCTAATCTCTCTTCCATATATTTTTTTATATCCGCAGATGCTTCGATAAAAAATTCTTTAACCTTGATCTGATCCAGTCTTTCGTTAAGTTTTTTAAGACCTAAAATTATTACCCTGTAAGGCCTTTTACGCTTTCTCTCTCTTTTAAGTATTTTAATCCAGGACTTAACTTTAATAATAAGAAAAATGATTACAAAGGGAAGTAAAAGAATAAGCAGAATAACAGCAGCGATCTTTATATTCGTGCCCGGAAGAATAACCTGTCCTTTAACCCCTCTGAATCTTGCATTCGTTAATTCATTTAAAAGGGAACTTGTATAGATCTGGATATTATCAAGCCTGATATCCCCTGACTCTATAACAGGCAGAAGCTGTGTTCCTGTCTGATAGGAAACAAAATAGATATGAAGGGTAAACTGATTAGCGGAATGACCTACAACCCTGATGTTCTTTATCTGTAAACTATCCGATGATTTATACCGGGCGGGTGCGGCCGGCTTTTTTCCGTTTAAAGTTTTAATTACCATACGCAGCTCGACAACATCACCGACATACGATTTAGGAGGCAGAAAATTACTGTTTAAAATTAAAAAACTACTATCCGAACCTGTATCTGCATATATTGCGGGGAGAACCAATAGGGAAAAGATTACTGTAAATATATCCGAAATAAGAAATTTTCTCATAATTGTTTTCTTCGTTGAAAAAACTGATACAGTTTTAACCCGGCATCATCTTTCGTATTGAGTTCTAATGATGCAATACCGTATCTTCGGCAGTTATGTTTCCATAGGTTATGCTGATCCATCCAGTATTTATTGTAATTCTTTCTGAATTTCTCCGACACTCCCATCGAATATAAAACATCACCAGTTTCCGGGTCCTGCAAAGGTATTAAACCGGTCCGGGGAAAATCAAGATCATTATCATCGATGATTTTTACGGCAATAACATCATGTTTCTGTGATAGAAAAGATAGCCGCTTCCAGTAATCACCGGTTTTAAAATCGGACAGTACTACGCATATACTTCTTTTCTTTAAAAACCGGGAAACGGTCTTAAGTGCAAGATCTAAATTGGAACCGGTCCCTTGCGGAGCGAAAGAAAACAAATCATTTATCAGACTCAGCACATGTTTTTTACCCTTGGCCGGAGGCACCCACTTCTCTATTTTATTCGAAAAAAATACCGTGCCGATTTTATCATTGTTATAAACAGCGGCTAAACCTAAGACTGCAAATACTAAGGCTGCAACTTCATGTTTGTTTACAGGTCCCGAACCATAAAAAATAGAAGGCGATATATCTATAATGCTGAACAGAATCAGTTCACGTTCTTCCCGGAATGTTTTTGTGTAAGGATTTCCCATTCTCGATGTAACATTCCAGTCGATCAGGCGCACATCATCTCCATACATATACTCCCGGACTTCATTAAACTCTATCCCCTGTCCGTGAAACACAGAGCGGTAGCCTCCGGAAATTAATGTCTCGACAAGTTTTACGGCAATGAGTTCTATTTTCTTTATTTTTTTTAAGAATAGGGGATCCATTACAAATTAAGGAACCTGCACATATTTCAGTATTTCATTAATGATGTCATCGGTTGTTAAGCCTTCCGACTCCGCCTCATAGTTTAGTATTATTCTGTGCCGGAGAATTTCATGGGCCACACTTTTTACATCCTCGGGTATTACATAATCTCTTCCGCTGAAAAGAGCATTGACCTTACTGCACCTGTGAAGATAAATCGAAGCCCTGGGAGAAGCTCCGAACTCAATATAGCGGATAAAATCCGCTTTCTCATTCTGCTGAGGGCGGGAAGAAACAGCCATGGAAACAATATACGACTCCACCCGGGAATCGATTGTAATACTTCTTGCCGTTTGCTTTAGTGTATCGATATGAGCCGAATTAATAACTTTTGATACGGGAATATCCGTTTCGTCCCCCATGCGCTGAACAATTTCTATCTCTTCATCCTTATCAGGATATCCGACGGCGAGTTTCAGAATAAACCTGTCCAGTTGGGCTTCCGGAAGCGGATATGTTCCTTCATGTTCTATCGGATTCTGAGTTGCCAGAACGAAAAAAGGAGATTTGAGTTTAAAAGTTTCATCGCCTATGGTAACCTGCCGCTCTTCCATTGCCTCCAGAAGAGCCGACTGAACCTTTGCGGGAGCTCTGTTTATTTCATCCGCAAGAACAATATTCGAAAACACAGGTCCCTTTCGCGGAATAAATTTTCCGCTTTCCTGCCTGTATATCATTGTTCCGGTAAGATCCGCAGGGAGAAGATCCGGAGTAAATTGGATTCGCTTAAAACTCACATTTAACACTTCGGAGAGTGTTTTTACAGCAAGGGTCTTCGCCAGCCCCGGAACACCCTCTATCAGCACGTGTCCTCCTGTAATAAGTCCCATAAGCATGCTTGATACCATCTTATTCTGTCCGATAATACGCTTTGCTATCTCGTCCTTACAACGGTTTATAATTGAATACGCCTCTATAACTTTGTCGTTAACCGATTTTTCTTTAACTGTTTTCATGATCTGTAATCCGCATTCTCCTTTATATATTGATAGGACAGGTCGGAACCTATAACCTCTGCAGTTTCCATTCCCGCTCCGATCTCTATATCTATTTCCACCTTTTTATCGTGCTGAGGATAACCGTGCAGAGCAGTATCGATACTGCAATTCTCCAGATACTGCGTAAGTTTATTTTCCTTATCCGGGTCCAGCCTGAAGATACCGCGGGAGAAAACCTCCGTACCTCCGAGATGAACGGAAAGGTTTTCCGGAAAAAGCTTAAGCGAATGACTCCCGATATAATCGCCTATGGACATTATTAATCTTCCCACATTCGGATCATTGCCGAATATTGCTGTTTTTACCAGCGGTGAATTAATAACAGCCTTGCCTATATTTACGGCAAGCTCTTTAGACGGCGCTTTTGTTACGGATACCTTAACAACATGCCCCACTCCTTCGCCGTTCCGTACAATATCCTCTGCAAGTTCCCTGCATACATCCGTAACCGCACATTTTAAAGCAGTAATATCCCGGCATTCTTTTTTCCCGGAAGAAATCAGTACTGCAGTATCACTCGTGCTCTGATCCCCGTCTATCGAGATTCTGTTAAAACTTTCATCCGCACTCTCCTGTAAAAGAGACCTTATCTTATCCCTGTCGATATACAGGTCTGTTAATATAAATGCAAGCATTGTTCCCATGTCCGGTTCGATCATCCCGGCTCCCTTTGCAATTCCCACGACCCTGCCTTCCCCCACCTTCCTGTGCCGAACCTTCGGATAAGAATCTGTCGTCATAATAGCTTCGGCTGCCGGCAGAACAGAACCGCCTTTGAGATTGTTAACCAATCCCGGCAATGCACCGATAATTTTATCCGCAGGAAGTTTCCATCCTATTATCCCCGTAGAACAGGGAATAAACTCCATAGGGGAGCAGCCCGATAATTCTGCAAGCGAAGAAAGAATCCTCTCCGTATCTTCTGCTCCGCCCGGGGCACAAACATTGGCAATTTTATTATTTATCAGGATTCCTCTGATAAATCTATTTTCCAGTCTCTTTTTCCCGGCTGTTACAGGAGCCCCCGGGAATGCATTTTTTGTATAAACCGCACCAAAAAGCTCCGTAGCTTCTTTAACCGTAATCAATGTAAGGTTCATGGGAAAAGGCCCGGAAACCGGTTTTTCCTCAGGATGAAATTCAAGAGAGACCACAGAAGTTAAAAACCCTTCCGGAAGTCCCGACCGTGTTTTTAATACGGAAATATATTCCTCTTTCGATCTATAGTATTCCATGAACTATTTATAGTACATTGCACATAATAATATCAAGTTCAATATGAGTTATTATTGTCTGTAATTATAATTCTTAAAAACTTTATAAAACTTATTTATTTGACGTAAAGGCAGTATTGGTTTACAATCGTTCTATGAATATGTCCCGGAAACAGATAAACAGGTTAGTGGAGATTATTCAGCAGTATGCGGTTATTTACGGCGGAGGGATCAGCACAAAGGATGCACGCGTAAGGGAAGAATGTGAAGAACTCATAGATGTACTGGAATCCATGCCTGTACAGACAGAAACAAAAGCAATCCCGGTAAAAAAAACAGAAAAGCAGGAAAAAAGTAAGAGGAAAGAGAAAGCCGTCAAAAAACCGGATTCTCCTATTGGTTCATTTAAGGGAAAGAGGGGTTCGAAAACAAAAACCTCTGCAAAAAGTCCTGTAATAATATCCGAAAAACTTTCCGGGAAAACCGCTTCGAAAGCAGCGGCAAAACCGGGTGGTAAAAAAGCCAGGCGGAAAATGCAGGCTATTCATCTTTTCGATGCATACAGCCATGCAAAACTTCCGAAATACGGCGGGTATATAGTTTCTTCGAATTTTCAGCCCGAATTAGCCTACTCTATTTTTGAAATCGTAGGTTATGATAATGTTCAGGAAATCAGACTCGAAACCGACTCGCTTATTTTTAAATCCGCAGGCTGTAAACTCTACACACTTATTGAGCCTGCAAATTATCCTTTAAAAAATGTAGAACCGGTGCAGAGAGAATCCGGCAGGAGTATTCCTTACAGATTTTCCGAATTATATATTCTAACAACAAAAAAGCACGAAACGGTATATATAGGGAAAAAACCCATAATTTCGTACTCGTCCTTTACTATTATAAAACCGAAGAAAAATGATTTTGCCATTCTTTTTTACAATGTTCCTGAAGTATTTAAGAATATGGAAGAGTTCCTTACCTCTATTTACCATGACGGTGTGGGTATTACCAGAAGTGATTCGGCAAAGGCGGCAAAGATTACCGTACAGGGTATTAAAAATTTTAATACCTGGCTTGATCTGTAAGCTATAACGGCATAATTTATAATATTATAATCTACGGTGGCAGGAGGCATATATGAACTTTGATCTTATAATTAAAAATGCTCGTACCAGATTTTCCGATAAAAAGACTATAGATATAGGAATAAACTCCGGAAAAATCACTAAAACCGGAAATATCCCGGAAACAGGCAATGCCGAAATCATCGATGCGGGCGGAAATCTTGTAACAGAATCATTTGTAAACGGACATCTGCATCTCTGCAAGGTGTATACACTTACAATGGCAGGGGAAGATGCCCTTACATCGTATCAGGGCGGTTCCATGGGCAAAGCAATGACGGCAATAGAACTCGCATCGAAGGTCAAAGAGCAGTATGATGAGAGCTGGATAATCGAAAATGTCAGAAAAGCGGTTAAATTAGCCGTTAAAAACGGTGTAACACATATACGTGCCTTTGCAGATACTGATACAAAGGCAAAACTTGAAGGTGTTAAAGCATTAATTAAGGCCAGAGAAGAGTTTAAAGATTCCGTCGAATTGCAGGTAGTTGCATTTCCCCAGGATGGTGTGGTAAGGGATCCCGGAGCGGAGGATTATATACGTCAGGCCATGGAACTTGGTGCCGACGTTGTAGGAGGAATTCCATGGATAGAATATACAAACGAAGATGAGCGGAAACATATCGATCTTATGTTTGAACTTGCAAAAAAGTACAACAGGGATGTATCCATGTTAATCGACGATGCAGGAGATCCCGGATTAAGAACACTTGAAATGCTCGCAGTAAAAACAATAGAGGAAGGCTGGGCAGGCAGGGTTATGGTACATCATGCGAGAGCTATGGAACTGTACCCGGAACCATATTTTCGAAAGATAGTTGCCCTTCTTAAAAAAGGCAATATCGGTGTGGTAAGCGATCCTCATACAGGCCCGCTCCATGCAAGGGTCAGAGATTTATACGATGAAGGGGTTAATATTGCGCTGGGCCAGGATGATATTGCAGATGCCTATTATCCTTTCGGCAGAAACAATATGCTGGAAGTGGCGTTTTTAGCCGCCCATCTGTTATGGATGACAACTTTTAAGGAACTCGACATTCTTTATGATCTGATTACAACAAAGGCTGCTAAAGCTATGGGCATAAGGAATTTTAAACTCGAAGAAGGAAACCCTGCAAATCTTGTTGTTCTTAATGCAGAGACAGTACGGCAGGCACTAACGGATCATAATCCGCCAGTGTACGTAATAAAAGACGGAAAAAACGTTACTCTTTAATAACAAGGGCATTGACATCTCCCTTTAATGATATTTAACTTTTATTTAACCAGCCTCTATCGGAATAATCTGGTCGAGATGAATTTCTGCGAACTGATCCTTTAAACTCTCGGAAATACCGGAAATTTTCATTTTGCCGCCGAGTTTATCGAAGTGCTTAAAGAAACGTAAAAGTTTCCCGATGCCGGCACTTGTTATCGTCGGCACTTCGCTCAAATCAAATTCGGCATTTATTAATGACTCATCCCCTGCAATTTCCATGAATTTGTTTGTCAGTTCCGCCCCGCCTTCCGTATCTATAGGCCCTGTAATCTTGAAAAAAACGGTATCGTCTTCCATTACAATGTCCAAATCCATTATCCTCTCCTATATTATGGTGCTTTGTGTTCGAATTCAGTTTCGCCCAACCAGAGTTCTATCGCATTAAATACCTGTTCTCTTCTCCGCTCTGCAAAAATATCATGCAGCATTCTTGGAAATGTTACCAGTTTTTTTCTTCTGCACTCCAGTTTGTCGTAAAATTTTTCTACCGCAGCAGGATCGGCAATCCTATCCGACTCACCATTTAAAAATAGAAATCTTCCATTTCTCAGTTTATCCGTACTGCTGACAATCTGTTTATTCGTTTCATCTATAAGCTGCAGTAAATTTTTAGATATTTGCTTAACTATAAGTTCATCGGCAACAAGCTGTTCCACCCGTCCGCTATCCGTTGCGAAATCTTCCAGTGTAATCTCTACGGAACTCTGATCCTCTTTTACAGCCTGATCTATCAGCGGTGAGGAGAAAAGCAGAGAAGCAAGAATAGTCCGGGCCTCTGTCTCCGGATACCGCATTGGATACATTAAAGCCACGGCCGCACCCAGAGAATGACCGAGAAAGATAATTTCTCTGTAACCTTCCCGGCTTTTAATCATCCGCCTGAAAGATTCCAGATCATCCACATATTTTTCGAAGGCATCGATGTTACCTCTTTCGCCCGGGCTTCTGCCGAAACCTCTAAAATCAAGACCGTAAACCTTATACCCGTTAAATACCAGTGCAGGAACCAGGAACGGATAGGCCCCTGCATGGTAACACAACCCGTGAAGCAAAATAATAATCTTATTGTAGCTTCTGCTTGATTCTTCCCAGTAATGATAGCTTAACTTTTCTCCTTTATGATTGAGAAAACTTGTAACTATATGGTTCAAAAAAAGCCTCCTTACTTACTGATCGGGAATATTCTATCCAGATGGATCTCCATAAACTGTTTATACAGATTGTCAGATATCCCTTTAATCTCGAAGGTACCGCCCTTTGAATCCATGAATTTATAGAAATTCATTAACTTCCCTATACCGGATGATGTAATAGTTTTAACCGTTGTAAGATCACAGACAATATGCATTATATCATCAATTTCCATAACCTCCTGTATCTTAACAGAAAGCGTATGACCGCCGTCGGTATCTATATTCCCATCCACCACTAATCTAACGGAATCTCCGCTTTTTTCGAGATCGATATCCATTTTTTCCTCCTCGTTTACTCTGTTGTTTATTCTAAAATTATTACCTTTTTTACTTCTCCTAAAATACCTGCAAGCTTTTCAACAATTGCAGCACGGATCTTGTATATAACCTGCTTATACGCCCGTTCCTTTCCCTTCTCGATCTTTTTCTGATTAAAGTAAGAGGGAAATTCTTCTTCATCCGGCCTTAGAGTTAACGGCTGCGTAACAGGATCGCCGTTTACCGTTTTAGGAAAGATCTGAATAAGATCATCAATGCCGATCTTTTTTACAATATCTTCCGGCAGAATGTCCTCAAGGAATTTCTTTCTACCCTCATCACTTAAACCCTTTAATTCGAGCTTAACATAGGCATAGTAACGCCCGAAAGGATTATATTCGTCTTTAGGATATTCACCATCCGTTGCAATAGAAAAATCGTATAACGAATCTTCGTTGTTTTCGATAATAAAATTCCAGAGCGCTGCATAGACTTTAGTTTCTTCTATCTCGCTGTCCGTAATCAGATATACATCCCCGCATATTTCAATTAACTTCCCCTTCGAATCCGTGACATAAAGGGTATTCCAGTCATACTCCTCCAGCAGGGCATCTTCCTCATTTCTGATCTGTGACAGAACTTTATCCGGCACTTCTTCCAGTGCCATTTTTTCCGCATAATTTGTTCTAAAATCAGAGTAATATGACGGATAATCCTCATTTTCCGGCCGTATTTTAAGATCCTCCGTAACACTCCGCCCTTTGATTACCCCGGGAAAATATTTAAAGACCGCCTCTCTTCCGAATTGTTCAACAACAGGCGCCAGAGCATTAACCAGATTTTCCTCTTTTTCTTCTCTGCTCTGCCCCTTCAGCTCAAAACGCAAGTATGCATAGTACCGGCCGTGATCATAGATATCCTCGTCATGCATCCCGTCATGAGCTATTCGACGGTCATAGAGCGCAAGAATGTCGATACCCTTTAATGCCCGGTAGAGCTGTTCCAGCTTTCCGACCCTTTCGATAACCTCGTCCGGGCCTACAAAAACCCTCTCATCTACAGCCACTCCGTTTTCCGGATTATGCTCCCGTACAAGTTCAGCGTATCTTTCTAGTTTCGACACTTTTTAACCCTTTTCCCTGGCCTTCCTGGCTTTTTCTTTCAGAGGAATCCGTTTCCTCGGAGCAACCTCTTTTTCATGATAGCTGGCTTTTACCAGAAGTACCGGAGGTATAACATCTTCCATCCGCTTCCTGTCGTCAAAAAATGCATTTCTGACAGCGGAGGCATGAATGGCCACTTCTTCCATATCCGAATCCGTACCTACGCCTTCCAGATGCGAAATCCTTTCCAGAATGTCAAGAATAGTCCTGTTTAAAGGATCGTCCTGACCTTTTTCCTTATCCAGATGTTTTCCCAGTGCATTGAGATCGGAAATCGTAAGCGGATATATTCTGTACCCGTCTCTGGGAGAACTGTAATTGGACTGCAATACTCCGAGAATTACAGACAGATTCTTCGGATAGATACCTCCCTTGTGCCATTTGGTCATCATCCCGAATATCTTACCTACAATATAGCGGTTAGGCTGTACAGGCGACAACAGCAGAAAGGGATCCTTATCTGCAATCAGGGCATCTATTACCCAGTGGTTTTCAATTTCGAGCATTCTTAAAAAAACAGGATAATTTTCCGGAGTTAATCCTACAGTATTAAGAAATGCCGCATAGGTTATAGCTGCCTCCACAGCTTCGTATGAACGGCACCCTATAATACCCTGAAGCAGTCTGTTTTCTATCTGCACTACCTGTTCCGGTGTCCAATTTTCCTGTGCTATTAATTCATCCATATTTTATCTCCTTCTTTATCTATTCTTTAATTGACTCATTAATCGTGCCTGTGAGTTACATCGATGTCTTCTTCGAAGATAAACCTTGGCGGTACTTCTTCCTTCAGATAATCACCCCGTACAAGCAGCACCTGAGGAATACAATCCTCAAGCTTCTTCTGATTATCAAAAAAGTTGCTTCTGATCTTAATAGCCTGCCGTGCCACCTCTTCCATCGATTCATCCCATCCGAGGCCCTGCAATGAGCCTATCCTGTCAAGAATATCCAAAATACATCTGTTCTGAGGATGGTTCTGGCCTTTCTCTTTCTCCAGATGTTTCCCCAGGTTATCCACATCAGCCACATTGAGAGGATAAATCTTATAACCATCCTTCGGTGAGCTGTATGCACTCTGAAGAACACCAAGTGCAATAGAAAGAGTATTCGGATAGATTCCCCCCGGATGCCATCTTGTTAACAGCATAAAACAAGTGGAGATAACATACCTGTTCGGCTGGATGGTAGAGAGCAAAAGGAACGGATCCTCATCCCCGATAAGTGCATCCAGCACCCAGTGGTTCTCTATCTCTAACATCTTTAAAAACAGCGGGTAATTATCAGAGTTTAACCCTGAAAGCCTTAAAAACCTCGTATAACTAATTGCAGCTTCCACCGCTTCCGGTGTCCGGGCTGCAACAATCTGCTGCAGAATATTATTTTCTACAGTCATTATAGATTCCCGGCCCCATATCCTGGCCTGATCTTCCTGCTTTCCCATATTTCCTCCTATCTCTTTTTCTTACTTGGTTCCCTTCCTTTTTTTAAAACGGACAGGGATTCTTCCATTTCCCGGTCAAACGGGGTTCGCTCCGCTTTTAACGGTCCTATCTCACCCTCTATTTTCCCGATTACCTTCTCCACGGATTCCAGTCTATTTCTCTCTGCCTGTGTAGCACCGGCCACCTCTCCCCTGTAACGGGTAAGAGATTGTAAGAGTATCTTAAGCTCTTTTTCCGTAAAATCCATTAACACCTCCTGATCTTTAATCTCTAAACTTTTTAAGCCTTATAATCCTTCCCCTTTTTTTATATTCTATTTCATCGAATGCCCTTTTTATGAGGCTGAAACCCTTGCCGGAAACATCTATTATATCTTCATTATCAACATCCGTTTCGGCGGTAAAATCCTTTATCCCCGATACATCAAAACCGGGTCCTTCATCTTCTATGGAAACAGATGCGGCCTCTGAATCTATAATCACATTAATCCTGATTTTTCTTTTGGCATATTTATCATCTTTAAGCCTTTCGTCCTTTAATACTTCATACTTATCTTCATCAAGGATATTCTTAGGCCGAAGAGAAGAATCAAGTTCCAGACTTCCGTGTTCAATGGAATTAACAAGTGCCTCTTCCAGAGCCAGGGCCGCATTATCCGTTTCCGTTGTATCCCTGTACAAACCCGCGCGATAGAGAAGATCGGCCAGATATTTACAGGTTCCGGATATTTCCAGCTTACCTGTTTCCCATTCAAACTCCTGCTTTGAATTCTTAAGCCCTTTAAAAACAACAGATTCCGCTTTTTTAAGCCGTATCGATTCTCCGATACCGGAGAGTACCTTCTTAATCTCGTTATCCTCCGGCGGAAGAAAAAACACAGGGACATTCTTTAAAAAACCTCCCATATATACCAAAGAACGATTCGTATAATCTATTCCGCATGCATAAATATGCTGCGGGGCATCGGCTGCAAGACGTTTTAAAAGACGAATATCATCTTTCTCATGGATTCCCAGCATGACAACAAGGGTTTCACCGCTTTTAGTCACCTTATCAACTATGTCATTATCCGCTTCGATAACCCGGTAGCCTTTGCCTGCTGCTGCTGCACTGATGATGAATAATTCATCGCTTTTAAAACCCGATGCTAAAATAGTCTGCATATTTGCTTTTCCCTATATGTAGTATTCTAATAATAAAAACTCAGATTGCAAGATTTTTTTTGATATTTAACATTATTAAGCCGATGAGTAGAGCATGAAAGGGTATAGGCCGAAAATACTCTGTATTGCCCAGCAGAAGGGAGGAGTATGCAAAACCACATCCGTCCTTTCTCTCTCTGCAGCATGGGCGCTTAGAGGCAAAAAAGTTCTTATGCTCGATACGGACCCGCAGGCGAATTTAACAAGAAACATACTCGATTATGAAACAATAGAGAAAGACATTTCCCTTCTTTACAGGGGTCAGGAATCAATTGATAAGCTTATCAGGGGAACCCCCTATGAAAATCTATATATAATACCTACAAGAACGGCATTAAACAGAGTCGAAAATCTGGAAAGAAGTCTTTCGACATTTACTGCATTAAAAAAAAACCTGCCTGAAGTTAACGAAACCTTCCCGTATATCATAATAGATACGCCTCCGTCTCTGGGTCTTTTTACCATTTCAGCTCTTCTGGCAGCCACTCATGTACTTGTGCCCGTTCAGCCTACCTTTTTTTGTCAGGAAGGGCTCGGAGATTTAAACGAAACAATTAAGGAAGCGCGGGAAAGCAATCCGGGATTAAAGAGTGTCAGATATTTTATTACTCTTTATGATAAGCGTACCGTTATAAGCCAGGATCTTTCGGATACATTACGTAAACAGCTCGGAAAGATGGTATTTAAGACTATTGTTCACCGCAATATAGCCGTCGAAGAAAGCCAGTATGCCCAGAAGACAATATTTGATTATTCACCCCGGTCACGCGGCGCTGCCGATTTTAAAGCCCTTGCGAAGGAAGTTGAAGTATGGCTCGAAAACGCCTGATAAAAGGTCCCAATGCGGAGCGGGTGGAAAAGCGTATCGCACAG
This sequence comes from Spirochaetota bacterium, assembly GCA_013151965.1. Taxonomy (GTDB): domain Bacteria; phylum Spirochaetota; class Spirochaetia; order SZUA-6; family SZUA-6; genus SZUA-6. The sequence goes on from JAADHF010000079.1 coordinate 35,151, forward strand.
GTTCCCGAGGATATTACCGAAACTAACATCTTTAAGGTTTTAAAAGAAATAGAAGAGAGAAGCAAATCATCACAGCCTGCAGAAACTCATACAAACATAGAGATACAAACAGAAAAAAGGATCAAAGAACCTTCCGGAAGAAACCATAAAAAGACGGTTATCAAAACAACAAAAACAAAACATCCCGCCGAAAAAAATAAAAAAAGTTCTCCGAAACCTGCAAAAGGAAAAGTATTAAAATCCGGGGCGTCAATTAAATTTACAAAATCGGAAAAAGAAATAGTTATAAAATCCTGTAAAGCCTATAGAAACACCCTGCCTATTTATTTAAAATCCGTTCAGAAAGAAGTCAGGACCATAGACACTATAATTAAAAAGTTAACCCGCTGAAAAATAAATTAAGATCGTCCTCCACTTTTCTCCAGTATTTATCGTAAAAGATAATATGCTTCATTCTGGGATACTTAAATATCTCCAATTTCCCGTTTTTAAGTCTATTCTGTAAATCTTCTATTCGCGATACGGATGTAAGAACATCAGCCTCGCCGTAATATACTCCTATGGAAACACCTGCCGGGGCTACCGGAAGATCTCCGGGGAATTTCTTAAACTCCCTCCTTAAATCCTTTACCAGTTTTTTGGAAACAGAACTGTCACCGGTAATAAGCGGTTCCACCGTACGCCGTTCTTCCTCCGTATCGGAGAGTATCTCTTCGCCCTTATACCTTACCTTAACTCTCCTTTTCAGAAAAAGGGATCCGTTTACCGGAGGCATTTTATAATCAAGGACAGGCGAAAGAAGAACAAATGCTTTAAACGGAGGAAGTACATTGAAATAGTAGTATAAAAAAGGAAGTGCCGATATGGAAAACACAAAGGGAATCACAGGCATATCTCCCTCCCGTTCCTCTATAAATGATCTGAAACTGCCGATATTTGCAAGATATCTCCTTAACCCTCCATTTCCATTATACGCTTTTTCCTTTGAACCTGCACAGGTTATCTCCGGTATACCCGGTGCATACACTTTAAAGTACTTTTCCAGCAGAAATTCAACCATCCGTTTATTTTTACCAACCGGAAGATACGGGCCTTCGAGTACAAGGGCTATCCATTTATAGCCGCCCTGTCTTACCTCCCAACTGTGATACGGGATATTTACTCCTTCCGCTGTTTTATAATATGTCTTTACATGGTTCATTTTTTATCCTTATCCTTAAATTCCACGGTTTACGAATTTAAGTATATTTTCTCAGGGAAATATGTCAAATTTTTTTAAATAACCCAAATAACGCTTGTCTGCCGGAAAAAAACCGATACAATATAAAGTAAAGATGCAATAGTATGGAGCTAACGTCTTAACTTGATTTGCTATTTAAAGGGCTCAGGAGATAATGGTGGTACTTCTGATTACAGAGGACAATGCACAGGTTAATCCCATAGAAAAAGCTTTTAAAAAAGAAAAGATAAGTTTAAAACTCAAAAAAGCCGGTGACAAACATTTGGGGAAAGCGGATGTATACATTCTACATGCTGATTATCCGGAGCCCGAACAGTTTAAAGAGCTTCTTTTTAGAATTAAAAACAGAGGCCTTACTATAGTTCTCTGCAAGGAAGAGAGTAGAAGCAGACTGGAAGAAGAAAAAATACTGCTCCTTCCGAATACCATATCTCCGGATTCGCTTACAGGTATTGTTAAATGGTATTTAGAGAACAGGGACCGGAATATATGTACCGAATTGCTAAAATCATTTTTTAAAGGAGGTAATATCCAGATTTTTTTTCTAAACCATGCCGGTAAAATTGTCTCCATTATTCCTGCAGACACACAATTCCTCGGACACACCGTCAAGGAAAAGAAAAACATGAACTTCTTAAATACATTCGGCATCGGCATCGATGATATACCGGAAACAGAATCCAGCGGGAGCCACATAAGATATCTTTTAAATTCGAATAACAAAGAGGTTTCGTGCAATATCTCTAAAATGCCTTATTCCATGGTTAATATTCCGGGCATACCTGAAAGCACCAGATGGGCAGTCCTGGCAACCGAAATCAGTGAAATCAAGGACCTTAAAGACAAAAGCAAACGGATGAGCTTAATCCGGGACAGTATGACAAAAGAACGTACCGTAGAACTTGAATCTGCCAATGAAATGCTTCAGAAACAGGCGCTTGAACTAAAGCACACACTTGAAGAACTGGAGAAAAAGAACAGACAGATCGTAGAGGAACTTTCCCTTGCAAGCGAACTTCAGAAGAGTCTTCTGCCCAAAGAGTTTCCGGCAGATCTGCCCCTGGATTTTGCACATAAATATATTCCCTATGCCTATATAGGAGGGGATTTTTTTGATATCGTACGGCTCGATAAGTCAAAAATAGGAATAATTATAGCTGACGTATCGGGTCACGGTGTATCTTCCGCATTTATTACTACGATGTTTAAAAGCCAGTTTGATATCTTCGGACCTAAATCCCTGTCTCCGGCAGAGACGCTTGCAAATTTAAACAGAGAATTTACAAGTATGATTCATACGGAACATTATATAACCGCTTTTTATTCGATCATAGACACGGAGAAGATGATCTGTACGTACTGCAATGCAGGACATCCTAATCAGCTTTTATTCAGAGACAGCGGAGAGGTAGTTGAATTATCCACTATGGGTTTTTTTCTTGGAATGTTCGAGGGTACCGAATACGAAGACAGAACAATTAACTTAAAATCGGGAGACAGAATTCTCTACAATACCGACGGTATTATAGAAACCACCGACGCAGAGGGTGAACAATTCGGAAAAGAAAATATAATTAAAGTTATGAGAGATAACAAGGATAATGATCTTGAAACCGTTTCTAATAACCTTTTATCCGAAATCATGATGTATATGTCCGATCCTACATTTCAGGATGATATTACAATATTACTTACAGAAGTCATTGAAACTCTGTAATTTCCCTTTATTCTTACTTTGGAGGATTACATGGCAAATCAGGAAGAACTTAAAAAAATTATACAGGCCATACAGAGCCTGCCCACATTGCCGACCGTGGCGGTAAAGGTTAATTCCCTGATAAAATCTCCGACTGCAGGAGCAGCTGAACTTGCAAAGGTTATCGAGCTGGACCAGAGTATCTCTGCAAAGGTGCTCTCTATGATTAACTCGGCTTACTACGGACTTTCGCGAAAAATCAACAATATAAAAGAGGCAGTTGCATATCTCGGAACCAATGCGGTTTCTCAGCTTGTACTTGCACTCGGTGTGTTAAAAACCTTCGGAGGAAAGGGAAGTAAGAATTTCGACAGAAAACAGTTCTGGATTCACAGTATAGCCGTAGCGGTAATCGCACGGGTAATTGCAAAAGAGGAAAAGAGGCACAAACACCCGGAAGACGTGTTCACCGCCGGCCTGCTCCATGATATCGGAAAAGTTGCCATGGACAATTTCGCTACGGATACCTTCGAATTAGTACTTTCGCAGCTCGCAAAAGAGAAAATTCCTTTCTTCAGAGTAGAACAGGAAGTTCTCGGAGTGGACCATACACGCATCGGCGAATGGGTTGCACGGAGCTGGGAGCTGCCGTTACTTACTATTGTTTCCATTCGTCATCATCATGAAGAACCGGCGGGCAGAAAGGGTTTCAGCCTTTCACAGGACTCTGCCGTTGATATTATCGCAGTCAGCGACTGGCTTGCAATAACGAACTCTATCGGAAACAGCGGTTCGGCTGTCGTCGAAGAGCCGGGAGAAGAAGTCTTTTCCAGGGCAAATATCACAAAACAGCAGGCTCAGGCTGTCGCTCAGCATTTAAAATCAGAAATTGCAAAAGACGCCGCACAGCTTGGGATTTAAATCAGCTTTTATCCGCAACACGGAATCCTATGTATCCGCATCTCCCGGGCTCTTCATCGATCCGGAAACTGACCCGCAATGTGGCGGCAGCGGAAATCCAGCTTCCTCCCCGAATAACAGTATAATCACCCCGGGAAGGCCCTTTAGGGTCTGCCTGATCCTCTTCCGTATAGGGTGCATAAAAATCAGCCGTCCATTCAAAAAGATTGCCTGCCATATCGTAAAGTCCGTAGCCATTCGGATCAAATTGTCCGGCCGGGGTTGTTCCCCTGAATCTCTTGGCAAGATTTGCTATCTTTTCGTTCATCGAATCCCCGTTCGGGTATTTTTTCCCGGCAAGCCCTCCGCGTGCCGCATACTCCCACTCCGCTTCGGTCGGAAGCCGTTTTCCGGCCCACCCGGCAAAGGCTTTTGCCGCATAGCAGGAAATATAAGATACAGGATGTTCATCCTTTCCCTCCGGATATTCATTTCCATTCCAGTCATCAAGATACTTGCCGTCATGATACTTAGGGTCTATTCTGTCTTTCTGCCATTCCGGATTGGCGAGAACAAAGGCCCGGTAGGCACGGTACGTCACAAGATATGCACATATCTTAAAGCCGGAAACACTTACCCTGTGCACAGGTTTTTCTTCCGGTCTTCCGTCTTCGGAACCCATTAAGAAATTTCCGCCCGGAATTTCTTTCATATTCTGATTCAGCCATGCAAGCACAGTATTTCTATTTTCATCGGTATTCCCTGTATCCGGGCTATCAGGTTCCGCAGGTTTTTTATTATCGGCACCGGTAGTTACATCCGTTGCCGGTATTTCGGCAGTCATGGATTTCGGTACGGTATCGACTGCAGCGGCATTGGTCTCTGCGGACATCCTCTCTCCCGGGGTAACAGGTGCAGAAGGCTGCACTGCTGCCGGGGATGGGGGCACAGCTACAGAGGGAAGAGGCACTTCTCCCGAAGGCGGCACAGCTACAGAGGGAAGAGGCACTTCTCCCGAAGGCGGCACAGCTACAGGCGGAGGCTGCATGCCGGCAAGGTAACGCGCAGGCTGCCATCCCGGCGGTGCCTTGCCGGTGGACAGGATATAGTTCACAATTTCGCGTAAGTTTCTGCCCGAAGGTGTAAATATCGAACTCATATCCTTTGCAAAAGATTCAAGTTCATAGGTATCAGCACTTTCTATGTAATTCCGGAGCTCATTAAGAATTCTTACCTTACTCTGGAGCAGAAAGTTTCTCCATTCAAGCTGTTGTAAATAATCCATAATTAAAGTTTATGCGGTAAAAACACAATAAGTCAAGAAAATAATTCAGCATCACTCCGGGAATTCATTCATTAATCAAGCGAATATTTTCCCAATCCATGAATTGCAAGTATTTCACCGTAGTACATTCGGTGGTAATCCTTAAGGGAATAGTGATTATGTATATAGGGTTTTAAAAAGTTATCCGGTTTGCAATCATCGAAGTATATTTTTTCACACTCAATAATAAGCTCAGCCTCGTCGAAGCCCGGTGAAGATACGTATTTTGACGCTGCCGGTGTTAATCCGGTTTCTTTAATCTTATCCACATCCCTTCCTGAGTGTGTACCGCAGTAGTTCAGGATATCGTCGAAACTTTCGGGAAAGAGAGAAAGGGTAAAATTATCATACCGTTCCATGAAACCATAGGTATACCTTGTGGGGCGTACCACAACCGATACATACGGTTTACTCCACATCCTGCCGAAGCTGCCCCAGGCAATGGTCATCGTATTAAAATCACCTCTTTTATAATCACCGGATGTAAGCAGAAAACAGCGTTTGTTCCATACATTATAAACAGGAAAAACCAATTTTTCCGGTTTGATAATCTTTCTTTGATTGTCCATATAATTTCCCCTCTTTTTTAAATATTTTAAGATTTCCCTTTAAAAAACCATAATAAATGATTATCCTTCCGTAGTAAATAATAACCGGTAAATAAAATACGGGGTATTTTATGTGGCAAAATGACAGAAGAGTCTGGAATGCGGCCTATTCCATTCATTCCTACGATATAGATAAAAACCAGAAGGCATCGATACAGTCTCTATGCCGGTTTGTTCTCGATTCCGCAGGAAATCATGCACATGCTCTCGGATTTTCAGTTCCGCAGATGTTTAAGATAAACCTCACATGGGTTCTCTCCAGATTTTTTATTACAATAGATTCATATCCGAAGTGGCAGGATACCATTACGTTGCAGACATGGCCGTCAGGCCTTGAAAGACTCTTTGCCATGAGAGATTTTATTATTTTCGATGCAGACAGAAAAGTTATCGGAACGGCAAAAAGTGCATGGATCGTTATAGATACGGCATTAAGAAAACCTGTCCGTCCACAGGTGGTTTTTAAGGATGAAGCTACCATCTACAAGGCAAAATCCTCCGGTAAAAAACTTCTAAAGCTTGCCGGTGTTAAAGAGAATACGGATTCCGAAGATTCCGAATGTAAGCGCCGTTTCAGTGTCAGGTTCAGCGACCTTGATTTAAACGATCATGTAACAAGTGTCAGCTACGTGGACTGGCTTCTGGAAACCATTCCCGGGCACATAAGAGAAAACCATACGCTTAAAGAGATAGAGATAAACTATCTTTCGGAAGCAAAGTACGGAGACACCGTCATGGCTGTATCCCGGAGGGATACCGAAGCCGATAAACAGCTTCTGTTTAACCACACGATCCGTTCACTTTCTGAACTTGCAAAAGCTAAAACAGTCTGGATAGAGAAGACAAATTAATCCCTTAAACCAGATCACACGCCTCCGGCGGCATCCAATGGTTTTCCTTTCCTTCCCACTTAACATTGCATCCTATGGGATTGGTTAACGGCACACTTATCTCTTTCCCGGCCAGATGTTCTTTAAGCGCATTATCAAGGTCATTAACAGTCATCTTTGATATATCCTTCGGATTATCCACGCCGCGGCCGGAATAGACAAGTTTTCGATTTTTGTCAAAGACATAAAAATGCGGAGTCCGCAGTGCTCCGTATGCAAGTGCCGTTTCCTGTGTTTTATCACGGAGATATACCCACGGGAATTTAAACTCTTCCATCCTCGCTGTCATATGATCAAAATCATCGTCAGGATATGTATTTGCACTGTTGGAGTTAATGCCTACAAAACGCACGCCCTGCGGCTTATACTTTTCCGCTGTTGCCCTGGTAATTTCATCGGAACCGAGCACATAGGGGCAATGGTTGCAGGTAAAAAATATCACAAGTACTCCGGAATCATCAAAATCCTTAAGGCTGTACGTTTTTCCGTCAGTTGCAGGCAGAGTAAAATCCGGTGCTTTCTCACCGATATTCAGGGTAAATGACATTAAAATCTCCTTATATCATAAGCAAATATAGTATTAATCTAATAAAATATACAGTAAAAGTAAATATCATATTGTCTAACCGCCTTTCTTCGGGCAGCAGAATCAACTCTCCTTAACACAAATCTGTATCTCCGTAATATAGTTGTTCGGGTTTCCTCTGATAATCAACCCGGGCCCTTTATGGTATATCTCTCTTGTCGGAAGTATCACGGAGAGCCTGTGAATCCTGCAGTAATCAATAACAGCGCGGTAGCTTCTCCCGATACTCTCGTACGAACCTCTATGCAGTACCGTAACAAATTGTCCCCCTTCCAGCTGCCGGAATTTTAAACCGTCCCCTTTATTCCGAACTAATCCGGATTTTTTAACCGGCACACAGGATTCTATATCCGCATCATCTTCCATGTATTCGTTATCCCAGTACAGGTTAAACGGCCTGCTGTTTACGAACCTTCCGTAAACTTTAAACAGTTCCCCGAAATACTTTCCGGAATCGGAATATTTCCCATGGTACCTTGTGCTTACTATCCCGATATCTGATATTTGTTTTATTGTAATTCTGGTCTCTTCTTCCGTCATTTCCTCCTCCCGGATTGACTTCATAAAACCGGAGAGTCTTTTCCGGAGTTTCCTGTAGTGGTCTATCTGTTCATCGATTACTTTTGCCTTTTCTTTACAATAGATAAGAAGGTCCTCTTCTTTATCAACATGATTGATTATATCTTTAATTTCTTTCAGGGAAAAACCGAGTTTCTTAAGCTCTTTTATTGCCAA
>JAADHF010000122.1 GCA_013151965.1 Spirochaetota bacterium
GGCCTTTGTTTCTTCCCTGATAAATACAGAATCTTTATAGATCATAGCGCCTGTGCCGGAGCGAAGGGCGATTTCATGGATTCCTGTTGCAATCCCGCCCTCTGTAGGGTCATGAGCGGATGATATATTAATTTCCCTTAAAGTCCTTCCCTCTGTAAGTATCGAGATTCCCGGATCCGTAATCCAGTTAAAAACTTCCGAATAAGCTTTGTCTCCTAATATTTTTCTTGTTGTTTCCGGCATTTCCCTTGCCAGTATCGTGGTTCCCTCCAGCCCTGCCCACTTTGTCATAACGATTACATCTCCGGGTTCTGCACCGGATGAGGGGGTCGGCCTGCCTGCAAGAAAGCCTACCACCTGTCCGGATACGATCAATCTTGCAGCGGCATCTGTAACTTCCGTATGTCCGCCTATCCAGTGAATACCTGCTTCCTGAGCATAATATCCTATTTCTTTAAAAACAGACTGTAATTTGTCCCTATGAGTGTCCGGAGGAATAAGAATAGTAGTGGTCAGGTATTTAGGTATCCCGCCCATAGCTACTATATCATTGCAGTTTACAGCTACTGTATAGATTCCGATATTTTCCCCGGTAAAGGTAATCGGATCCGCACTGATAATAATCCTTTTATTTCCCTTTACAACTGCCGCATCCTCGCCCGTTTCGGCCCCGATTATGATGTCCGACGTCTCCTCTTTTTTTGCAGTAAAGGCAAGGAACTCCTGCAGAATATCCTGAGGGATTTTCCCCTGCTTAAGTATTTCCGGTTTTTCTGTCATAGGTAAGGAGGATAATGATTTTGTTGTCTGTGTCAATATTGATCAGCCTGCGGGTGAATGCGATGCAGGATACAGAATACCGGGAATAATCATATTCATATATTCTAATTTTAGATTGGTTTTAGAAATCAAGTCCGGCAGACTGCCAAAAGTTATATCAACTGCTATTTTACACGCAGCTACCGATTACTATGGAAAATGTAAAAATATTCTTTTATGGTCAAGAATAATTCCTTTACCGATGGTTTTTATATTTAAGTTATGGTATAGTCATTAACATAATAAGTTTTTAGTAACTAATCAATTTTATTTTTACGCACAGAATTATACAACAGTGATGTGTCTATCCGAAGCTTAAATGTCTCTTTTTTCAATTATCATAGAGGTAGTGAAATGAAACGAAGAACAGTGAGCAAAAATGGTTATGCAAAGATTGTTGTTACCGTGCTTTTAGTAACAGCACTTCCTTTACTGATCTTTACTATTACTGGGTGTCCCAATAATGTAGTAAATGAAGTCCCCGCCGCCTATAAGGTTACGTATGATGACAATGGCAGTAAAGGAGGAAGTGTACCCGAGGACAGCAAACTCTACAAAGAAGGTGATACTGTTACTGTACTTGGTAATACCGAAAACCTTGTGAAAACTTTCTACAATTTTTCAGGCTGGAACTCAGCCGCAGATGGAAGCGGGGACAGTTATAGTGCAGATGATACCTTTGTTATGGGAACAGCGGATGTGACTCTCCATGCACAATGGATAGAGGCAGCTGCAAAGAGAGATATGATTTCAGTACCCGGCGGAACCTATACACAGACAGATACAAACAGCAACAGTTTTTCCCACAACATTTCATCTTTCAGTATTGCAAAGTACGAGGTTACATACGAGTTATGGTACACGGTATATCAGTGGGCAGCTTTAAACGGTTATTCATTTGCAAACGCAGGCACGGAAGGAAGCGATGGAACAGCCGGAGCAGAACCGACAGGTGCAAAATACGAACCTGTTACGTATATCAACTGGAGGGATGCTATTGTCTGGTGTAATGCGTACAGCGAGATGGCAGGGTTTACCCCGGTTTACTATACTGATATTGGTTATACCACACCGTTAAAAACTTCAACAGATAATACTTCAGTTGATACTACAGCAGGTTCTGAAGACAATCCCTACGTCAATTGGAGTGCAAACGGGTACAGGCTGCCTACAGAGGGAGAATGGCAGTATGCGGCAAGTTATCAGGATGGAACGAACTGGACGTCATACAACTATGCTTCAGGAGATTCTTATCCCTATGATAGTTCAACTACAATCGGCGATTATGCATGGTATTCTGTTAACAGCAGTAGTAAAACTCAGGATGCAGGGACTAAGACAGCTAACCAGCTTAATATTTATGACATGTCTGGTAATGTATTTGAATGGTGCTGGGACTGGACCGGGGCATGGCCGACAGATACGCAAACGGATTATAAGGGGTTGTCTATCGGTTCCGCCCGTATTGAACGCGGCGGCAACTGGTACGGCGATGAGTACCCCCTTCGAGTTGGTATCCGGTACAGCTACAGCCCTGACAGCGGGAGCGGCGGCTTAGGTTTCCGCACTGCGAGGACACCGTAATTTTTTGGATTTTTATCTTTTTACCTTTTATATGCTACGCCTGTCTGAAGGCAGGCGTAGCGCCGGTTTTTTAAGGAACTGCGTATGGCTTTTAAATAATTACCATACGAGTTGATTACAGCATTATTGTCAGCGGAAAAGCTGCTTTTCATTACAACCGGGTAACGGATATTCCGGTTAACAGGGCAAATGCAGAACAGTTGGTAAAAGCCGGTCGGGTCCGGTTAAAAATAGAGAACAAAGGTTTTAACACCTTAAAGAATCAGGCATATCATATCAAAACGTGTGATCCCATTCAATTCATGGGAACATCTGCTCCTTCATATCCGCCCTACCTCCGGAGTATCGATATAATCCGAATCTTTGATCTTTAATTTCTTGTTCAGAATAAAGGCTAATCAAGTCTCCCCTGAAAAATTCAAATTCTTCAATTCCGGTTGCTCCCATTAGCACAACTAGATTTTTAAGTACTTTAAGATCAATTTTATGAAGTTGTTCATCGATAATATTTTTCACTAAATGATAACAATCATATAGATGTCGAATATTTCTCTTAAATCCTAAAAATACTTTCCCTCCCTTTTTGTCATCCGGAGCGTCTATTCTTTCTCCTCCAATTGCAGCAATTATTTTTGACGCCCATAATTCTTTCCGGGCAAGTGTTTTAACATTAATAGTTCTACCTTCTATAAAATCCGGGAATTTCATAATATTTGTTTCCAAAATTGCATGATAATATCGATATCCTAAGTCGAAGTTATCTTTCTCCAATATGTTAGTCTTCGGGAGGCTGCGCCAAACTCTCTGATCTATTAAAAAGAGAGGTCGGATTTCCCCGTATGCAGCCTCGATTAAGCTAAAGCGCACCGGCTTATTATACACCTGATACCTTGACACTGTTCAAACTACATATAAAATGAATGGTATGGGAAAAAGTCAAATTCAATCGTACTTTGCAAGATATGCTGATCAGATGATACGTTTTAACCCATATGCAGTTAAAAAAACAGGTCTTGTTCAGTCTCAGACACTTATAAAAATAGAAGATTATATGCTTATCTGTGCTCCTTTCCAGTTATCGATGAAAAGGGCAATACTTCTGGTAATTTTAAGCAGGCAGGAAACGGCCTTTTTTCAGAAATTCCAGCGCAGGATGTGCTCTATAAATTTTACCTTTCAGCGGACGGGCAACAAGATGCCTATCAATTTTTTTGTCAGAGGAATCTTAAACAGAGTCGGCGCTGTAAAGGGAAAGCCCAATGTCTGTATGCTGGACATATCCTATAAGAGCTGCCCGAATGACCTTGTCGAGATAATCGGCGACTATATAACCTCCTTTGAATCCTTAAAAACTCAGTATGAGAGTTTTAAAGATAAACAGGTAGTAATGAATGCCGAAACTGCAAAGATTATGCGGTTTAATAATTTCGTAGAATCCCAGTTCGGCAAACTTAAAGTCCAGACAAAACTGCTTGTTGTTTCTGTAAACAAACTGCTCCTTGCCGTTCCGGCAAATGTCCCGGAACTGAAGGAAGGAATAAAATTTGTTTCGAAACTGTATTTTCAGCTGTACCAGTTTATAGTTGCAGGAAAGATAACAGGTGTGGAAGGCCCAGTGAATAATTACTATAAGGTTACTTACGAGATCGATTTTTCTCCTGAATTGGTGGAAATCGCGGATGATTACTTTTTCCGCTTAAGTATAAAGAAAAAAGGATAAAAAAGTCGTCGGAAACCGGTCATTCTTATTATATAGATAATAATAATCAGGATTTCATTTCAAAAACCGCAGAACGGATTTTCGGAGTCGATTACCTCTACCCGGTTCAGCGGTTTATAATCTCCAACACACTGGATAATATGGATCAGATTGTCGTACTGCCAACGGGAAGCGGGAAATCTATCTGTTATATGCTTCCCGCCGTACTTAAAAGAAGTATTACCGTTGTTGTCCTGCCTTT
>JAADHF010000013.1 GCA_013151965.1 Spirochaetota bacterium
AAGAAGTATAAGGGACCCTAAAATACCCTTTTTTCTCCAGGCAGGTTTTACCAGAGAAGAACCTTTTTCTTTAGCTCTTAATAATCTGGTTTGTACTTCTATGGATATTCGTCCTTCGGGTGCTCAGATGGATCTGTTTTTTACATTCTGGAAGGATAACGGGACATTTAACTACAGATGGGAGTTTAATACCCAGGCATTTAATACCAAACAAATTAAAAGCTGGCAAAACTCGTATATGCAAATAATAGATACATTTATAAACAATATTGATTCATCTATATCAGAGCTAAGCTTTATAGGCAGTAAAAACATAGAGATTTTAACTGATCTGTTTAAAAAGAATAAAAGAGATTATCCCCTTAATACTTCTTTTTGCTCTTATTTAATTTCCAGCTATAGTAAATATTCAATAAATAGATCAATTAAAGACGAACACAGAATTCTATCCTATCAGGATTTTTCGAATTTAGTAAAAAAATATTCTTCTTACTTTAATATAAAAGCAGGTTCTGGAACTGTTATAGCTATTGTATTGGATTGTTCGATAGATCGAACGGCAATTATACATGCCATTGTATGTTCCGGGAACAGCTATCTGCCTGTTGATCCTAAGTGGCCGAAGAAGAGGATCGAATATATTCTTTCCAATGCCAGGGTTAAAGTTACAGTATCTGATAGTATGTTTAGAACACGTATTCCGGAAAATCAAACAATTATTTTCATTGAAGAATTAGATAAGCTTGAGGTACCAGATAATTTCATAGTTAAAAGGGAGTTATCCGATATCCCAATAGCTGTTATGTATACAAGTGGATCTACAGGAGAGCCCAAGGGGGTAAGTATTTCCGGGAAGGGAATAACAAACCGTTTATTCTGGATGCAGGAAACCTTTCCTATAGGTCCTTCAGATACCCTTATTCATAAAGTTCCCTATACCTTTGATGTCTCTATATGGGAACTATTCTGGCCATTTTTAACCGGTGCAGCTCTTTTTATACCAAACCCTGCCAGGCATCTTGACGATAATTATCTGGCAAATGTTATTAAACAGGAAAAAATAACCTATGTTCATTTTGTACCGTCTCTTCTTAAAAAATTCCTGCAGAATGTTTCTACACCCTCTTTTCCCTTCCTTCGCGGTGTTATTTGCTCGGGAGAAGTCCTGGAAGTTTCTCTGCTTAAACAGTTTTATGATACATTTCCTGATATCCCCCTTTATAATCTTTACGGACCAACAGAAGCTTCTATAGATGTTACTGCCTGGAGTTGTTCACAAGAAGACGCTGTTCTTGATCGAATTCCCATTGGGTATCCCATTGCAAATACCCGAATATATATTCTGGATAAAGAAAAACACTTGTGCCCTCCATACGTCAGGGGTGAAATTGGAATAGCTGGAGTTAATCTGGCCCATGGTTATATACATAATGAAAAGCTGACCCAAAACAGCTTTATTAAAGGAGACTGGGGCTGGGGAGAAGAGACAATCTATCTAACAGGCGATCTGGGCTACTATCATGAAGACTACAGGATCGAGTATATTGGGAGAGAGGATTCTCAAATTAAAATGAACGGTATAAGAATCGAATTGTCCGAAATAGAAAAACGTCTCGAAAAACTTCCCTATATTAATTCTGCAATAGTATTAAAAACTAATAAACATAATTTGGATGTTGAATTAAATGCATACCTAATCTCTTCTTATAGTGTACACCCTTCACAGATAATAAACGATTTAACAGAATTCCTTCCCGGATATATGATACCGGCCCATTACTACTTTTTTGATGAAATTCCAATACTTGGGAATGGGAAAATTGATAAAAAGAAACTGCTTTCTTATAATACTGTCTCCTCAGCAATAAATAAAGTAAAAACAATTTCGGCAAAAGCAGAAGAAAATCGTCAAAGAAAAGGAATACGAAGGGTCGGCCATCGAAGCCACAATAGTAAAACTAACTACTAAGGAACATATTCTGTGTGTGGAATAATCGGGATTTTAAAAACAGAATCCGGAAAAACTTTAAAATCCGGAATCGAATCTCTTCTTCCCTATGTGGAACACAGAGGTCCGGACGAATGGGGCAGTTATGCTGCCCCGGGAATAGGACTCGGTCATTCCCGTCTTTCGATAATTGATATCGATCACGGACATCAACCCATGGTCTCCTCCCGTTCCAGTCTTGTTTATAATGGAGAGGTCTATAATTATATTGAACTTCGGGAAGAACTTCGTTCTTTAGGGGCCGTATTTACCACCGACAGTGATACTGAAGTTATTCAAAAAGCAATTGAAATCTGGGGAGTAGATGCTTTTTCCCGCTTTAATGGTCAATTTGCACTTTTATACTGGGATAAAAATAGAGAAATCCTTATTACTGCCCGTGACAGATATGGAATACGCCCACTTTATTGTCTAAAGGCGGATAACGGTTTCTATTTTTCTTCGGAATTAAAGGTTTTCGACCATCTGGAAAGCAGAAAACGTTACTGGTCGCCCCAAAACCTTTTAGAACATGGCCTTCTTTGGAATACTCTTGGTTCAAGTACTGTGTTTAATAATATCTCCTCTTTAGAGGGCGGGCATTATCAGGAATTTACCCAAAATGAGGCTTTAGAATCCAAAGCTTACTATGTTATGGGAGAAAACGCTTCTTTGACTGATAGTAATATAAGTTTTTCTGACAGTGTTCATATTTTTAAAGAAAAACTAAGAGAGTCGGTACAACTTCGATTAAGAAGTGATGTGCCGGTAGGCTGCTATCTAAGTGGAGGTATCGATTCCTCTGTTATCTCTTACCTGGCAAAAGATATAAATAAACAACAATTCAAAAGTTTTTCTGTTACCTTTTCTGACCCTTTGTTTGATGAATCGGAATATCAAAAAATAATGGTCGATTCATTACAATCTGATCACTATTCTGTAAATGTAGATGGAACTTTAATCGAAAAGAATTTTTTTAAGGCGGCACTCCATTTCGAACGCCCGGTATTAAGAACTGCGCCTGTACCCCTATTTTTATTATCCCAAAAGGTTCGGGAAGAAAACACTAAAGTTGTTCTTACCGGAGAAGCAGCAGATGAAATACTTTTTGGGTACGACACCTTTAAAGAGTTAAAACTTCTCTCTTTATGGAAACAGGGGTTGTCGGAGGAAGAGATTCTAAATACCCTCCTTCAGCTAAACCCTCATCTTAATCACTACAAGGATAAGACCCAGGCGGGGTTTCTTAAAATGTATTATGAGGATTTTCTTAAAAGGTTCGAAGGTCCTCTGGCCGGACTTAGTATGCGGGTAAATAATAATCAGGTACTAGCTAAAATGTTTAATAAGGATTGGGATATTGCTTTCGATTACAATTATTTAGCAGATAAAATAGATTCTCTTACCCCGAAACATGTCTATTCCTGGAGCCTCCTGAAACGAAATCAATTCTGGGAGATGAAAACACTTCTTTCCGGATATCTTTTATCTGCTCAGGGGGACAGAATGGCAATGGCTCATGGTGTCGAGGGACGATTCCCCTTTCTTGATCATAATCTGATCGAATGGCTTTTAACACTACCCGATTCTGCCAAATTAAACGGATTTTCCACTAAGTACCTTTTAAAAGAGGCCTATAAAAATGAAATTCCCTCTCCAATTATAAACAGACCCAAAAGACCCTATATGGCTCCGGATTTGGGAGCTTTTTTCCCAAATGGGAAAGATGGATTTCTTGTACAAAAATTTCTAAACAAAGATATAATAAAACGATTCGGTATTTATGATCCTAAAATGGTAGAAAGGTTTCTCTTTAAAATTAGCAGACGAGGGCTTAAATCTGCTGGCTATAGAGACAATATGCTTATCTCTTTTCTAATGTCCAATCAGATTATTGAATACCAAATCCGGGACCCTGAAATAAAAACCAACAACATGGATAGACAAGCTGTCTGCATTCTGGAGGAGTAGCAAGGGTGTCAACCAGAGAAAAGCTAATTAATTTTATCTGCCGTAATTTTATGGTAGAGGAGTATGAGATTGACTTGAATTCATCTCTTGTCGATCAGGGAATAATCGATTCTTTTGGCTTAGTGGAAATTTCTGCTTTCCTTAAAAAGGAGATAGGGATAGAAACACTGCAGGAGGAGATGACCCGTGAAAATTTTGGTTCCATAGAAAAAATTCTTATTTATGTGTCCAGGAAGGAGTTAATGTGATAAACAGATGTTCCAATTGTGTTCTTTCTGCATCCTTCCCGGGAATAGAATTTGGTGGAAACGGGGTGTGTAATTTTTGCAGAGACGAAACAATGATTGCTACAGAAAAATTGGTTATAAGGGAAGCGGAAAGT
>JAADHF010000100.1 GCA_013151965.1 Spirochaetota bacterium
AGCCGTTGCTATTTATCTCTCATTCAGACTTTTATCTTCTATCCGCATGGTTGTTTATTGACCATCACACCATAAACTATATATATTGAACCAGGGTAACTCTTAAATGGCGGAAAAATACAGTAATTTTAAAATAGAAGATATTATCAACGAAATTGCCGAATATGAAAACCTGGCAAAAGCCATGCTGGAAGAATCGAGGGCGGATGCCGGAAACATAATCGCAGATGCTGATAAAAAGGGCAGGGAGTTTCTGGAAGCAAGAGAAAAAGAGGCGGATAAGGAAGCTCAAAGAATTCTCGAAGAAGCAGAGGCAAAGGCGGAAAAGAAGAATAAGGAAATCATACTGGCTGCAAAAAAGAGGATAGAAAAATTACAGAATGCCTATTCACAGATAGAGGATGAGATTATTGAAGATTTAATCGTTGAAATATTAATGTAAAGCAAATGATAAGATGAATGTTATAAAATATTCGGCAGTTAATGCTAAAATACATGCCTTAAAATCAGAACTTCTTTCCGGCACGGATTATCATGAGTTAATGTCAGAGCGTTCGATCCCGGAAATAGTAAATTATCTTAAACAAAAAACATTCTATTCCGGACTGCTTAACGATATCGATGCTGAGAAGATACACAGAAGGGATCTGGAACTGCTTATAAGAAATAAGGTAATACTTGTACTTAATGAATTCATCCGTCTTTTTCATAATCCGGAAAAAGCGGTTATCATACTTCTTCTTAAACGGTATGAAGTGGAAAATCTTAAACTTGCACTTCGAAATGCACTGACAGAGGCAAAGGCTGATATAAGAGATTTCTCTATTAAATTTTACGCTCTCGGAATATATGCATCGATCGATCCGGAAAAGATAGCTGTCTGCAAAACCGCAGAGGAAGTTCTGGAAACATTACAGGGAACAGAGTACTACGCGGAGATTAAGCATGTACTGGAAAGTCATTTAAACAGAAATGAGAATCTTGTCTACATTCTGGAAACCGCCCTGGACAAATGGTATCTCTCCTCTCTTAAAAAGAGTATTAAGAGATTAAACAGCGACGATAGAGAGAATGTGGCAAAAGATATCGGTATGTATATCGATCTTGCAAATATGGAATGGATAATAAGGGCAAAGAAATTTTACAGGTTTTCGCCCGAAGAACTCTACAATTCTTTAATTCATATGGGTTACCGGTTAAGGCAGGATTATCTTCGTATGGCGTGTGACACAAAGGGTGTCATGGAGGCGGTTCATTTTTTCAGCGAGAGTCCGTATTCTATAATATTTAAAGAAATGGAAGATACCGATGCGATGCCGTTTGAACTTACGCAGAAAATACAGAAATACTTTTTTGAATTTATAAATACGGGTATCGTTTTTAATGAATTCACTCTCTCCAAGCTTTTTGAGTATGTTTACCTGGTTGAGTTTGAATTAAACGATATCATTATTATCACCGAGGCAATAAGATACTCCATGGGAAAAGATGAAATCCGGAAGTATCTTATAAGGAATCTGGAGAATTGATGTAATGGCTGTAGAAAGGATGAGCAGAGTATCTCTGGCTCTTCCGGTTGAGGAACTGGAAAGGGAGCAGGTAAAGATTATCTCTACCGGAGAATTCGAACCGGTTAAAATAAATGAGTCGGTATCATCCGGGGACTCCGGGCATATGGAATATCATAAAAAAAATCCCTTCGAAGAACTGTATTTTGAATTAATTAATTTTTTAAAAATGACCGGCTATAAACCTCAATTTAAAGAGGAGGATATCGATATAAGGGAAGAGCTCGATTCGGAAACTATCTTACGTAAAATAAGATCGCTCAATGGAGACTTAAAGGATACATTCGATAAACGTAAAGAACTGAACAGGCTTCTGGAAAGCCAGAAGAAGGTACTTCCTTATATAAATATTCTTTCGAATCTGAACATCGACCTTGGTGATATTACCAATTTTGAAATGGTCAGGCTGATATTCGGAAGAGTTCCGATCAGGCATTTCGAGCCTTTAATCTATTCTTCTGTAAATGTTCCGGTTTTAATATTAGAAGTTAACAGGGATTCCGACAGTGTATGGATTTTTGCTTTTACTCTTCCGCATTTTTTAAACGATGCATATAAGATACTTCATTCGGCATATTTTACCGAGGATTCCCTTCCCGAGGGTTATTCCGGGGCTCCTTCGGAAATCAGGGAGAAATTAAAAGCCCATATTAAGCTTACGGAATTATCCATTCAGGAACACGACGTTAAGATACGGAAAACACTGTATTCGAATATGGAATTTATCAACAGTATTTATTCTTCCGTACTGGCCAGGAAGAGGATTTTCGATTTAACCTCTTACGGAGGTTTTTCCAGAGGCGGGAATGTGTACTTTTTAGACGGATGGATGCCGGAGAGTAATGCAGCCGAACTGGAAAAAGAGATAGATAATGATACTATTCTGATAAATACCCCGGGAAAGAAGCTTCCGGGAAAACTGCGCCGTGATATTCCCGTTAAACTGAAGAATTCCAATAGGTTTTTTAAACCCTTCGAAGTAATAACGGAGATGTACGGAACGCCGAGTTACGGTGAAATAGATCCGACCCCGTTTGTTGCCGTACTGTTTACCCTCATGTTCGGATTTATGCTTGGTGATGTCGGCCATGGACTTATCCTGTGCCTGATCGGATTGTTTGTAAGGAAAAGTTCAAAGAAATTCGGCTCCGTTATAACTATTGCAGGATTATCGGCAGTGTTCTTCGGTATTATGTACGGATCGGTGTTCGGATTCGAATGGCTGCCTGCTCTTTTTATGCGGCCTATTCTAAAGATTCAGGAGTTAATGGTTATAGCGGTAGGCTTCGGCATAGTTGTTATCAGCCTGGGATTAATCCTAAACATCATTAACGGATTTTTGCAGCATAACCCGGAAAAAGCACTCTTCGGAGGAGAGGGAATTGCGGGGACGGTTTTTTTCTTAACAGCAGTCTCTGCAGCGTCTTTTTATCTTGTGACCGGGAAACTGCCTGTTTCTCCGGCGGTCCCTGAGGTAATTATGGGGATAAGTTTAACGGTTGTATTTTTTTCGGAACCGCTTGGCAGTCTGGCAAAGGGAAAAGGGTTAATATTCCCCGAAGGATTTTTCCTTATCAGTTCCGTGAGCCTTTTTAATCTTTTAGTGGAATATTTCAGTAATGTAATTTCATTTGTAAGGCTTGCCGCTTTTGCCCTTACCCACGAAGCACTTTTTTCCGCATTCTGGATAATGGCGCTTATGGTGCTGCCGGCACCCGGAGGCGGCTTATGGGCTTCCGTTATTTTTCTTTTCGGGCAGTTTATACTTGTAGGTCTGGAGGGGCTTGTGGTTTTTATTCAGGATCTGAGATTAACATACTACGAATATTTTACAAAGTTTTTTGAGGGAGGCGGGCACAGGTTTAAACCGCTTAGATTTAAAAGCTAACAAAAAAAGAATATTTTTTAGGAGGACTAACTGATGTACATAATTATTTCTTTGATGTCAATACTTGTTTTCGCTACGGTCGTACTTGGAATAATTCTGAACGGAAAGAATTCCTTTTTAAAAGCGCATCCAAAGATGGAAAAGCGGATTGCGGGGGCAAATATTTCATTTTTTACCATTCTCTCCGTGTTTGCAGTTATCTATATTTTTACCGGCAATCATGCTTTTGCCCAGTCTGCAGCCGGGGCTGCCGGCAGTATCGGCTCCGGTTCTCAGGGGCTGGGATATCTGGCTGCCGGTCTCTCTACCGGACTTGCAACGATAGGTGCAGGAATCGGTGTGGGAATAACAGGTTCTGCAGGTATAGGTGCGATAAGTGAAAAACCCGGGATGCTGGGAAGAACTCTGATATATGTAGGACTGGCGGAAGGTATTGCCATATACGGACTTATTATTTCCATTATGATCCTCGGGAGGATATAAGAGCCCGTGAAATTTTTCCTCATTACCGACAATATCGATACTCAAACCGGATTAAGGCTTGTAGGCGTCAGGGGCGTCACAGTCCATGAACGTGATGAAGTTCTGAAGATTATCGGGCAGTTAAAAGATAAAGAGGATATCGGCATTCTGCTTATAACCGAAAAAATTGCGGATCTGATTCCTGATGAACTGAATAAGATGCGGTTGTCCAAAAAGCCTCCTTTAGTAACTGTAATTCCTGACAGGCACGGCAGTAAAAGGCCCCGGGATTTTATAACGAGGAATGTTCAGGAAGCCATAGGGGTAAGAATTAAATGAATATACAGGAAAAAATCAGAGCAATGGTTAAACACATACAGGATAAGACGGATGAGGAGATAGAAAAGATTTATCTCGATGCACAGGATCGTTCCGAAGAGATTAAGGAGAACTATATAGATCAGGCGGAAAGGCGCTTTAACGGGATTGTACTTCTGGCTAAAAATGAGGCCGACCGGAATTTAAGAAAGCAGACTGCACGTTCGGAGCTCGAAGCCGGTAAAATGATTACGGATGCCAGGGTCGATATTTTAAAATCCGCTATGGCCGGTATCAAAGAGAGAGCGGAAAATATGATTTCAACGGGCAGGTATCCCATTGTATTTGAGCAGATTGTTCTGGAAGCCTTAGAAACCCTCGATGAAAAAAATGCTGTTGTAAAAACAAACAGAGAGGACCGGGAGGTCATCAAGACCGTCCTTAAAAGTGTAAAAAAGAAACTTAAAAATACCGCTGTGATTTTGTCAGGTGAAAATGCGGATATCAAAGGCGGCATAATAGCAGAAAGCGAAGACGGCAGGTTTAAGGTTCTGAACACGATAGCAGAAAAAATAGAGGAAAACCGCGAGAAGATTGCCGTGGAACTGTTCGACAGACTGGATAAAATAATAAAAACATCCTGAAATAGATAGTGAGAGTAAATAATATGGAACTAAAAACCGGTAAGCTGTATATGATAAACGGGCCTGTTGTTAAGGCAAGCAATACATCGAGTTTTATGATGCATGAGGTGGTAAGAGTGGGTAAAATCGGCCTTATCGGTGAGATTATCTCGCTTGAAGGCGATAGAGCTACAATACAGATATATGAGGAAACGACCGGTCTAAGAATAGGTGAGCCTGTTCAGAGTTCCGGGAAGCTGCTCTCTGTAATGCTCGGCCCGGGTATGATAGGTAATGTTTACGATGGTATTCAAAGACCTCTCGAGGTCTTAAGGAGCAGAAGCGGCGATTTTCTAAAGCGGGGGGTGGAAGTTCTGCCGATTGATTTTAAACATGAGTGGGATGTAGAGATATCGATTAAAGATGGTGATACTGTTAAAGAGGGGCAGATTATAGCAACGGTCGATGAAACTTCCTCTTTTACCCATAGAATAATGATACCTCCCGGTATATCGGGGATTGTGAAAAACGTAAGAACTTCCGGCAGATATGCCGTAGATACCGTAATAGCCGAAATCGATGACGGCAATGATAAGTATAATCTTACAATGTTTCAAAACTGGCCGGTAAGGACGCCAAGGCCGTATAAAGAACGGCTGGCTGTCGATGAGCCCCTGATAACCGGCCAGAGGGTTATCGATACCTTTTTCCCGCTTAACAAGGGCGGTGCGGCATGCATTCCCGGAGGGTTCGGGACTGGGAAAACGATACTTCAGCATCAGTTCGCAAAGTGGTCCGATGCGGATGTGATCGTATATATCGGGTGCGGAGAGCGGGGAAATGAAATGACAGAGGTTCTGGAAGAATTTCCCGAGCTAAAAGACCCGAGAAACGGCAAACCTCTTATGGAAAGAACGATTTTAATAGCCAATACCTCTAATATGCCGGTTTCTGCACGGGAGGCTTCCATATATACCGGTGTAACAATAGCCGAGTATTTTCGTGATATGGGGTACCATGTTGCGGTAATGGCGGATTCTACATCCAGATGGGCGGAAGCTTTAAGAGAAATATCCGGCCGCCTGGAGGAAATGCCTGCGGAGGAAGGTTTTCCTCCGTATCTCTCTTCGAGACTTGCGGATTTCTACGAGAGGGCGGGGAAGGTTGCCGCGCTGGGGAATGAGAACCTGGGTTCCGTGTCGATAATCGGTGCCGTGTCTCCTCCCGGCGGAGATTTTTCCGAACCTGTAACCACACATACAAAGAGATTTACAAGGTGTTTCTGGGCACTGGACAAATCCTTAGCAAATGCAAGGCATTACCCGGCCATAAACTGGTTAACGAGTTACAGTGAAAACATAGGTGATGTAAAGGAATGGTATTCGAAAACAGTCAGCAAAGACTTTTTTAAGCTGAGGAATGAGGCACTGGCTCTGTTGAATGAAGATGACAGGCTTCAGCAGATAATTAAACTTGTAGGCGAAGATGTTCTGCCGGATGATCAGAAATTAACCGTAAGAGCCGCCAGCCTGATAAAGGTAGGATTTCTACAGCAGAATTCCTACAGTAAGGTGGATTGTTTCGCAAGCCTGAATAAGCAGTACGAAATGCTTAAAATAATGCTTGTTTTCTATGAAAAAGCCCGTGAGTTAATCTCGCTGGGTGTTGCAATATCCGAGATTCTAAAGGGCAGTATACTTAATACGCTTATGAGAATGAAAGAAGAAGTTTCCAATGATAATGTGGAAAAGATAACTGTCATAGGAAAGGAATTGGATAGTTTTTTTATGGCGCTCAAAAAAAAATACAGCGGGAAACCGCATAATATGTAATGATACTATTTATGCCGTTAACAAAAACCGTTATGGGAAGGTGAAACTGAAATGCCTGTAAAAGAGTACATTGGTTTATCAAAGATAGACGGACCCTTGATATTTATCGAGAAGGTTAAAAATATAAGCTATAATGAAGTTGTAGAAATAACCTATAAGGGTAGTTCGAGGTTCGGCCAGGTTGTAATGCTCAGTAATGATGCTGCTGTAATTCAGGTTTTCCAGGGCACGGAGGGTTTAAGTATTGATAAAACCAGTATAAGATTCCTTGGCCGGCCCCTGGAAATTAAGGTGTCGGAGGATATTTTAGGCAGAACCTTTAATGGAATAGGGATGCCGATAGATGAGGGAAGCAGAATTATCAGGGGTGAATACAGGGATATAAACGGTGAACCGATAAATCCTGCTTCCAGAATGTATCCCCGGAATTATATCGAAACCGGTGTATCTGCAATAGATCTTTTAATGACGGTTGTAAGGGGCCAGAAGCTTCCGATATTTTCGGGCAATGGCCTTCCCCATAACAGGCTGGCTGTTCAGATAACACGCCAGGCAAGGATTAAGGGAGAGGAAAGGGGAAGATTTGCCATAGTATTTGCAGCGATGGGCATAAAGCATGACAGTGCCCGGTACATATTATCATCCTTCGAGGAATCCGGTGCCTTAAAAAACGTAGTGACCTTTTTAAATCTTGCAGATGATCCTACCATAGAGAGAATAGCCACACCGCGCGTAGCTCTTACTGCTGCTGAATATCTTGCGTTCGAGAAGGGAATGCACGTTCTTGTTATTATGACGGACATGACCAACTACTGCGAGGCATTAAGAGAGCTTTCCACGGCCCGCGGAGAGGTACCTTCGAGGAAGGGATACCCCGGATATCTTTACAGTGATCTTGCAAGCATGTACGAACGTGCAGGTATGATTAAAGGCAAAAAGGGCTCGATTACTCAGCTTCCGATACTTTCGATGCCCAATGATGATATTACTCACCCCATCCCCGATTTAACAGGTTATATAACAGAGGGACAGATAGTCCTGGATCGTGATTTATACAGAAAAGGTGTGTATCCTCCGATTAACATACTGCTGTCTCTTTCGCGTCTTATGAAAGACAGTATAGGCGAGGGGTATACCAGGGTTGATCATCCCCATGTTTACAGCCAGCTTTTTGCAGCCTACAGCAGAGTGCATGAAGTAAGAGCGCTGGCTTCCATTATCGGTGAAGAAGAATTGATCGATCTGGATAAAATGTATATGAAATTCGGAAAAGCCTTCGAAGAGGAATTTATAACACAGGAAGAAGACGAGAACAGGTCAATGGAAGAAACTCTGGATATTGCATGGAAAGTATTGGGTCATCTGCCGAAAGAAGAACTTACCAGGATCAGCCGTGATGAAATCGAGAGATTTTACGAGAAGCGGGAGGATTAAAAAACAATGGTTGTTTCGCCGACGAAGAGTAACCTGCTTGCAACCAAACGCTCACTCATTTTTGCGGAAGAGGGTTATACCCTGCTCAACAGGAAAAGGAATGTGCTGGTCAGGGAAATGATGCAGCTTATAGATGATGCACGTGAAATTCAGGATAGTATAGAATCCGTGTTCTCCAGAGCATACGACAGCCTTCGGAAAGCCAATTTGAGCATTGGAATAGAGTATGTCGAGGAGCTGGGATTTTCCGTTGAGGAGAATAATTCCGTTTCCTTTCGGTTAAGGAGTGTTATGGGTGTAGATGTCCCCTCCATAAGTGAAATCGATGAAGAAATCGACCCCTCGTACGGGTTCCTGCGGACAAATGCAAATTTAGACCAGGCACTTAAAGCATTCAAAAGGGCGCTTTCGCTGATTGCCCGGCTGAGTGAGATAGAAACGACGGTATATAAATTGGCAATGGAGATAAAAAAAACGCAGAGGCGTGTTCATGCACTGGAAAAGATATTAATACCTCAATACAAAGCTCTGGTAAAATTTATAGAATCCTATATAGAAGAAACCGAACGGGATGATTTTTTCCGGATGAAGATGTTAAAGCAGAGAAAGTAGATATTATACCTTTGGCCGGGAAAATTCGGAAAGAATAAGTTTCTTAAAAACGCTGCCTCTGTGAAATTCATTTTTAAAAAGTTCAAAAGATGCGCATCCCGGGGAAAAAAGAACGGATACTCCTCCATGAAGATGAGCCCTTATACTATCTATAACTTCATCGAGCGCTTCATAAGGTCCATGATAGTCTATGTCCTTTTCTTTTAAAAGAGAAATAATTTTTTCGGTCGCGGAGCCTTTAATAAGAAATATTTTTTCAGGAATTGATAAATAGTCTGCCAGAGGGGTAAAATCCAGATTTTTATCCGTTCCGCCGGTTATAAGGTATATGGATTTATAAGGCCCATTGGTTTTATAAAGGCTTCTTATAGCTTCTATTGCAGCCTGAGGTATGGTTGCCGCTGAATCGTTATAGAACCGGATTTTATTCTCTGTTAAGAAAAGTTCGAGCCTGTGTTCGATTCCCTTAAATTCCTTAAGTGTTTCTATTATGGTATCCGTATCGATTCCGTATAACGAGAGAGCAAGAGCTGCTGCAAGCAGGTTTATCCTGTTGTGTCCGCCGGGCAGGGGGAATCGTTCCAGGAGTATAACCGGTTTTCCCGAAAGCATAAGAAAGCCTTTTCCCAGGGAAGGATCGAGATAGGCACCCTTTACAGTGCCGGAAGTAAAGGGCCTTCCCGAAAAGTAGTAAATCTTCGCCTTTATGTGTTTTTGTATATCTTCCGTACTGGGATCGTCCCTGTTAAGTACCGCATAGTCGTTTAAGTCCTGACCTGCGAAAATTATCTTTTTATCGTCTATGTAGTCCTTCATATTCGAATATCGGTCCATATGGTCGGGAAGTATGTTGGTTAAAACGGCGATTTTAGGTTTAAAATCTTCATTACCCTTTAAATCCGCAAGCTGCCAGGATGATGTTTCCAGGACAACAGGATCTTCCGGTTTAATTTCATCGATAAAGGTAAGAGGAGATACTGCTATATTTCCGCCGAGCCTGCTGTCCGGGTATATCGAGCGGAGGCAGTGATGGATTGCAGATACGGTTGTCGATTTCCCTTTGCTCCCTGTAACGGCAATAACGGGATTGTCCGTAAATTTAAGAAATATGGAAAGATCGGTTTCCACAGGTATGCCTTTTTTTTCCGCTTCACGCAGAAAAGGAGAGCTGCGCGGAACGCCGGGATTTTTAATAATAAGGTCGGTATTGATAAAATCATCCATCTCATGCCTGCCGAGGACAAACCGTACTTTCCCTGCCCTGTGTGCGGGTTTTTTTAGAACAGATTGTATTTTATCGATCGAGGGGATCAGGATTTCCCGGTTTTTAAGGTCGGTAACAGTAACAAAAGCTCCGTGTTTAATAAAATATTCTGCAGATGCAGCTCCTCCTCCGTGCAGGCCCAGACCCATAATTGTAACCTTTTTACCTGGTATATCCTCCGGGCTAATCTTCAATCTGAAACTCCTTTTGATCCTGACTGTTTAAATATACACTGATTTTTATATTCTCCCAGGGTTTGTACCAGGAGGAAGGTATTTTTTCTTTCAGTTCTTTAAAAACATTAAGATCCTCTGAAAAATCGGTGTTTTTTAATTCCTGCTGGATTTTTTTTATCTTCGGTTCCAGAAACTGAATAGTCCGGTGAAGATAGGGGAGTTTTAACCTTCGCCCGGAGGAAGAAAAATCTATTACATTCTGACATATCGTTTTATACTTGCAGACGAAGGGATAGAACGGATAGGTACGCTTACCCGGAGGCAGAAAGAGTTTGGAAAAAAACTTTGTAAGATCATCATCCATCCAGATTCCCTGCACAAAGTAGCCTCTTCCCCTTTCACCTATCCATGTCTGGGAAATAGTTTCTTTAATCAGAAAGGATTTAATTTTACCTTCATCAACCTCGACACTGTTAAGAGGAATAAAGTTTGCAGTTAAAAAGAGATGGTTTGTTTTGTATGCGGGGTTAAAATCATTATCCCCCTTTTCTAAAATAGTATCATCCTGTGCTCTATAGAGCAGATTTATACGTACAATATAGAGGTAATGGGTGTCCTCGATTTTGTAAAGTTTAAAAAAACCGGGACGGAGGATTTCCGCCGGATCGAAAAAATAGGTTAATTCCCGAAAAAGGGAGGGCGCAAGCGGTATAATCCTTTTGATGATTAACCTCAGGTTCTTAATATAATGTTCTTCGGGATAAGGTTTTTTTATGTCATGATGAATGGGAAGATGAGGTACACTGAAATCACTCTTTAGTTTCAGGAAAAAATCCTCACTCTGATTGTAATGTTTGGTGAAAGGAGTCTCGTCGGTTTTTATGTCAGCCAGGAGGGAATTAATTTCCCTGTCTGTATAGTAGAGTTTTATGGCTCTGGAATTTTGTTCCATTTCGGGCATCTTAACCGGAATTAAAAGCATTTTCAATAGCTTTAAAAATTGACATGATCGGTTTAAGCGGGTATATTTCCATTCATGAATAGTTTGGCAGAATTACTGAATAAAACCCTGCAGGGCACGGCGGCATATGATGTACTCTCCGAGCTGGGAAGGATGCTCTACTTCCCCAGAGGGATTGTGGCTCAATCCGCAGAGGCAAAGAAACTTGCGACGAAGTACAATGCAACGGTAGGTATGGCTTACATGGATGGTACGCCCATGCATCTTGAATCGATTAAAAGGTACATTCCCGAATTGAGTAACGAAGAGATTTTCGCTTATGCACCGACAGCCGGTGTTGCCGGCCTGCGTGAGATCTGGAAGGATGAAATGTATCGAAAGAATCCTTCGCTTAAGGAGAAAACCGTATCACTTCCCGTAGTGACATCGGGCATTACCAATGGCATTGTGATTTCTTCCGACATGTTTATCGATCCCGGTGATACGGTTGTAGTACCGGATATGTTCTGGGGTAATTACAGGTTGATCTTTGAAGTACGCAAAAAGGCGCGGATCGTTACTTTTCCCTTTTTTGATTCTGCCGGGAATTTAAATACAGAAGCTATGGAAGATACTCTTTCAGAAAAAGTTAAAAGCAAAAAAATAATACTTATACTGAATTTTCCGAACAACCCTTCGGGATATTCACCGGTTAAAGAAGAAGCTGCGAAAATAGTTTCCCTGCTGAACAGGGTTGCTGCATCGGGAAAAAAACTTGTTGTTATTACCGATGATGCATATTTCGGTTTATTCTACGAGAATGAAATATACAGAGAGTCTCTGTTCGCAGAGTTAGCGGATCTTAACGATAATATTCTGGCGGTTAAGGTGGATGGAGCTACAAAGGAAAATCTTGCCTGGGGATTCAGGATTGGATTTCTCACATTTGCCGGCAAATCATTATCTAAAGAGCATTACGATGCTCTTGTTCAAAAGGCCATGGGTGCGGTACGGTCATCCATTTCCAGTTCAAGTAAAGTAGCACAGAGCCTTCTGCTTAAAGCGATAAAAAACAATCAATATGAAGAACAAAAGGAACAGGCTTTCCATATACTTATGGAAAGATACCTGGAGGTAAAGTCTTTGATGCGGGATTATAAGGGAAATTCGGTTATAAAACCGCTTCCTTTTAATTCGGGTTACTTTATGACCTTTTCCGTGAGGAATGGAAAAGCGGAAGATCTGCGGCGTTATCTTTTGACTAAAAGAGGTATCGGAACAATTTCCGTAGGTACGGACTACTTAAGGGTTGCGTATTCGAGTATCGACAAAAAAAATCTGAAGGATCTTTATACCGAAATCCTTCAGGCATCCGAAAGTATTTAACCGAATCTGCCGGCTGCTGCATTCAGCGGACTGTCGAGCCTGCCGGCTGATATTTTAAGAATTACAGGGTCTGTCCGTTAAGGTAGAATGTGCGTACCTGTTTTTCCTTTTACTGCATCTAGTGCCTTGTTCAGGGATGTTATAATTGCTTCCCTGCCGCTCCATTTGACAAAACGTATGGCTGCCTGCATTTTCGGACCCATCGAGCCTGCCAGGAAGTGCCCCTGATTCATATACTGTTCCGCTTCTTTTACCGTAATCTTATCCAGTGCTTTCTGACCGGGTTTGTTGTAATTGATAAATACCTTTTCTACATCCGTAAGTATTAAAAACTTATCTGCAGAAACCGCCTGTGCAAGTTTAAAACCCGCCCTGTCCTTATCGATTACAGCTTCTACTCCGGAATAGCTTCCGTCCGGATTTTCTTTTACGGGTATTCCGCCGCCGCCTGACGCAATAACGATAATGTTGTTTTTTATAAGTGAGTTTATCGCATCGCTTTCTACAACCTTTACAGGCTCGGGGGAAGGAACAACCCGTCTCCATCCTCTTTCGGCACCCGGTTTTACCTCTTTTACAATATACCCTTTTTCTTCCCTGTTTTTTATAGCTTCTTCTTTTGTGTAGAACGGCCCCACAGGTTTTGTCGGATCCTGGAAATCCGGATCGTCCCCGCTTACAACAACCTGTGTAACAATCGTACAAACCGGAATATTTATAGATTCTTCGTGTAATCTATAGGTTATACGATTCTGTATCATCCATCCTATCTGTCCCTGTGTCATAGCTCCGCATGCGGCTAATGTCTGTGCGGGTACTATGCCGTTTGTTTCCTCCTGCTGAATAAGGAGTGCACCTGCCTGTGGTCCGTTGCCGTGTGTTATAACCAGTTTAAAACCTTCATGGGCAATCTTTGCAATCTGTTTTGCCGTTACATCAACATTATAAAACTGCTCTTCCGTTGTGCCCTTTTCATGAGCCTGCTTAATCGCATTCCCGCCAAGCGCAATAACAAGCAGCGGTTCTTTCATTGTAAGTACTCCTTCTGAATAGAATTTTGTAAAAAAAATCATTATAGTAAATTTAAAGAAAATTGCAAGGGAATTTTCTTTAATATTTAAAATGTTATTTGAAAAGTAATTCCAATAGATGATAACAGGCGTCAGGGTTCTATAAGGAGTTGTCCCAGTTGTTTCAGTTCCGGAATTTTTTTAAATACGGGGGTTTTCTTTGTATGCATCTTTCGGTCCAGTTCTACTGTTGTTATGTACAGCTCGTTAATCATATCCGCAAGTACCTTTAAGTTGGAAGAGAAGTTATTAATTGCCATATCTCTCAGTATTCTGTTCTGATCCTGAGGACCTTTACTGCGGGAAAGAAGGGAATCCGTTCCTCGGGAAAGCATGCTTCGGAGGTTGGGTAAAATATCCCTTCTGGCATTAAATATAAATTGTCCTACTGCAAGGATCTGTTCGTAAATTTCATGAAACTGGTAGCCCTGGGATTTAAAGTAGTCGGATCTTGTTGTCAGGCTTTCGATTTGATCCCATGCGGACTGCGACAGGTTCATTATAAGAAGGGCTTTGCGGATATATCGATTATTGATATTTTTCCGGTAGTGTTCCGATATCTCTTCGATAAGGCGAAAAATATCTGCATTTTTTATCGGCACGTTATTTCTCCTTTCTGGAGTGGCAATATGTTAGGTGCCCAATGCTACTAAAAGAATCTGCGATGGTCAAGTTGAAGTTTCAGGATAAAAAGCGTTTTCCCTGATAGGATTTTCTTTTTTTCATTTCATTTATAATTAAGCTGTAGAATTTTGCCTTCTGCATAAAATATCCCGGACTTGCGAGTTTCTCGCGTTTTGTGTCCGTTGTTAATCTCATTATTATGGTTTCCGGAGGAAGCATTTCCAATGCTCTGATTGTATAATCCATATGTCTTAAATCTACAGGGGCGGTAAATTCTCCCATTAAGAATTCATTGTACATTACCGTATCCTCAGGTATGTTAAGGTTGTGTATCTTAACCCCGTCGGGTCTTAATGAAGCAATAGATTTAACTGTTTTCTGTATGTCATGCCAATTTTCTCCGGGAAGCCCGAATATGACATGAACAGTTACTTTTATATCGAACTCTTTTAACAGATTAAAGGCCTTTACAAATTGTTCCGCGCCGTGCCCTCTGTTTATAAGTGTAAGTGTTCTGTTATGGCCGGATTCCAGCCCAAGTTCCACCCATACATCCAGCCCCATATTTTTATAACCTGCCAGAAGTTCCGCCTTTTTGCGGTCCAGACAATCCGGTCTCGTTGCCACAATAAGCTCCCGAAAAGGGGCAAGGCTTAAGCTGTAATCGTAGATATGCTTAAGATACAAAACAGGGGCAAAGGTACTGGAAAAAGCCTGAAAGTAAAGGATATATATATGTGAGGAGTATCTGTCTTTAAGGAACGCGATTGTTCCGTCAATCTGTTTTTTTAAGTTCTGCTCGGTGCCGAGATATGGTGCCCTTGAACCATCCTCCCCGCAGTATGTGCATCCCGGCTTTCCCCTGTCTTTTCCGCGGTTCGGGCAGGAAAATCCCGCATCGATACCGACTCGATATACCGGCTGGCCGTACTTTTTTTTCAGGTATCTGCTGTACCTGTTAAAGGGTTCTTCCTGCAACATATTTGTTCTTTATAGTATAAGATATTTAATACTTCAAAAAAAGTATTTTATATACATTTAAATTTAATAGCAGACCGGACAATTGACACACTGTTAATTATTATTCTAAATTCGGGTTATTCTAACTGCAACGATCAGGAAAGGCAAGTATGCCGCAGCAGAAAAAACATATCGACAATAAGGGAAAAACCGTTTTGAAAACAATACTGAAATTTGTAGTTTTTATTGCTCTTGCAGTTTTAAACAGTTGTTCATTATTTTACAATCAAAGAATTGTCCTGTGGACAGACCAGCCGGAAATGGCCGCCTATATAGAAAATTTTAATAGTAATAATGATTTCTACAAAGTGGAAATATACTACAGAAGTAATGCGGCAGCCTCTCTTTCCGGCACAGAAAAGCAACCGGATATTGTGATCGGTAAAAGGATAAACAGTCCCGGGTTACTTTCGAAATTTCAGCCGCTTGACAGGCTGATGGGCGATGAAAAAATACAGCCGGAATTGTTTTACAGGAATCTGCTGTCAACCGGAAAAGCGGATGATAAACAAATGCTGCTTCCGTTATCCTTTAATCTGCCCGGTGTTATTTTTAAAAAAGATATGGACAGGAAAATACCGGCTTTGATGATAACCCTGGATAAGATGCTGGATTTAAGCAGGAGATTTAATAAAATGAGGGGCAGTCATTTTAGAAAACTTGGATTTTCTCCTTTCTGGGATAGTAATTTTCTATACTATACCGCAGTACTATTCGGGAATGCATTTCCTGCCGGCGCTAATGGTGGTGTAAGCATAGATAAAGAGGAGATGAAAAAGGCGCAGAACTTTATTAATTCCTGGGTTAATGAAGCAAACGGAGGATATGATAAGGAAAAAGCGTTTACCGGGAAATATGTAAATATCCCCATGTATAAACTGGTGGATGACGGAAGAATACTTTTTTCGATTATAAGCTCCGAAGATATATTTAAAATCCCGGAAGAAAAGAGAAAGGACCTTGTTTTTCGATGGCTTTCTTATAATGATGCTATTCCTGTGGAGGATAATATTCTCTATGTCGGAATAACGGATAAAGCTAAAAATAGAAGGGGAGCTTTGATATTTGTAAAATGGCTGTTTAACCCTTCGGTACAGAAGCAGCTCTTAAAAATTAATCAGTTTAAACGTCTTGATGTCTTCGGGATTTGTAATGGATTTTCAGCTTTAAAAAAAATAACCGCACAGGAAATACCGAAACGGAATCAACTGTTTCTGGGGCATATTCCGCCGGAGAATTTTCTCATTTTCCCTCTTCCGAAACCGCAGAACTGGGACCTGATTAAGAAAAAACTCATTAACGGCTGGTTTTTAAGTGAGGGAACAACAAAGAAATAATAAATTATTGACAAGACCATCACTCTCCGGTAATATTGACGCATAAGATAAATTATATGGAGGTAGTTAATGGCTACAGTCGAACTAAAAAACATTACAAAAGTTTACGAGGGTGGTGTAAAAGCGGTAACAGACGTAAACATCACGATTCAGGACAAGGAGTTTGTTGTTCTCGTCGGACCTTCCGGATGCGGTAAATCAACAACATTAAGAATGGTTGCGGGGTTGGAAGAGATAACGGACGGTGAACTGTATATCGATGAAAAATTGATGAACGATGTTGCCCCAAAGGACAGGGATATCGCTATGGTATTCCAGAATTATGCCCTTTATCCTCATATGACGGTTTACGACAACATGGCATTCGGTTTAAAGATCAGGAAATACCCTAAAGCCGAGATAGAGGCCCGTGTTCATGAAGCCGCACAGATTCTGGATATCGAGGAACTGCTGGACCGGAAGCCGAAGGCACTTTCCGGCGGCCAGAGGCAGCGTGTTGCTGTGGGGCGTGCTATTGTACGTAAACCCAAGGTATTCCTCTTTGATGAACCTCTTTCCAACCTCGATGCGAAACTCAGGGTACAGATGAGAGCTGAAATATCGGGATTGCATAACAGGCTTCAGGCTACTATGGTTTATGTAACACATGACCAGGTGGAAGCCATGACAATGGGCGACAGGATTGTTGTTCTGAAAGATGGTTTTATTCAGCAGATAGGTACACCTCTCGGTCTCTACAATCGTCCGGTTAACCGGTTTGTAGCCGGTTTTATAGGTTCACCTCCCATGAATATCATGCAGGCTGCCGTTAAGGAAGACGGAGGAAGAGTCTATATTGACGAAGGTGATTTCCAGATAGTAATAAAGGGTAAATACGAAGAACATATACGGCCGTATGTAGGCAAGAATATTCTGTTTGGTGTAAGGCCGGAGGATATTATCTATACGCAAAAGCCCGCAAAAGAAAATAATATCCCGGCGAAAATAGAGGTTATCGAGCCTTTGGGTGCGGAAATTCATCTGTACGTAAGCACGAGTAAACATCAGATGATCGCGAGAGTTCTGCCGAGCTATGAGTTTAAGATCGGCGATGTGATTAATTTTGCACCTGATTATGAGAAAATCCATTTCTTTGATATGGAAAGTGAAAAAATTCTTATATAATTTGTATTTCTTTAATCAGAATTTAAGCCGGCTTTAAGCCGGCTTTTTTTTGGCAGTATAAAGATTCCGGAGATAATATATCCGGTAAATCCTGTTGTTATGTTTCCAGGAATTAATAGGTAAAAATATCAACAAGATTAATACTTAAACCTTCAAGAATCTGAGATTTTAGCTTATCCTTCTGTGTAAAGGTCCGGGAATGTTTAAAAGTCATGTCTTTAATCTGATATGCATCGACATTTTTTTCTCCGGGATCGACTATCCAGTACTCTCTTACACCGAAACGTGCGTATAGTTTTTTCTTCCGTACAAGGTCATTGTAGGCTGTTGATTCTGAAATAATCTCTATAACAAGATCCGGGGCTCCTTTAATGTTTTTTTCACCTATAATATCGAGCCTTTCATTGGAAACAAACAGAATATCAGGCTGCAGTACATTCTCATCATCGAGATGTACATCGTATGGTGCATAAAATACCCTTCCTGTTTTCGTTTTTCGCACAAAACTTTCAAGTTCGTATTCAAGGTTTTTGGAAATCCACTGATGATATGTAACCGGGGACGGTGTCATTATCAACTCTCCTTCGATGAGTTCGTATCTCCTGTCATCAGGTGTATTTAAATAGTCTTTATATGTATACTTCTTTTTATTTACTACCGGTGTAATCAAACTAATCCTCCTTATGCAGGGTAATCGACCACGTGTATAAATATATATCAAATGAGGGTAAAAAACAACCATCTGCAGCCCCGCACAACTGCTTTAAGCCGGCTTTTTTTTGGCAGGAGATTGAAAGAGTTCATATAAAGGTTTACAATTTTGAAGTATGAAAAGTACTAGTAGAAGAGTTCTTATTGTCGATGATTCATCCACATTGCGGGCATCCGTAGAGTTTAGCCTTTCGGAAGCCGGTTATGAAGTACTGCATGCTCCCAATGGTGTAAAGGCATTGGAGATTCTTGATAAGCACAGTAAAGGTAACAGGCAAATAGGTATGATAATTACAGACATCAACATGCCTGCAATGGACGGCATAACTTTTATAAAAGAGGTTAAAAAAACGACATTTAAGTTTACTCCTATACTTGTTATGACTACTGAATCGGAAGAGAACAAGAAGCTCGAAGGCAAAGCAGCCGGTGCCTCCGGGTGGCTTGTAAAGCCGTTTAAACCGGAACAGCTTATTCGTGTAGTCTCCAGATTTATCCGGTCCTGATATATGCGGATTAAATACAGTACAAAACATAAATTGGAAATGGTTGTTTTGTTTCCCGGTGAATACCATGCAACGGGCTATCCTAAGATGATATCGACCCTTTTAGGTTCCTGTGTTGCCGTTGCATTATTCGATGAACGGAAACAAGTGGCCGGCTTAAATCATTTTATGCTGCCGCAGAGGCTCAGTAACAGTCAAAAATTCTTTCTTTCGGATGCGGGGAAGTACGGAATGTACGCCATGGAACTGTTAATAAATGAGATGATTAAAATCGGTGCATTAAAGGAGAATTTAAAAGCGAAAGTTTTCGGGGGTGCGAAGGTTCTGAATTTTCCCGATAAACGTACCATTAATATTTCTGACAGCAATGTTGAATTCGCCTTCGGTTATCTGCAGGAAGAGGGAATTCCGGTAATTTCTTCTGATACGGGAGGAAGCCGGGCTAGGCATGTTCTGTTCTTTACTGAAGATGCAAAAGTTTTACTGCGCAGGATAGCGGGCAGGGATTCGGATTCTATCGAGGAGAATGAACAGAAGTACTTTGATAAGATCAAAATAACAGATAAGATAAAGGAAAAGCTTACCTTTTTTTAGGTATATTCCCGTATCCGCAGTTATTGACAGGTGACTTTTAAATTTTAAAAATCAGAATTCATGTTCATATCTTTTCCGAAACCATCATCGGTCGACCCGAATTGGCTCGAAAATATATCAAGAGGAAGAGAACCCCTGTTTCGTTTAGCATAAAGTTTTACAACGTAACGTACCATGGCCATCTTTTTTTCTAATTCTTTCCGCTCAGAATTAAATTTTCTGTAAAAACCGGCGGCAGATATACCCGGACCAAGCATTCCTCTTCCGTAACCTTCATCATAGTAGGTTTTTAATTCAAGAATACGAAAGTAAATTCTTTCGAACATGAAAAGTACTCTCCGCATTCTAAACAGATGCCCTATTATCCGCTTTTTTTCTCTCATTAAGGCGATTTTAGAACCAATTTTTCCCTCTTTGTCCTCTTTAAACCACTTATTTAGAACCATATGCTCCTTGAGCAGGGAGGTATATTCTATATTAAATTCTCTGTGGTAC
Source organism: Spirochaetota bacterium (assembly GCA_013151965.1). Lineage (GTDB taxonomy): Bacteria > Spirochaetota > Spirochaetia > SZUA-6 > SZUA-6 > SZUA-6. Next base: position 20,025 of record JAADHF010000100.1, read on the forward strand.
TTTATATACAGGGTATGGTACGCGCGCAGAGCTTTTAACGCATTTTTTTTAAATACTTCAATTCTTTCCGCATACCAGTCCCTGCGGAATGCAGAAAGACTGGAAACAGCTACAGGTATCGACCTGAATATTTCTCCCGGCCTGTTTTCGACTGCTGTTCCGGGTTCCGCCATAAGTTTTTTGCCGGTATTATCCGTGATTAATACTCTGCCTTCTCTGCAGGTTATCAGTATTTCTCCTGTCGGCGGAGCGGTAACCGTGAAGCTGGTTCCCCGTACACCGAGAACGGTTGAATCTGTTCTTACTTCAAATTCATTTTTCCCGGTTAGTTTTTTTACTTTTAAAGAGATGGTTCCCGTAATAATTCCTATAGAGGTTTTGTTTACCGATCCTATTTTATTTATCTCGAAGGTAAAGGAGGTATTGGGAGCAATTTTTATGACCGCACCCGAGTTAGAAGAGGATGTTATTTCCGCCTCTAATTCTCCGTCGGATTCGGTATTGATGAGATCCAGATTCTCTATCTGCCTGCCGATAAAAACATCATTACCGGAATAAATTTCTCCGTTTCTTAATAGTTCAACTCCCCCTTCGGTATATGTAATTTCTCCGATTGCATCCTGTGCAGATACCGGAAGTATTGCAGAAAGAACAATCAGCACTGTAAGAATATTCTTTTTTGTAAACATATTTGCAGGTATATTCGCAGACATAGTAGATACCCCCTCTATAATCCTCTCGTATGGTTAAATATATCACTTAAGCCGGAAATATCAGCGGGAATTCCGCCGAAAACATTTTTCCAGAGGCTTCTGCTTTCCATGCACATATAAATCGGAATATCTTTGCCGAAACCTGCAATTCTATCTGCAATGGACTTATACATAGCTGTTCTTGTTTTTTGGATATATCTGTATTTTTTATCTTTCGACGGAACGAATTCTTCCAAAAATATATCCTTTACACCTGCCCTGTCTTTTAACCCGGCAGGATAACGGAATGTGCCCATACTGATCCATACAATCTTTTCTGCCGGAATAGTATACTCATTAAAGATAGTATCCACCAGCTTAAGATAGTCCTTTTTCCATTCGGGATACAAAAATATAGGGTCGAAATGAAACGAAACGAAATAACCGTTATCCGCAGCTTTTTTGGCGGCAGCAAGCCTTTCCTGTACAGTGCCGGCGATACCTTCTTCCCTGTCCGCAATATTCTGGGGATTAAGAGAAAACCCGATAACCGCATTCCCCTTTTCAGGAATGGATAAGAGATGTTCTACAAAATTTGTTTTTGTTTTTAATTCGAAAAAAATATTGGGAGATTCGGAAAAGGCTTCTATGAAAACTCCGGAAAGTTCGAATAGAGGATCGAATAGTAAGGAATCCCCGACTTCGCCTGTTCCTATTCTTATAGTTCTGCCGCTGTTTAATCCGGCTATCTCCAGAACACGCTGTATCTGTTTTTCAGGTTCTGCGTTAACGACAATAGGTGAAAAGTTTAAGTAACTCTGCATTATGCAGTAAGAACATCCTATAGTACATCCGATATAGAGATCTATTGTAAGATAATTGCAGCAGATATGTCCCTGTGTGCCCGGACATCTGCCGACAGTTTCTCCTTTCGGAGATGTTATAAGAATTGTTTTACTGTTAAGATCGGATTCCGGAATATCTTTCCTTGCTTTAATGATAGAAAAAGGGGTACCGGGAAGTCTCTTAAGAATACGTTCGGCATAGACTGTATTCTTAACATCTGCGGTGATATATATTTTGTTAAAGTATTCAGCGTAAAAAGGATAAGAATTCATCTATATGTTCCTGAATGAGCTGTATTTTCCTGATTTTTTCGGAGAGATTCTTACTGCTGTTAAAAGTAAATTGAACGGAAAACGAATCACCTTCAAAATATGCAGGCGGAGTTATTCTTATGCCGCTTTTTAAAAGATACCGGCTGTGAAGGGCATTGTACTTTTTTTCCATCCGGGAAAGTTTCGGAAATCTAAGTTCCCTTACCGTTTTAAGCGGGTTTTCAGAGGAGAGAATATTTTTTAAGAGCTCTGCCGTCCTGGAATTATCTATTTTATCTCTCCTTACTGCCTCGGAAAAGTAGGTAAGGAGAAGCCGCTTTTGAGAAAAAGACAGTTTTTTTCCTTTCTCTATATATAGAAAAATATCATCGTCAAATTTCCGTACCAAAGCGGCGGTTTTAAAATCAATATGTCCTGTTTCGATCATCTCTCTTAACGGCTGTGATAATTCCCGGAATATCGCCGCGTTTTTTACCCATGAGGTATCACTTCCCTCTTCTATGTATGCAGTGAGTCCAACGGCTTTCTCACCTATATTATTGTTCTTTAAGTATTCAAGTATCTTTGCTTTTTCCTCCCAGGAATATTTCCCCCTCCGGTTTTCCAGTTTAAGGGCGGTTTTAAGATTTTGTAAAGGCCCTTTGCCGGTAATCTCTTTGCATGCAAGCTCCGTTAAACCGTTTTCTTTTGCCGCACTGATAATACGGTATCCCCATATCAGCATATTTCCCGAAAAGGGAAGAGGAGGGTACAGATTATCGGCAAGTAAATCAGGATCGTATTGTTTGCTTCTGTCAAAAAGTTCAAGGGGATGTTCCATCTGTTCGATTTCTTTAAGGGGTAATTTAACTGTTCCGGTCATACAGTGAAGTTAACAAAAATCATAATTTTATCCAACAGAATTTTATAAAAGCATGTAATTATGGTATCATAATAGTTTTCTTGACGCTATATCAGGAGCGTGATAGACTTACTTATATCGAGGAGGAAAAGGTATGAATAAAATAGGAAGATTGTTTTTTATAATGATACTCGCTTTTTCCCTTTTTAACTGCCCCTCTACACCCAAAACAGTAGAGAAACCTCCGGAACAGAAGAAGCCGGTAGCGGAGAAACCTGCCGAAAAACCGGCGGAGAAACCAGCTGAAAAGCCGGTGGAAAAACCTGTTGTTAAAGCTCCTGAGGTTAAGGCGGTAAGCGATAGTGAAGTGGCTTCTGCGCGAAGTGCCATAGCACGTGCCGAGGAAGCTGATGCAGGTTATTATGACCCCGAAACGATAAAGCAGGCAAGAACGGATCTTACCACTGCTCTTGGAATAAGAACATCCGATCCGGCAAAGGCAAGGGATTTGTTGAAAAAAGCAAAACAGGAAGCTGATCTTGCGTTTGATAACTCGGTTAAAAAAGCTGCGGCTGTACTTGCCGATAGAATGGTCCGGATGAATGAAAGACTTAAAGAAATCGAAGCGGATAAGTTTATGCCGGATCTATATAAGGACGCTGTCGGCGGTATCGGTGAAGCTAAGAAACTCTATGCAGACGGCGCTTTGGCCGATGCCCGTGATAAAGCGTATGAGAGCCTTAAAAAAATGGCGGACTTGTATGATCTTGTTGATAAGAGAATCAGGTGGATAAGAATACTAAAACGTGATACGGAACAGTATATGGATGATGCCGAAAAAGCGGATGCATCTGCATGGGCTCCGGATGAACTTAAAAAAACAACTCAGCTATACTATATGGGAGTAGAGGCTTTTCAGAAGTATGATCTCGATTCCAGCGAGGAGTATCTTGGAAGTGCCCGTGAGGCTGCCAGAGATTCCGTCAAATTTTCGCGTGAGCGGAAACTTACCGTTGAAAAGAAAAAAGCTGACAATCTAATGCTGGAAGTCATGAAGGAAATAGAAGCGGCATCCAAGCTTACTGTAGTTACGGATGAGGGTACGGTAATAAAACCCAAGGCCTGGTCCGGTGAAAAAATGCTGAAAAAGGCGGAGAAAAAGAAAGAGAAAAAAAGTCAAAGCGGGAATGGCGGCCAGTCCATGCTGATACCGCATGGCAGTAAAATTGCTGTTTTAGGGGATGTAAATCAGGAAAGTTTTCTTGATCAGGCAAAGGCACTCTGGAAAATAGGAGTGGAAGAGAAAAATAAAGGCAATTTTAAGAAGGCCATGGAATATTTCCTTGAGGCTAAAAAGTACATAGCCGTATACAAGGAACAGGCGGTAAAGTCCGTATATACGGTACGGTTAATACCTGAACGCAGGGACTGCCTCTGGAGAATTGCAGAGTATGATTTTGTTTACGGCAATCCGTATCTCTGGCCTAAAATCTGGAGGAGAAACAGAAAGCTTATTCAGAATCCCGATCTTATCTATCCGGGGTGGAAGCTTGTTATTCCTCCGAAATGAGCCTGCATGAAATACAGCCTTAATACCCGGCAGTTTCCCGGTGACACGATACTGCGGGATTGGTTTTTATTGAATTGTTAAGCCCTGATTTTTGCGGTAAGTTCTTTTACTCTTTTATCGAGTTCTGTTTTGGAGTCTGCCTCGACGACAAGACGGAGGTAAGGTTCCGTATTAGAAGGCCTCAGGTTGAACCACCAGTCAGGAAAATCTATTCTGATGCCGTCGAGCGTATTTACCCGCCCGTTACCGTACTCGCTTAATATTTTTTCCATAACCGAGCTCTTGTCTTTTACCTCAAAATTAAGCTCTCCGGAATAGAAGTAATGACTGATTTCAGCAATAAGCCCGGATATGGGTCTTTTCTCCATCGAAAGTATGGATAGTACCGTAAGGGCGGATATCATGCCCGAATCACAGTAATAGTTTTCACGAAAGTAGTAGTGCCCTGCAAGCTCTCCGCCGTAAATCCCGTTTGTTTCACGCAGGAGTTTTTTTGCATGAGAATGACCGACTTTACAAATAACCGGATTTCCTCCTAACTTTGTAATGAATTCGACGACACTCCTCGATGACCTTACATCGTAAAGAACGGTTTTGTCCCTGCCGGGTTTGTCAGGATAGTGAACAAAAAAATGAAGGCCTAAAAGTGCAGTTATAAGGTCCGGGGAAATAAAATGACCCTTTTCATTGATAAACATTACCCTGTCTGCATCTCCGTCAAAACAGATACCAAGATCGGCTTTTTCCTCCAATACTTTCCGCTTTAAAGCCTTAAGGTTGGATTCGATTAAAGGATTGGGTGCATGATTGGGAAATGTTCCGTCCGGTTTATCAAAGATAAGTGTTATGTCCGTATCCAGGTCTTTAATAACATCACGGATAAAAATTCCTGCCATTCCATTGGAACAATCGATAACGGCCCTTATTTTTCCTATTCCCTCTTTGAATTTAGCAAGGTGAGCGAGGTAGTCGGATTTTATATCTAATTTTTCCGTTTTGCCTTTTAAAGGAGATGGCTGTACTGTTCCGGCTGCTGAAGCCTCTAATTTGTCCAGACCTGTTTCGTAACCGACAGGGATTGCCTTTTCTCTGGATATTTTTAATCCGTTGTACTCTTTGGGGTTGTGCGAGGCTGTTATCATTACACTGCCCCTTATATTATAAAATGCCGTTGCAAAATAGCAGGCAGGTGTATCACAAAGACCTATGTCCAGAACATCCGCACCTGCATCATTGATTCCGGAACTGACGGCATTAAATATTTCATCGGAGGAAATTCTGATATCTCTGCCTATAATTATTTTAGTTGAATCCAGCAGCCGGGGAAGAAAGAAACCTATCTTATAGGCGGTGTTGCGGTCCCATTCCTTATCGTAGATACCCCGTATATCGTATGCTTTAAAGATTCCCACATTATGCTCCCTGTTTTTTTCTTGGATGTTATCAGAAAAAGTCGATACTGTTAATAGAGTTTTTAATACAAACAGGTAATGATAAAGGTGTTTTAGTGTTTGATTTTAACAATGTGGATTCCATGCAGGAAATAGTTGTCAGCTGCGACTCCTCCGGAAAGATACGCGAATGGAACAGAGCCGGCGGAGATATAACCGGGTATCAGAGAGAAGATACTATAGGAAAGGATATCGGTTTTCTGTTTCCCAGGGAAACACGTAAAAGGCTGTCGAGAATAATGGATTATGTTCTCGACGGGAGCAGCTTCCCTGCCATAGAAGTGAATATGTTAATAAGTAACGGACAGAAGGTACCGGTTGATGTTGTTGTATATCAGGAAGAAAAGGGCTTTACATTTATTATCAGGGATATGACTTTAAAAGAGCTGCTCCTTAAGAAAAAATATGAATATGCGGAACTCTATAAAACATTAGTGGAACATTCATCTGCAATGATTTACCTGCTGGATACCGAAGGAAAGCTGATCTTTATTAATACTACCGGAGCAAAAATGCTCGGTTATCCGAAAGAAGAAATACTGGGCAGGCAGCTTCTTGAATTTATCCACCCCGACGACAGAGAGCGTATTGTCTGGCATGTGCAGGAGCGCAGAAAGGCCGAAAGGGCTACATGGAATGTGGAGATCCGGCTGGTGCCTAAAAATAAAAAGACAAGAATTTTTGAATTCGATTATATCTTTGCTCTGCTTAACAGTTTCGGTGTATATACTCAAAAGAGAAGAAAAAACGGTTCTTCATCCGGGCAGGAGTTTATAGGAACTCAAGGCATCGCACGCGATATAACGGAACTTAAGACTCTTAAGCAGTTTGTTAAAAATGTGGAGACTATTCTTCCTATCTGCAGTGTCTGTCATAAGATACGTACAACGGAAGAAGATAAAGAAAAGTGGATGCAGATAGAGCAGTATATAAACAGGAAGGGCGGTGTTAAATTCTCTCATACTATATGTCCCGACTGCGCTAAACGGTTTAATACTTTAACGTAATTCTATGAGTTTTAACCGTACCTCTTAAAGTATTCAATAATAATTTCTGCCATCCCTGCCGTATGTGTTTCCCCGGAAGCATCTATCTCCAGATATTTACTATTCGGTATTTTATTACTGATCTTCCTTACTATGGAAGAGAGATGCATTCTGTCCAGCCTTGAACCGACAAGGAGACAAGGGGTATTAACCCTTTCGAGTTTATCCGGCAGAGTGTAATTCTGCATATCCCTGGCAGAGGCCTGCAGCCTTTCAGGTTCTGCAGCATCGAGTCCGTAAAAAATATAGTTCAGCATGCTTTTTTCACTTCCCCGGTCGCTTTTAAAGAGGTAGAGGTAGGATTTAATTACAGGTCTTATCAGGTAGTATATCCGGGCGGGAAGATAGAGAAACGGAACACCCCACTTAGGTATTTTAAAATCAAGATTGGGAATAAGTGCTGCAGCTGCTATAGGGTGTTTTTTCCCCTGCACAAGATACCGGAGAATAATATTTGCCCCCATGGAAGAGCCTGCAAGGTAGAATTTCTTATCCTGCAGTCCCAGGGCATTTATAACCGCTTCGAGATCATTGGTATGTTTTTCTATCGAGAATTCCCCGTTATATTTAAAAATATCCTTACTTAATCCGGCAGAGGGTTTTTCCCGGGTGTCCATATAGTAAACACTGCTGCCTGCAGTCAAAACAGGTAAAAATTCCAGCCAGCTCTTCAGGTGAGATATCCACCCCGGTATAAAAATTACAGGGTAAAGCAGTTTTAACGGTCTTAACTCAGGATAAATTCCTTTAGATGCAGACGCGGCTGCCGGTGCAGCAGCAGATACGGCATCCGGCATAAACCGGTTAAAGGAAAGAACCCGGAGACTTACCCGTTCGGAAACGGTTATAAGTCTGGAAGATGAGTTTAGCTGTATATCCCGGTGCATCGCAGTTTAATTATTATCGTCTTTTTCCTTAAGCCATATGTGGTTCGCCTTCTTGAATGCTTTTTTTTTCGACAGGAATATATAGGATACAAAAACAAAGATTAGGTATCCTGCGAATATTGCAAATGTAATCCGGTAATAAAATGGGTTCCCTGATCTGTATCCGTATGCCGGCAGGTTGATCATAAGAATAAAAGGTATGGCTAAGAAAAATGTTAATCCCGTTGCATACATGTAATCCGATGCCACCGGGGTTTCGAACTCCGGGTCTATAACACGGAGGAGTGCAAGTCCTGTCGGCAGAGTTCCTGTAAGAGCACCGTACAGCATTACCATTCTGTGGAATTGATGGTCTTCGAATATCCGCGATGTAATCCAGACAAGTGTAATAATTGTAATAACGCCGCCTGAAATACCAAGCGTAAGAATGGGTATCCAGTTTTGTGAGACAATTACAAGTGATATTGCACCGATCGATGCCGTTACCATTATATCTACCGATGTGCCTGCAATTCGTGTCATGCTTCCGTTATCTATCGTGTAATCTATCTTTAATACACCGAATATTTTTTTTACGGTCATTGCTATCAGTGCTGCAAATATAAACGAAATTCCCCAGAGATTAACCGCGAGATCATTACCTGCAGACCCTGCAAAGGAGAGGAGATAGGTAATGAATTTCAGAAGCAGAAATGCAAGTATATAAACGCCCAATACAAGTGCAATATTGTACGACATGGAATCTATGGCTTCCGTTTCCGTTGTTAATCTTGCACCGACAGGCTGTTCGTCCGCAGTAGAATATATTCCGGTTCTTATTCCCTTCTTCTTAAAAACAGCTACCTTCTTTTTGTCCACCCAGCCTTTTTTTATGCCGAGATTTATAAGATAAACTCCGCCGAAACAGGCCCAGAGAAATCCTATTGCGGCAAACGTCAGACCTATACTGCTTGCTCCCTTAAAGCCGAAACTTTCCCAGCCCTTGCCTATTGCAAAAGACTGTCCCGGACCCAGGGCAAAACCTAAAGGAATAAAAAGACCTATACTTGGAAAAAGTCCCGGTAGAATCGTTGAAATAAATAAAAAGGCTAATCCAAGTCCTAACAGGCCCTGAAAAACGTACTGTGAAAGGATCGTTACGGTTGTAGAAAAGACCCTTTTTCCCGAACCCTTTATCTTGCCTTTCCTGAGGCTCATTGCGATAAATGAAAGATTTAATAGATGAAAAACAAGATTCTCCAGTCCATGGGTACTCATACCGAGCTGGGGAGCAAGAAAATTATAGAACGGCAGTATCATAAATCCGGCTGTAAGTGAGTTTGGTATTAAATATTTCTGAAAAAACCTTACCTTTGCCCTTATCAGAGTGGCAAGAAGTAATGCCGCCGAGATAATACCAAGGTCAATAAAAAGCATCCATGAAAAATTCATATTTTCTACCTCCGGAACTATCCGGGATAGTATATCAGGAAAAATGAACCATGTCGATATATTGCTGATCCGGCAGGACAGAGAGGATGATCAGTAGTCGAGCATTATCCTCGAGGGATTTTCCGGAGTACTGTGTATTATCTCCTTTAAAATTGTTCTTCCGGCTTCTTTTAAAGTTCTGCCGGCTATAGTTTGTGATAATTCTACAAATGCATCCTTATTCTCCAGGCATGACAGGAAAGGAATATCATATTTTAGCAGTCTGTATCCTGTTTGCGTATCGACTTTTAAACTCGGGGTTCTCGAACTGCCCCTGATACCGCTTTTAAGACTCTTTAGATATTTGTACTGTTTATCCAGTTCTTTAGAGATGCCTTTACCTGCAATACTCTTAACAAAGTCCATGCGCACGAGTTCCATAATCCGGTCTGTATTTGTTTTGGAGCCGAACTCCGCAGGTACCGGCACATTGACAAGCAGTTCTCCGTTTTCCGTATAACCGGATATCCAGTCCGTGTAGAAACCTTTTTCAATAACAATCGGAGTGGAGCGCGGTATAAATTTGAGATGTTTATATTCCTCTACCTTTCTGCCGACAGAGTATATCTGCTGTTGTATAAACATATTTCCGGGGTCTTCCAGTAATTTTCTTTTAAGTTCAGGCAGTAATTCTTCTTCATAGTACAGTATGGCCTGGTTTAAGGGCATCTTAATTTTTTCTGATCTATAGAGTTTTTCTTCGCCCTCTTCTATCCCGTAAGGCGGAGGCTGCTGATCGCTTCTTAAGAGAACCGGAAAAAAAAGATTTATTAATTTTTTTATAAACCGGGGATAATTTTCAGTTTCCGGCGGCGGATAGTTGTCATCACGTACACTGAATTTTATTATCGATGCAGCGAGTGTTCTTGAAATTAATTTAAGTTTTTTAGCCGAAACAGCTTTCGCTTCGAAGAAAACTCCGCCCCCTGCCAGAATAATATTTCGAAGTTTATCTTTAGCTCTGGTATATTCGGGATCTTTGATTATTACAGCCCTATCCTCATTAGAAAGCTCTGTTCTCAAAAGACTTTCAAGGCTGTTAAGGCCGAGGTTTGCCGCCTTTTTTGCTTTTTCATAAATCTCCCGGACGGGAATAACAGGAGGTCTTATTGTCAGTGCATTAAGATAATGCCGGCATAAAGAGAACCTGCTGCCGGCTAATTTTAAAATTGGTGTAATTTCCTTTAATCCGGAATATATTTGATCCGTTTTGTCGATTTCTTCCTGCAGCAGATGTATCTCTTTTTCGAGTTCATGTAATGTTTTCTTCCATCCGCTTTCGAGATTCTTTTCCACTGGAATATCCTTCTGTTTACAAAAATATAACGATTAAAGTACTATACGTCTATATACTTAATATCATGTCAGGATGACGGAAAGTTTTGTGACAGGAGTTTTAAGACATCGGCAGGAGGTTTTTGTGTGGCTGTAATAGAAGATTTTTTAAAACTGGATATAAGGATCGGTAAAATTTTAAGAGCGGAAATATTTCCGGAGGCTAAGAAACCCGCTTACAAACTGGAGATAGATTTCGGCAGTTTCGGAATAAAGCGTTCGAGTGCTCAAATAACGGCGAATTATACGCCGGAAGAACTTAAAGGAAAGCTGATTGCCGCAGTTATCAATTTTCCTCCGCGTAATATAGCGGGTTTTAATTCCGAAGTACTTGTTCTCGGTGCTGTTCCTGAGGAGAGAGAAGTTATTCTGCTAAGGCCGGATTCTTATGCAAAACCCGGTTCCAGGGTGCTTTAGAATCTGCCATAACTTACATGGGAAGAAAAGCAAGGTAGGGGTTAAGGGCAACAAAAACAAGAATCAGAATTAGCGCGGGTATAAAATTTGCAGTTTTAAGTTCGGCGACACCGAGCAAATTTATTCCTACCATTACTACAAGGATGCCTCCTATACCTGTCAGCTCGGAAAGCACAAGATCATTAACGAGAGGCTTAAGCCATATCGATGTCAATGTTAACCCGCCTTCATAGATTAATATTGTAATAGCGGAGAAAGCCACACCCGGCCCTAAAGCTGATGACAGCATCATGGCCACGAATCCGTCCATGATTGATTTTGTGAGCAGTAATGTATAATCTCCCTCTGCGCCTGCCTTAAATGCTCCGACAAGGGTCATCGCGCCTACACAGAAAATCACTGAAGCATCTAAAAACCCGTAGGCAAAATCTTTGTCCGATTCTTTTTTTGCAAAAGTGTTTCTTAAAAAATTACCGAATTTCAGAATCCATCCTTCTATATCCCACCATTCACCGAGAATACCGCCGAGAATAAGGGAGAAAGTCAGGTAAATTATTTTTGTTCCTTCAAAGGACATTTTAAGTCCGAGTACGACTGCAATAAGACCTGTAGCGGTAAATACTGTTTTTTTGTACGATTCGCTGATCCTTTTATGAAAAAAAAGGCCGAACATGGAACCTATTATTACGGTTAGACTGTTGATTAATGTTGCTATCATGGTATTTTTGCAATTTAAAGTATTTTTTCTTATTTGGAAAGGTGTTTTTAAAAATATCTTGATTCTAAATGATATTTTAAGTAACAATACGGGTAAGGATAAAAACGGTGAAAAAAAGTTTACTCTGCCTTTCTGTCACGGAAAGTACTCTAAAGGAAAACCTGAATATAATTAACCGGTACAGGGGAAAAATAGATATTGTCGAATTAAGAGCGGATTTTATGAATAAATCCGGGTATAGCGGAATCCACGGATTTCCTGACTCAGCCGGACTGCCTGTTATTTTAACCCTCCGCAGAAAGGTTGACGGAGGCCGGTTTACAGGTACCGAGGGTGAACGAAGAAAAATACTGTTAGCCGGATTAAAAGGGAATTACAGTTATATTGATCTGGAGCATGATAATTCCGATAATGTGATAGAAAAAACCGTTAAGACATCGAAAATAACAGTTATACGCTCTATCCATGATTTTACCGGTGTACCCGATAATATTGCCGCCGTTGTATCACGTATATCGAGGAACAGCAGAGAAATAGCGAAAGCGGCGCTGCTTCCCCGGAATTCCAAAGATTTTCTGCGGCTTTTGCAGGCATATGAGGAACTTAAAGGTATACGCAAAATACTCGTCGGGATGGGCGATTACGGTGTACCAACAAGAATACTTGCAGGAAAGCTCGGATCCTTTATTTCGTACACCTCTAAAAATAAAGGCGGAGCGGCTCCCGGACATATTCCGGTAGATGATATGGCCGGTCTTTACAGATTTTCAATGGTAACCGAAAAAACATCTGTTTACGGTGTCGCGGGAAATCCTGTAATGCATACTTCATCACCTGTTATCCATAATATGGGTTATATAAAGCTCGGTCTGGATGCCGTGTATGTTCCGTTCCTTGTCGATAATCTGGATTCATTTATGAAAGCCGTCAGGCTCCTCGGGGTAAAGGGGATTTCCGTAACCATTCCGCATAAGGAAACGGTTATTCCTTTTCTATGCGGAACCGATGAATCCGTTAAATCGATAGGCGCATGTAATACTGTCTTTTTAAAAGGGGGTAAATTCTATGGAACTAATACGGATGCAGAGGGATTTTTAAAGCCTCTGATGCGTATGTTTGCCGGAAATATCCCGGAGGGTTTAAAGGCGACAGTGATAGGTGCGGGAGGAGCCGCACGTTCCGCTGTTTATGCACTTGTTAAAAAAGGTATCGACGTACTTATTTTAAACAGAACGGCAGAAAGGGCAGAGAAGCTTGCCGCGGAAATGGGCTGTTCATGGTCCGGCACCGGTCAGGGTTCGGCTTTGGAAACTGCGGATAGAGTAAAGGATTACAGCGACATTATTGTTCAGGCCACGCGTGTCGGGATGGAACCGGATATACATGGAGATCCATTGCCCGGTTATTCTTTTACGGGAAAAGAGATTGTGTACGATATGGTATATAAACCGAAAGAAACAGTTTTTTTAAAGCGTGCTTTAAAGGCAGGCTGCCGTGTGGTTTATGGAATCGATATGCTTATAGAACAGGCTAAGGTACAGTTTAAAATATTTACGAATAGGGATTTTCCTTTCCGTCATTTCGAGTTATAATCGGCTTCTACTAAAATAAAAGGAGTTGATTTCTCATGAGCACTGGTAATAGTATACACAAAAAATTATTTATTCCCGGACCTGTGGAAGTGGATAGTGGTGTCCTGAACATTCTCTCCACACCGATGATCGGACATCGTTCGGCCGAGTACAGTGAGCTTCAGAAGAGGGTCACGGAAAAAATGCGGAAATTGATGTACACGGAAAATGACATTATTTTTTCCACATCCTCAGGTACAGGCCTTTTAGAGATGGCTATCAGAAATACAACGGTTAAGCGGGTTATGGTTTTTTCGATAGGGGCATTCGGGAACCGCTGGTTTCAGATCGCAAAGGCTAACGGAATTAAAGCGGATAAGCACGAGGCTGAATGGGGAAACGGGCTTAATGCTGATATTGTGGAGAAGTATCTTTCCACCGGGAAGTATGATGTTGCAACTGTAACGCATAATGAAACATCAACCGGTGTTATGAATCACTTAGAAGAACTGGCTCCGGTTTTTAAAAAGTATCCGGATGTTGTATGGTGTGTGGATACCGTGTCATCCCTTGGCGGAGTAAAGGTGGAAGTGGATAAGCTTGGTATTGATATCTGTGTTTCTTCGAGCCAGAAAGCTCTCGGGCTGCCTCCGGGACTTAGTATTGCCTCTGTTTCTGAAAAAGCATTTAAACGTGCAGGTACGGTCGAGAATCGCGGTTATTACTTCGATATGCTGCTTCTCTTAAAATATATCAGAGAACGTAATTTTCAGTATCCTTCCACACCTTCGATTCCTCATATGTTTGCACTGGATTTTCAACTGGATAGAATATTAAAGGAAGGATTGGAGAACCGGTTTAAGCGTCATATTGAACTCGCAGAGTATGTCAGAGGCTGGGCAAAGAAGTATTTTGACATTTTCCCCGACGAGAAGTATGCATCACATACTGTAACGTGCATAAAGAACACAAGGGGTATATCGGTAAAAGAGTTAAATGCGAAGCTGGGAGAAAAGGGCTTTATGATATCAAATGGCTACGGAGCATTAAAGGAAAAAACCTTCAGAATAGCTCATATGGCTGAGATGAGAAAAAATGATATCACCGGACTTTTAGAGAGTATTAATGGAATCTTAGGATTGTAATTTTTAAGGTGTATCAGTTTTTGCGCAGAAGTTCGTTTATCATATCTCTGTTGTCTAACAGCGAGCTTAAACTTCTGTTGTAATGAAGTCTGTAAATACTCTTTGCGAAGAGATTGGATACATCGGCACTTAAATACCATTCTTTCCGCATCAGTGTCTTTTCGCTGTGATAAACCGCATTTGTACCGATTACCCGGTAGAACAGATTATCATGATAGGCCTGATCGAAAACATCGATTGCGGAACCGCTGAAAAACGGGAGGCTCACGGCGGCAACTATTTTCTTAGCGCCTCTCTTTTTAAGCAGACTCATAGCTTTTAACAGGGTTCCGCCGGTACCCAGCATATCGTCGCACATAAAAACATTCTTGTTCTTTACATTGCCTAATAGTTTCATCTTTGTAATATTGTTTTTATTGGCACTCCGGGATGTTCTGGAATAGTCCCGTTCTTTGTAGATCATTCCAAGCGGACGTTTCAGTGTTGAGGAGTAGAATTTATTTCGGAGAACGGAGCCTGTGTCCGGAGAAACAATTATAAGATTTTCATCCTTTAAATCTATTACAGAGGAGAGAACCTTAAGCATTTGATAGGATGCATGGAGGTTTTCGAGCCTTAAATGATTAAAACTGTTTTCTATTTCCTTCGAATGGATGTCGAGTGTTATTATTCTGGAAACTCCAAAGTATTCTAAAATCTGCCCTATTCTGGATGCGGCAAGGCCTTCTCTGCCTTTTTTTTGATGCTGACGTGAATACGGATATGTCGGGAGAACGACAGTTACTCTTTTTGCATCCGCCTGCAGTGCCGCATCCACGGTAGTTAAAAGACACATAATGTTGTCATTTACGGAAAGTATCTGCGGTTCTTCGCAGCCGTTAAATTTAAGAGGATGATGATTTTCCACATCCTGTACAATATAGATGTTATAATCCCTTACAGTGGTAAGTATTTCTGTTTTGAATTCACCGTTTGCAAATTTTGTAAATTTTGCAGGTATATTAATATTTGATTTCTGCTGCTGCGGGGTTATGCCGGCCGACCGAAAACGAACGGGAAGTATTTCCTGATACAGGTTGAGTTTTGCATGCAGCTCATCCTTGGGAAGGCCGTATTTCTCGGAAAGGATATCTATTTTTTCTCTGTGTTTCTGATTAAAAATAGTTACCAGATGAGAAACAATGCTGTCGGCAAAGTGCTTGCCGCCGGGGCATGAAAGTATTCCGATCATTACAGCTTTCCGAATATTTCTTTTTTAAGGTCTATCACTTTGTTCCTTATTAACATCTCTTTGCCGCAATGCCGTGTAACCTTAATTTCTCTCCCGCAGGTTGAACAAAATAAAATTATACCGTCCAGTTCCATCTCTTTCCCGCAGCACAGAGGAATATCCTTTGTTGCTCCGCAGACGGTACAGTAAAGCTCCTGCTCTACTACCTTTGCCATATAGAAGCACCTCCTTTTTATTGCTCTATATAGAATTAAAGTATTTTACCGTTTCCGATAACCCCTCTTTTAAGGTATATACCGGCTTCCAGCCTAATAATTTATTAGCTTTTTTATTGCTTAAACAGCTTACTTTTAAATCACCTGGTCTTGCCTCTGCAAATTCGGGTTCGATATTATTGCCGGTTATAGTGCAGAGCATCCTGTAAAGCTGATTTGTCTTAACAGCATTCTCTGTTCCGATGTTTACGGTAATATCTTTTTCATTTTCCGTGGCAAGAAGATTTGCCTTTACCACATCTTTTACATAGACATAGTCTCTTATCATGCCTTCGGGTTCTTCGGGGTATGCATAGATTTTAGACGTGCGGTTGTTAAGGAGGTTGTTGGTAAATATTGCAACTACACCGGCTTCCCCGAAAGGATCCTGTCTCGGTCCGTATACATTTGAATACCGTAAAACAGTGTAGTGGAGGCCGTATTGATTATTAAAAAAACGAAGATAATGTTCTCCCAGAAGTTTGTGTATTCCATACGGAGAGAGTGGTCTGGTTTCGTATTCCTCCGGGGTAGGAACAACATCCGCATCGCCGTACATTGCCCCGCCGGAAGATATAAATATAACCTTTTTAACCTTGTATTTAATAGTATTGTTAAGAACGTTTAACAAACCAAGTGCGTTTGTCTGTGCATCCTTTACAGGATCCCGCGCGGATACTGTAACACTGATCTGTGCGGCATGGTGATTAACAATATCGGGCTTTTCTATCTCGAATATTTTCTCAAGTTCCGGGGCTCCGATATCCAGGATATACAATTTTGCTCTATCCGGTACATTCTCAAGTTTGCCGGCGGCCAGGTTATCAACTATCACTACATCATAACCGGCTTTTATATATGCTTCAGCTAAATGGGAACCTATAAAACCGGCGCCGCCTGTTAATAAAACTTTCATGCCCTGACAATAACATCAGTTTTGCTTGTGGTCAATATACCCATCCGGAAACTTGATTATTCTTGTGCTGCGGTGTGGACGAATATCTATATCTGTTTCCGTAATTCCGAAATATCCGGCCAGGAGTATGTTGTTAAAAACCTTATTTCTCTTCCTAATATAAGAATCCGAATAGATACAAAGGTATCTCATATTTATTCCCATATAAGATATCATCTTTAACTAAGAATGCATTATCTAAGCTATTCTTTATCTGCTTTTTTGTCTTATTTTTTCCGCCAATTTCAAAAATCATTTTATTGACTTCAAAGTCTCCTGTCTTGCTGTAATAGATATTGTTTCCGGAATTCTTAATCATCTTAATAAAAAATATTTCTCTTATTGTCCCTATTCTTGATTCATATCCAATTTCTTCTATTATCGATTTGTAAAGGTCGGTATTGTCCAAATATATTTTTTCGGTCTGTCTTAATAAATTACTTCCGGATTTATTTTTTGATATTAGTTCTATTAATCCGGTTTCTTTTAATATGTTAAGATAATTCTGAATTGTTTTATTATCCAACCCAATATTTTTTGATATATTGTTTCTGTTCAATTCTCCAGGTGGTATTGTAGATAAATATGAAAGTATTCTCTTAAAATTCGATAAATTTTCTGTTTTTAATTTATAGTAATTTGAAATATCCTCATAGATTGTTTTTTCTATTATTCTTAATATTTTCTGATGATATGTTTCCTTATCTTCTAAATAAAACGGATAATAACCGTTGCAAAGATATTCTTTAAAATACCCTTTAATCTTTTTAATCCCTGCAATCTTTTTTTCTATTTCGTTTTTATTATTTATTATTTCATCGAATGTTATAACATCGAGACTAATAATGTCATTAAATAACAAGTATTCCCTGAATGACATTCCTCCTATTTTGTATAATACTCCCCGCCTTGATAAATCATAGGTTCCTCTTATTAAATCAATGCCGGAACTTCCGGAAAATATAATTTTTATATCCGGAAATGCATCATAAATATTCTTAAGTTCCTGGTTCCAATTAGGATATTTATATATTGAAGCAATAAAGTCGTTTTCCCTGTCCCTCTTGGGCCAATCAAGCCTGTTAGGCGATTATTGATATTAAATTTCCTGTAGATATAACGATGATGTTTATAATTAGTATTCTGCAGAAGTCTTTTATAGGTTGAATATACTCCAATAATGTTATTATATATTCAGAGTATACTCCTGTTTATATTGCCTGTAAAGTGGTTTTAACGCCAGGCTAAGCTGCTATTTAATTTTTTCTCCGGATATGGATAAACCAAAAGGGCTCTCTATAACTTTGTAATTGTCAAGATTACTATCTTTTAACAAAGATACGATTTCATTCTTTGTGTATGCTGCATTTATCGATGATTTTAAACCTTGTTTCATAACTTTTTTTGTTAGATTCTTTTTCATTAAAAAAATAATAAATGGATTTATATTTCTTTTTAGATCCCCTATAAAGAAATTGCCACCGACCTTCAGGACCCTTTTAATTTCATTAATTACATTCATGGGATGAGTCCATTCATGGAGTGAACCGGCTGTAAAAACTCCATCAAAGAAATCATCGGGAAAAGGAAAATTTTTAGTTGCATCACTAATAGTTACTTTGATTTTTTCTTCCAGGTTATATTTTCCTGCGTTGCTTTCAGCCAATTTTCCCATAGTTTCACTTATTTCTATCCAATAAAGAGTGGAGTTCGGGCATTTTTTCAGCCATTCCAGACCTAAATAACCAGGACCCGGTCCGATTTCTAATACCGTGCCTCCGGTAATACCAGCCTTTATTACTTCATTAGTTTCTAACAGGCCGCGGTCACGAAGCTTTTTCTGCATTTCGTCATAATCCTGTACAAGTATTTTACCGGTAATTCTTCTGCTCCTATGGACTGCTTAAAGGCCAGGCAAATATCCCTGAGCTGATAATCAGTAAGCCGTTTATTACGAGCCCTAATAACCCCTTCTCAATTATTTGTGAGGCACTACCATCCCAAAACAGAACAATAGCGGTGATCGAGAGCACAGCGGACCATATCACCGCAGGGCGAAACCATTGCTGCCCCATCAACATTCCTGTTCCTGCAGCCACTAAACCCAGGGATGCAAGGGTATACAGAATCGAAGCTATTGTACGGGCTCCTCCATCTCCCAACATGCCTGTCAGGAGCCACGACTCTCCCGACCAGCCCATCTCAGGCTTATATGCAATCAATTTAAGGCTTAAGGTGACATACCAGAGATGAGCCAGGCCATGCAAAATAACGAAAACAGCGAAGAAAGTTATCATTAAAGACCTCCTCTCCCGGATGAAGTCCGATCGATTTATTCGATGTTTGATAGGGACCCATATTATGTCGAGCTTTGTTCGATCAAAAGGCGTCCTGACATAATATATTTAACAGTTTTAAATTATACACACGCATGATTTTACATGAATGCAATAGTAGAATCAATTAGAAGCAGTAATATACATTCATGCCGGGGCGCAAATTAAAGAGACCTTTGCAAATTTGTTAAACCGGATAAAAATACAAAAAATGATCTTTACTATTGGAACTATCAATATATTTTTGTAGTTTTAACAGATGTATAATATAATAACAGCAAGGCTGCACTATGTATATCTGTTAAAAACCGGGCAGGAGAGGTTAAGCGGTCGTAAGGGTATTAAATGCAGTACGGTATAAAAGAAATTAAAGAAAAACTTGCTTTCTACCATCCTTCGCATGTCTTTTACAGAGAAAAATATCATGCGGCGGTTATTATACCTTTAATCGAGATTAACAATGATATACAAATCCTTTTTGAAGTTCGCTCGGAATCTCTGTCCAGGCATCCGGGACAGGTAGGTTTTCCGGGAGGGGGCATCGAAACAGGGGAAAGTCCGTTAGAAGCCGCCTTAAGGGAAATGGAAGAGGAGTGCGGCATCGGAAAGAATGATGTGGAAATATTCGGTGCTCTGGATACCGTGGAAAGCATAACAGGTACGGTTGTTTCATCATTCGTGTGCGGCATAGATGAATGTATTACGGTTAAACCGGATAATAATGAGGTTGCGGAAGTTTTTACTGTTCCTCTTATACAATTAAAAGAGGAAGGGTTTAGAGAGTCCCGGGTAAAAGAAGTTTTTACCCTGTCGGATGGTTTCCCCGTTGAATTGCTGAAAAATGCGGAATGGAGGCACGAGTATACTTATCCTGTATATTACTATCAATATGATAAATATCTGATTTGGGGACTAACGGCAAGGATACTAAAGCACTTTGTCGAAATCGTATCGTAAGTACTTTTTTATTGTGAAAGAAGAAAGGCTAAATGCCGAATATTGTAAATAGCAGAAACTAAAGGGGTGATTTGTTTGAAAAAAACTATTTCCTGTGCCGTTCTATTGCTCTTGCTTGCAGTGAATATTTTCTCCGAGGTAGTTTTTTCCGATCTCGATCTTTCTTCCCAAAACATTCTTCTTTTCCAGGCTAAAACCGATTCGCCCGTATTCGGCAAATATAAAACCTTATTCTCTGCCGGTCTTACAGGCAAGAAGAAAATAGAGCAGCTTACATTTTTCCCTGAGCGTGCTTTATATCTTCAGGATAAGGGTGTACTGCAAATTCAGAATAGATTCGGAGTATTCAGATCGGATACCGATCTTAAGCATATAACAAAGGTAAATCTTTTCCCCTCCTTTGCAGGGGGCAGCCAGGTCGCAAATGGAAAAATAAACCCCATCGAGAGTTCTCCCGATGGAAGGTATCTGCTCTACAACCGGCAGATATCGGATGCTTTCGGAGACCTGATCATTTATGATCTTAGAAAAGCTGTTAAAACCGTAGTTTCCAATCATGTGGAATATTCATTGGACGGTCCTGAGGTAATCTGGTCTCCGGATTCCAAATTCATAATTTATTATAAGGGAGAAGAGCTCTACTATTACTCGATAGATCAGCTTAACGGGAAAAGGGTAATGGCAGAGAAATTTCGTAGAATAGGCAAGGGCAGAATTTCGAATGTTAAGTGGGGCCGTAATAATTCGCTGTTTTATGTGTCCGGCGATCTTGTCTATATGATAGACAGCCGGGCTCTCTTTACAAGAGCTCTTTACTCGGGGTTTTTAAAAATCGGCAGTATTAAGGGAAAAATTCCTTTTAAATTTGATTCGAACTTTGATGAATTCTGGATTTCGCCTTCCGGCGACAGAATTCTTTTTAACAAGTGGGGAAGAAATATATTCCTCTACCTATTATCCAACAAAGATTATCTCTCGATCGGCAGCACCCAGTCTCTGCCCTATCTCTATCTGCCGCGTAGTACATATGTAAAACGGATTGTCTGGAATACTGATAATATAATTACCGTGCTTACAATGGGGAGAGAAAAGGGAAAGGTGGAATCTGCGGTATTCCGTCTAAAAATACCGAAGAGCGGAGATATTTCTTCCTTCAGGCGTATGGATGATGCCGGTGTTACGGATATTGTACTGTCATCTGACGGCAGAGAAATTATACTTCTGAAAGAGTCCGGTATCTATTTAAAATCTTATTCCGACTGGAAGGATATCGTAAGTTTTACCCAGGCCAGGCCTCTTTACGCCCTATGGGCGGACACTGAACATCTTATTGTAAGCGGTGCATATTTTACCAGGATGTACAATCTTGCCGATAAAAGTTCCAGTCTTATAGCACTGTCTCAACCGGACTATTCCGGATTTAATGAGGAAACAGGGAAGCCTATGGTACGCCTGAAAAAGATTTTGTACGAGTATAATTCTTCCACTGTTCAATGGGTAAAAACCGATAAGGCGAAATTTAAACAACCGAGTGTTTCCTCGGATCATTACCGGGCATATCTGGAAGAATCATCACAGGGGAGCTATAAGAATATGGTGATGATAAGGGATACAAAAGGCTTCGGAACGAAACCTCTTTTCCCTTACGAGAAAATACAGTACGAAAAATTCCCCAAAAGGGGCGAGCCCGTCAATTTTAATGATTTTACACACGGTTCAAGAATAAGACGCAGAGAAGTTTCTCTTGTTTTTAATGCGATAGATTCCATAGAAGGTCTTGCCGGGATACTGCGTGTACTGGGAGATTACAGTATACGTGCGACGTTCTTTGTAAACGGAGAGTTTATACGGCGGTATCCTGATGCTGTAAAGGAAATAGCAGAATCAGGGCACGAAGTGGGATCTCTTTTTTATGTATATTTTAATATGACCGATTCGAGGTTCCATCTAGATAAAGAATTCATAAAAAGCGGGCTGGCAAAAAATGAGGATGATTACTTTAATGCAACCGGAAAAGACCTTTCCCTTATCTGGCACGCCCCTTATTATTTTGTAAGTTCGGAAATAATTGCAGCAGCGAAAGAAATGAATTATACTTATATCGGCAGGGATATAGATACACTGGACTGGGTATCAAAGAACGAATCAAATATAGCTTCCGGAATTTATTTTCCGTCTTCCGTACTTGTGGAGAGGATTTTAAAGGAGAAAAAGCCCGGATCGATAATACCGGTTAGAGTCGGAATCGGGCAGGGAGGGAGAGATGATTATCTTTTCCAGAAAATTGATCTTCTTATAGACGGACTGGTTAAGCGCGGGTATAGTATTGTTCCGGTTTCACAATTGATGGAGCATGCACGGTGATGTCAGTAAAATTACTGATTAATAATATAGAAAAAATAGACGATAACAGAGGAGGGAGTAACAGACCTTGAAAAATAATAATCCATTAGAGGCATACAGAGAAACACAAATTAAGACCGCGAACCAGGGTAAGCTTATTGTTATGTTATACGATGGAGCAATTCGGAACATCAATCTTGCACTGGAACTGCTGGCGAAAAAAAAGAAGAAACTGGATGTAATAAGTAATTATATTATAAAAGCACAGGATATTATAACAGAGCTTATTGTTTCGCTGGATTTTGAAAAGGGTGGAGAAATAGCCAAAAACCTCTTTTCGTTGTACGTTTTCATGAATCGGGAACTCCTCGATGCGAATATTACAAAGAAAAATAAACCCCTGGAAGATGTTAAGATGCTGCTTGCCGAGCTTAGAGAAGCCTGGGCTGAGGTAGCAAAAAAGAGTGCAGGTGAAAATCAGAAAGGTTCCGCCGGCATAAACATTGCAGGGTAATTCGGGGGCATTAAAGATGATTACCGCCAGAGAAGCAGAAATAGAACAGCGGGTTAATATACTAAAAAAGTTAAAAGAGACTCTGTTAAGGCAGAGAGAAAAATTCCATGCATACCTTGGCCTGCTGGAAGAGGAAGAGGAATCAATAGCAGCCGGTAATATAGACAGGCTCGAAGTACAGGTTCGGATGGAAGAGGAGATAGTTCAGGAAATTACAAACTTTCAGAAAGTAATGCTTCCGCTGGATGAACTGTACAGCAGAGCTTATCCGGTAAAAGAAAAATCAATATCCATGCTGAAAGATTCACTGGAAAAGGTAAAACAGAGAGTTCTACAGAGGAATAAGAAAAACAGGGTGCTGCTGGGAGAGAAAATGAATTCTGTACGGCACGAAATTAAATCGTTAAAAATGAAGGTGGATACGGTTTCTCCCTATGCTGATATCGGAGTTCCCACTCTGGTTGATATTACTACATGAATGAACCTGCATATTTTATCGATGCATACAGCCTGATATATCGGTCTTATTTTGCGTTTTTAAGAAATCCGCTTAAAAATCCGGATGGAAAAAATATCTCTGCGGTTTTCGGTTTTTTCAGGGCTCTTTTTCAGCTTCTTAAAAACAGAAATCCGAAAAATGTGGCTGTTGTCATGGATTCCAAAACTCCGACTTTCAGGCACAGGAAGTATCCGGAATATAAGGCAAACCGCGAAAAAGCTCCGGAAGACCTGCATGCACAGATTCCTGTTATAGAGAATATCCTTAAGGCTCTTGGTATATTCTGGATAAGAATGGATGGTTATGAAGCGGATGATATCATAGCCACGCTTGTAGAACAGTCTAAAAAAAGAAAAACCCCCTGTTATATTTTGTCAGGTGATAAGGATCTGCTTCAGCTCGTGGACAAAGAGGTCAGGGTAATTCACCCTGAAAAAGGGATCAGCAGTTATACCGAATTGGGCGAACAGGAGGTTTTTAAGAAACGAGGTGTTTATCCGAAGCAGATTGTGGATTATCTTGCCCTTACCGGAGACCAGGCGGATAACATACCCGGTGTTGCCGGTATCGGCGAAAAAACTGCCGTTAAACTCCTGTCGCAGTACAACGATTTAGATACGATATATGAACATATCGATGAAATAAAACCAAAGGGCATGCATGATAAGCTGGCTGACGGCAGAGAAAATGCATACTTAAGCAGAGATCTTGTAATTCTTCTTAAAGAAGTTCCTATTAAAGTGACTTCTGATATGCTTCGATTTAAAAAGTTAAATTCGGATAAGGCAATACCCCTTTTTTCGCAGGAAGGAATGAAAACCCTTGTTAAAGAACTCGGCGGAGTTTATGAGGAATATACCCGTACCGTTACGCCCGAAAACGAACAGCAGGAATTATTCTCCGAAACTGAAGAGAGGGGAGAATACCGGCTTATCGATAATGAAGCGGAATTGGATAAATGGATAAAAAAGGCAATCAAAGAACATTATGTTGCTTTTGACAGCGAAACAACCGGACTCGACGAAATGCAGGCTGTTCCGGTCGGATTCTCGCTTTCCTTTAAAGAAGGAACGGGCTGTTATATACCGGTAAAAGCAGGGGGAGTATCCTGTATTCCGGAAAAAATCGTAAAACATAAATTAAATATTCTCTTTTCGGATCCCGGGATAAAAATAATCGGCCAGAATATAAAATATGACTACAAAATTTTAAAACGGTGGGGAGTCGAAATTAAACATATTTACTTCGATACGATGATAGCAGCATGGCTTTTGGATGCAGCGGCATCTTCGTACGGAATGGATAACCTTGCCGGGAAATATCTGCACTACAGGACGATCCGTTATTCGGATATTGTGGAAAGGCCTAAAGAGCAGACGATTGCCGATATAGATATTAAAAGAGTAACCGATTATGCCGCTGAAGATGCGGATATCACATTAAGACTGTACAGGGTATTTAAACCTCTCCTGGAAGAAAGAGGAATGCACAAGCTGTTTTACAATATTGAGATGCCTCTTGTTTCCATTCTTGCGGAAATGGAACTGTGCGGGATTAAACTCGAACCCGGGAAATTAGAAGATTACAGCATACAGCTTAAAAAAGAACTGAACAGTATAGAAGAAAAAGTGTTCTCACTATGCGGGGAGAGTTTTAACATAAATTCCACAAAGCAGCTTCAGCAGATTCTCTTCGGAGTGCGCAAACTGAAACCTGTAAGGAAAACAAAAACCGGTTTCTCTACGGATACTGCCGTACTGAAAGAACTTGCCGATCAGGACCCCGTTCCCCAGTTAGTACTAGAACACAGACAGCTTTCGAAGCTTAAATCCACTTATGTCGATGCACTTCCCCGGATGGTAAACAGGGAAACGGGAAGAATTCATACCCATTTTATTCAGACCGGTACGGCTACGGGGAGACTTTCCAGCAAGGACCCCAACCTGCAGAATATACCCATCAGGGAGGAAGAGGGAAGGAGAATAAGAGACGCCTTTGTTTCCGAAGATTCTTTTGTATTCTTAAGTGCAGATTATTCGCAGATAGAACTGGCTGTTCTGGCATATCTTTCCGGAGATCCGAAACTTCTCGATGTATTTAAAAAAGGCGGTGATATTCACAGGCAAACCGCTTCGCTGATATTCGAAATTCCGGAAGATGAGGTAACACAGGTTCAGCGCCGTATAGGCAAAACGATAAATTTCGGTGTAATTTACGGTATGTCTGCATATAGGCTTGCCAGGGACCTTAAAATAGCAAGGAAGGATGCAGAACGGTTTATTAATACATACTTCGAAAAATATTCCGGTGTCAGTGACTACATAGATAGAACGGTTAAAGAGGCTAAAGAAGTTGGATTTGTGAAAACAATAATGGGAAGGCAGCGGACAATTACCGGTATTTCGAGCAGCAACAGAACAGAGAGAATGTCCGCAGAGAGGATAGCAGTAAACACTCCTGTTCAGGGAAGTGCAGCGGATATTGTAAAGCTTGCCATGATAAAGGTTTCCGGTAGTTTAAAGAGTAGTAATTTTAAAGCTTCCATGCTTCTTCAGGTACACGACGAACTTATTTTAGAGGTGCAGGAGAACGAACTGGAACCGGTAAGCAGGATTGTAAAAGCTGCGATGGAGAATGTGCTCGAAATACCTGTATACCTTAAGGTAAATATTGAGTCCGGGAAAAGCTGGGGCGATATTCATTAATATGGTTATAGGAATTGCCGGAAAGTACTGTTCCGGGAAAGATGTTATTGCAGATTTTATCCGGGAATATGGTTTTATGGTAATAGATGTGGATGCCATAGGCCATACTGTTCTCGAAAGAGAAAAGGAAAAGATTATTTCCGCATTCGGGATGTCCGTGGTCGATGAAACAGGTACTGTTAACAGGATGAAGTTAGGGGAAATCGTCTTCGGCAACAGAAGGAACAAGGCTGTTCTGGAGTCGATCCTCCACCCCGTTATGGTTAAAGAGGTTAAAGAGATTATTAGCAGGAGCGATGGAAATATTGTTATAAATGCCGCGATCCTGTTTCACATGGGTTTACATCAGCTCTGTGATTTTGTGATATGTGTTAAGGCCCCTTTTACTATACGGCTTATAAGGGCTTTAAAAAGGGATAAATTGCCGATTTTTCATGCACTTAAAAGATTATTCGATCAGAGGCGAATCTGTCCTAAATCCGGCCGGTATCAGGTCGATATTTATAATGTAAGGAATTCGGGAAACATTGCAGCGGCGGGTAAAAAGATCAAAAGAATTCTTTACAGTAAAGGGATAGTAAAGGGATAGTTAATGGAGAAGCAGAAAATTATCTGGGTCATACTTGCCGTTACCCTGCTTTTGGTTGCGGTTATGGCAAGCGGTTTATACTTTTTAAAGCCTGATACGGAAAAAACCGCAGTAAGCGGGAATAAAGGTGCAGCCGCATTAACCGATACCGGTTTTAATTCCTATGAATATATGCGTGGTGATTCTAAACTACCCGGTCTTGAGCCCTCTAATGAAACGCAGCCTAAGGAAATGACGATTATAGTGGGAGAAAAGAGCGGCAGTTCATCCCCTTCGGCACAAAAAGGTGCGTCTCCTAAAGAACCATCGAAAGCTGTTTCCTCTTTTGTGCAGACAAATGTGCGGAAAAAACCTGTCAGGTCAGAAAAATCCGTATCAAAGACCAGGACACGGCCCCGAAAAACAGCAAAGCGGGTTCTGACAACCGTAAAGGAATACTGGATACAGGCGGGATCATATAAGAGTAATACGAAAGCGGAAGAGCTTAAGGCCAGGCTGGGATCACAGGGAGTATCTGCCAGAATTCTAACCAGAGATATAAAGGGAACAACCTTTTTCAGAGTACGAATCGGACCCTATGCCAATAAACCGGAAGCCGAAAAGTTTCTTTCCTGGATAAAGCGGATAAAAGGGCTAAAGTCGAGCTACATCTCTGTTGTGTATATGAAAAGGTAATTTACGGGTCTGCCGGTCTGTCTTGAGAAAATGTTCTATATTTGAAAATCCTGTATTTTTTCCGCGTTGCTCTTCAGCGTGTAATGGCCGGGTTTATTGTATATCTTGCTGTTAGGCGGTATCGATGATACAAGCCAGACATTACCTCCGACAACGGAACCCCTGCCTATAATTGTATTTCCTCCGAGAATTGTGGCACCTGCATAGATGGTTACATTGTCTTCTATTGTCGGGTGTCTTTTTTTATTGCCCAGTGCTTTTTTTACACTTAAAGCACCGAGTGTTACTCCCTGGTATATTTTAACCCTGTCGCCGATTACCGTTGTTTCGCCTATGACAACCCCTGTTCCGTGATCGATAAAAAAATATTTTCCTATCCGGGCACCGGGATGAATGTCGATGCCTGTTTTCCCATGGATATATTCACTCATAATCCTGGGAATAAGGGGTGCTCCTTCTATCCATAATTCATGGGCAATACGGTGTACAAGAATGGCCTCCATGCCGGGATACGAAAGTATGACTTCTTCATGAGATTTTGCTGCGGGGTCTCCCATGAAGGCGGCTTCCACATCCGATTTTATTATCTGCCTGATATCCGGGAATATTTTTAACAGTTTTAAAACGATTTTTTCCGCACGAATATCCGAATTCCCGTTGTCTGTTTTCTTTTTTGTATTGCCGTTAAAATAACAGAGGCTTTTGGAAAGTTCTTCCTGTAATCTCTCTGCTACTCCTGCAATTTTATTCGATATTATATACCTGTAATTGGATCGATTCAGGCTCTCTTCATCCCGGAAACCGGGGAAAAGTACGGACTCCAGATCATCAACGATTCTTATAATGCTCTGCCTGGACGGCAGATTATGCCCTTCGAGGTGATTCATGCCGCCTATTGTCACATACGACTCGAGTATTCTGTCTATTAGAATTTCCATATTATTCTTCATCTTTTCCTTCCTGACATGTAAAATCATAAAGAATTTTTGACAGCTTGATAAGTACTTAACTTTCTTTTATTCTTAACCGCATGATCTGGAAAAATAACGTAAGTTTAGCCCTGATTACGGCAGCAGCGGTTCAGCTTCTATGCCAGAGTTTTAAGGTTGTTTTTTACTCTCTTAAAAATAAAAAACTGCAGGTACATTATTTTTTTTCGGCAGGAGGCGTACCCAGTGCACATTCCGCTTTTGTAGCGGCTCTGACCACAGCAGTTGGGATAGAAGCCGGTATACGTTCGCAGGTTTTTGCCGTTTCATTCGTTTTTGCCGTAATTGTGATATACGATGCCTTCCGCCTGCGCGGAACCGTAGAACTTCACTCACGGGCATTAAACAGATTGTTCCGGAAGCTTCCTGAAAATGAGAGGATGGAGCTTCCCACAATGGTCGGACATTCGCCGGCTGAAGTTGCCGCAGGAATTGCCGTAGGAATTACCCTGACCATTGTAATATACCTTGTTCTTGGAAGATTGTGAACCGGTTTTTGCCGGTGCCCGCTTTTTCGGTCGTTTATTTTAGTAATACCGCTAATAGGTCTTTAAAAGAATCTCTTCGAGTTTTCTTTTCGGCACATGATGTACGGATTCCGAATCTCTGTAATATTTTATGGAAGCTCCGGGACTAATGTCCTCGATAACCACTTTTTCTATGGGTTTGCCAATGGCAATAACAATAGAAACGGCAAGATAATCGGGGATTTCCAGTAAATTCTTTAATTTATCCCGTTTGATGGAAGAAAAAATACAGCCTCCAAGGCCTCTTTCCGATGCTGCCAGTAGAATGGTCTGTGCGGATATCCCTATGTCGATGTCCGCATTACTCTTAATTTGCTGGTCGGTAAGGACCACTATATACCCTGCAGGCTGTTCATCCGGTTCGGGGCCCTCCCAATCTTTTATATAACCGGCCCAGGCTAATGTACTGTTGATCAAAGAATTTGTCTTCGGCTCGGCGGAAGCTATATATTTAAGGGGCTGGAGATTTGCTGCGGAAGCGGTGTACCTTGTAATCTCGATAAGAGACACAAGGTCCTCCGCGGATAGCTTTGCAGAGTTGTCGAATCTCCTGTAGCTCCTTGTCTTAAGCACAAGTTCTTTTATATTGTTCATTTTTTATGCACCTCCGTAAAATATTTATATCATCGGATTTTAATGTATAATATTAAAAAACAGTTAGATATGATTATATAACAGGAATATGGTAATGAAAAGCAGGCTGATCATTATATTAATAATTATCCGTTTAATAATATTAAAAGGGCTGCTGTATGGTGAAGATACTCTAAGACTTACCTTCGCCGGCGACATAATGGCTCATGTTATTAATCTTATCGTGCCGGATTACACTGTCATATATAAGAATATAGAGGATGTTCTCTCTGATGACGATTTAAGCTTTGCAAATCTTGAATTCACAATCGATGAGAGTAAAAGGGTTTCCGGTTATCCGAGATTCAATGTTCATAGAGATTATATAAAAGCTGCGGTAGATTCCGGGTTTCAGGTTTTTTCCGTTGCCAATAATCATATTTATGATTACGGAATAGACGGAGTTTTCCAGACAGTACGTTCTATTGAATTTTTAAAACGGCTTTATGACGGAAAGGTCTATTTTTCAGGCATCAGGGGAAACCTGCAGAGGGGATTTGCACCTGAAGTTATTAATATAAAGGGGCACCGCATTTATTTTATAGCAGTATCTCAGTTTTTAAACAGGCTGGAGAAGTCACCCTATGTCTTTTTAGCGGATTATCGTAATAAAGAGGCGGAAGAAGAGTTTTTAAAATATATAAGAAAAATCAGAAAAAATGCCGATCTTTTAATACTTTCTTACCATGGCGGAAAAGAGTATTATCTAAAACCTGAACGTGAAAAGATTTCATTTTTTCACAGATTAATCGAATCCGGTGTCGATATCGTATATTCTCATCATCCCCATGTTCTCCAGCCCTATGAAATTGTAAAGCATAATGATTTAAGAAAACTGATTCTCTACTCTACGGGCAACCTCATTTCCGGTATGATTAAATCGCTTAAGCCAGGTAATTCGGGTGCCATTGTTAACTATACGGGTGATTCGGTATTATTTACAGTAACTGTTGCATTTACAAATTCCGGCCCTGATATAAAAAACATTAAGATTGTACCTGTAGCACAGTATAAAAATCCGGAAGGATACGTAGTGATAGATAAGATGAAAAATCTTACCGGAGTTAAAGATAAGAAAAACAGGGCATTAACAGGGGATGAATACTATAAAAAGCGGCTTAAAATAATTAACAGGGTTTTAACCGAACAGGTACATGAATAAGGCTTTTTCCGGAACCCTGCCGGCTTATCAGAAATTATAGTATTCCGGGCAGGGAGAGGAAAAAGAGAAGATACAGAGGAAGCAGAAACAGGTATAGAATATATGTAACTAACAGGGTAAAAGACACGGTATCCTCGTTAATCTCCGCCTGTGCCGCCATAACGGAGAGGTTGGCTGCCGGAGGGATATGCATCTCCAAAAAGATCACCCATATCTGAACAGGGCTTAATGCGAGTTTCTTAAAGAGCAAGAAATATAGAGAAAAGAAAAGGGCAGGGAGGAAGAGAAATCTTATAAGTGAGACACACAGGGTAACTTTTATCCGTGAATGATTTTTATCTTTTTTATAGGACAGGTTTGCTATCATAGAACCCAGGGAAATCATTATAAGAGGAAGTGTAACCGGTGCTATGCGGTTAAGAGCACTGTATATATGAAAAAAAGGCAGTTTTGGATTAAAGAGAACGGGCTGCAGATGAAGAAAGACTACTGAGAAGCCGGCTAATATACCTATAAGCGGGGCGGAGAGGAAATCTTTAAGTTTGATTCTTCCCGAACCGCCGGAAACGAGGAAATTACCGACGGACCATAGAAGCGGACTCAGTACAAGCAGATATACACCTATATACAGTGTGGGAATTTCTAATCCGAATCTGCCGGCAACAGCCGGAAGCGTTACCGGGAATATTTCTATGAGTGTCAGGGGAATGTACGCACTGTTCCCGAAAGCAGACATTCCCATGCCGGCTCTTTTCTCGCTGTGTTTAACGGGCAGAAAGTAAAAGACCGCCGCTGATACGGCCACTCCGGCAGCCGAAATAAGCAGGGCTGCCAGAGGGAAGAGCAGGCCTCTCTGTATATCGGAAATGTTTGTTTTTGAAACTCTTACAAAAAAATATACCGGCAGGGCAATTTTTACTATAAATCTGCTTAAATTCTTAAAAAAGGTGTAATTCCATCCCCTGTACTTTGCAAGCCAGAATCCGAGGGCAAGCAGAAGGACTATTTGAATAAGAGTATATACTACCGGCAGAAATAGAGAGGGCAGTGAAATTTTGTATCTCCTTCGTGCTCTTATTTTAAGGAAAGTTTTTTCTAAAGACGGAAGCTGCTATTTTATTGCCATGATAGAGGTAATAATCCGTTTCTTCCCGTATTATTGTAAAACCGAGTTTTTTTAATATTTCGAATTTATGTTTATCACATCCCTGATATTCAAGAATGAGTTCCGGAAAATTTTCAAGTTCTGCAAAGAGCTCCCCGGCCGACAGATAGAATCCCTCTTCGAAACCGGGGAGAAGGAAAAAATCAAAGTCTAAGATTCTCTCGATAGAGATTGTACGTCTTCGGACCGTAATAATAGATCTTATTAAATTCTCCCCGGTTTCCACTCGATTTATAAAAACAGGCCTTCCTGTTTCCGGACTCTTTCTAAACAGGGATCCGAATACCGCTTCCGTTTCATAACCTGTAAGTACACCCTGCGGTCTGTTTTTAATTTTAATTGCAGTTTCACCGTTAATACTGTAGAGAAGCATTAAAGCCGGCAGGTCTCCGGTTGAAAGTTCCCTTCTTTCCACCCAGTAAGTATTCTTTTCCTGCTCCTTCAGGGCATTAAGTAAACCCGGTTCTTTTTCGGTATACATGACCGCGGCCTGTTTCTGTAAAGGGTTCCCCGCAAGAGTTTTGTAGCCGTATTTCCTGTAATATTCATATGCAGCGGGACTGGTGGTCTGCAGTACGATAACCTTCCCGCCGGTATCGAAGAAAAACCGGCGGGCTGTGTCAAGTAATTTACCCGATATACCGCGTCTCCTGTATTTTTTACAGGTATAAATATGGCCGGTCAATGCAATAGACTTAATTTCTTTTGATACGGTAAGCCAGAGATGCGAAACCGGTTTCCCTTCCATATAACCCAGGAAGAAATAGTCGGTGCTTTCGGTATAATCACCGTTCAGCCGGCTCCTGATATTATTAAGCCAGGCGGAGCCTTTATGTGCAAGAAAGGGGATGACCGTATCGAGTAAATCTGCCGAAGGTGCCGTATACTGCCGTATATTAAGTTCCGTTCCATCCTTTAAGCTTACATTTGTATTTATTCCTGTCATCCTGATTTCCTTCTTCCGCTGTATACTTCCGTAATAATAGTATAATGAGCGGATTTAAACAATAATTCATACGCCTGTTATACTTAAGGCCTTTAAAAAATATTGTAATTTTTCAGGTTATGCATATACTCATATATGATAACAGGGCTTTGATAGCTTGTCCGCAGGTATCATAAAAGGATTTTAATAGATAGAGAATAATAATTCGGGGGTATTGCATGAAAAACTGGTCTATGCGAACCAAGCTGTTTTTCGGGTTTGGTATTATACTGCTCATTCTTGCTGCGATTTCCGGACTTTCTTACTGGTCTGCACTTAGAAATAAAGAAATGGCTGCTGTGCTGCAGTATCAGGCGGTCAGAGACACTATTGATTTTATGGAACTGCAGAAGGATGTATTACAGATTCAGCTGGCGCTAACGGATGTATCGGCTACAAAGGATATAAAAAGATACCAGGAGGCGGAAAATTATTACAAACAGGCAAAGAAGGCGCTAAAGGTTATTACATCGCGGCATACGGAAGTAAATAAGGCGCTTAAAGAAATGCTTGTAAAAATATCCAGGGATCTTGACACTTTTTACAGTATAGGGAAATCGGTGACGGATATGTATATAAAAGGAATTTCGAAAAAAAACAGAGAAATTGTGAAAGTATTCGCCCCCTATGCACAAACCGTCAATGAGGAAATAGAAGGTCTTATCACCGTGCATAAAGGTGAACTTAGTAACTATTTCGGTAAGATGAATCAAAGTTTTAATACGATGAATATTGTAAGGCTCGCATCTACTGCAGGTGCTGCTGTAATAGTGATTCTGCTTTCGTTACTCATATCGGCTTCGATTACAAAACCCGTTAAACTAATAGTAAAAACGGCGGAAAAAATGGAGAAGGGTGATATATCGCAGGATATCGATTTTAAATCGAAAGATGAAATCGGAACCATGGCGGTTTCCCTTAATAATTTTATTGTTAACCTGCGGAATGCAGTGGGGAGGATACAGGAAGTATCGGACAGAATAGTCGAGGTGCGTCATGATCTTATTACAGCTACAGAACAAACTGCTTCCGCTTCGAATGAAATTGCTGCAACGGTAAGTTCAATAAAGAACCAGATGGACAAACTTAACGGCGAGATCTCCGATGTTGCCGGCGCGGAAGAAGAATTCCGTACCGCAGTGGAAAATCTGGATAATCAGATAGCAAACCAGGCCACGGCAACGGAGGAATCTACTGCAAGTATCGAGGAGATGATAGCTTCCATTAATAATGTATCCGGTATTGTCGAATCGAAGAGAAATGCCGCCCGGCAGCTGGTAAAAACGGCAGCGGAGAGGGGCGAAGCAATAGAGAAATCAAACGAGAATATAAAAGGCCTGTTAAAACTGACCGATGAGGTTTCTTCTATTGCAGGGATAATTATGGATATTTCCAAGCAGACGAATATCCTGTCGATGAATGCCGCAATAGAAGCGGCACATGCGGGGGAAGCAGGCAAGGGTTTTGCTGTGGTCGCAGATGAAATTCGTAAATTAGCGGAGACATCGAATGAAAATGCGAATCAGATTTCATCTATAACGGAAAAGGTTATGGAGGGGATCGATAGAACATCGAGAGAGTCGGGTGAAAATTTAACGGCATTCTTTAATATTAATAAAGAAATAGATTCCGTTGCGGATGCCCTGGCGGAAATAAATGCAAATGCAAGTGAATTAGCTGCAGGCGGAGAGCAGATTCTTAAGGCAATGACTCAGTTAAACGGGATTACTGTTTCCGTAAGGGAAGGTGCAGATGAAATGAAACTCGGAATTAAGCAGATTTCGGAATCGATTCGGTTTATTTCAGGTGTTTCGGGCAGTGTTGTAAGTGGTATTACCGAAATAGACACAGGTACACAGGATATTTCGAAGGCTATAGGGGAAGTAAATAAACTCTCCAAAAAAATAGGTGATAATGCCCTGATTCTCGACGAAGAGGTTAAAAAGTTTAAGGTATAACGGCCGGCAGATTCGTTTTACGAATTTGTTTTACGAGCCGCTTTGTGAAATACATATAGCTATGTTTTGGGTTATATGTTATACTATACACCGAAGGAACAATATTATGTTAGGCACATGGGAACTTATCCTTATTATTGCAATACTAATTCTGATATTCGGGACAAAACGTATTCTGAATGCAGGACACTTTATAGGAAAAGAATTAAAAAATTTCAGGGCGTTACTCGTAAGCAGGAGAAAGAATAATTAATTCCTGATTTTTCACATTAGTGACAATTTTTTTAAAAGGAGATTGTGT
Source organism: Spirochaetota bacterium (assembly GCA_013151965.1). Classification (GTDB taxonomy): domain Bacteria; phylum Spirochaetota; class Spirochaetia; order SZUA-6; family SZUA-6; genus SZUA-6. The sequence continues at coordinate 55,064 of JAADHF010000100.1, forward strand.
GATGAATACAGGTCTTAAGGGAAAGGCCGCACTTATCTGCGGGGCAAGCAGGGGACTTGGCCTGGCATGTGCGGAAAAACTGGCCGGAGAAGGAGCAAAGGTTATTCTCCTCTCCCGTAATAAGGATCTGCTTTTCGAAAGGGTGTCGAATCTGAATAATAGGGGGGTAGAGGCCCGGTTTATACCGGCGGATCTCTCTGTTATAGAAGAGATTCCGGCAATAGCAAAAAAGGCGGAAGCTTTCTGGGGTAATGTTGATATTCTGATTAATAACGCCGGAGGACCTCCCTCCGGACCCAATCTATCATTTAACGCTGACGTATGGATACATTCCTTTAAACAGAATTTTCTAAGTGCCGAAGAACTCACAAAACTCCTTATTCCGGCTATGGCGGAAAGCGGATGGGGCCGGATTATTAATTTAACCTCTATTACTGTAAAGCAGCCTGTAGAAAATTTGATTCTATCCAACAGTATCCGGATGGCTGTTACCGGCTGGGCAAAAACGCTCTCTTTGGAATTTGCGGCTGCCGGCGTTACGGTTAATAATATTGCGACCGGTTATACCTTAACGGAAAGGATTAATGAACTGGCGGCTGTTAAAGCGGAGCAGTCAGGCAGGGATGCGGAAGATGTAATAGAGGAAATGGCTTCTAAAATCCCGATGAAGCGTATGGCGGAGCCGGAGGAAATTGCATCTGCGGCTGCTTTTCTTGCAAGCGATGCAGCATCGTATATTACAGGGGTCACTCTTCCTGTTGACGGCGGTTATATTGCCGGTGTGTAAATGAGGATGTTTTTTTAATAATACATAAGCAACATTGATTTTTAACTTTTCACGGGTTACAATATAGATTACCTGTAGTTATTTAATTTATTTATTATCAGGAGGTAATATTAATGAAAAAGAAGTTATTGATTTTAGGCGGAGCATTACTCTTAGTATTTGCTTTTACCGGCTGTCAGTTTCTTGTCGCTATGCTGACGTCCATAAGCGGTACCGTAGTGGATGCACGCAGTGCGAAACTTACCGGGTTAAGCGGTGTGAGTATTACAATGACGCTGAAATCCGATACAGCTAAAACCTATACCGGTAAAAGTGATTCGTCCGGAAATTTTACAATTACAAATGTCGATCCCGGTGAATATAAGATTGCAGCCGTATTAAACGGATGGTTTTTCCCGCCGAAGGATGTATATGTGGGCGGAATGGCTCAGGATCTGGGGAAAGTGCTTGGGATCGAGATGGATCAAAATACAAATCTTGCATCTTCCGCACTTTCATTTATTCTGGTCTGGAATGAGGTCTACAAGGATGTGGATGCCCACCTTACATACGTCAAAGGAGACGGAAACGGAGGTCCGGCTGTAGACCCCGGGGTGCAGACTGCTTTTACAAAGCCGAATCAGGATTATTCTGCTATCGGTTTAGGCTTTGGCCCTGATAGTACAGGTAATCGTGAACATATTTCGTGGGAGAATATAGCATCTCTTAATACGGTTCGTGCTGTCATGAATGGAGATACCAGCTATCCGAATGAACCTGCAGTGACTCTCGACAGGGATGATACGAACGGATCCGGTCCGGAGGTTATAACTGTAAGGACAATCCCCTACTGGCCAGCCGTAGGTTATTCGACAGGTATTACCCCTGATGGGACGGACAGCGGAAATTATTTACCCAAAACAGATCCGGATGGTGTTTCTGTCGCATATGCATGGGTCGGTGTAATGGAATACTATATTGACGGGTATGATAAAGACGGTCTGGAATCGGCACGTCCGGCAACAGGCAGTTTGATATCATCTGCAGACAGTTCAGCCGATGCGGTTGTGTATACCGTAAAGGGGAATGAACTTATAGGTAAATTCATAGTTCCTGATTTTGCAAATATCAGAACAGCAGATATGATCAGAATAAATCTTTTTGTAACAGATACTGATTATTCCTATTTTC
>JAADHF010000041.1 GCA_013151965.1 Spirochaetota bacterium
TAACCTATACGCCATTAACAATACATTAAAGAAATTTTTCGTTTATCGTCCTGCAGCCAATCAATTAAACAAGTCCAATAGTACCAATTTATTTTTTTTACACAATAAAATGGAATGGTTCTATTATAATATTGAGCAATTGGAACTTTCCTTTAAGGACTGTTAAAACTACTTTTAATGTGGAGTTTAGAATGATATTAAAACTAAACCGCGATGCAAAGGCGCCTCTCTATATTCAGGTTAAAAAGGGCATTGAAGAACTTATAAAAAGAGATCTGCTCAAGCCGGATACAAAACTTCCGTCGACAAGGGAACTTTCCGGTTCTCTCGGAGTAAGCAGAAACACAATTATTCAGGCCTACGAACAGCTCGAGGTAGAAGGCTATGTATATTCAGGCGTCGGCAGGGGCACTTTTGTCCATGAGTATGGTAAGATTCAGCATGATTCCGGTTATAAAAACCACTCTTCTAAGTTCAGTTTTAAAGGTTATTTCTCCACGGTTTGGGCGCGGTCCTACACCTCTGCGTTTTTAAGCCTCGAAAAATTATGGGAAGTAAATTCCAACAGCGATCTGATTTCCTTTGAATCGGATAACATGGATCAGACACATTTCCCTGCAGAGGATTTTAAAGATTCTTTTCTCTCTGCTTTCAGACGGTACGGTACATCTCTTCTCGGAGCAGGTTCTTCTAAAGGTTTTCCCCCGCTGCTGGATTATTTAACAAGCTTTATGGCGCGAAGGGGAATTCAGGTTAAAGCGGAAAATATCTTAATTTCCAGCGGGATCCAGCAGGGATTAAGTATCATCGGGAAGCTTTTTATCGACCCCGGTGATACGGTACTCCTGGAAAATTTAACCTACCCGGGCGCTCTCAGTGTATTCCGGTCCCTCCAGGCAAACTGCATCGGAGTACCTCTGGATTCAGATGGAATTCGTCTTGATGTCATGGAGAATGTTCTGCGGAGAAGAAAGGTCAAAATTCTCTATACAATTCCAACATTCCAGAATCCGCTCGGGTGCACACTCCCTGCAGAAAGAAGACAGAAACTCGTCGAACTCTGCCGCAGATACAACATCATTATAATCGAAGACGACTACGCTCATGAATTATCCTTCGACGGAAAACAGATGCTTCCTTTAAAATCATGGGACGAAAACGGAAGCATTCTATATATGGGAAGCTTCTCGGAAACACTTTTTCCTGGTATTCGCTTAAGCTGGATTTTAGCGCCCGGAGAAATTATCAGGAAGCTTTCGGTCTTAAAGAAATCAACCGACCTCTACACTAATTTGATATTACAGGCTGCTGTTCTCGAATTTCTGCAGAGAGGTTTTTTCGACAAACAGCTTAAGAAAAAGAGGAATCTGCTTAAAGAGAGAAACAATGTTGTTTTAAACGCACTTGCCCGATATTTTCCCGCCGGAACTTCCAGGAGCAATGTTACCGGCGGACAATTTCTATGGGTCGAACTTCCCGGCGGTGTGGATGCGGTTGATCTGCTTATAAAATCCCGCCAGAAGGGTGTCGTATTTGCGCCGGACCGGTTTTTCTCCGTGGAAGAATGGGAAAAAAGCGGTTTTCAGATAGCATACGGAGGCATCGATGAAGAAAAAATCTGGGACGGTATAAAAATATTAGGAAATATTCTTGCCGGCTTATCTTAGGTAAGAATCATATAACTATTTATCTTTCAGGAGGATAGACACATGGAGAAATCAACGGATATCACAAAAAGAGGACTTGCACAGATGCTGAAAGGCGGCGTAATTATGGATGTGGTTACAGCGGAACATGCAAAAATAGCGGAAAATGCGGGTGCCGTCGCCGTTATGGCATTGGAGAGAGTCCCTGCCGACATACGTGCGCAGGGCGGGGTAGCGAGAATGAGCGACCCTGCACTTATAAAAACAATAATGGACGAAGTAACCATCCCTGTAATGGCAAAAGTCAGAATCGGCCATTTTGTCGAGGCACAGATACTGGAATCCATAGGGGTTGATTATATAGACGAGAGCGAGGTTTTAACTCCCGCTGACAACAAACATCACATTAATAAAAACCTCTATAAAATACCCTTTGTATGCGGGGCACAGGACCTGGGAGAAGCGTTAAGAAGAATTGCAGAAGGTGCCTCCATGATTAGAACAAAGGGAGAAGCCGGAACCGGAAACGTTGTCGAGGCGGTTATTCACATGAGAAAAATAATGGACGAAGTACGGAAACTTAACAATATGGATAAAACAGAGCTGATGGCGGAGGCTAAAAACCTGGGCGCTCCGTATAATCTCGTTGTAGAGATTGCAGAAACAGGGAAACTCCCCGTTGTAAACTTCGCTGCGGGAGGTATTGCAACACCTGCGGATGCCGCACTGATGATGCAGCTGGGTGCCGAAGGAGTTTTTGTGGGATCAGGTATCTTTAAATCGGAGAATCCTCAAAAAATGGCACAGGCAATAGTGGAGGCCGCTGCGAACTACGATAATCCGGATGTTCTTGCAAAAATTTCCGAGGGACTCGGCAAAGCAATGTACGGACTTGAACTTTCTGTCATCGAAGAAAAGGATCGATTATCGGTAAGAGGCTGGTAGCAACGTGAAAATGAGAATAGGAGTCCTGGCACTCCAGGGATCATTTGCAGAGCATATGGAATCCCTGCATGCAGCAGGAGCAATACCCGTGCCTGTTAAATTCCCGGAGCAGTTAGACGGAATCGATGCACTTATTATTCCGGGAGGAGAGAGCACAACCATGAGGAAACTGCTTAATAAGTACAATGCAGGCATCAGGATCATAGATTTGGCCGGCAAAGGGTTTCCGGTATACGGAACATGTGCCGGAATGATTGCACTTGCAAAACATGTAGGGCATTCCGAACAAACGATTCTCGGATTAATGGATATAACGGTACAGCGCAATGCTTTCGGAAGACAGCGTGAGAGTTTCGAAGAGAATCTGGATATCCCGTATCTGGGACAGGAACCTTTCAGGGCTGTTTTTATCAGGGCTCCTCTTATTAAGGAAACAGGTAACGGAGTTACTATTCTTGCCCGGCTTAAAGACGGCAGAGTCGTTGCCGCCGAACAGGGTAATCTGCTTGTCTCATCGTTTCATCCGGAACTAACCGGGGATTTAAGGATGCATCAATATTTTCTTGCAAAAGTTAAGAATACCTGAATTGTGAGAGGAATTTATCAATCTGTGATCTTTTTTAAAAATAAGATTAACTATATCACAATAAAAAACTTTTATGGAAAAACATTATACGCATTAGTTTATTAATGTTATACTTCCATAATAAAATGTTGGTTATGGAGGTCTTGTAATGAAAAAGTCATGTTTATTTGCTGTCTTGCTTGTCTCCGGTCTTCTTCTTGCGTTATCCGGATGCAGTATTCTTATGGGTGAAGATGGAAAGGACGGAAAAGTTTATCTGGAAGTAGCAGTTTATTCCTATGCTGATGCTTATTGGACCGACCTGCAGGGAATTTCATTTCCGGATTATTGGGATTTGTATACAAGTTATGAAATAGATGAGGGAGCATACTCGGTAAAGTATGCCCTGTGTGAATATCAATATCAATACAGTTCTGATCTTGGGGACTATTATTATTTTTATTACATCAATAGTTACGATACAACCGCTCCCAGGTACTATAGTTCGACCCTTGCAGATTGTACTGCTGTACTTGATCAATATTTAAATACGGATAATGGTCCGGTAATTTCTTATGATATATCTATAACGGTAAATAAAGGTACAGATGGTTCTATCTTAAAGGACGGCAAAGATGGTGAGGATAAATATTATTCTTTATATCTTGGCTGGGATCCTGATAACTCGGAAATCAGCAGCAATGGAGCAGCGCTTAAAAAAACAGTTATGACCGGTAAAGATAACTTAAAAGTTCTTCAATTTAAAGATAAGTACAGAACTTTTACTTTGACATTTCCGGAAAATAAAACTGTTTCTGGTACGGAACCGCTTCCTTTAGTTAAAGCAGTGCAGTAAATTAATACTGCAGGACTATGAAACGGCAAATATTCTTTCTTCCAACAATTCTGTTCTTCTTTATAAGCCTTATTGGGGTGTTTGCCGAATCTTCGGCTTCTAAAACCGTATTCTCCTCTTTTGTACCTTCTGTATTTGGTATTTCGGGAGCTTTTGGCTGCGGGTACGGGTTCGGGAAAGGAGCTGATCTGGCAAAAGATGCTCTTCTGGAAACCGGTGCAGAGTCCGCCCGGGCAGCCGGTTATGAAGTATGGCAGATAGATGTTTTTACTCAATGGTCTCTTACTGCACGGTTCGGCGCAGCCCTTGATATTTCCGGAGGCCCCCTTGCTTTCGCAGCTCTCGGATACAATGCAGAAGGAAAACCAGCGGAGGGCCGGAGTTATTCCTATTTTAATATCGATTCGGCTGCACTTGTATCTTTTAACCTGGAATTTCACAGTGGTGTGTTTTTTGCTATGATCGGTCCCCTGCTGGGTTTCCGGACGGGAGATGGGCATGTCTTTCTTAAGAGTAACGGGGTTACCTCGGCATACATAGTTCCCGGGGATCAGATGCTGAATGCTTCATTAGGCGGTATGTTAAGCAGCGGATATTCTCTGTCTATGGGGCCCGGATATATCGATCTGGGGCTTAAAATTACTTATCACTATTCATCGGCTCAGGGTTTCCTGACTCATGATTCTATCCCCGTACATATTATTGCACTTTCTGTTTTCGCAGGGTATTCTTTTAGGAGCAAAAATAATGGTTCAGAAAACTGATTATTTTCACTTTGTTATTATTATAGCCGTAATTTTGTATTCTCTAAGTTCGTGTTCACTGAATACCGTTTCCTATAAGAATGATGCAAAAATTGCAGTGGAACATATCGATTCGACCGGGAATATCCATTACGAAATCGATATCACAGATGCACCGGTTGATATCGTTTTTTCATTTACAAATGTTAACAAAAAGGCAGGAGCCGGTACACCGGATGTAACATCCGAATCTATCATAGTAAACGGTGAGGAATTCCCTGCACCGGTTCCGGCAGAATTCAAAGATCCCGGAGAAAAACGAAATTCGCTGCATGAATTTATAGATAACAGCACAAGGGAGCTTGTAAAATCTATTATTCCCTCCGTAGTTGACAAAAGTACTGCCCCGGTACCAGGGATCCCGGGGTTCGATATTGCAGGCGGCACCGGTTCCTTCAGCGTGTTCGAAGGGGATAGCCAGGTAACAGCAGATGCTACATGTCAATCCGTATCTGGACCTGTTAAAACAGCTCAGGGAAACAGAACACTTAATATATGGGTAGCCAACGACTCTATGGAAGGAACCGGTAATAAAAAGCACCTTGCTTGTAACACAGGAGATGATAGACATTTTAAAGGAGAAGTTTCTTAAAACAGGATTGGATAATGATATATACGACTGGACTACCAATATCCTCGGAGCGGAATGGGGAAATACCGGTTATTCCAATTTAATCGGTTTTAACGGAGAGATTACCATACTGCTGGCTGATATCGATGGTGACAACAGCGACAATGGAGGGGTTGTCGGTTATTTCTGGGCAGGGAATAATTTTACTGCCTCAGATGTTCCGGATTCCAACGAAAGGATAATGTTTGTTGTTGATTCTGTCATGTATGCAAGTCCTTCAACGGACGGATCCCCCACGGATTCGAACACCGGATGGACAGACAGCGCTTTCTGGCCCAAAGTGGTATTCTCCACTCTTGCGCATGAGTTTCAGCACATGATTCATTTTTACCAGAAAACTTTTATTGCGGAAGCCCCGGGTACTACCGAAACATGGATAAATGAAATGTGCTCCATGCTTGTAGAAGATTTTCTTGCAGACAAGATAGGTGTGGAAGGTCCCCGCGGTGTGTCTCCGCAAATTTCAACGGCCGGCGATCCGGGTAATAAAGACGGGCGGCTTCCCTGGTTTAATCAGTATCTATTCAGGCCCCTTATAGTGAATTATCCCAAAACCTTTTATGTCCAGGACTATCCGGTTGCATATGCATTCGGCGCCTGGCTTGCACGCAATTACGGAGGGGTGGAATTTCTTAATAATGTTGTCTCTTCCGGTTATACCGACAAAAGGGCTATCGAGTATGCCGTTCAGGCATATACCGGCGGAACGGAATCCTTCGAGCGCCTTCTTCAGCGGTGGGGAGGTGCAATCTTTCTATCGGACAGGACCGAAGCGCCGCCTATGTATCAATACAACTCCGGAGGCTGGTTTACCTCAACCATCAATGGTAATGAATATAACCTTGGTTCCATTAACCTCTACAACTATGACCCCGCGCCGGAAATGGCTGTCAGTGCCTCCGAGTTGTCATCCGGTCTAAAAGGCCCCGGCTCTAATGTGTACCTGCTTGCAAAGGAAAATGCTTCGGGGCATCTGTCATGGGATATCACTATTCCGGATGATGTCAGATTAACTGTCATTTTTAAGGGCAAATAAACAATATAATCACTCGTACCTTAAGGCTTCATGCGGGGGCAGTTTAGCAGCCCGTGTGGCCGGATACAGGCCGGAGAGCAGACCGGTTATTACGGATAAAATTACTGCAATAATAGCGGTAACAGGATTAAAAATCAAAGGCCAGTGCGCAAAACGGCCTATTAAGAACGAAGCAAGAAAAGAAATTCCGAGTCCTAAAAGACCTCCCCCTCCGCACAGCAGAATCGTTTCTATTAAGAACTGAAGCATTATATGTGTTCGTTTTGCTCCCAATGCCTTTCTGATGCCTATTTCGCGTGTCCTTTCCTTAACGGATACGAGCATGATATTCATTATCCCTATTGCAGCGACAAGAAGTGCAATCCCCGCAAGAAGGGCAACACCGATTGTGACCGATCCTGTTACCTTGTTTATCATCCCTATTTGTTCTTTCATTTCGATAATCATAAACTTGTCGTACTTGTTATCCCATTTACCGTGGTTTTTTGCTAAAACGCTTAATATTATTTTTTTTGTTTCATTTGTTTTTGAAATATCCTTTACTTTTGCAAGCACCTCACTGTATCCGCCCCGATTTCCGAATAACCTTTTAAATACCCCGATTGGAATCACAATGCTGTTGTTATACCCCTTGTCCGGGTCCGACAGGGATATGGAGTTTGATTTTTCCTTCCTCTTTAAGACACCGATTACCTGAAAAGGCGTTCCGAATGCCGTGAAATATTTTCCGGCAGGGTTTATCCCCGGGAAAAACTTGTCCGCAATCAGACTGCCGATTATTGCAACTTTAGCCTGATATTTAACCTCATTCCGGGAAAATATCCTTCCGTAATCGAGCTTATATTCCACAAAATTAATATAGTTATTATTGGTGCCCGTTATGGAAACCTTTTCCTGATTATCAGCGGTTTTAACTATTGTACTCATGGAAATAACAGGGGCTATGTCCTTTATCTGCGGTACGTATTTTTCCAGGTCATCTATATCCTTATCATTTATCTTATCGATTCTAAACGAATGGTTATTCTGCCAATCGCGGTAATTGGGAGACAGGTAGATTGTATCAGGCGAAAGCCCCTGAAACTCCTTCATAATAATCGATTTACCTCCGTTTCCCGCTGCAATAACCGTAATTACGGAAGCAATACCAATTACTATTCCCAGAAGTGTCAGAAAAGTTCTCGACTTGTTCGAGGCGATTGCAGATATTGCTTCGCTGAATAGTATTCTAAACATAATCATTCTATCCGCAGGGCATCTATCGGCATCATTTTGGAAGCTTTATGAGCAGGATAGATGCCGAAAACAAGGCCGATTACCGTGGAAATACTTAAAGCGGCGGCGATATAAAAGAGGCTTATAATAAACTGCCACTTTAAAATAGCGCAGGCAATAGCTGCAATTCCGATTCCGAATATAATACCTATTCCTCCGCCTAAAAGACACAGCGTGACAGCCTCTATTATAAATTGAACAAGTATGTCCGTGCTTTTTGCACCGACAGCCATTCTTATGCCTATTTCTCTCGTTCTTTCCGTAACCGTGACAAGCATGATATTCATTATGCCGAGCCCCCCCACGACAAGCGAAATTCCAGCAATGACTATAATTAAAGTACCGACAATATTTAAAACCTTATCGGCTATCTTAATATAGAAATCCATCCTGGTTATCCTGAAACGCTTCTTCCCCCGGATATAACCGTATTTGTTTATCAGATAATTATCTATTCTGTTTATTGCACTGTTGACATTATCAAGTGTATCAAACTTCATTAAGTATACCCAGTATTTTACATTTCTTCCGCCCCATTTCCCGGCGGCGACATAATACGACGGGATAAAAATCGTTCTATTATCCGAACCGTCATTCAGCAAACCCCTCGAACGTCTAACCGTTAATCCGATTACCGTATAATCCCTGTCCAGTATGTTTATCCTTTTACCTATCGGATCTTCATCCCCGAACAGAGACTGTGCTATATCGGGTCTTATAACACATACCCGTCTGTGAAGCTTTATATCCTGATCTACAAAAAATCTTCCCTTTGCCAACTTAATGGCAAATATATTAAAATCACCCGGGTCCACACCAAAAACACTTGTTTTTCCTCCCCTGCCCCTGTATTTCACCGGATAAACAGTATTCATCAGCGTGGAGCTGTATTTAAGTCCCGGCAGCATATTCTTAAAAAATTTGATATCGTTAATATCGAGAAGCGTCCTCTTTTCCCTGCTTACATACACCCTGCGGTCTGTTTGTACCCATATCAACGTGGAACCATACTTACCCATTTCTTTAACTATGGAAGTTCTAAAGGCCAGTCCTATAATAGAAATAGCAATCAGGCTGCCCACTCCGAAATTTATACCGAGCATTGTTAAAAAAGAGCGTACCTTGTTGGCCCGGATTATTTCGAAGGTCTGCCTTATTCCTTCCGCTATTTTCATCTATATATCACTCATGTTTGGAGATGGCATCGATAAGGAGGTCATTATCCAGATCAGCTACTTTTAAAAGTTCTTCCTGAGCCTTTTTGGACTTTTTTATTTTCTCATCACCGACAATTCTCCCGTCTTTTAAGTAAACGATTCTTTCCGCATGGAGAGCGATATCCATTTCGTGAGTTACCATGATAATGGTAGCCCCTTCCGCATGCAGTGCCTGAAAAATAGAAATTATGGAAAGCCCCGTACGGGAATCAAGATTGCCTGTAGGTTCATCGGCAAAAATAATACTCGGACTATTTACCAGCGCTCTGGCGATTGCAACCCTCTGGCGCTGTCCTCCGGAAAGTTCATTCGGTTTATGTTTTGCCCGGTCTGCCAAATTCACCTTTTCCAGTGCTTCCGATGCCATTTGTTTCCTCCGGTTTTCCTTTATCTTCGAATAAACCAGAGGCAGTTCCACATTACGTAATGCGGTAATTCTCGGGAGCAGATTAAAGGTCTGGAAAACAAAACCTATCTTTTTATTTCTTATGCCTGCAAGCTGCGAATCGTTAAGCTGCGAAACATCCTTCCCGTCGAGTTCATATACCCCCTCCGTGGACTTATCCAGACATCCTATGATATTCATCAGGGTGGATTTCCCCGATCCGCTGGCACCCATTACACAGACAAACTCGTGTTCGGATACATCCAGGTTTATATCCACCAGAGCCTTTACCTCCACAAGTCCCATTTTGTATATCTTATTTATCTTACGAAGCTTTATCATTTTTATCTTTCTTTTTCTTTTTTTCCTTTAACTTAACAGTCTGTCCGCCGGAAAGAGATTTAAGGTTTTCCGCCGCTATTTTATCCCCCTCTTTAAGCCCGGAAAGGATTTCCACCTTTTCTATTCCGATAATTCCCGTCTTTATCTCTGTTTTTACTACTTTGTATAAATTCGTACTGTCTTTGATCTTTACAAGTTTATAGGCGTATTTTTTATTTTTTTCAAAGATATATTGATCTATGCCGATTGCCGGGACATTACTGCGTTTTTCCACTGTAATATAGATGGAACTGCTTGCACCGATTTTAGCATACTTTTCAGGGTCATTCAGATTAATCTTTATCTCGCATACCCTGGAATCTCCGACTCTTTTAATAACAGGTGCAATATAGAAAACTTCGCCGTACAATGTATGATCTATGAACGCATCGGATTCTATTTTTGCCTTCTGTCCGATTTTAATATAACCGATGTCAACTTCATCGATATTAACGGTTACTTCGAGTTTATCGGGATTTTGAATTCTTGCAACTTCGGAACCACGGGCAATAATATCACCCTGTTCAACAGGCAGTTCCGTTATTATTCCGCTGATTGCAGCCCTGATTTTACAATTTTTAAGATCGGTATCGACTGCATTCAGATTAGCTTCCGCATGTTTTACCTCTATGGAACCGGCAACTATTTTATTATCTATAGAGGAACTTATATCCACGGGATCATCTATTCCTCTGCCTTCCCTTAGATTTAATCTCTGGACAGAAGATATATATTTCTCTTTTGCTATTTCATAGCTGTCTTTCGCCGAGGAAAGCTGCTGATCACTTGCCGATTCTATTTTATACATTTCTTCGGTATTCTTAAGGTTTCTTTTTGCCTGTTCATAATCTGTTTTTGCCTGAATATACCCGGCCCTTAAGTTTAATAATTCACTCTTTACCGCTTTCTTTGCACTCTCCAGGGCGGATACTGCCGACTGCCTCTGAACGAGTATTTTTTCCGAATCTATTAATACAAGCAGTTTGTTTTTATTAACATATTCGCCCTCTTTAACAAAGATACGGGCAATAGTTCCCCCTGTTTTCGATACAACCTTAATGTGTTCCAGGCTTCTGATTTCACCGTTTGCAGATACTTCTCTGGCCAGATCTGTGGTTTTAACCTCTCCGGCCTCGATTTCCGCATAATGTTTTCTTTTTTTCGATATAACGGCCCCTGTAATAAAAACCGCAACTACTGCAATTATTACAATAGAAATAACTCTTTTTTTTGTCATACTACTTTCCTGTTTTTTTATTTAAAAGGTCTATTAAGCTTTCTCCCTCTAAAAGCAATATATTTACATAATCCATATTGGTTTCGATTTTTGCACTTATAAGCGCCAATTTTGCATTTTCCAGCTCCAGACTCATTTTATTAAGATCGTTCTGTGCTATCTGCCCCAGCTCCAGATCCTTTTTGCCCTTTTCATATCTAAACTCTGCAATTTGAATATTAAGTTCCGAATATTTATTTATCTTCCTGCTCTTTTCGATTTTGCGGAATAACGTATTCAGGTTTGTAATAATATCCGCCCTTTTACTCTTAACCTCGTATTCATTTGCCTTTATATCATTATGAGCCTTGTCTATCTTTTCTTTTAGACTGCCCGCATCGAATAGCTTTGCAGATAAGCTGATACTTGCACTTAACACCTGGCTGGAATTATCATTAAACGAGTTTTTAAATGCTTCGTTAAAATCCGTAGCAGAATCCGCTGTCGTGGAAAAATCGATACTGCCTGCCAGGTTTAAAACAGGCGCAGCGGTGTACCTGGTATTTATAAGGTTGTCCTTAACAATATTCAAATTGTAGCGTGCAAATAATAAACCGATATTGCTTCCCATGGCACGGTTTAGAATATCATCTTTGTTCCGTAAAATGGAATAATCACATATATTCTCCACTTCCGTACCTATAACAATACCTTTCTTGTACCCGTATTTGCTTAAGAATTCCTTTTTTGCATTGGCAAACTGTTCTTCCGCATCGAACAGGTCGATCTCCGCCTTTTTAAGGGCAGCTTCTGTCTGCAGCAGTTCAAGCTTTGTTACACGGCCCAGGTTAAACATTTTTTCTGTATTCCTGTTATTATCCTTCGCACTGTCCAGTCTCGTTTTTATAAGCATACTTGAATATTTTAAAAACTTAAGATTAAAATATTCCCGAAGCATGTTGGCTGCCAGTGTGTTCTCATTAAGTAAAAATGTTTTTTTCGCAATATTAAGAGTGTTTTCCGCTATCCGCCTGCCGGCGCCGTAGGCATCGCCGAAAAAAACAGGCTGAGTAAGAGAAATCCCGATACCGGGCGTATTCTGATACTTTAAATCCGTACCGCCGAGTTCGGACTTTAAGCTCTCGGGATCGATACTCCCTGCGCCTGTAATAATTAACGCGTCTTTAACACTTAAGTTAAGGGTTCCTCCTGTAGGAAGGTATTGGCTTAAGTTAAGCTCCGGTGCAATTGTCCAGAATCTCGAATTGTTTATCGTATAATCCGTACCTATGTATGTTCCTGAAGTTTTTGAACTGTTTTTAACAGTAACAGGAGCCGTTCCGTTAACAGACGGATAAAGCGAAGCTCTGGAATTAAGGTATGATGCCCTTGCGGATTCCAGAGAATAAATGTTCTTTTTATAATCGTTTAAGTTTTCCTTAAGCTTTATTACCGCAGAAGAAAGGGTTAACACCTCTTTTTCTTCCGCCTGAAGAAAAATACAGAAACTTAAGAATACCAGGGATAGACAATACTTTTTCACTTTTTAAAACCTTCAGATAAATAGTATTGCCCCGAATCCGGGCAGTGATGCAAGTACCGCATAAACAATTGTAATTGCCAGAGCACTATTCTCTTTAATTTTACCTGCTGCGGAAAGGCCGTAAAATATAAAAACAAAATATATTATGTTAAAAATATCCGTAAAATAATCAATTAAATAAAACAAAACCCTGTTCATCGATTTGGGATCGAAGAATGCTGCAGCGCTCAGATTCGCAGCAAGAGCATTCTTAAGATCACTCATTGTCCGGGCTGTTTTTAAGGCGGCCTGCCAGTCGGAAAAGTATACTATGACTATTTTTATAAGCCCCTGAACAGCAGTGATTATCGCCGTAAAAACAATTATCCTTAAAATAAGCCTGTAGGAGATATCCTTACACCTGAAAATCCTTGATAGAATCAATAGAACAAAGGCGCCGATAACAAAGATCAGTAAATAACCGACAATACCTCCTAAATACGAACCGGCAATGGCAATAATTTTAGAAATCTTCGAGTTTGAGTATTTATTCATAGATTCCAACTGCTGTTCGTTAAGGGTTGTTCCCTTTTTTTCCATTTTGTGAATCTGAATGCCGATACTTGCCTTTAAATATGTTTTACTTGTTATAATCGGAAGCATTATACTTATCGAGACTATTGAAATAATTAAAATAATTACAACAGGCATAAATATCTTTGTTTCTTCGGTGATGCTTTTATACCCGTCTTTCGGATTAAAAATAATTCGTTTCCATGTTGATAAAAGATTGGACATTTATTCCTCCTTAAAATCTAACATTAATGCAGAATCAATTAACTATACAATCCGAATACGATATTATTCAATAATATTTAAAATGTATACATTTGTATCACTTTTAATCTAAAAATGAATTTTTTAATTAGAAGATGAAGTAAATTCCTTAACTTTTTAAAATAGACAAAATTGAAACAACAGGTGTTTTCTTCCAATAGTGAGAAACATTTTTTTGAAATTTTCCATAGTACGTGTATAGCTTTTTCGAAAAGTACTTCATACATTATTTATTCGAAGATTGAGAATTGAGAGGGCGGGGTTAATAAAAACCGGAGTTAACACAATGCCGGAAATAGTCTTTCATTAATAAGATGCAGAACGAAATTAAAAGGTAAGACCAATTCCAATTATTAACCGCATAAATCAGTAATTTCTGTGAAAATCGCTCAATTTAGGTAAAACTCATGTATTGCCAAATCCGATTCTTGTAATTGTTATCTTAAATTTTCCAAATCGTTTAAATCCTTATGCCGCCCACTTGCCTTTTTGTTTATTAAAAGATCCTCGAAAGATATGATTTTTACTTTTATTCCATCAATTTTTATTTCTTCATGCCGAGTATAGCATTGCTCAAAATTTACTCCCGATATTTCTGTCAGGATTTCTATCCTTATCGGCGGATATCCCATTCTGATTATCTTCCCTGGCTCAAGGAAAATATCCTCATTTAAATCAGGAGTATTTATGCCGAAATCCTTAATCGCTTCTGTTATCTTCTCTGCATTTCTTTTACTAATAGCAACCCATATATCCATATCAGCAGTTGCACGCGGATAACCGTAATAACCGACTGCATAACCACCGATTAGCAGATACTTAATTTTTTTGGAGTTGAACAACTTCAAAAAAACTCTGAAATCTTTGGGTAGTATGGGCATACCCATATACGATTCTCCTGTTTATTTCAATTGCCTTTAATCTATCTGTTGGCGTCTGTGACTTCCAATAATCCTTTTCATCAGTTTCACCAAGAGACGATATGTGTATAATTTTTTTATTTAATTTATATTCTTCCACAAATCTCTTCCTATATTTCTTATCTTCCACCTAAGTTAGTATACATGATAGAATAAGTTGTGTAAATTAATACGGACCAATACCCTGGAATATTGTTTTAAGATGATTTTAGTGTAAAAGGTAATTAATCAGGCCCTCTTCGGCTTGGCGATGCGCCGGAAAATTACCGCAGTCACGGCGCCGAGCACAATGAGCCAGGCCAGAGCAAGAATAAGCTCACCGAGCTGGTCGAAGGTCGGAGTAAATGCGGCGTCTACGAGTACACGTACAGCGCCCCGGCTGGGAAGTATAACACCCCAACCCGGAGGAGCCGCCGAGAACATTATGTTCTGAGCCAGTCCAACATCGATGAACGGCAGCAGGAACATCATATAGAGTCCTCCCAGGCGTCCGAACAGGACACCGACTAGAACACCGACCATGCCGTAAGTAACGGCTACCAGCACATTCCCCGCTATGAACCAGCCCCAGTCTTCGGGAATAAAGTCGATGGATGTAACACCAAGCGACACAGCAGTTGCCAGCAAAGATGCGGCCACGATAGTACCGAGCCTGGAGGAAAGTATCTCACGCGGACGGAATCCTGCAATTGCAAGACGGGCATCAGCCTCGAGCGATCCCTGGACGATGAACAGGCCCGAAAGCCCGGCAAGGAATGCGAGGGTTATCGGAACCATGATGGCACCGTGGACGTTTGCCAGGGAGAGGATTTTTACCGCCGAAATGCCGTTTTCCGTGAGGTCCACCGGCGTCGGTTTGTCCGGTGTAATGTAGAAACTGAGTGAGATGAAAATAACCGGGAGTACCACCAACAGCACCCACAAGACAATGTTGCGGCGGTAGTCGCGCAAGCCGTAGCGAAGACCGGCAATAAGACGGTGCCAACCTGCCCGTTTGCGTTTAGCTGCATGCCTGCCCTTTCGGGTCGAAGTGGTGACGCAGAACACAGCGGCAGCGAAACCGAGAGCTCCAAAGGTCCATAGCAATGCCCAGCCGAGATTACTGATGGAACTCACGTGCCCCGCGGCGGTGTTTAGCATTACCAGCGTTACAAAGTGCGACGGAAACAGCCGTGTTATCCAGAAATCGCTTCCGGCCATCGCCGGGCCGAGGAATACGTCGAACATCCAGATAAAGATCACAATCAATGACCCATTGATATCGCTTCGGACCAGAGAACCGACAGCAACGCCTATCCCGAGATAGATTACCACAAACATCACCGTTCCGGCGATGGTTCGAACCGGATCAGTTATTCCTGTCCTGAATAAGAGTGCGGCTATCGACGCTCCAGCTGCCAGCAGAGCGAGGGCAAGCCCCGAGGTAAGGCGGCTGACCACGATGCGTCGGACACCCATCCCGGCAGCAGCAAGGCGGCGGTCCGCGTCGCGGGAGTTGAGCACCTGAAAGAATCCTGCAACCCCGGCAAGAAATGCCGCAGCCCATCCGGCTGTAGGTGCGGATAGCTGGCCGGCATTGCCGGTAAAACCGATAACCTTAGCGAAATCGGTTATCGTACCCGAAGCGAGAACGACAAAGATCAGCGGAACCAGTACAAGAAGAACCAGGTTGATGGGCCGGCGGGCGTATTCCGCGAGATATCGTCCTGTAAGCCGTGCCGTAGCCGTCATAGAACCGTCTTTCCTTCACGAAGATGCACGATCCGGTCGAACCGCTCTTCGTCGGCAACGAAATGGCTGATGATGAGCACCGCCCGGCCGGCATCGCGGCGTTTGCCCGTAAGCTCCCAGAACCGCAGGTAGGTGTCCCAGTCGAAGCCGGCATACGGCTCATCGAGCAGCAGGATGTCGGGATCGTGCAGCAGCGCCAGTCCGAGATTTAGTTTGGCCTTTGTTCCGCCGGACAATTCCTCTACCCGCACATCGCAGTAACCGGCGAAATCAAGGATGCCGTAGATGTCCTTCCGATTTCGATCGACCGCTCCGCGATCGAGGCTGTACGCCTCGCCGAAGAGCTCGAAGTGTTCATCACAGGTGAGCCGTTCATACAGAACAGGCTCCTGTGGACAGTACCCGAAACTGCCGCGGATATCCGCATGGCCGCTGTCGCCGTCCAGCGACCCGACAACGATCTTCATCAGCGTCGACTTGCCGGATCCGTTTTCACCGACAAGCCCTACGATCTCGCCGGACTTGATGGTGAGGTTTGCATCGGTGAGAACCTCGTTTTTTATCCGGCGCCAGCCGCGCCGATATGTCTTTGTTATGTGGTCTGCTGTCAGAACTAACCTCGGCTCTGCCGCGGCGTTCCCCGTGTTGCCGGGGTTCGAACTGAAATCGGCCGGTTCGTGAATTACTTCTTTCATAGTGGTAAAAGGTATTACCAGGTAATCAAAAAATCAAGGAAATTAAAGAAATTCAGCATATATTCCTCCTGCTGAGAAGAGGTCATTTTTTAAGCTCCATAGTCGAAACAACATCAACGCCGGTGTTCCCATAGTTGCTAATTATTGTATCACCGATTCCGACAGGAGGCTTAAGGTTAAGATTATAGATATCATTTAACAGCCGGAAAATATACTCTTTCGATATCGGAGCCGATGTTTTTACAGGGAGTCTCTTCCGGATAACGGAGCCTATCGCCGCAGTAGCGGTAACCGTCCTTCTCGGCGACAGAACTTCTTCCACTCCGTATACAATACCTTTCGGGCACTTGTTGCCGCTGACAGCTATTTTTTCCCGGTCTATTCCGTCTTTATCATATTCCACTTCCAGACGGCATCCGACAGGACATGAAATACAGATAAGATTCTTTTTAATCATATCTCCGCTCGCTTTCCGTTAATATTTCCTTTTAACAACTTCTAATAAATAGAAAACTCAAGTTTGTTCTCTTTTTTACTATCTATATACTTTGCAAGATTTGCACCTTTTAAGGTAAGGGAAACCATCTCGGAGGGCTGAACATGCAAAAGCCTCTTTTCCCGGACGGTTCCTCCGTTCAGCTTCACAATAAGTTTTGCACTGTTTTTTACTATCAGTGATCTTAAAAAAAACCTGTTATCCCTTTCCGGATTATACTCATTGGGAAGTACATATTTAACATTTGCCGCAGGTTCGGTTTTAAACTGTTCACTCTTAAGTTTGCCGTTTAAATATTCCACTGCAAAACCAGCCGCAGCAGCTGCCTCTTCTGTAACATAGTCCACAAGATCGTGTATATGCAGTACATTACCGCATGCAAAAACACCTTCTGCAGAGGTCATAAGATGCGCATCTACAAAAGCGCCGCCTGTTTCCGGATTAATTAAAACCCCGAACTTTTTGGAAAGTTCATTTTCCGGAACTAATCCCACCGAAAGAAGAATCGTATCGCAGTCGATCTTAAATGTTTTATCCGCCTGTATTTTTCCCTCTTTTACAGGCGTAACATCCACAGCTTCCACCCTTTGCGGTCCGTAAATCCTGGATACAACATGCGAAAGATAAAGCGGGATGCTGAAATCATTAAGGCATTGTACAACATTCCTTGTCAGCCCGGAGGGATACGGCTGTATCTCTATAACTGCTTCGACTTTCGCCCCTATCCACGTCATCCTGCGCGCCATGATAAGCCCTATATCACCGGACCCGATGATTACCACTTTTTCTCCCGGGCTGTAACCTTCTATATTTACAAATCTCTGCGCCAGCCCGGCAGTAAAAATACCGGCAGGCCTTGTGCCCGGTATGCCTATGTTTCCTCTGTTTCGCTCCCTTGAACCCATTGCAAGAATTATTATGGGAGATTTTATTTTAAGAACACCGTACTTCCGGGAATAGGCATATATGACTTTCTTTCCGGGATTTCCGGTAGCTGCCGAAACCGCAGAAACATCCGTTACAGTTGTTTCCAGAAAGAGTTCGATTCTGCCGGAGCTTTTAATCTTTTCCATGAACCTGTGTGCATATTCGGGTCCTGTAAGTTCCTCTTTAAAATAATGAAGGCCGAAACCATTGTGAATGCATTGGGTCAGTATTCCTCCCAGCCTGTTTTCACGTTCCAGAACCGCAGCTTTAAGACCATTTTTCGCTATTATATCCGCAGCGGCCATTCCGGCAGCGCCGCCTCCTATTACAACAGCATCGTATTCCTTTTCCCTCATTTTATACCTTTACTCCATCTTATCCGGCAATTTTTTAAAGCACAGGTTTACTATCCATGCTGATAGTTTTTTTAAGTATATAGCTTCCCCCGCCTCTCTTGGTAATCCGGTTAAAAGGCATACCGGTTTCCCTCTGTATTATCTTTATAATTTTATAAGAACAGAATCCGCCCTGGCATCTTCCCATCTGCGCCCTTGTATAGAATTTTATGCCGTCGAGCGTCGTATGGCCCTGTTTTATTGCTTCTACGATTTCCGCTTCCGAAACCGTTTCGCACCTGCATATTATATTTGCATACTGAGGATTCTTTTTAACAAGAAGATCCAATGTTTCATGTTCCGTATCCCGCAGCTTGGGCAGCTCATCTATATACGGATCATAATCCGCCCTTTCGATAAGTTCGCATCCGATTCTTTTTAATATGTCCTTGACGCGTTCTGCAATTGCAGGAGAAGCCGTTAAGCCGGGGGACTGAATACCTCCGGCATTTATGAATGCGGGCACTTTATCACAGGAATCTATTACAAAATCCCCTTTTTCCGTTGCCGGCCTTATTCCGGCAAAGGACGTTATAATATCCCTTTCGGAGATTTCCGGTATTAACCGTCTTGTACTGTGAAAAATCTTTTCCAGGTTATCATGGGAAGTTGCCACATCCTCTTTGTTTTTAATGCTTTCGGCAGTAGGACCGAGCAATGTGGTTCCTTCGACGGTGGGAACTATCAGGATACCTTTCGATATTCGGGTGGGAACAGGGAAGATTACACGTGTGGGCTTATAAGAACTGTTTCTATCCAAAAGATAGTATTCGCCCTTTCTGGGAGTAATTTTAAAATCCTGTGCGGAAAACATCTTCGATATCCTGTCCGCATAGAGACCTGCAGCATTTATTACATACCTTGCTTTTAGTTTTTTATTCTCTTTTGATATTAATGTATAAATACCATTTTTATATTCCTGTCCGGAAGCCTCGAATTTATTTATTATTTTTACACCGTTTTTCTTTGCGGATTCGATAAGGGAAAAGACAAACCTGTAGGGTTCTATTATCCCGCCCGTGGGTGCATAAAGACCGCCTGCAACATCCGGATTTAATTCGGGCTCCAGTGAGCGAATCCTGTTTCTGCTGCACAATTCCAATCCGATAACTCCATTTTTTGTCCCCTGAGCATACAGATGGTTGATTGTCTTCATTTCTTCTATTGACATAGCCGCCACTACAATTCCGCACCTTTTAAACGGAAAATGAAGCTCCCTGTGGAGCTCGTCAAACATAGCATTGCCGTAAATTTCAAGTTCGGATTTTAAGGTGCCCGGACTGTGATGAAAACCCGCATGCATAATACCGGAGTTTGCTTTTGAAACACCGAAAGAAACATCTTCTTCTTTTTCCACAATAGCGATATCAAGTTTATAGACAGAAAGCCTTCTCGCTATCGAAGCTCCGGTAACTCCGGCTCCGATTATTACTACATCCGCAATATCATTTTTCATCCGTACTCTCTTTTATCAGATCAATTGCCCGGGCTGTAATGCACAACTGCGGCAATCAGTGAATCACAATATACAATCCTGATTGTTTATGATCAATACCTTTTCTCTATTAGTTTAAAGAATCAATAATGTTCATTTTAATAATAATGCGAACAGGAATTTATTTCCCGTGCATCGGCGATATACCTGTCTGCAGGAATTTATGTTTTATAAGAAGCATGTATAATTCTTATCTCTTTATGCCTTTACAGCACCGGCTGTCATACCGCTTATCAGACGTTTCTGAATAAAGAAGAAAAGAATAATAACAGGAATTGCACTGACAACACCTCCTGCTGTAAGCAGACCCCATGCAATCTCATACTCTCCTATAAGATTCTGAAGAGCGACGGGAATAGTCTTTACATGCGTTCCCGTAAGTATGGCAGCATAGAGAAATTCATTCCATGCGGTAATAAAGATATAGATACCGGTTGCCGCTATGCCGGGCATGGCAATCGGAATAATGACACGGGTCATGGCGGTAAACCTGGTACATCCGTCCACCTGTGCGGATTCATCTAATTCTCTGGGGATAGCATTAAAAAAACCTGTCATCATCCAGGTCGAGAAGGGTATTGTAAATGTGGAATATGCAATAATGAGTGCAAAATGAGTATCCAGCGCATGTAAAAACCTCATGATAACAAAGAGAGGTATAAGAAGCAGCACTATGGGAAACATATTGATTACAAGAAACTGCACAAGCAGAAAATTTCTTCCGAAAAATCTAAACCGGGAAAAACTATAGCTTGCAGTTACACTTATGCCCAATCCGAGGATCATGGTGGAAAATGCAACTATAAGACTGTCTTTTATATTGGATGTAAAATTAATTTTGCTGAATATCCGGAAATAATTTTCCGTTGTCGGATGTTCCGGAAAATAATGAAACTCCTTTGTATAGAGGTCCTTCTCCGGGGTCAGCGAGGATATAAACATCCAAATATATGGAGCAAGTGCGAAAAGGACAATTACCAACAGGGGGATATGCAGGGTAAACAACCCTCTGACAATTCGTCTTCTCATTCCATACTCCCTTGAGATTTTAAAACCTTAACAACATAACCTGCTACCACTGCTACAAGGAAGAGGGTAAGAAAGATCGCAAGCGTGGAGGCGTAACCAAAATCCATAAACTTGTACGCTTTTATAAAGGAATACAGAGGGAGAGTGTAAGTGCTGTAACCCGGTCCGCCTCCTGTCATTACATAGATAACATCCATCGAATTCGCCACCCAGATAATTCTTAAAAGTATCGATGTAAACAGTATGGGAATAAGCATGGGAAGAGTGATCATTGTAAATCTCTGCAGGGGAGTGGCTCCGTCAACTTCGGCAGCTTCGTAGAGAGAATCCGGAATTGCCTGCAACCCGGCAAGAATCATAATGGAAAAGAAGGGAAACCCCTGCCACATCAGCGCAACCATAACAGAACCGAGGGCGGTCGAATTATTGGCCAGCCAGGGAAAATATTCTTTTAAAATACCCACTCTTACAAGCAGGTCGTTTATTACTCCGCTGTTTCCGTCGTACATCCATCGCCACATCAGGGCAGTTATAACGCTCGGGGTTACCCAGGGGATTAGAATTAAAGAACGGGCAATTCCCCGCCACCAGAAATCACGATTTAAAAGCATGGCTGTTACAAAACCAAGAATTAACTGCAGCGAAACGGTACCTGTGACCCAGATAGCGGTATTCTTTAACGATATCCAGAATACCGGATCCTTTAAGACTTTTATATAATTGGAAAGGAAAATAAATTTGTAATCTTTAGGCTTCCATATAACATAATTAAACAGACTCATAATCGAAGTCTCTATAATCGGAATAAACACGATAAGCACCGTAATAATTACAGCCGGAGTTACCAATACATATGGAAATAGTAATTTTTTTGAATTCATACTGCCTTTTTATTTTATGCCGTTAACAATACAGGTGCCCTGACATGGACTTAAGGCACTCTGCTTACCTACCGGAAATAAGCAGGCCGCCTGTAAAGGCGGCCGCAGATATTATTTTCCCGAAAAAAGTTTGGCAAAGATTTCCATCATTTCCTTACTGGATATTTCGCCGTTAAAAGCCCTCTGCATTGTTGTAGGCCAGACGGACTCGACAAACTCCGCTGTCTGAGGCAAAGCAGGAAGCACGTGAGCAAAATCGGCAGAATCTATTGTTGCTTTTAAGAACCTGTTCGATTTGGCTTCTGATGTTTCGCCATTGCTCTTGTTAACGGATACCTGTCCGCTTGCCTTCTGCCAGACTGCATTGTTTTTCGCAGTGGCAAGAAATGCGACCCATTTAAATGCGGCATCTTTATATTTCGAAGCGGAAAAAACACCGTTCTCTTCGTCTCCGAAAGATGTCCAGTATCTCTCTGTTCCTTTTGGTACAGGCGCCGCCGAAATTTTATCACCTAATGCCGCTTCCATAGTCTTTGAACTTCCGATATGGTGAATCGTCATTGCAGTTTTGCCGGATTTCATATTTGCAATGATCTCTTTAAATCCGTCGTTCGGCGTTGTCGGAGGAGATACTTTGTACTTCCTGTACAGATCGATATACCACTGGTTTGCTGCAATCGCCTCCGGAGTTATAAGCCCTGAACTGCCGCCCGGGAGAAAGAACCTGGCGCCGCTGGACAGAACAAATGTTCCCCACCAGTCGTGTCCGCCCCGTGCTCCGCGGATACCGAAACCATACTGATCTATTTTCCCGTCACCGTTTGTGTCCCGGGTCAGCTTTCTTGCAAGTGTCAGAAATTCCGCACGTGTCTTTGCCGGCACAAGGCCCATCTCTTTAAAGATGTCGGCACGATAGTACATGTAGAGTATTACCATCTGCAGGGGCATCAGATACTGTTTGCCGTCCTTATAGCGGGTTAACTTCCACACATTATCATATATATCATTTTTCCCTGACCAGTTATTGATATAATCATCCAATGGAGTAAGTGCACCCATTTCTATAAGCTGCGGCTGCCACCAGAGTTTCACCTGAGATACATCGGGAGGGGACCCCGCAGCAATAGCGGTAAGCAGTTTCTGGTTATACGCACCCCATGCTATGGATTCCGGTGTAATTTTAATACCCGGATTTTCCTTTTCGAATTTCTGTACAAGCGGTGTCACCGCACTTTCCGGATTATCAAAATGGTACCAGAATCGTACATTCGCTGATTTAGTTTCTTTCTGCCCTGCCGCAAATGATGCCGCGGACATAAGAACCATCATTAAGATGATGATAAAAGATTTTTTCATAAAAACCTCCTTAGGGTATTTTAAACACTCCTGCGAGTGTTTTTGTTCTTTCTTAAATGAGCAACACGCCTTTCGCGGGCTTTTGCCATGTGTTCTTTCATCATGGAAGCAGCTCTTTCCGGTTCTCGAAGCCGGATCCCTTCTATTATTTTCTCATGCTCAATAAGAGTTACCTGTTCCCTTGCAACGGAAACCTCTATCTCCTTTCTCGAAAGAGCAATAATATCCGGGGTAATCAGCCCTATAAGGGAACCCAGGACCTTGTTTTTAGAAGCTTCGGCGATTTTCAGATGAAAAAGGTGATCCTCTTCCAGGCCGGATCTGCCTTCTTCGATTTCATTTTTAAAATCATTATGTGTCTTTACAATATCAGACAGGTCATCTTCCGTTGCCCTCTCCGCAGCCAGGCGTGCCGATTGAATTTCCAGGATCGCCCGCACCTCCATCAATGATTCGAAATCGGTTCCTTCTATATTCAGAATATTGGCAATTAAACCTTCCAGCGCTTTAACACCGAGGCTGGCAACAATGGTTCCTTTCTGGGGCAGGGTTTTTAAAATTCCGTAAAACTCGAGCTTTTTAATTGCCTCTCTGACATATCCCCGGCTTACACCGAAACGTTCCGATAATATCCTTTCGGAAGGCAGCTTTACTCCCGGCTTTAATTTTCCGGAAGATATAAGATTTTTAACCTGTGTAATAATAATATCAGAGGGCCTTTTTACTTCAATTTCCTTGAAAAACTCTATGTTATTATTCTTACTTTCCGGTTTCATTTTATCAGGCTCTCTTTAATAAATATCAGCTTTTTTTACACCCGTTAAATTTTCTAAAATCCGTTTAAAATATTCGGATTACTGGTTGACATATAACTGGTTAACCAGTTATATTCAGCTTATCATATCTCGTTTGAGTATGCAAGTTTTTTTTAAAAAAAAGAGAAAAATTAATGGAAAATAAATTAACAATTAAGGAACTTGAAAGAACTGCTTGGGAGCTCAGATTAACTGCACTTAAGATGGTATTTCATGCAAAATCCGGACATCTCGGGGGTTCTTTTTCCGCGGCGGAGATACTGACCACGTTATACCTCCATTCTGCGGTTCTCGATTCCAATAATCCGGACTGGAGTGCAAGAGACCGTATTTATATCTCAAAGGGGCACTGCGCGCCTATATACTACCCGGTACTTGCAAAATTCGGATATTTCCCCGAAGAGGAGCTTTTTACTCTTAGAAAAATGGGAAGCAGACTCCAGGGACATCCAGACAGGAACAAGCTCCCCGGAGTGGAAATGTCATCCGGCCCGTTAGGATTGGGAGCTTCGGTCGCCGTCGGTACTGCATTAGGTTTGCGCCGGCAAAAATCCGATTCGCGGGTTTACTGTCTTTTAGGTGACGGCGAAACACAGGAAGGGATCGTATGGGAGGCTGCCATGACTGCATCTAAGTACGGATTGGGCAATCTGGTTTTTATTCTTGATTATAACCGTTACCAGCTAAGCGGAAGCGTCGAATCCATACAGCCGATAGAACCGGTAACGGATAAATGGAAAAGCTTCGGCTGGAGAACGGTATCGATAAACGGTCATAGCGTCAGGGAAATTGCAGAGGCCTTTTCGATTGTGAAAAGGGGAGATACCGTAAACCTTCCCCTTATGATTATTGCCAATACGGTTAAAGGAAAGGGAGTATCGTTTATGGAAAATACAAGCACATGGCACGGGAAGATACCGTCTGATACGGAGATGGTACTTGCTATTAAAGAAATATCAGCACATTTAACGCATAAATCATAAACTGCGGTAAATCGGAAAAACAACCGGAGGAACGAATAGATGAAAGACAATAACCCGAAGCAGCTCAGGTTTACATACGGGGAAGCACTTGCGGAACTGGGAGAAAATAATCCCGGAATTGTGGTCGTCGATGCGGATATGGCGGACGGAACAAGAACAATTGATTTTAAACGGAAATTTCCGGAACGTTTCTACGATGTGGGAATTGCGGAACAGAACCTTGTCGGCGTGGGCGTGGGCTTGAGCCTTACGGGTTTAATTCCCTTTATCAATACATTTGCCTGGCTTATATCATGGCGCGCAGGAGACTCTGTAAGGACCCTTGTTGCATATGCAAAAACAAATGTTAAGCTTGTCGGAGGTTACGGAGGATTCTCCGGACCGATGGACGGTGCAACGCATGAATCAATTGCCGATATCTCTGTAATGCGTTCTCTGCCCGGATTGGCTGTAATCTCTGCAAGCGATCACGAACAGGTTAAATCCATTCTTCCCGTAATTGCCGACTATGACGGTCCTGTCTATCTGCGTTTAAGCAGGGCCGAAGTAATAGACTTTCATGACAGTACTCAGCAGTTTAAACTGGGCAGAGGAATACTCATTAAAGACGGGAATGATATAACATTGATAGGCACCGGCACAATCATGTCGAGAGTCCTTAAAGCGGCATCCGTACTGCAGTCGGAAGGGATAAATGCTGCCGTTGTGGAAATTCCTACTATCAAACCCCTGGATAAAGAACTCATTATAACCATGGCAGGCAAAACCGGTTCACCGGTTCCGTTGTTACCTGCGAGGAAAACAATATTATCGGCGGTCTCGGTTCTGCCGTTGCAGAAGTATTGTCAGAAAATCTTCCCGTACCTGTTGTCAGAACAGGCATACGCGATTGTTTAAACAGGCCCTTACGAAGAGCTTCTCGATAAGTACGAAATGGGAATCAAGGACATTGTAGAGGCCGCAAAGAAGGCAATGCAGATCAGCAGGACTCACGGATAATCAGCTGTGTGGGAAGAATAATTTTTAATTTTCTCAATATCGATCCTTCCAGCATGAGGATTATATTCTCCATGGCAATAGTACCCATTTCATAAATAGGAGGTTTTACAGTCGTAAGCGAAGGGGAAAGATACTCGGAAAAGAAGGAATCATCGAACCCGGCCAGGGCAACATCCTCGGGCACTTTAATATTATTCTCTTTTGTATACAGAAGAACACCCAGTGCCATCCGGTCATTCGCTGCAAAAACCG